>CAKTZI010000022.1 GCA_934635385.1 uncultured Kiritimatiellota bacterium | reverse complement strand
CGGCTTGTAATTTTACCCCCCCCCCCCCCCCCAGGTCATTCCGCTGATTTTGCTGTCGGCGTGTCTGGTCGGTTCTGTCGGTGCGGCGGAGTGGCATGTCTACTCTGATGTCCGGGATGGCATGACTGGCAATCAGCAGCTGACGAACGCCTTTCTCTGTGCGCAGGCGAACGATACGATCACCATTCATGCCGGCACCTACAACCTCGCGACGGAAGAGATGACGTTCCGCTACGAGACCGACGAAGACGGAACGCTCCATCCGACGGCCGGCACGTGTCTCTATTCCCGCGCCGACAGCCTGACGGTGCAGGGCGATCCCGCTGCCGTGCGCGAAGACATTGTGCTGAGCGGGCTCGGCGCGAATGCCGCGAGCGCCGATGGCCAGCACGCGATTCTGCGACTGGAGGGCGCGAACGCCACGGTGCGGCACCTGACGTTCGTCAAGGGCCTGGCGAACCATAACGCCATCGTCTATCGGAACGGCGTCCAGCAGAATACGGACAAGTGGGTGTTTCGACGCGGCGGCGGACTGTTCCTGAAGAACGGTGGCGTTGCCGAGGACTGCACGTTCGACTCCTGCTATGCCGGGCAGGGCGCGTGCGTGTACGGCGGGCTTCGGCTGTCTAACTGCACATTCCGAAACAGCAACGCCGTGGCGAGCAACAGCGGATGTGCGGTCTGCGATGCGAAAAGCGTCACAGGCTCTCTCTTTGAGGGGAATAAGCGCGGTGCGTTGCGCGGCTGTTCGGTCGGGGCGTCCAATTGCGTGTTCAAGGCGAACGGCAACGCCGGTTCGACGGGGCTTTTGTGGTATCACACGGGTGCGCTTGTGGATTGCGCGTTCTCGAACAACACGACGACGTGCGTTTATCTGCATGGTGCGAACACGCCGTCCGAAATCACGCGCTGCACATTCAGTAAAAACGCCGATCCAGCGTATGCGGCGGGCATTGGCGGGCCGAACGCCTGCACGACGTCGGTGCGGGATTGCACGTTTGTCGGGAATCTCCAGGTCTCGAACGTGACGGCCAAGGTGTCCGGCTGCACATTCGTCAGCGGCAACGGCAGGCTTCTGGACGGCTGCCCGGATGTCGAGGATTCGACCTTCACGGGCGAGGGGGTGACGGTTACCGGCTCGACAGACGCCAACGTCACCGCCATCCGCAGCTGCGGCTTCAGGCGGTGCGTGTTCAAGGGGCTTTCGCTTCACTGGGCGTATGGCTTTGAGAACGTGCACACGATGGAGAACTGTCTCGTCACCGAAACGGTGCAGTGGGGGACGGGGGCGCTTTTCGCGCACACGGACGGACTGGATGCGACCTATCTCAACTGCACGGTCGTCTCCAACGGCTCCCTGAACACGATGTACGTCAACACGGCGAAGGCCGGCACGGTGACGTTCCGCAACTCGCTCTTCTGGATGAACAGGGTCGGCGGGCAGGCGTGGAACCGAAACGACTTTTGGGTGTCGTCGGCGGACGATCTCGCGCAGCTGAAGATGGACTACTGCCTTTTCAGTGCCGGAGGCTCGTTCGGTTCTGTTGAGGTGGCGGGCGAGCATTCGACGAACCAGGCCTATCACGACCCTCGGCTCAAGATCGTCGCCAAGCCCAATGAGATTCACGGCGATCCGTACGCGCTCTACCGCAAGAGCCCCTTCGTCAATGTCGGCGACAACGGCGACTGGACGGAGGACGACACGGACTTGGCCGGCAAGCCGCGCCTCAACGGCACGGTTGACCTCGGCTGCTACGAGAACTGGGATCCCGCGCCGGGAAGCCTTTTCCTGATCCGCTGATGAACATGCTTGCGACAGTCTTCCTGACGGCTACGGCGGCGTTCCACACCGTCGTCGAGACGCCGCGCGGCTGGTCGATTCGCGCCGGAGACGGACGCCTGTGGCGCGCCAAGGGCATCGAGAAAGCCAATGGCTATGGCCCGGACTGCGGTTCGCTGGGGCGTCCCTACGCCGCCACGCTGGAGAAGGCGGGCCTGTCGCGTGCCGACTGGTGCGCGCAGACGGCCGAACGCCTGTCCGCCTGGGGCTTCAACCTGCTGGGCACGGCGTGCGATCCGCAGGTCAACGCCGACGGACGCTTTGCGGCGACGGAGATGATCGCGCTGTCGTCGTGGATGCGCGACTGCGGCCCCGACTACCTCATCGCGGTCGATCCGGCCTCGCCCTGCGACCCGGTGCCGAACGTGTTTCATCCCGACTTTCCCGCCGTCTGTGACCGTGCGGCGAAAGCGTGCTGCGAGAAGCGGCGCGGCGAGACGAACTTTCTTGGCTACTACCTTGACAACGAACTCAATTGGTGGGGCTGTGGCGACTGGTGGTCGTGCGGGCTGATGGATGCTGCGCTGGAGAAGCTTCCGTCCGGGCATCCCGCGCGCACGGCGGCGGAACGTCTGCTCGCGAAGGTGCCGTCCGCGCGTGTGCCCGACCGCGCGACCGCCCGCCGCCTCTACACGCGGCAGGTGGCGGAGAAATACTTTTCCACGATTGTCGCGGCGATTCGCAAGTACGATCCCGACCACCTGATTCTCGGCTGTCGCTTCGCCGGCGTCGCGGGTGCGCCTGACGAGGTATGGGCGGCCTGTGGACGGCACTGCGATGTCGTGTCCCTCAACTGCTACCCGACGGCTGACCTGACGCGCCGCGAACTCGTTCTCGGTGTCGCGGCGTCCATTCTGCCGTCTGGCTTTGCGGCAACGGCGGAATGGACGCCTGTGCCACTCGACGTGATGCTGGCACGGCGGTTTGCGGTCGCGAAGAAGCCGCTCTTCATTTCGGAGTGGAGCTTTCGCGGCGGCGACGTCGGGCGTCCGCGTGCCGAGTCGAACGGCCAACAGCTGGCGACGCAGCCGGATCGGGCGGCCGCCGTCTCGCTGTTTCTGGAGAAGGTCGATGCGCTGCCCTATGTGGTCGGGCAGGTGTTCTATATGTGGTGCGACGAGCGATTCGCGGCGGCGGACGGCGGAACGCCCGAAACGCTCAACTGGGGGCTCGTCTCGCTGGAGAACGCGCCGCATGAGGCCGTGACGGCGGCGTTTCGCGCCGCGAAGTCGCGCTTTGGGTTTCCGCGTCTCGAACGCGCGGCGAAGGGCTGGACGCTCTTCGACGCGGCGGATCGTCCGTGGAAGATCCTGGCGATCGAGAAGGCGAACGGACGCGGCCCGGTCTGTGAGGCGCGCGGGGGCGCCCATCCGTATGCCGAGAACCTCAAGGCGGCGGGCGTCTCGTCCGATGACTGGCTGAACCGTACGGCGGCGCATCTCCGGGACTGGGGCTTCAACGCGCTGGGCACGAGCTGCGACGACGGCCTCAAGCGGCGCGGCTTCGCCTACACGGAGATGCTGGCGTTTGGGGCGCGCCTGGCGGCGTCCGAAGATCCCGCACACTACGTCCGCCCGTGGCGCGGCCGCTGCTGCGAACAGCTGCCGAACGTCTTTCATCCGCAGTTCGCCGCCGTCTGCGACGCGGTGGCCCGCACGGCGGCGGCGAAGCATCGCGGCAAGCCGAATTTCATTGGCTACTACCTCGACAACGAACTCAACTGGTGGGGCGAGGGCGACTGGCATCGGTGCGGACTGCTCGACTGGGTTCTGAAGAACCTGCCGTCCGAACACGGTGCCTACGTTGCCGGGATGCGCGTTCTCGAACGGCACGGGCAGGCGACGGCCGCGAGTTACCTGTCCCTGTCCGAGGCTGCGCGCGACCCGATTCGCCGTGCGTACACGCGCCTCTTTGCCGAGACGTATTTCCGCACGGCGGTCGGCGCAATCCGAAAATACGACCCTGACCATCTTGTGCTGGGCTGCCGCTTCGCGGGCGTTCAGGGTGCGCCGGAAGAGGTGTGGCGCGCGGCGGGGCGGTGGTGCGACGTCGTCTCGTTCAACTGCTATCCGTCGTATGACGCGGCGAGAGACGAGCTGACCGTTCGATGGCACGAACGGAAACTGGGCGCGCCGGCGGGCATGTTTCGCACGGTCGATGCCGACGCGGTCTTCGCGCGCCTTGCCGCCGTTGCAGGGCGTCCGCTGTTCGTGACGGAATGGAGTTTCGTCGGGAAGGACGCGGGCCTCCCGTGCACGACGGGCTGTGGACAGCGCTTGGCGACGCAGGCTGAACGGGCGGCGGCGGTCGCGAAGTTTCTCGGCTTCATGCGGAGCCGTTCGGAGCTGCTGGGTGGCTCTTGGTTCATGTGGACGGACGACCCGCCGGAAGGCGTGACGCGCGCTTCGCCTGAAGACTGCAACTACGGTCTTGTCAACGACAGGGACGAACCTTATCGGGCCGTGACGGAGGCTTTCCGCCGCGCCGCCCTCAATCCGAGAAAGGAAAACGAAAGATGAAGCGTCGAGAATTCATTGGCCGGGCCGCCGCATGGACGGGGCTCTTTGCCGCTCAGGGCGCGCGTGCCGCCGCCCGGCCTTCGCCGCGCTGGGCGCGCTTCGGCGTGCTGAGCGACGTTCACGTCACGACGGATGCGGGGTCGTGCGACATCGTGGAGCATGCGCTTCGGCATTTCGACGAGATGCGGTGCGACGGCGTGCTGCTGTGCGGCGACATCGCCGACTACGGCCTTACGGACGAGCTGAAGGCCGTCGGCGACACGTGGTTCAGGGTGTTCCCCAACGGACGGAGGTCTGACGGCGAGCCGATTGCCCAGCTGTTCCACTACGGCGACCACGACATGGGCGGCTACATGCACACGCGGGTCGCGGCGCGGAATCATCCCGAAAGGGTCATTCCGCTCACCGATCCGGCGGCGGCGTGGGAGGCGGCGTTTCGGGAGAAGTGGTGTCCGATCCAGGTCAAGACGGTGAAGGGCTACACCTTCATTCTCGCGCATCATCCGACGCATACGAAGGCGTCGGCGTTCGGCCAGACGATTCCCGGCGTCGCCGAGGCGCTGGCGAAACACGCGCCAAAGGACGGGCGTCCCTTCTTCTTCAGCCAGCATCGCGTGATCAAGGAGACGGTCGGCGGCCCCTCGGCGTGGGGACAGGAGGACGGCGAATCGCGTGCTGCGCTAGACCGATATCCGAACGTCGTCGCGTTCTGCGGGCACGGACACATCGAGGCGCAGGACGAGCTGTCGATCTGGCAGGGTGCGTTCACGGCGGTCGAGGTGCCGTCGCTCCGCTACGTCAGCATCCGCGCGGGACGCGAAAACAGCCGTGGCGGCGACGACAGTCCGTCGAAGATGATGGGCATGGTCAACACGGGCGGCGGCAAGCAGGGGCTGCTGATGGACGTCTACGACGACCGTCTCGTCCTCTTTCGGCGCGATTTCGTCAACGACTGCGAAGTCGCCGCGCCGTGGGAGGTTCCCTTGCCGTTCGGCCGAGGCGAGAAGCCGTATGACCCGGCGGTGCGCGCCCGCCGCGAGATTGCGCCCCAGTTCGAGGCGGACGCACAGGTCTCGGTCAAGCGGCGAACGGCCAAAGACCGTGCGGGCGTCGAGCACCGGGACGCCTACGACGTGTTCTTCCCGTCCGTCCGTTCGTCGGCGGCGCATCCGCGCGCGTTCGACTACGAGGTGACGGCGGAAGTGGCCGAGGCCGACGTGCGGCGCATCGTGAAGCAGAAGCGCGTCTTCTCCTACTACGGACATTTCCCGGAACACCTGGACACGCGCCCGGTCGCGTGCGTGTTCGCGCGCGAGGAGCTGTCGGCGCGGGCGGAGCGCATTCGCTTTCACGTGCGGCCCTGCGGATGCTTCGGCGCAAAAGGGCGCGCGATCGTCAGCCCGTGGATCGGATAACGAAGCTGCCTGTCGCTAGCGAGGTCACGCCGGTCACGCAGCGTTACAGATAATTCAATATCGCTACTTGATGAACGATATGAAAAGATGATATACTACGCGCCCGTTCCGCCGGGGAAGGCATTCGGCGGACGCAAGACCAAAGGACAAAAGACAACTATGGCAGACAATGCAGCAGTGAACCCGGCGGCGGCGCCGGATGACGGAGTGGCTGAATTCGAGGCGATGCTTGCGCGCGTCAAGGCGGCGCAGGCCAAGTTCTCGACGTACACCCAGGAGCAGGTTGACGCGATCTTCAAGGCGGCGGCGCTGGCGGCGAACCGCGCGCGCATCCCGCTCGCCAAGATGGCGGTCGAGGAGACGGGCATGGGCATCGTCGAGGACAAGGTCATCAAGAACCACTACGCGGCCGAATACATCTACAACGCCTACAAGCACACGAAGACCTGCGGCGTCGTCGAGCGCGACGAGGCGATGGGCATCGAGAAGTGGGCCGAGCCGATCGGCGTCATCGGCGCGGTGATCCCGACCACGAACCCGACCTCCACGGCGATCTTCAAGACGCTCATCGCGCTGAAGACCCGCAACGGCATCATCATCAGCCCGCATCCGCGCGCGAAGAACTGCACGATCGCGGCGGCGAAGATCGTCCTCGAGGCGGCCGTCGCGGCGGGTGCGCCGGAGGAGATCATCGCCTGGATCGCGCAGCCCTCGCTGCCGAAGACGAACCTCCTCATGAAGGAGGCCGACATCATCCTCGCGACGGGCGGCCCCGGCATGGTCAAGGCGGCCTACAGCTCCGGCACGCCGGCCGTCGGCGTCGGCGCGGGCAACGCGGCGGCGATCATCGACCCGTCGGCTGACCTCATCAACGCCGTGAACTCCATCATCCACTCGAAGACCTTCGACAACGGCATGATCTGCGCGACCGAGCAGACGGTCATCGCCGACCAGGAGGTCTACGACCTCGTGAAGGACGAGTTCACGAAGCGCGGCTGCTACTTCCTGAACGACAAGGAGAAGGACCTCATCCGCAAGACGATGCTCATCAACGGCGCGCTGAACGCGAAGATCGTCGGCCAGCGCCCCGTCACCATCGCGAAGATGGCGGGCTTCGAGGTGCCGGAGGACACGAAGGTGCTGATCGGCGAGGCGACCTCGACGGAGACGAGCGAGGCGTTCGGCCACGAGAAGCTGACGACCATCCTCGGCATGTACAAGTCGAAGGGCTTCGACGACGCGCTGAACATCGCGGAGGCGCTGCTCGTCAACAACGGCGGCCTCGGCCACACGTCCGTCCTCTGGATCGACGACCTCAACGAGAAGGCGAAGCTCGCGAAGTTCGCGGACCGCATGAAGGCGTGCCGCCTCATCGTCAACTCGCCGTCGTCCCTCGGCGGCATCGGCGACATCTACAACTTCGCGCTCACGCCGTCCCTCACGCTCGGCTGCGGCAGCTGGGGCGGGAACTCCGTCTCGGAGAACGTCGGCGTCAAGCATCTCATCAACATCAAGACTATGGCCATTCGCAGGGAAAACATGCTGTGGTTCCGCGCGCCTGAGAAGGTGTACCAGAAGAAGGGGTGCCTCGCGGTGGCGCTCCGCGAGCTCGGCGAGGTGATGGGCAAGAAGAAGGCGTTCATCGTGACGGACAACTTCCTCTACGCCAACGGCTACACGAAGCCGATCGAGAAGTCCCTCGAGAAGCAGAACATCATGTTCACGACGTTCTCGAACGTCGCGCCGGACCCGACGCTCGCCTGCGCCAAGGAGGGCGCGAAGCTCATGGCGAGCTTCAAGCCGGACGTGATCATCGCGATCGGCGGCGGCTCGGCGATGGACGCCGCGAAGATCATGTGGGTCCTCTACGAGCACCCGGAATGCGACTTCATGGACATGGCCATGCGCTTCATGGACATCCGCAAGCGCGTCTACACGTTCCCGAAGATGGGCGAGAAGGCCTACTTCATCGCGATCCCGACCTCGGCCGGCACCGGCTCGGAAGTGACGCCGTTCGCGGTCATCACCGACGAGAAGACGGGCGTGAAGTATCCGCTCGCGGACTACGAGCTCATGCCGAAGATGGCGATCGTCGACGCCGACGTGCAGATGATGGCGCCTCCGGGACTGACGAGCGCGTCGGGCATCGACGCCGTCTCGCACGCCCTTGAGGCCTACGCCTCGATGATGGCGACGAGCTACACCGACGGCCTCGCGATCCAGGCCCTGAAGGACATCTTCGAGTACCTGCCGCAGTGCTACGACGCGGCGGTCGCGAAGACGGCGAACCCGAAGGCCCGCGAGAAGATGGCGAACGCCGCGACGATGGCCGGCATGGCCTTCGCGAACGCCTTCCTCGGCGTCATGCACTCGATGGCGCACAAACTCGGCGCGTTCCACCACATCCCGCACGGCATCGCCAACGCGCTGATGATGGAGGAGGTGCTGCGCTTCAACGCCGACCCCGTGCCGCGCAAGATGGGCACCTTCCCGCAGTACGACCATCCGCACACGCTCGAGCGCTACCTCGAGATTGCGACGGCTCTTGGCATCGAGGGCAAGACGAAGGGCGAGCAGTTCATGAACCTCCTCAAGGCGATTCGCGCGCTTCAGACGCGCATCGGCATCAAGCCGACGATCCGCGACTACGTGCCGGACGAGAAGGACTTCCTCGACCGCCTCGACGCGATGACCGAGCAGGCCTTCGACGACCAGTGCACGGGCGCGAACCCGCGCTACCCGCTGATGAAGGAGATCAAGCAGATGTATCTCAACGCCTACTACGGCAAGCACGATATCGTCTGATGCGGAAACGCTGAACCACGAATTGTCACGGATGTGCGCGAATCCCCGTCTGGGTTGCCACATTCGTGACAATCTGCTATAATCCACGTCAGACAAACTGAAGGTCTCACAAGACCAAGGAGTTCACAGATGAAGAAAGTTGCTGAAAAGAAGGTTGTTGCCGCGAAGAAGACCGCCGAGAAGGCGTCCGCCCCGAAGAAGGGCGGCCGTCCGGCGAAGAAGGACACGGTCCTCCAGGAGCGCACCGACAAGGTGATCTGCCGCGACAAGGACACGGTTCTCAAGATCTTCGGGCCGAGCTACAAGGTCTCGCTCATCCTCAACGAGGCGATGAACGAGGCGCGCGCCGCCGAGACGGGGCTGCCTGTCGCGAAGGTGCTGGAAGTGCTGAAGCTCCGCGACCACTGGTGCATCCGCCGCGAGTACGTCGAGGGCGAGACGCTCGCCGACGTGATGGCGAAGGACAAGAAGAACCTCGCGAAGTACCTCCGCGAGTTCGTCGCGATCCAGTGCCAGATCTTCGCGAAGACGTCCGACCGCATGGGCAACCTCGCGGACAAGCTCGACAAGCAGATTTCGGCCTCGCCGGTCGACAAGGTGACGCGCTACGACCTGCACATGAAGCTCCAGAGCTTCCCGCGCGGGACGTCGCTCTGCCACGGCGACTTCAACCCGTCGAACGTGATCATCACCCCGAAGGGCGACTGGCGCGTCATCGACTGGAGCCATGTGCGCCTTGGCGATCCGTGCGCGGATGTCGCGCGGTCGTACCTCCTCTTCTGGCTCTCCGGCCACGTGGCGGCGGCCGAGAAGTACATGGATCTCGCGTGCGAGGCTCTGAAGGTGCCGCTTCACGAGGTCCAGAAGTGGCTGCCGATCGTCGCGGCGGCCGAGGCGAGCCGCGAGCAGACGCCGAAGAACCACGAGCTCCTCCTCCACTGGGCGAGCGTCGTCGACTACGAATGATTGATGCTTTCGCTACCGCTTCGCGGTCTACGTCTGGCTTCGCAGAAGCCAGCCACAATACAATCTTTTTTGGGTCGTGAAGTGTGAATGAGGTTGCCTTTGGCAGGGGCATTCTGCGGAGCGGTAGCGAGAGCCACACGAATCGGAGTCGGTTTCCCGCTACCGCGACTCGCTGCCGCGCCGACTCGGTTGGAAACATCCCGTCGAGACGTGCGTCGTCGAGGTCTGCGGCAACCGGGGCTACAACTGGTTTGCCGTGTGAACCGTGAGAGAAGGAGTGTGATATGGACATGAAACAGAAAGTGGCAGTTGCCTTTGCGGTGGCTTGGGTGGTTGGATGCGCGGTCTCGGCGACAGAAGTCCCGACGGCGGGTGATCATCTTTCCTGGATGGGGAAATCAGTCGTCTTTCTCGGCGATTCGATCACGGACAAGAGCCATGTCGGCTGCGAGACGAACTACTGGGGCTTTCTCGCCGCGCGCATGGGCTTCACGGCTCACGTCTACGGCATGAACGGCTGGCAGTCGGACGGGATTCCGAAACAGGTCGCCTGGGCCCATGCCGACCTGGACGAGGATGTGGATGCCGTCTTCTTGCTGATAGGCACGAACGACTACAACGCGGGTGTGCCGCTCGGTGAGACGTATGTGCATTCGACGGAGGTCGTGAACAGGAACGGGCAGCTGGTCGAGCTGAAGAAGCGCGAGCCGTCTTTCGACACGGCGACTTTCCGTGGGCGCCTCAATGTCGCGCTGCGGACGGTCAAGACGACGTTCCCCTCGGCTCAGGTCGTCGTGATGACGCCGCTCCATCGCGGCTTCGCCGAGTTCGGCCCCAAGAATGTCCAGCCGGACGAACGCTATGCGAACGTGCGGGGGCTTTTCATTGACGACTATGTGCGGTGTGTCCGCGAGGCGGCCGCGCTCTGGAGCTCTCCCGTCATCGACCTCTACGCCGAGGCGGGGCTGCTGCCGAACGAGCCGGCCTACGCCGCCTGTTTCGCGCGCGGCGGCAAGGGCGACTCGCTTCATCCTTCGACCGTCGGGCACGAACGCCTTGCGCGCGTCATCGCGGCACGCCTTGCGGCGCTTCCGCCGACGTTCAGAATGCGTTGACGTTTAGCATGTTTTCTGCACTCTGCGGTTTGTCGTCGAACTGCGCGAGGCGATTCGCAGCGGCGCGTATGCGGACGGCGCGTTCCTGCGCGAGGCTCAGGTCATGCGCAAGTTCGGCGTCGGACGCCAGACCGCCGTGCGCATTCTCAACGAGCTGGCGAAGGACGGGCTGATCGTCCGCCGTCGCGGCGCGGGCACGTTCCTTTCGCGGCTCGGACGCCGCGCGTCCAGAAGGTTCTGCAGCTCGTCGACAGGTCCCTGTCGGACGGCGTGGACGGCATCATCCTTCAGCCGGTCGAGCTGGTGCCGGATGCGGCGGAGATCAACGTCCGGATAGCCCGCCGCATCACGGAGGCGGGGGTTCCCCCTCGTGCTGCTGGACAGCGACATCGCACGGCCGCCGGAGCGGAGCCCCTACGATCGCTGACGACGATGCGCCAGCCATGCGAGGCGGTCGGCTCGACGGTCGTCAAGCTGCTGGTCGAACGCATCAAGGACCCGACGCGGTCGACGCGAACCGTTCTGCTGGATTCGCCGCTGGTCGTGAGAGACTCGACGTGCACGCCATCCAAAAGACTTGTGGGGACAGGCCCCCGATTTTTGGGGTCTGTCCCCAAGTTTGACACGCGAAAAACAAAGAAAATCGGATATTTTGGGTGGATATGCATAAAATGAGAATTCAGTGCGGAAAATTCTGAGGCGAAGCGGCAAAGTCGGCTGATTAAGCGGAGCTTTGTCAAAAAGCGCAACTTTGTCAAAATGTGGCATTGCGGGGCGGGCCGGTGATTTGGTAAAATGCACTCATTTCGTTTTCACACTTGAAAAGGATGAAGCCCCAATGAACGGACTGACCCTGCTCGCGTCCCTCTGGACGACATTCGCGAACCCGCCCGCCTCGGCGAAGCCGTGGACGTACTACTTCTGGTCGAACACGCTCACCGACCGCGAGACGGTCACTGCCGAGGTGGCGGACATGGCGCGGCTCGGCTTCGGTGGTATCTTGCTCACCGACTCGCGCGGCTACTGGGACGACGACAACCATGTGCGCAACCCGCCTGCGACGATCCGCTGGGGGAGTGCGGAGTGGCAGGATCTCGTCGCACACGTGATCCGCGAGGCCGACCGTCACGGAATGTCGCTCATCCTCAACGTCGCGGCGTCCGGCGGGCACCTGCGCGGCGACGTGGATGTCGGCGACGACGCGCCCAAGTTCCTCAAGTGCCGCAGTTATCTGCCGGGCGATGCCTTCGAGCCGCTGCCGTTCCCGCACGGGCGCGAGGTGGCCGTCTTTGCGGTGCGCACCGCCGAGCCGGCCGCACGGACGGACTGGGCGAACGCCGGCGACGGGCAGATGTCGATGGAGGGGAACGTCGGCAAGGGCGAGGACGTGGCGGCGTTCAAGAGGCGCACGGCCCTGGAGGTGCGCGAGCTGGCGTCTTCCGACGAGGGACGGAACCTCGGCGCGGACTGGACGATTCTCCGCTTCGCGCGTGCGACCGTGGCGGGGCGCGAGCAGGACATCGACGTTCTTGACCGTGCGGCCGTGGGGCGGCACCTCGACCGCGTGGTCGCGCCGCTCATCGCGCGCCTGCCGGGGCTCGTCGGGAAGGAGAAGGCGTTTGCCGGGCTCTACAACGTGAGCTGGGAAGGGCTGATGCCGACGTGGAGCGCGACGTTCGAGGCTGACTTCGCCGCCGACGCGGGCTACGCGCTCCGTCCGAAGCTGCCCGTTCTCGCGGGCTTTGTGCCGACGGGAACGGACGCCGAGGCGGTGATGCGTGACTACCGCCGGGCGCGTGGGCGGATGATGGTGAAGCACCTCTACACGGCGGTGCGTGACTGGGCGCACGCGCACGGGATGTTCGCGACGGCGGAGTCGGGCGGGCCGTGGGGGCAGACGCGCGACCCGCGCACGTTCGGCGAGTGCGACCAGTTCGAGTTCCTCGCGGCGAACGACGTGCCGCAGGGCGAGTTCTGGCCGATGCACGAGAATGCGACGCATCCCGACGCCGGACGCGCAAACCGCAACATCGGCTTCTTCGGACGCGGCATCGTCGTGGCGGCACACCGGGCGAAGCTGCCGATCGCGGCAGTCGAGGCGTTCACGCACATGCACCGCCACTGGACGGTCGATCCCGCGTTCCTGAAGCCGCTTGCGGACGCCGCGTTCGTCGACGGCATGAACCGCATCGTCTGGCACACCTACACGACCTCGCCCGCGAAGTACGGCGTGCCGGGGCTTGAGTATTTCGCGGGCAGCCACATCAACCGCAACGTGACGTGGAACCGCGACGCCGCACCGTTCGTCCAGTATCTGGGACGGTGTCAGGCTCTCCTTCAGGTGGGCGAGTGGGTGGACGACGGCGAGTTCCTGCCGCCGACGGACAACTACTGGCCCTACGGACGCTTCCGCAAGGACGAGTGCGCGCAGTTCCTGACGGCGCACCGGCGCATCGGCGCGTCGGACGTCTTCTTCGTGACGGGCGAGGGCAAGGGTGAAGTCTCGCTCAACGCTGTCGCGGGCGGTCGCGCGGTCGAAGTGTGGGATCCCGTCGCCGTCACGCGACGCGCGGCGAACGCCACGGAGACGGACGGGCGGACGGCGGTGCGTCTCGACCTGCCACGCGGCGGCAGCGCGTTCGTCGTCTTCGCGGACAAGTCGGCGTGTCCGCTGGGGACAGACCCCGCCGAAATCGTGGGGACAGACCCCGCCGAGTCGTGCGTGACGGGCCCGTGGCGGGTCTCGTTCCGCTACCATCCGGGCATCGCGGCCGAGCCGCCGAAGGCGCGGACGATGGAGCGGCTCGTCGATTGGACGGCGGACGCGGACTTGTGGCACTTTGCGGGCACGGGCGTCTATGAGGCGGCGTTCGACTGGACGGACGGCGGGCGCGGGCGCGTGCGGCTGTCGCTGGGGTCTGTCCCCACGGGGCTTGCGCGCATTTTCGTGAACGGGACGGACTGTGGCGTCGCATGGTGCGCGCCGTGGGAAGTCGATGTCACGGACGCGGTTCGGTCGGGACGCAATGAGTTGCGGATCGAGTACACGAACAACTGGCACAACCGGCTCGTCGGCGACTGCGCACTGCCGCCGGAGGCGCGCGTCACGCGCTCCGTCCTGCGTTACTGGAACAAGCCGCGCACACGCGCGGAGCCGCACTGGAAGATACGCCCGACACTCTACTCCGGGCCGTCAGCCTATGATCCACTCCAGCCGTCCGGCCTCCTCGGCCCCGTCCGCGTCCTCGCCGTCCGCGCGATGCCGTGATTTCGGATGACGCATTCCGACCCTGCCGAATTGTGCTATAATACGCGACTGTCGTCATGCGTGACGGCAAATTCCACGATAAACTCTACGGAAGAAAAAGCAACATGGACTACAAGTACGCATGCCTGAATCCGATTGCGGAATGCGGGCTGAAGAACCTGGGCGAGAAGTACGCCCGCACCGAGAAATTCGAGGAGGCGGACGCCGCGTTCGTCCGCAGCGCGAAGATGGACGAGCTCGTCCCCGGCGCGAACCTGCTCGCCGTCGCCCGCGCAGGCGCGGGCGTCAACAACATCCCCCATGCGGAATACGCGAAGAAGGGCATCGTCGTCTTCAACACGCCGGGCGCGAACGCGAACGGCGTGAAGGAGCTCGTCATCGCGGCGATGCTGCTCGCGAGCCGCGACATCGTCGGCGGCATCGAGTGGGTCAAGGCGAACGCCGCCGACCCGGCGGTCAACAAGGCGGCCGAAAAGGCGAAGAAGGCCTTCGCCGGCACGGAGATCCAGGGCAAGAAGCTCGGCGTCATCGGCCTCGGCGCGATCGGCCAGAAGGTCGCGAACGCCGCCGTCGGCCTCGGCATGGACGTCCTCGGCTACGACCCCTACCTCTCCGTCGACGCCGCGCTGCGGCTCTCGACCGAGGTCAAGGTCTGCAAGAACGTCGAGGCGATCTACCGCGACTGCGACTTCATCACGATCCACGTGCCCGCGCTCGATTCGACGAAGGGCATGATCAACGCCGAGGCGATCGCGCTCATGAAGACGGGAGTCATCGTCGTCAACGCCGCGCGCGACGCGCTCGTGAACGAGAAGGACATGCTCGCCGCGCTGGAGTCCGGCAAGGTGCGCAAGTACGTCTCCGACTTCCCGAACGCGACGACGGCGGGCCAGAAGGGCTGCCTCGTGATCCCGCACCTCGGCGCGTCCACCGAGGAGGCCGAGGACAACTGCGCGGTCATGGCCGTGAAGGAGATGCGCGACTACCTGGAGAACGGCAACATCGTCAACTCGGTGAACTATCCGGCCTGCACGCTCGGTCCGGCCACGAAGCCCGGCCGTCTCGCGATCCTGCACAGGAACGTCGCGAACATGCTCGGCACGTTCACGTCGATTCTCGGCAATGCCAAGGTCAACATCGACGCGGTCGCGAACAAGAGCCGCGGCGACTTCGCCTACACGCTCATCGACGTCGACACGCCCGTGCCGGCGGACGTCGTCCAGGCCATCGCGGCGAGCGAGGCGGTCATCAAGGTGCGCGTCGTCAAGTGATGGGCATGGTGAACTTTCCAGACTGGGGGCGGTTCACGCCCGAACACGCCGCGGCAGAACTGCCGCGGCTTCTTTCGGAAGCCGACGCGGCCGTCGTCGCGCTGGAGGCGTCCGCGCCGACGACCTACGAGGGCCTTGTCTGGGCGCTGGACGACGCGACGCGCGACCTCTACCGCACGTGGGGGCAGGTCGGCCATCTGACGTCCGTCATGAATTCGGACGCCTGGCGCAAGGTCGAGGAGGACTTCCAGCCGCAGGTCGTCGCGTTCTCCCTGCGCGTCGGACAGTCCCAGCCGCTCTACCGGGCCGCGAAAGGCATTCTCGCGCACGCGGAGGGCCTTTCGTCGGTGCGCGTGCGCATCCTCGCGAAGACGGTCGAGGCGGCGGAACTCGCGGGCGTCGGCCTTGCGGACGAGAAGCGGGCTCGCTTCAACGCGATTCAGGCGTCGCTCGCGAAGCTGGCGATGGACTTCTCGAACGCCGTTCTCGACGCGACGAAGGCGTTTCGCTTCGAGAAGGACGGCAAGACCTACACGATCGACGACGCACACTACCCGGAGACGATGAAGCACTGCGCCGACCGCGAGGTGCGCGAAGCGCTCTGCCGCGCCCGCGCGACGCGCGCGCCCGAAAACGCCGCGCGCATCGCCGAGATCCTGAAGCTGCGCGCGGAACTCGCTGCGCTGCTGGGCTTCAAGTCCTATGCCGACCTCTCGCTCCAGACGAAATGCGCGCCGTCTGTCGCGGCGGCCTTGAAGATGATCGACGACCTCGACGCGGCGACCGCCGCCCCGGCCAAGGCCGAAGATGCGGAACTGCGCAAAGGTCAATCAACCCCTGTTCAGCCGTGGGATGTCGCCTTTTGCGCGAAACGTCTGCGCGAGCAGAAGTATGCCTATTCCGAAGAGGAACTGAAGCGGCACTTCGAGATTGAAGACGTGCTGCGCGGACTGTTCAAAATCTCGAACCTCCTTTTCGGCATCACGGTCGAGGAGGTGACGGGCGACGCGAAGCCGTCCGTCTGGCATCCCGATGTCCGCTTCTTCGCCGTGAAGGAGAAGGGCGAGACGATTGCGCACTTCTATTTTGACCCGTTTGTCCGCAACGGACAGAAGAATGGCGGCGCCTGGATGAACGAGTTCCGGAATCGGCGGTTTCGGGAGCAGTTGCCGCTCGCGCTTGTCTGCACGAACTTTCCGCTGCCGGACGCGGACGGCAAGTGCCTGTTGCCGTTCCGCGAGGTCGAGACGCTGTTCCACGAGTTCGGCCACGCGCTCCAGTGCATGCTGACGCGGGTCGACGAAGAGGACGCGGCTGGCATCAATCTTGTCGAATGGGACGCGGTGGAAGTCGCCTCGCAGTTCATGGAGAACTGGTGCCTTGATGACCGCACGGGCATCGAAGTCCCGGCGGAGCTGAAGGCGAAGGTGCGTGCGGCGAAGAACTTTCGCGCGGCGAGCGCCTGCCGCCGTCAGCTCGCCTTCGCCAAGACCGACCTGCTGTTGCATGACCCGTCCCGTGTGTGGGGACAGACCCCGCATTTGGGGGGCCTGTCCCCACGGGAGATGTCAGAAAATGACGTAAAATCGGCTGTTTTTGCTCATTTCGGCGTTCTGATGGTGGAAGGCGACCGTTTTCTTTGTTCGTTCTCGCACATCTTCGCAGGCGGGTACGCCGCCGGCTACTACGGCTACAAGTGGGCGGAGGTGATGAGCGCGGACTGCTACGGCGCGTTCGAGGAGGCGGGGCTTGCGGACGATGCGGCCGTGCGGCGCGTGGGTGCGGCCTATCGCGAGACGGTGTTGGCGCGCGGCGGCTCGCAGTCGGCAATCGAGGTCTTCCGCGATTTTCGCGGACGCGACCCCGAAATCGCCGCACTCCTCCGCCAGCAGGGGCTGCTGGGGGCGTAAACGCCAACGCAACGTAAGCACCGTATGGTATAATATGCGCCATGAAAATCTTCCGTGAACCGCTGAAACTCCAGAAATGGGCCAAGGCCCGCAAGCTCGCCGGCGCGAAGATCGCGCTCGTGCCGACGATGGGCTATCTGCACGAGGGGCATCTCTCGCTGATCGCGAAGGCGAAAGCCAAGGGGGCGGACGAAATCATCGTCTCCGTGTTCGTGAACCCTGTGCAGTTCTGTCCGGGCGAGGACTACGAGAAGTATCCGCGCGACGAGGAGGCCGACCTCGCGAAGTGCCGCGCGGCGGGCGCGACGGCGGTCTTCTTCCCGACGCCGGCGAGCATGTACCTCGCGCGCCACTCCGTCTACGTCAATGAGGAAGATCTCTCGAAGGGCCTCTGCGGCGCGCGGCGTCCCGGCCACTTCCGGGGCGTCTGCACGGTCGTCGCCAAGCTCTTCAACCTCGCGCATCCCGACTTCGCCGTCTTCGGGCAGAAGGACTACCAGCAGGCGCAGGTCATCAAGCGGATGGTGCGCGACCTCAACTTCGACCTGGAGGTCGTCGTCGCGCCGATCGTGCGCGAGCCGACGGGCCTTGCGCGGTCGAGCCGCAACACGTACCTCACGGACGACGAGAAGGCGAAGGCCCTTGTGATCTCCCGGACGCTGAAGGCCGTCAAGATGGGCTTGGTCAAGACGACGGACGCCGCCGCGAAGGCGATCGAAAAGGGCGGGCTCAAGGTCGACTACGTCGCCTGCGTCGATGCCGAAACGTTGGCGCCGCGCAAGAAGATCGTGAAGGGCAGCTGCGTTCTCGTCGCGGCGTACTGCGGCAAGACGCGCCTCATCGACAACATGGTGTTCTGACATGATTTCGACCGTCTACATCGCGAAGAACGTCTACGGCGGGGACGGACTCGGCCGGCTCGGTGACGGGCGCGTCGTGTTCGTGCCCGGCGCGTGGGCCGGCGAGCAGGTCAAGGCCGAGATCGTTGAGGAGAAGCGGCACTTCGTGCGGGCGCGGCTCGTCGAGATCGTCGAACGCTCACCGGAACGGCGCGACGCCGCGGAAGCGACGGTCGTGCCGGGCATGGTCTACGCGGAACTCTCCGAGGCGGGCGAGTGCGCCGCCAAGGAACAGCAGCTCCGCGAGTTCTTCGATCGCGCCCGCATCCCCACCCCCAACCTCCCAAACTTTACAAACCTTCCAAACCTCCCAAACTTTCTCCACTACCGCAACAAGGTCGTCTACCATTTTGCGCAGCAGAAGGGTGCGTGGGCGATCGGCTACCGCACGGAGCCGAGCCACGCGATCGTCGACGTGACGAACGATCCGCTCGCGCGTCCCGAAATCAACGCGAAGCTGTCCGAGATCCGCCGCGCGGTGACGACGCTTCTCACGACGGGGCCGGAGGCCGTTCGCCGCGACACGGCGCAGAAGGGAAACGTCACCGTCCGCTGGACAAGGAAGACGGGCGTCAAGTGGTGGATCGGCGACGCGCCGAAGGATCTCGTCTTGAAGGAAACGACGTGCGGACTCGACTTCGAGGTTCCGGCGGATGGCTTCTACCAGGTCAACCCCGAAGTCGGCGAAGCGCTCGTCAAGGCCGTCGTCGCGGAATACGAGAAGGGTCGTGCCGTCGCGCCCGACGTTCTCGACCTCTACTGCGGCGTGGGCGTGTTTGGGTTGTGTTGCCGTCCGCCGAAACTCCTCGGCGTTGAGTCGGGCCGTCAGGCGGTCGCGTATGCGACGCGGAACGCCGCCGCGCAGAAGGCCGCGCACACGACGTTCCGCGCCGAACAGGTCGGGCGCTGCCTGAAGCGTCTGCCCATCGGGCCGCAGACGACTGTCATCGTCGATCCGCCGCGCGGCGGACTGGAGCCGGGCGTTGCGCAGGGTCTCGCGCGGTCGGCGGCCGCGCGCATCCTCTATGTGAGCTGCGATCCGGCGACGCTTGTGCGCGACTTGCGCGAGATTACGCGGTCGTATGACGTCGAGTCCGTCCGGTGGTTCAACATGTTCCCGCGCACGGCGCGCTTCGAGACGCTCGTGACGCTCGTCCGTCGCTGATGCATGTCAGGCTAGAACTGTCCCAGCCAGTTTCGCGCCCTGTGAAGAACTTTTTCGGTCGATTTGACGGCGTTTGGCGTAAAGTGGTATAATCTGTGCAGTTTCTTGTCGGGCGAATGGTGCTTCGCCTGACACACGGGAAAAAACGTGTTTGGTCTTTGACAACGGCTGACGGGCACCTGACGTCAGCTATCGGTCTGAAGTTCTTGCAGGGCAGGGCGACCTGTCATGTCGGAACGGAAGGCAGAACCTTGGAAGAGGCTGTCGCAGCAAAGGGCAGCCGAACCAAGGGGCCGGGAATCCCAAAAGGATCCGGCCTGTCCGTCGAAACGCCGCGAGGCGCGACGGCGGACAACGTACGCAACAGTGCGTAAAGTAACTTCGTCGGAAACCGCTAATTTCTAATACAGAAGTGAAATACGAGCTGTGCGCACGTGTGTCATTCACACACACGGCGCACTCTCTATTCATATTTCTGTATGGGCTCTTAGCGGTGCCCCCGACGAGATTAGAATCTTGAGGGTGCGCCGTTTCTTTGTCCGACGGCGCGTTCTCAATCGCCAAGAGACCGCCGCCCTCGGCCTTTTGTGCATACGTTCATCGGGGCCGGAAGAAAGGAACGCGGAAATGAGGACTTTTTTGGTGAATCTGGACAGGAGCGCGAACCGTCTCGCGCATATGCGCAAATGCCTGTCGGCATTGAATCTTTCATACGAACGTGTCCGAGCTGTCGACGGGGCGGAACTTTCGGAGGACGAGCTCGCGCGCGCGTTTGACGCGAAGCGGTCGCTTGCCGCCAATCGCGCGCCGATGACACTTGGACAGATTGGGTGTGCGCTGTCGCACGATTCGATTTACCGTCGCATGCAGACGGAAGGACTCGATAGCGCGCTAGTCATCGAAGACGACATCGATTTTTCGCCCACGTTCCCCCGTGCGCTTGAACATGTGAGAAGTCGCATGGACATCTCTCGGCCTCAGGTCTTCCTGTTTTCGAATCTGCGCAATCCGTGTTCGTTCGAGATCAGCGGCGATGCGCAGTCATTTGAGATCGTCAAGCAGAAGTCGATGGCCTGTACGGATGCGTATGTGATCACGTTGCCGGCCGCGAATCTGATTTACCGGGCCAACTATCCCGTGTTGACCTGTGCCGACTCATTTCGTCGCTGGCGTCGTCATTTTGGCCTTGAGCTGTATCGTTGCCTTCCGGCGACAGTCCGCCACGATCCGATTTTCGAATCTGAAATTGTTCGCATTGGCGGAAGCTGCCACAAGGCCGCATCCGGGTTGCGGCGCGTGTGGTATGCGACAATCGATCTTCTGGGCATCTTGCGCAACGGTCGCTAGGTCTATGCGTGTGAGGGACAGGCGGCATGGCCGCTTTGCAGATTCGGCGGAAAACTGCTATACTACGTCCCATGAAAAAGAACTCTCTCATCGCTTTGGCCCTCGGCGCGGTCGCCGCCGTCCTCTTCTTCGCCTCGCTCGCGGGCTATGCCTACCCCGGCGACAGCGCGCGGCTGATCGCGCTCTGGAAGGGGCTTGACGCGGGCACGTGCGAGTATCCGCTGATGGCGGTGTTCGCGAAGCTCCTCGGCGGCGGCAACCTGATCGCGCCGGTCTGCGGCACGCTCGCCGCGATGGCCCTCTATTGGCTCGTCTCGGCGTTCGTCGCCGCGCGCGTGCGGGCGGACGACACGCTGCCGCAGAAGAGCCTGCTCGCGACGCTCGCGGGCGTCGTCGCGACCGTCGTCTTCATCCTGACGCCGGCCGTGCGAAGCGCCGCGACCCACCTGGAGCCGCGCCTCTTCGACTTCCTGTGGGCGCTCGTCACGCTGCTCGTCGCCGTGCCGTTCTTTGGGTGGCGCAAGGGCGCGGTGTGGGGGCTCGCGCCGCTCATGGGCGTTCTCAGCGGCCTCGCGTTCTGCGACTCGGCGCTTGTCCTCGCGTTCCTGCCGTTCTACCTCGCGACGCTGACGTGCGCGGCGCTGAAGCAGGGGCGCAAGCCGTATCTCGCGCTCTTCCTCTTCCTCTTCGTCGGCTTCCTGACGGCGCTCTTCGCGGCGGGCTGGTTCGGCCTTGACCTGGGCGAGCACCTCGGCAACCTCGCGCGCGAAATGAAGGCGTGGTACAAGACGCCCGGCTGGCTCTTCGTCGCGCTTTTCGCGACGCTGCCGTTCGTGACGTCGCTCTTCAGCAGCCAGAAGGCGTTCAACGAGCAACCGGGCCTCGTGCCGTGGCTCTTCCATGCGGCGATGACCTTCGCGGCGATCCTCGCGGTGGCGACGCCGCTCGCGCCGAGCACGGTGATGGAGCCGTACGGCATCCTGCCGGTCGCGTCGAGCGCGTTTGCCGCGTGTGTCGCGGGCTACCTCGTCGCGTTCTGGTGGCTGTACCGGCGGCGCGTCGTCGCGCTCGTCGCGGGCGGCGTGCTCGCGTTCGTCCTCGTCGTCTCGTGCCTCTGGAACCTCTTCGCGTTTGACGGCGACCGGGGTGCGTTCGCCGACCGGATCGCGCGCAAGGTCGTGCAGGATCTCGGCGACCGCACGTGGTTCGTCTCGGACGGCGTCCTCGACAACCACCTGAAGCTCGTCTCGGCCGAGGCGGGGCGTCCGCTCCACGTCATCTCGCTGGCGCGCGACCAGGACGAGGACTACCTCGCGCGGCTCGGCGAGCTTGTCGCGCGGGAGGGCGTCGGCGGGGAGAAGAACGCCGAGCTGCGCACGACGCTCACGCTGGGCGTGCTGCCGTTCATCCAGGACTGGTTCGCCGCCGACCCGTCCGTTGCGCAGAAGGTCGCGATCTGGGGCGCGCCCGACCTCTGGTACGCGGCGAACAAGGCGCCCGTGCCGGAGTTCCTGTTCTTCGGCGCGGACGAGGCGCACGTGCCCGACTGGACGGCGTGGAAGGAATACGACGCGATCCTCGCGGCGCCGAAGGGCTGGGGCAGCTACCACGCCGGCACGGTGCCGAACCCCGTCGACCGCCTGCGCTTCTCGCTGCGCCGCCACCTCGGCTTCGTCGCGAACAACCGCGGCGTCTGGCTGCAGGACAAGCACCGTGACGATGACGCCTGGAAGATGTACGAGCTCGTGCTGAACGAGATCGACCGCGACAATATCTGCGCCGTCTTCAACGAAGTCGCGATGCTCGGCGCGCAGCACCCGTCGGCCGTCGCCAAGAAGCGCGAGCTGGAGCGCACGCTGAAGGCCGCCGTCGATGACGCGAAACGCCGCTATGTGCTTTGGCGGCTCGGCACCTACTACGGCTACATCCGCAACCCCGACGTGTTCGTGCGCCTCGGCCACGCCTGGGCGAAGTCGGGGCGTCCGGGCGACGCGCTCTCGCAGATTCGCCGCGCGATTGACTTCGTGCCGTCCGACAAGCGCTCGTCGCTCCTCAACATGATGGCCGCGCTCTACGCGAACGAGAACGATCCGAAGAAGTCGCGCCGCATCTACGAGGACGTCCTCGCGAAGAACGAGCGCGACCATGACGCGCTCCTCGGCCTCATGCGGCTGGAGCTTCTCGACGGGAACGCGGCGAAGGCGCTCGAGTACCTGGAGCGTGCGGCGGCCGTCGCGGGCGACGACAAGCGCGCGCAGCTGGAGTACGCGATGGTGTCGATGATGAAGAACGACCTGACGGCGGCGGCGGAGCACGTGCAGAAGGCGATCGACAGGGACGGCAAGGACCTGCAGGCCTGGTCGCTGCTGGCGGCCGTCACGCTGCAGCAGATCGACGCAGCGAAGGACCCGAAGGCGAAGGCCCTGCTGGAGAAGAAGCTGAACGACGTGATCCTGCCGACGATGGAGAAGCAGGCGGCCGATCCATTCGACTACCACGTGCAGACGACGAAGGGCTTTGCGCTCCTGAAGAAGGGCGAGGCGGGCCGCAAGGAGGCGCGCGACGCCTTCGCCGCCGCCGCGAAGGCCCGTCCGGGCATTCCCGCGACGCAGGATCTCGTGCTGGGCCTCGACATCTCGCTGGACGACAAGGAGAACGCCGAGCAGCACGCGCGCGACGTCCTGCGGCGGAACCGCAACGCGCCGCTCGCGAACTACGTCATGGGCTCGCTCGCGTTCGGGCGCGGCAATCTCGCGGAGGCGGAGACGTTCCTGCGCAAGGCGGCGAATGCGCCTCAGCCGGTCGCGCTTGCGCTGAACGACCTCGCGGAGGTCCTGCGCCGGACGCAGCGGCTCGCGGAGGCCGAGACGTATGCGCGCAAGGCCGTCAAGGCCGCGCCGGGGCTGTATGTCGCGTGGGAGACGCTGGGGGCGGTCCTGATGGATCAGAACCGCGACTTTGCCGAGGCCGAGTCGTGCATCCGCAAGGCGTGCGAACTCTCGAAGGGGCCGAACGGACGCGAGGCGGACGTGCGCATGCTCGTCTCGCTGGCTCGCGTCCAGCTGAAGGCGGGCGACAGGCAGCACGCGAAGGTGACGATCCGCAAGGTGCAGTCGCGCATCGGCGAGCTGTCCGAGTTCGAGCGCCGCGAGTTCGAGGAAGTGAAGAAGCTGGCGAAGTGACGTCTGAGGCGTTGGACACGAGGCCTGCGGCGCTAAACACGGAGGTGATGGAGGGTGGAAGTCACGGAGGGTAAAGGGGAAATCTGATTTTTTAATGGAAGGTGGTGAGTTGTGAATGGTGATAAGAAATTTGAGGGTGTTGAGCGGGAGTTGACCGAGCGGATCATCGGCGCGGCGATTGAAGTCCATCGTGAACTCGGTTGCGGCTTGAAGGAAGAGGCGTATGAGGCCGCGCTCTGCTGGGAACTGCAGCAGCGCGGCCTGAGAGCAGAACGCCAAGTCCCGTGTCCCGTCGTCTATAAAGGTGTCGTGTTGTCGGAGGCAGATGAACATCCAAAACGCATTGATCTTCTTGTCGAAGGCCGTATCGTCGTCGAACTCAAGGCCGTGCCACGGACGGATTCGCTCTTCTTCTCCCAGTGTCTCACGTATCTGAAAATGTTGAATCTTGAAGTCGGCCTCGTCTTGAACTTTGGCTACCCGACGCTCAAGGAAGGCATCCGCCACGTCCTCAATACCCCTCAATCCAAACGACATATCCCTCGCCCCTCTTCTCCGTGCCTCCCCACCTCCAGCGCCTCCGTGTTCAGCGCCGCAGGCCTCTGCGCCGCAGACTCCAGCGCATCCGTTCATTGATCATCCTGTTTCATGACTCTTTCTCTCCCACTTCTCGCCACGGCCTTTCAGGTCCTTCCGTTCTACCAGCAGAAGCCGGAAGAGGACTTCTACGCCCTGCGGCCGTTCTGGTCGCACGAGGCCGAGACGACGGACGTCCTCTGGCCGCTCTTCACCTCCCACCGCGACTGGTGGCGGTTCTGCCTCTTCACCCACTACCAGTCCAACGCCGACGGCGGCTACCAGTTCGACATTCTGCCGCTCTGGTGGAACGGACGGGAGCGAGAAGGCGCGCGCGCCTACTGGGGGCTGTTTCCGATCTATGGGCGTCATCCGCACGTCCTGACGCTGTACGACTGGGAGTTTGTCCTCTGGCCTGTCTGGATGCGCTACCGCATGCCGCGTCCGAAGGACGGGACGTGGCTGACGACGAACGCCGTCCTCTTTCCGTTTGTCCATTGGCGGGACGACGGCTCGTGGGGCTTCTGGCCGCTCTACGTGACGAGCCACAACCGGGCGGACGACCACACGGCCGTCCTTTGGCCGCTCTGGAACTGGAAGACCTCGTTCGCCGACCGTGATACCGGCGGCGCGGGGACGAGCTGGATGCTTTGGCCGCTCATGGGTCGTATCGACCGCGAGCGCGAGCAGCAATGGCTCTTCCTGCCGCCGCTTTTCTCTTATGCCGAGACGGCGAATGGCTGGCGGGGGCGCTACCCCTGGCCGCTTGTCGAGATCGAGCGTTTCACGAAGCGCTCACGCACGAGCGTCTTTCCGTTCTATGAGCACATCGACAACTTCCGCTACCTCGACGGCACAAAAGAAGACGAGATCACGCGCTTCGGCTGGCGGCTGGTGGAGCTGCTGCCGGACGAGACGCGGGTCTTCCCGTTCTGGGTGAGCCGGCCGGACGACACGTACTTCCGCCTGTGGCCGTTCTGGGAATCGTCCGTCGCGGCGGATGGTACGCGGTACGGACGCTTCCTCTCGCTCTTTCCCATCCGCTGGGTGCCGGCGGTCGACCGCAACTGGTCGAAGTTCTGGACATTCTACGAGCGCGTCACGACCCCGCGCGGCGAAACGGCGCACGCGCTCCTCTGGGGCCTCATCCGCTGGACGACGCGCGACGATTTGCAATCCGAAGCACAAAGTGAATAAAATGACTCTGCCAAACATGATGGAATGCCGCTTTCTCTGTGTCTTTGTCTGCATCGCGTGGGCCGCGTTTGGCGTCCGCGCGACGGACGCGAACGAGGTGACGTGCGAGAAATATCCTGACGCCGATGCGGTGCTTGTGGACGACGTTTCGCGCATCGCCTACAATCCCGACGGCACGTATGTCGAGACGAGCGAAAGTTGGACGAAGATTTTGACCGAAAAGGGACGGCGCGAGGAGAGCACGGTCACGCTCCACTACTCGAAGCGCTATGGCACGGCATCCGTCGATTTCGTCGGCATCGTCGGCACGAACGGCGTCGAGCGCACGGTCGACGTGTCCGCGACGACGCGCGAATCGACGGACAACGGCTCGATGAGCGCGAACATCTACGATCCGCTGGACCGCCGCATCGTCTGCACGGTGCCCGGCCTCGGCGTCGGCGAGACGCTGCACGTGAAGACGACGCGCCGCGCCCTGAAGCCGCGCTGCGTAGGCCAGTGGTCCGATCTCGCGGTCTTCGCGTGGTCGAACCCGATTCTCCGCTCGCGCGTCGAGATCCGCGCGCCGGCGGCGCGTCCGCTCAAGCGCGTCGCGATCCGCCATCCGCGCGGCAACGTCGTGACGTCCGAGACGCCGCTCCCGGACGGCGGCACGCTGCACGTCTTCACGGCGACGAATTCGGCGCAGGTCTTCCCGGAGCCGGACATGCCGCCGCTCTACACGCAGGTTCAGCACCTGCGCGTCTCGACGGCGGCGGACTGGCCGGAGATCTCGCGCTGGTACTGGGAGCTTTGCGCGCCGCACCTCGCGAAGACAAATGCTGCGATGATTGCGAAAATCGAAGATCTCAAATCTCAGATTTCAGATTCCCAGACTTTAGATTCCCGGACTCCAAATTCCAAGATCTCAAATTCCCAGATTTTAAATCCTAAATCTCAAATCGTAGATTTCGACTCTCAACTCCTCCGTGCCATCTTCAAGTTCGTCTCGCAGGAGATTCGCTACATGGGCCTCACGATGGAGGACACGTCGCCCGGCTACGCGCCGCATGACGTGGACGTCACGTTCGACAACCGCTACGGCGTCTGCCGCGACAAGGCTGGCCTTTTGGTGGCGATGTTGCGCCTCGCGGGCTTCCAGGCGTTCCCCGTCCTCATCAACGTCGGCGCGAAGCTCGACCCCGACGTGCCCCAGCCGTTCTTCAACCATGCCATCGTCGCGGTGGAATCCCCAAAGGACACGACATCGCAGTCGATGATTCGACAATTCGACGATTCGATTAGTTCCCCTTACGTCCTCATGGATCCGACGAACGAGAACGCGAAGGATCTCTTCCCGGCCTACGAGAGCGACAAGAGCTATCTCGTCTGCCGTCCCGAAGGGGATGTCCTGCGCCTCTCGCCGACGCCGACGCCCGACCACAACGCGCTTACGGTGACGTCGAAGGGCATTCTCGCAAAGGACGGCTCGCTCGTCCTCGAAAGCGACGTCCGCTTCGGCGGCGTGAACGATACCGTCTACCGTCCGGTGCTCGTGAAGATGACGGGCGAGGATCGCGTCAAGTTCTTCGAGCGCGTCGTGAAGCGGCTCGCGGCGGGTACGGAACTCATCCGCTGCGAGATCGAGCCGACGGACATGCGGGACACCGAGACGCCCATCCGCGTGAAGCTCGCCGCCCGCCTGCCGGAGATGCTGCTCAAGGGCGAGACGTGCGATCGGCTCGACGTGCCGTTCGTCACGAAGACGCTTGGCATGGCGAATTTTCTCCTGTCCGGCAACACGTCGCTCGAACAGCGCACGTTCCCGCTCGTTCTTGATTCGACGGCGAGCGTCGACGAACGGCTGGAGATCGACCTCTCCGGTGTCGGGAGCGCGGCGAAGGACCTGCCGCCGGACGTGCAGATCGACGGCGGCTACTCGTATCGCCGCGCGTTCGCCGTCTCGAACGGCGTGCTGCGGGCGCACCGGCGGCTCGCGGTCGCGCAGGTCGAGTTCTCGGCGTCCGAATACGCGAACCTGCGCGAGGACGTGAAGCGCGTCGAGGCGGCGGAGCGCCGCCAGCCCGTCTTCGCCGTCGATCCGCTCGCGGAGGCGGACGTGCGGTGGATCGACGAATCGACGGAGGTCGACATTCGCTCGGACACGGCGTGGACGGTCACGAACCGCGTCGTGAAGGAGATCTTGACCTACAAGGGCAAGAAGGGCTCGGCGGAGCTGGAGTTCCGCTTCAACCCGTGCGTCGAGACGTTCGATCTCGTGTCCGCGACGGTCAGCAACCGGGACGGCCGCGTCTACGCGGTGGCGCCGCGCGAGCGGAACGTGATGGACTGCGGCTGGGCGGCGTCCGCGCCGCGTTATCCGGCGTCGAAGATCCTCGTCGTCAACCTGCCGTCCGTCGAGATCGGCAGCACGATCTCCTACACGACCGTGCGCGCCGTCACGAACGCGCCGGCGGCCTACTACGGCGTCTTCGGCTTCGACTCGCACGAGCCGCTGGGCCGCCGCTTCGTGCGCGTGAACGGCTGGACGCGCGAGGTGCGCCATCCGCGCCGCATCCCGAACGAGCCGAGCCAGCCGGCGGCGGCGCTCTGGCGCGACTGGGTCGTCGTCTCCTCGAACCGCTTCGCCCGTCTCGACCTCAAGGTCGCGCCGTTGCGGTCGGACGTCCTGCCGGACGGCGCGACGCTGCGCGAAATCCGAGACTGGATGGCCCGTCACGTGAAGATTGCGGGGCCGGGGCTCTATGAGGTGCCGCTCGACCGCCAGTTGACGGATCCGGCGGTCGTCCTGAAGGAACGCTATGCGACGCGCCTCGATTACGTGCGTACGCTCTGCGCGCTGCTGCAGGGCGCGGGCTACGAGGCGGACGTCGTGCTCGCGGCCGACAACGCGAACGATCCCGACTGCCTCCGCAACCGCGCCAAGTACGAGAAGCCGAACGTGCGCGCCTTCGCCACGGCGCTTTGCCGCGTGCGTGTGCGGGAGGGGGGCTTCCTCGGCTTCGGCGGCGAGACGAAGACGTATTTCCTTGGCACGGAGAACGAGCATGCGCCGCTCGGCCCGACGGCCTACGCGGGCAGCGACATATTCGATCCGGCGGCGGGCGCGTTCGCGGTCGTCACGGTGCCGGAGGCGGACTTCCGCGATCGCACGGGCGAGACAAGCGAATACCTTGTGCGCGAGGACGGCGCGGTCGATCTGACCGTCGTCTCGTCAATCTGGGGCAGTGGCGTCGGCGGCTTCCGCAAGCGCTACGCGGAGATCCTGCCGGAAGACCGCAGCCGGCTCTACCAGTCGATCCTCGGCAGCGTCGCGCAGGCGGCGAGCGCGACGCGCGAGCTGGAGGCGGACGTCGAGGGCTATCCGGCGACGCGGCGGTTCTCCTGCTACATCCCGGACTTCGCGACCGTCGCCGGCGACACGATCACGCTGCAGCTGCCGGCGCTCGTCTCGTCCATCCCCACGTTCACGGGGCGCGCGCGCCAGACGCCGTTCGCCGTCGGCGCGGCGGACGCCGCGTTCGAGGAGGTCACGGTGCGGTTCCCGGAGGGCTACACTCAGGTCGAGCATCTGCCGGCGCCCTTCGCGTTCGCCGCGCCGGACGACCCGCAGCGGACGTGGCTCGTCAGCGTGGTCACGTCGCGGGTCGAGGGCGGCGCGCTTGTCGTGAAGATCCGCCGCGAGGTGTCGCCGCGCATCTCGTCGTGGTACGCGCCGGACGTGATCGAGCTCGTCCGCGACCGCAGCCGTCGCGCCGCGTCCCGCGCGAACCGCACGCTCGTCGTGCGCCGGCCGAAAATGTGATATAATGCGCGCTCGATGATTGAAGTCCGAAACCTTGCCTTTACCTATCGCAGTCGTCCTGTTCTTCGGGACGTCTCGTTTGTCGTCTCGCCAGGCGAGGTCGTCAGCGTCGTCGGCGCGAACGGCGCGGGAAAGACGACGCTTCTCAAGGTTCTCGCGACGCTGGCCGTGCCCGATTCGGGGCAGGTTCTCCTGGACGGGCAGGATGCCTTGGCACGTCCGCTTCGCTATCGGCGGCAGATCGGCTACCTGCCGGAGACGGTGGCGTTCTACGATGACATGACGGTGAAGGACTACCTGCGCTACCGGGCAGATCTCAAGGGCGAGCCGTCGAAGCGCATCCGCCGGCGCGTGAGCGAGGCGGCGGAGATGTGCCAGGTGTCCGACTGCCTTGGCCGTCCGCTGAAGGGCCTCTCGCTTGGCGTCCGCAAGCGCGTGGCGCTCGCGGACGCGCTGCTGCTGCGTCCGCGCGTCCTGCTGCTGGACGATTTCCTGTCGGGCCTCGATCCCGTCATGCGCCGGACGGCGGGCGACATCCTCTCGAACGCGGCGGCCTTTTCGAGCGTGATCGTGACGGGGCACGAGCTGGACGACTTCGCGAAGTGGACGACGCGCTTTCTCGTCCTGCGGGGCGGCGTCGTCTCGGCGACGGTCGAGACGGCGGGGCTGGAGTCGCCGGAGCTGCGCGCGCGCCTGGACGCGGCGCTGGAAGGGGGGGCGCGATGAGCCCGGTGCGCGTGACGTGGGGGCGGACGGTCGGACACGCCCGTGGCCGCTACACGACGGCCCTGGCGGTCGCGGGCTTCCTGTCGTTCGTCGCCGGCGCGTTCGGCTTCGGCTTTGTCCGGGCGGAGGGCGGGACGGCTTCGCTGGCGGCGCTGTGGGCGGCCAGTGTCGCGCCCGCCCTGCCGGTGCTGGCCGCGCTGCTGGCGATGGGCGTCTGGAGCGACGAGCGACAGTCGGGCCGGATGGCGATGCTGCTGTCCGTGGCCGTGCGCGAGCGCGACTATGTCCTCGGCAAGTTTCTGGGCGTCTGGACGCTCCTGATGGCGTCCGTCGTCTTGTCGCTGGCGGCGCTGTGGGGCGCGCTCCTCTTCTTTGCGCCAGTGGTCGCGGCGGGCACGCCGCTGATCTCGCTCGTTCCGCCGCTGCTGGCGCTCGGTGTGCAGGGGCTTCTCTGGACGGCGGTCTCCGTCGCCTTCAGCGCGATGTTCCGTTCGGCGGCCGCCGCCGCCGTGACGTCCGTCGCCCTGCTGGTCGCGCTGCCGCGCGCGCTGTGGGCGGGGCTTCGGCTCTGGTCGGCGCGCGGCGCGACGGCGTTCGGCGAGATGCCGCTCGACGCGCAGGTCATCGACGGGGCGATGGGAACGTTCTCGGTCGGGACGCTTGCGGGCTACCTGGTCGTCACGGGCGTCTTCCTCCTTGTCGCCACGAAGTGCGTCGCGGCGTCGCGGCTCGTCGGCCGGGGCGCGCGCGCGCTGCGGATCTCGACGGGCGTCGTCCTCGTGCTGTCGGCCGCGCTGGCGATCCTGTCGATTCGGCTGGCGCTGCGGTTCGACGTCACGGTCGAGCTGCCCACGGTCGGCCTGTCCGACGAGTTCTCGGCGCGGACGCGCGGCATCCTCGCCGAGTCCTCGGGCGAGATCGCCGTGACGTGCTTCCTGTCGCGGAATGACGCGCGCTTCCGTCCAATCGGCCATCTCCTGCGCGCCTTCCGCAAGGCGTCCGCCGCGCTCGGCGGCGCGCGAATCGACATCCGCTTCGTCGACCCGCGCTGGGACGTCGCCGATTCCGAACGGTTGGCGTCACACGGCGTCGCGGAGGAGTCCCTCGTGTTCGAGAAGGGGCGTCGGCTCGTCGTCCTTCCGGTCAAGGACGGCTGCGGCGAGCGTCTCTGCGCCTCGACGATCCGGCGGCTGACGATGCCGCCCCAGCGGCGGAACGTCTACTGGACGGTCGGCCACGGCGAGGCGACGCTGGACGGCTACGGCCTTTACGGGCTGAGCGACATCGCCCGCGAACTCGCCCGCGAAGGCTATGGCAACGCGCCGCTTGACCTGACGGCGGTCGAGGCGGTTCCGCCCGACTGCGCGCTGGTCGTCATGTCCGGCCCGAAGAGCGCGCTTGCGCGCGTCGAGCTCGACCGGCTGGACGCCTACCTGCGCGCGGGCGGCCGTCTGCTCGTGCTGCTGGGCTCGCCGGAGGGCGCGGGGCTCGCGTCGCTGCTCGCCCGCTGGGGCGTCAAGGCGGAGCCGGCGGCGCTCGCGGGCGCCAAGACGCTGTCGGGCAGCGATGTCGTCGTCACGGACTTCTCGGACCATCCCGTCTCCGCACGGCTGAAGGGCTCGCGCATCGTCCTTGACCGTCCGGTGGCGCTCGTGCCGTCGGCGGCGACGGGTTCCGGCACAGGCGCCGAACGGATCGAATTCGCCGCGCTCGCCGTCTGGAACGGCGTCGTGCTGGCGGCGGGGATTGAACGCGGTTCGGGCGCCGGGGACGACCTGGCGATCCGCCCGACGCGCCTCGTCGTGATCGGCGACGCGACGTTCGCCCTGAACGGTGCGCTGTCCGCGCGCGCGAACGCGAACCGGGACTTCTTCCTCAACAGCGTCGCCTACCTTGCGGGTGCGGACGTCTCGGAGGCGAACGGGTCGGAGGCGGGGGTGCTTGTCTCGGGCCTTGACCGGGCGGCGCGCGTCCGCTTCGCCGCCGTGACCGTCGGACTCGTTCCGGCGCTCGTCTTCCTTGTCCTTGCGGGTACCGCGCTTCGACGGAAACTGCGCACATGAGAAACCGAAAGACCATCCTGCTGCTCCTCCTGGCCCTCGTCGCGCTCGTCGCGGCCGAGGTCGCGCTCAACTTGGGCGGCCGCAAGATCCGCATGGCGGCGCGAACCGTCCTGGTCGAGAACGCGGCCGACTGCATGGCGCTGACGCTGTCGCGGCGCGGCGAGCCCCAGACGGCCCTGGTGCGGGACGGCGGCCGCTGGCGGCTTCGGCGGCCCTTTGCCGCCACGGCTGAGGAGCCGGTCGTCCTGAAGCTCCTCGACCAGCTGGCGCATGCGCCGGTCGAGGAGACGATCTCGGACGCCGAGCTGTTCAGGTTCGGCCGGACGCGCGCCGATTTCGCGCTGGACGATCCACCGCTCCGCGTCAGCCTCTCGAACGCCACCGCATGCGTGTCCGTGTCGTTCGGCCTGCTGACGCCTTCGGGCGATGGCGTCTACGCCGCCGTGGACGGCGAGCGCGCAGTCCTGATCGTCCCGTCGTCCGTCCTCGCGGCCGTCGACCTACCCGTGGACCGGCTGCGGCGCCGACGTCTCTTCGGCTTCGGCGAGAGCATGGTCACGGCCTTCGACGTCAAGCAGCGGCCGGGCGCGATCCTGTCCTTTGCGCGCGAGGGAAACGGCTGGCGCGTCGGCGCGGACAGGGCCTCCGAGGCCACCGTCTCGCAGTTCCTGCGGGATCTCACGACGATGGAGGCCCAGAGCTTCGTCTGGCCGACGGGCGCGACGAACGAGGTCGGACAGGCCTCGGCGGCGCTGCTGGCCGGCTACGGACTCGACCCCGAGACGTCGGTGACCGTGACGATCAAGCGATCCGTCGGGCGCAACTCGTCGATCTCGTTCGGCAAGCGTGCGGGCGAGACGACCGTCTACGCCCTCGTCCACAACGGCGGCACGGTCGTGACCGTTCCGGCGGCCTTGCGCGACGCGGCCCTGCAGGAGACGGCGCGTTTTGCCGACACGCGGCTCTTTCGGGAGACGGCGGAGCAGGTTTCCGCGCTGACGCTGTCCGAGGGCGCGACGTCGCTGGCGCTCGTGCGCGCCGGGCGGGCGTCCTGGCGGCTGGAGTCGCCCATCTCCGCGCCGGCCGATGCGGAGGCGGTCGAGGCGCTGGTTGCCCGTGTGCTGGCCCTTTCGTCGGCAGACCTGGATTCGAACGGCGTGGCCCTTTCCCTGGGCGCGGACGTGACGCCGGTCGTGGTTGCGCGCGCGGCCCTCTTCCCGGACGGCGGCGGGTTTGAGCGGTTCCGCGCCAAGGAGATTGTCGATTTCCCGGCGGACGAGATCAGGCGTCTCGTCTCGACGGTCGGCGAGCAGGGCGCGGCGATCGTCTTCGCGCGCGACCGCCGCGTCTGGAACGTCGAGTCCGCAGGCGAGGGCGCCGTCGTCTCGTCCGAGGGCGTGGCGCGTGTCCTCAAGGCTCTCTCGCCTCTCCGGGCCCTGCGCGTCGAGAGGCTGAAGGTCTCGGCGGCGGAATTCGCGACTTACGGGCTGGAGCGTCCGGCGCTGAAGCTGGCGGTCGACCTGAACCGCGAAGACGCCGTGCGCCGAAACATCCTCGTCGGCGCAGCGACGCCGGACGGCGGGCGCTATGCGACGGTCGGTTCGGCTGATGCCGTCTTCGTCATCTCGGACGAGGCGGCGACGGCCTTGTCCAGTCCGCTCGTCGAACGTCCATGACGTGAGGCAAACCTGAAACAGAGCAAAACGAAAGGAACAAGACAATGAAGACCAAGAGCATGAAGGTGGTGGGTGGCGCGGTTCTCGTCGGAGGACTCGCGATTCTGTCGGCACGGGCCGAGAAGGTCGAGCTGTTCAACGGCAAGGACCTGTCCGGCTGGACGTCTGTCGCAGACCAAGACGTCACGGGCGGCTACACGGCGAGCGAGCCGACGTGGTTCGTCAAGGACGGGACGATCCTCACGACCGGCACGCCGTTCGGCTACCTGCGCACGAAGCGCAGCGACTTCGGCGACTACCGTCTGCACGTCGAGTACCGCTGGTGGCGCGAGACGGCGAAGCCGAACTCCGGTGTCTTCGTGCGGGTGGCCGCCGAGCATGGGACGTTCCTGCCGACGTGCCTCGAAAACCAGCTCTGCCGAGGGGCGATGGGCGACGTGCTCGGTCTCGCGGGGCTGCGCTTCGACGGCTTCGAGCCGCGTTCGCCCTTTGATCCGGCGCAGGCGCTCTCCGGCATCACCAAGGCGCCGCGCCAGGGGGCGGACGTCGAGAAGCCCTTCGGCGAGTGGAACGTCCTCGAGGTCGAGCTGAAGGGCGACACGCTCGTCAACCGCGTCAACGGCGTCGAGCTGAACCGCCTGACGGGCATTGCCGTCGCGAAGGGCGCGATTGCGCTTCAGGCGGAGGGCGGCGCCGTGCAGTTCCGCAACGTCTGGGTCGAGGAGTAGGTGCGGCGCCTCCCCATTGATTCCACGGCGCAAAAAGAGTATAATTACCTGCTAAAAAGGGCGCGTAGCGTCCGAAGGGGAATGACATGAACAAGTACCTTGACTCTTTTATGAAGGCCTTTCCGTACGAGGGCCTGACGTATGATGACGTCACGCTGGTGACGCAGTATGCCGACTTCCTGCCCGACGACACGTCGCTCGAGACGAAGCTCACCTCGCGCACGTCGATGAAGATCCCGTTCATGTCGGCGGCGATGGACACCGTGACCGAGGCGCCGATGGCGATCGCGATGGCGCTCGCGGGCGGCATCGGGTGCATCCACAAGAACCTGGAGGAGGACGACCAGGCCGCGCAGGTCGCGCGCGTCAAGAACCACCTGAACGGCCTCATCGCGAACCCCGTCTGCTTCCACGCGAACGACGACATCAGCTTCCTCCGCAGCGAGAAGAGGCGCATGGGCCTCAAGTTCAACGGCTTCCCGGTGCTGGACGCCGACGACCGGCTCGTCGGCATGATCACGTCGTCCGACATGCGCTTCGCGCCGATGAACGCGATGAAGCTGAAGGACGTCATGCAGCCCTGCCCGATCACGGGCGATGCGAAGACCTCGCTCAAGAAGGCCTATGACCTCATGCGCAAGGCGAAGATCGGCAAGCTGCCGCTCGTGGACAGGAACGGCAAGGTCATCGGCCTCTACTCCTTCACGGACGTCGCGCGCATCATCGAGAACTCGAACGCGGGCTACAACTGCGACAGCCAGTTCCGCCTGCGCGTCTCGGCCTCCGTCTCGGGCGGCAAGGGCGACCTCACGCGCATGGAGAAGCTCGCGGCGGCCGGCGTCGACTGCGTGGTCGTCGACTCCGCGCACGGCCACACGAAGGGCATCATGGACATGACGAAGTACATCGTCAAGAACTTCCCGAAGGTGGACGTGATCGCCGGCAACATCGCGACGGGCGAGGCGGCGACGGCCCTTGCGAAGGCGGGCGCGCACGCCGTGAAGGTCGGCATCGGCCCCGGCTCGATCTGCACGACGCGCGTCGTCTGCGGCGTCGGCATCCCGCAGCTCACGGCCGTCTACAGCGCGGCGAAGGCCCTGCGCGGCAGCGGCGTCGCCGTCATCGCCGACGGCGGCATCAAGCTGTCGGGCGACGTGCCGAAGGCGCTTGCGGCCGGCGCCGACGCGGTCATGCTCGGCTCGGTGCTCGCGGGCACGGAGGAGTCGCCGGGCGAGAAGATCTACGCGAACGGGCGCAAGTACGTCGTCTACCGCGGCATGGGCTCGATGGCGGCCCTGAAGAACGGCAAGGGCTCGCGCGCGCGCTACTTCCAGGACAACGAGGACGAGGACAGCCTCGTGCCGCAGGGCATTGAGGGCATGGTGCCGTACGCGGGCCACGTGAAGTCCATCATGACGCAGTTCTGCGGCGGGCTCCGCGCCTCGCTCGGCTACTGCGGCGCGCGGACGGTCGCGGAGCTCCAGGAGAAGGGCAAGTTCTACCGCGTCACGGCGGCGGGCCAGCGCGAGGCGCGTCCGCACGACATCACGATCACGAAGGAAGCCCCGAACTACCGGGCGTAAGGGAAGGCGGTCGTCACCATGAGCATGAAGCATCTGTCTGCCGTCCTGTGCGCGAGCGTCCTCGGCCTCTCGGCCGTCGCCGCGCCCGTGCCGGTCGCCGAAGGGTTCCTCGATTGGGAGGGCCTCTCGTCCAGGAACTACCTCTTCGGCCGGACGATCGGCCCGAGCGACCTCCGTCAGTGGACGGTCGTCTACGTCGTCGTGGACGCCGAGGCGTTCCAGGGGCAGCAGCTCAAGGATCTCTCGCCGCTCGCGGGGCTGATGCCGCTGCCGCAGGCCCACGCGACGCAGTGGGAGACCCAGGAGCTGCCGCATGACGGCATCGTCGTCTTCTCGGTGCGCAACGCGGACAGGGGGGCAGACCCCAAGGCGTTCGCCGCGCGTTTCCGTCCGCCGAAGGACGCCGAGCAGGCGGAGGCGCAGGCCTATCGGGCCTACGGGATGCAGATGGTGCCGTTCTACCGGGACGCTGCGCCCGCCGGAGAGGCTGAGCTCGCGGCGGACAAGCTGCCCTATGTCGCCGTCTACGCGGCGGAGGGGACAGACCCCGTCTACACCAAGGAGAAGTTTGCGGCGGCCGACCTGAAGGGCGTGCGCGAGGCGATCCAGAAGGCGCGCGCGAAGCTGCCGGCGGACTGGACGCCGCCCCTAGGCGTCCGTGAGCCGCAGTTCTTCAAGCAGGTCCCGGCCCTGCTCGCGAAGGGCAAGCCGGCGGCGGCGGCGCTGAAGATCCTCGCGGCGGGCGTCAAGTCGAAGAACGCGGATCAGGCGAAGGAGGCGCAGGTCATGTACGATGCGCTGAACCAGTACGCGAGCGGGCTGAAGCTGCGCATCGGACTGGAGCACCATGCGGCGCCCGCGCGGGCCTACTACGACCTCCAGACGCTCGTCCGGCTCTTCCCGTCCGAGAAGAAGAAGATGCAGGCGATTGACCAGAAGTTCAAGCAGAACAAGGAGCTCGGCTCGCTCGGCAAGATCTTCGAGAAGCTCATGCTCTGGGGGCGCGACGACTTCGTGCCCAAGAACGCGGGCGAGGCGAAGAAGATCGTGGTGGAGCTGCAGAAGTACAAGAAGGCCCTTGACGCGCTCGCCACCAGCGAAAACGCCCAGATCCAGGGCGAGGCGATGCTCTTCTCCTCGCAGCTGGACATGCTGATCGAGACCATCCCCACGAAGGTGCCCCAGAAGTGACGGCGCAGAAGAAGACCTGGCAGGACTACGGCCGGGAGTGGCTGGACACGCTGGTCGTCGCGATTTCGGTCGCGATGGCCTTTCGCGCCTATTTCTACACGCCGTTCAAGATCCCGACCGGCTCGATGCAGGAGACGCTCTGGGGCTACCACACCGCCGCGAACGTCGAGAAGGGCGTGTGGGACGCCTTTCCGCTCTCCGTCCTCAAGTGGGCGGTCACGGGCTCGCGCACGGTCGACTGGAAGGCCCCCGTGTCGGGGCAGGTGCGGTGCATCCCGCGTTCGGACGGCTTCGCGACCGTGAAGGTCGGCACGTCCGCCGAGGAGTGGTCGCTGCCGACGGACGCCTGCCGCGCGCTGCACGGCACGTACGTGCGCGCGGGCGAGACGTTCTGGAAGGGCGCGATCACGACGGGCGACTTCATCTTCGTCAACCGCTGGAAGTGGAACTTCGTCCAGCCGAAGGACGACGAGGTCATGATCTTCTCGACGACGGGCATCCGCGACCTGCCGCAGGGCACGCACTACATCAAGCGGATGAAGGCGCGCCCCGGCGAGACCTACGCGCTGGAGCATCCCGTTCCGGGGCGTCCGACAGTCGTCACGATGGGGGCGGACGAGTACTTCGCCTGCGGCGACAACTTCAACAATTCCTTTGACAGCCGCTACTGGGGAACGGTGCCCCGCGGCAACCTGCGCGGATGCGCGTCATTCGTCTTCTGGCCAATCACCGGATGGAGAATCATCAAATGAGCGAACAGCTGATCCAGACGCCGTGCACCTTCGGCGAAAACGGGAACTTCCTCCTTGAGCGCGAGCTCGGCACGGGCGGCATGGGCGGCGTCTACATGGGGCGCGACAAGATGCTCGACCGCCCCGTCGCCGTCAAGGTCATGCTGAAGGAGTACGGCAGCGACGCCGAGTTCGTCGAGAAGTTCAAGAAGGAGGCGCAGTCCGTCGCGCGCCTCATCCACCCGAACATCGCGCAGGTCTACTCCTACGGCATCTGCGACGGCATGCCCTACATCGCGATGGAGCTCGCCACGGGCGGGTCGCTCTACTCGATCATGCAGGCGAACCCCGGCAAGGCGGACGTCACGCGCGTCATCAAGATCTGCCAGCAGGTCGCCCAGGCGCTCCAGTGCGCGACCGACCAGGGCTGCGTGCACGGCGACGTCAAGCCGGAGAACATCCTCCTCGACGCGAACGGCAACGCGAAGCTCGTCGACTTCGGCCTCGCGGCGATGCAGAAGGACACGGACGAGATCTGGGGCACGCCCTACTACATCTCGCCGGAGAAGGTGAAGAAGGAGCCGATCGACTTCCGCGCCGACATGTACTCCCTCGGCGGCACGCTCTACCATGCGCTCACCGGCGTCGCCCCGTTCGAGGGCGAGGACTCCATCGCCGTCGTGAAGGCGCGCTTCCTCGGCCCGCCGAAGCGGCCGAGCGAGATCCGTCCCGACCTGACGCCCGCGATCGACGATCTCGTGATGCGGATGCTCGCGCTGAACAAGGAAGACCGCTATCCGAGCTTCGAGGCCCTGCTGGAGGCGTTCAAGGCCGTCCTGACGACGGGCCTCACGAAGGACCCGACGACCACCACGACGTCCGGCACGCCCGTGAAGCGTCCGGCGACGGCCGGGACGGGACGGCGGACGGTGATGGTGCGCGGACGCCGCGCGGCGATGATGAAGCGTCCCGGCACGGTCCGGCGGAATCTCGAAAGCGGCGAGGCGGGGAACGAGGGCGCGCTCGACGAGACGGAGGCGCCCGCGAAGACGGACGAAGACGACGAGGACGAGAAGGGCGGCAACCTGCTCGTCAAGGTGATCCTGTTCGTCGTCCTCGGCATCCTGCTCATCGCCGGCATCGGCGGCGGCCTCTGGTGGTTCGTCGTCTCCGACAAGAAGGCGAAGGCCGCCGAGGAGCAGCGGCAGATCGTGCAGGGCTACACGAAGGCCCGCACGGCCGTCACGGACACCGTGGCCCACGCCGTCAAGTTCGCGGACGAGTTTGACGCCTTCGCGCAGAAGGCGGTCGAGGCGTGCGAGAAGCCGACGCAGGATCTCGCGAAGCTGCTTGCGCCCGAACACGCGAAGCTGCTGAAGCCCGACCCGACGAAGGAACTCCTCGACGCGATTGCCGCGACGAACGAGACGCCGAAGGTCGAGGCCCCGGCAACGTCGGCTCCGGCCGCGACCAACGCCGCGCCGGCCGCCGCCGCGACGACGAACGCGGCCCCGGCGAAGGCCGAGGCGAAGAAGGGCGCGAAGGCGGACAAGGCGAAGAAGGACGCGAAGGGTGCGCCCGCCGCCGCGAAGCCGGCCGAGGAGAAGCCCGCCGAACCGCCGCCGCCCGCCGTCGTCTCGATGCGCGAACTCTGGGAGCGCGCCTACGGCTGTCAGGCGAGCGCGATTCGCATCCGCCACGCCGTGCGCCAGCTCGTGAAGAAGAGCGCGGAGGCCGAACCGCTCGTCGCGCAGACCGAGGAGAACGCCCGCACGCTCGGCAAGCTCTCCGTCGCCCTCGCCGAGATGCTGGAGCAGATCAAGACCTCGAAGGACGTCGAGAACGTCCGCAAGGGCATCACCTACATCAAGTCGCGCGGCGAAAAGCTCGTCGAGCAGACCGAGAAGCGCCTGCGCATCGAGAAGCTGGAGGCCGACCGCAAGGCGAAGGCCGAAGCCGCGGCTGCCGCCGAAAAGGAACGTCAGGAGAAGCTTGCCGCCGAACGCCAGGCGAAGATTGATGCGGAGACCCAGGCGGCGACGGAGAAGTTCGAGACGATCGCCGCGCAGGGCTCGCTGCGCCAGCTCGACTGGAAGAACGCGCTCCGCCAGCTGGAGACGCTCAGGGCCGACCTGAAGACGCCGGAGGGCCAGCACGCGGCGGACATCCAGATCCGCAAGGTCAACGACATGAAGCGGATGCAGGAGGTCTTCGTCAAGAGCATGGGCGGCTACGTCTTCCGCGGCAAGCTCAAGGGCGCGAAGGTCGTCTCCGTCAACGAGCGCGAGATGAACCTCGACCGCGGCAAGTCGAAGGCGCGCATCCCGTGGCACAAGTTCTACAAGGACTATCCCGGCAACCTGAACGAGCTCATCAACCACTTCATCATTCGCGGACGCGACAACGCCCGGCCAAAGCTCAACCTGAAGGACTGGGCGGACGCGATGACGGGCGCGGCCCTGACGATGCAGATCGTCTGCGCGGAGGTGAACGGTGCGGTCGAGAAGGGCGAGCAGCTCGCGAAGAAGGCCGTCGAGGAGTTCCCGGAGTACGCGAAGACCGCGAAGGAGATCTTCCCTGAAATCGAATTCGGCGACGCGGCGGAGTAAACCGTAGGGATTGCTTTCGCTGAACACGGAGAAGTCGGAGAAACGGAGGCACGGAGAATCTTTTCTAAAACATCTCCGTGTCTCTCCTTCTCCGTCAGCTCCGCGTTAAGCGCCGCAGGCTTTAGACTTTGAAAGAAAATCGAAGATATGCAGACAGTCACAAATGACATCGCCCGCGCGATGGCGGGATCCAGCTTCATCCGCAAGATGTTCGAGAAGGGCCTTGAGCTGAAGCGCCAGTTCGGGGAAGACGCCGTGTGCGACTTCTCGCTCGGCAACCCCGACGTGCCGCCGCCGCCGAAGACGCGCGACGAGCTGATCCGCCTCGCGGACACCGCCGTGCAGCCGCTTGGCCTCGGCTACTGCCCGAACGCCGGTATCCCGTCCGTGCGCGAGACGATGGCCGGCTTCCTCTCGCGCCAGCAGGAAACGCCCGTCGCGGCGAAGGACGTCGTCATGACCGTCGGCGCGGCCGGCGCGATGGTGAGCTTCTTCCGCGCGGTCGTCGAGCCGGGCGACGAGATCATCACGCCCGCGCCCTACTTCGTCGAGTACGGCTCCTACTGCGGACACTTCGGCGGCGTCCTGAAGACCGTGCCGTCCCTCCCGCCGGACTTCATGCCCGACGTGAAGGGGCTTGCGGCGGCGATCACGCCGAAGACGCGCGCGATCATCGTCAATTCGCCCAACAACCCGACGGGCTGCATCTATCCGCGCGAAGTCCTGAAGGAGATCGCGGCGCTCGTCGACGCGGAGAACGCGCGGCGCGAAGCACAGCCGGAGGCCCGTCCGCTCTTCCTCCTCTCGGACGAGCCGTACCGCGCGTTCGCCTTCGACGGCGCGACGGTGCCGGCGATCCTGCCGCTCACGAAATGGGCGTGCGTGCTCGGCTCGTTCTCGAAGACGCTCTCGCTCGCGGGCGAGCGCATCGGCTATTTCGTCGCGAATTCCGCGATGCCCGGACAGGCCGCGCTCATGCAGGCCGTCACGCTCACGAACCGGACGCTCGGCTACGTGAACGCGCCGGTGATCGGCCAGCGGCTCGCGGCCGCGCTCGTGGACGAGACGGTCGACCTGGACGTTTACGACCGCCGCCGCAAGCTGATGGCGAAGGTGCTGACGGAGGCCAGGGTCGAGTTCGCGCTGCCGAAAGGCGCGTTCTACTTCTTCGCGAAAAGCCCCGTGGCGGATGACGTCGCGTTCGTCGAGGCGCTCGTGAAGGAGCGCATCCTCGTCGTGCCGGGCAGCGGCTTCGGCTTCGCGGGCTACGTGCGCATCTGCTGCAGCGTCGACGAGGCGATCATCGCCCGTAGCGCCGAGGGCTTCCGCCGCGCCGTCCAGTCGTTCCGCGTTCAGGGGTGAGACGCCCTCGTCTCTGTCGGCCGTGCCTTACGTTCTCTGGGACTGGAACGGGACGCTTCTGGACGATACCGACGCGGCCATCGGCGCGCTGAACGCCGTCTTGCGGCGGCGGGGGTTGTCCGCCGTCAGCTGCGCGTGGTATCGCGCGCACTTCGCCTTTCCCGTCCGGCCCGTCTATGCGGCGTGCGGGATTGACCTCGCGCGCGAGGACTGGAATGCGCTCGCACAGGAGTACCACGACGCCTACGCGGCCTTGCCGAAACGGCTCAATGCCGAGGCCCGGACGGCCCTGTCGCGCGTCAGGGCCGTCGGGGGCGGACAGTCCATCATCTCGGCGCTTCGGCAAGACCTGCTCGATGCGGCGGTGGACGAGACGGGGTTGCGTGGATTCTTCGATTTCGTCTATGGCGTCGACAATCTCGACGGGGCGTCAAAGATCGGCCGCGCCCGCGCGCTGCTGGCGCGATTGCCGTCACAGGCGACGGCGCACGGCGTCACGCTGATCGGCGACGCGCTCCATGACAAGGAGGTCGCCGAGGCGCTGGAAATCGGCTGTGTCCTCTGCGCGCAAGGCGGGCATTCCGCCGCGCGCCTCCGCGCCGTCGCCCCGACGGGCGAAACGCTGCTGGAGGCCCTGTCCCTTGCGGGCTTCTGCTAACCAATCACGTCAACAACAACACGAGAGTCAACAAGAACATGGCAACATACTCATGCAAGAAGAAATGCGCTGATGCGGCGACGATGCTGTTTTCGCTTTTGGCGGTCTATGCGTTCGGCGCGTTTGCGGTCGAACCGCTGCGCTATGACGTGACGGTCGACCACGCGGATTGCGTGGCCCGCTGCGGCGAGCGGACGACGTTTACCGTCACCGTCACGGGCACGAACGGGCTGCCCGTCGCGGCGGGTGCGGTCAAGGCGACGCTCGACAACTTCGGGACGCAGCAGGTCGCCGTCGCCACGTGGGATCTCGCGGCGACAAACGTCTTCACGCTCACGGGGCAACTGGACGCGCCGGGGTTTCTGCGCATCCGCTTCTCGCCTGAGTCGGAGGGGAAGGGCGCGAAGGTCTGGAGCGTCGCCTACGAGCCGGAGAAGATCGTCAAGGGCAGTCCGTCGCCCGCCGACTTCGACGCCTACTGGGCGGGCGAACGGACGCGGCTTCGGCGCGAGGTGCCGCTCGATCCGCAGGTCGTGCGCGTGCCGGAACGCTGCACGGACAGGTTCGACTTCTTCCGCGTGTCGTTCGCGACGTTCGGCCGCCGCGTCTACGGCTACCTGAGCGTGCCGACGGACAAGGCGAAGGCTCCGTTCCCCGCGCACGTCGAGGTCAATGCGGCGGGCTTCGGCGGCTGGACGAACGACCTGAACGGACGTCCCGACGCGATTTGCCTGCGGATGAGCGTCTATCCGTTTGAGATGGACTGGCGGTGGCAGGAGCGCGGTCTCAAGCGCACGTACGACGCGATGAACGAGGCGTGCAAGGCGAAGTACGGGTGCGGCTATTCGTGCGCGGGCATCGCCGTCTCGCGCGAGGACTATTTCTTCCATTCGGTGCTGCTCGGCATCGACCGTGCGGTCGACTGGCTCGCGTCGCGTCCCGACATCGACCGGTCGCGCTTCGTCTACGAGGGCACGTCGCAGGGCGGCGGCTTCGGGTTCTACCTGACGGGCCTCAACCACGCGTTCACGCGCGCGGCGTTCTATGTGCCGGCGATTACGGACACGATGGGATTCCTGAAGGGACGCCAGAGCGGCTGGCCGCAGATCGTCGAGAACAATTCGAAGACGCCGGAGACGCGAGTCACCGCCGAGAGGTGGGCGCCGTACTTTGACGGCGCGAACTTCGCCGCGCGCATCGCGTGCCCCGTGCGCGTCGCCGTCGGCTTCTCGGACACGACGTGTCCGCCGGCGGCGGTCTACGCGGCCTACAACGCGATCCGCGTTTCGGACAAGGGCATCGTCCACGGCCTCGGCATGACCCATTCGTGCTTCCGCAAGTTCTATCAGGAACTGGGCGCGTGGGTGCGGAAATGACGGTAGGCTGACATGGTCAGGCCCGTTTCGCGCTTGAAGAGCGTCTTCAGGTGCGCTTCGCTGTTGAAGCCGCAGCGTTCGCCAAGACGGGCAAGTGGCAGGTCGCCCGCGCGGAGCAGTTCCTTGACGCGGTCGAGCCGTGTGCGCTGGAGCGTCTTCGCCGCCGTCGTGCCGAGCACGTCGCGGAAGTGCCGTTCCAGCAGCCGTTCGGACGTGCCGACCGCGTGTGCGATGTCGGCGATGCGGATCGGTTCGGCGGCGTGGCGGCGGATGTGCTCGACCGCCAGCGCCACGGTGCGCGCCGTCCCCGTGACGTCGGCTGTGGAGACGCGCGCGACGACGTCGCGGACGCCGTAGCGGATCGGTTCGTGTGCGACGGATTCGCCCCGCAGCAGCCGCTCCAGCGTCTCGGCCGCGAGGTGTCCGCCTCGGTTGAAGTCCGGCCAGACGCTCGTGAGCGTCGGAATCGTGTTTTCGCAGATGTAGTCCTCGTTGTCGACGCCGACGAGCAGCAGCTGTTCGGGAATCTTCAGCCCCGCCGTGCGGCAGGTGTCGATGACGTCCTTCGCCCGCTGGTCGAACTCCGCGAAGACGCCGCAGGGTTTGGGCAGATCCGTCAGCCAGCGCGCCAGGTCGCCCTTGCCGCGCGCGGGCGGGTCGTAGACGTAGGCGTCCAGTCCCTGTGCGGCCAGCGTCTCGCGGAACGCTGTACAGCGCAGGCGGAGGAACGGGTTGCGGACGGTCGCCGGGACGTAGGCGAAGTGGCGGAGGCGCTTGCCGAGGAGGAGTTCGGCGGCGGCCCGTCCGACCGCCGCGTTGTCGCAGCAGACGTGGCGCACGGCGAGGCGCGGATCGTCGGGGTCGTCCGTCGTGTCGTCGTAGGCGGCGATCAGCGCGCGCAGTCCGGCATCCGCGAGGCGGCGGATCTGCGGCGGCGTGAGCGGACGGTCGGTGATCAGTCCGTCCGGACGATTCTGCCCGAGGTCGGCGAGCCGGTTCAGGGGGTGGCCGTGCAGAAGCCGCACGTTCCAGTGGGGGCGCTGCGCGGCGGCATGCAGCACGCCGCCGAGGAGGTCGCGTGCGGCCTTCTGGCGCAAGTCGACCTGAACGATGATGTGAAAGTTGTCGGACGGCGGCTTCATGTTCGTGCAGACAGTATACCATATTTTGGTTTGGGCCCGTCGGCCCGCCAGCTCGCGCGAACCGTCCTCCGAGGAATCGCCACCATCGCCACACGTCAGTCTATCAGACGTGACAAGCCACTCCCCTCGGCAAGATGCGTCTCGGCAAGCGAAAGCCCTGAGGCGATGGGCGATCCTCTCTGTCCTCTCGCGCGACTGTCGGCTCCTCCGTGCCACGGGCGACTGACGTCGCCGCTTCGCTACGGTCTGCGATTTTCAACTTGTAAAAATCTCTGCGACCTCTGCGGCTCTGCGTGACAAAAGCCGAATGTGAAGTGTCATACGCGCGGAGGGGCGGGAAGTGGCGCGAGTGAGGAGCGAGGGTTTGCTGGCGTCGGAGAGGTCTCGCCCGCAGCCCGTGGTCTTGCCGAGGCATGGCAGGCTGAAGCCGGCCGGTTGTCTTCAGAGAGAAGCGCAAACCCGAACGACGAGACCGAGCGAGCAGTTTCCCGCTCCGACGCGCGCAAATAAGGCGACGTGCCAAGATTCGGTTACCGTGACCATTCGGAAAACAGGACAAGATTTTTCGGGAAAACAAATTGCCCAAACAGCCGCCGTATGCTATACTGCACACCATGATGACAGCAAAGCAGGTTTTCTTCCGGCTATTCTTCTGGCCTTTGGCGGCCTCCGTCGCGATTCTGCCGTCCGCCGCACAGGCGGGCGAAACGCCCGATTCGCGCGTGCGCACGTACATCGACCCGGTGCGCATCGTCTGGCAGACCGAGGCACGTACGCGCGACGACGGCTGGCCGGTGCGCGCGCGGGTCGAGAACGCTGCGCGTCTGCTGACGCCCAAGTTCGGGCAGGTCTGCGAGGGCCCGTTCGGGAAGGCCAGCGGCGCGCGGTTCGTGAACAGCGGAAACGACGCCTGCCTCGTGCTCGACTTCGGCCGTGAGCTGCACGGCGGGCTTCAGCTCGGCGTCAGCCCCGGCGGGACGGCGTGCGCGCAGCTGCGCGTCCGCTTCGGCGAGTCGGTCGCCGAGGCGATGAGTTCGGTCGGCGAGAAAGGGGCCTCGAACGACCATGCGCTGCGCGACTTCGTCGTGGCCGTGCCGTCGTTCGGCACGCTGGAGGTCGGCAACACGGGCTTCCGCTTCATCCGCCTCGATCTCGTCAGCGGCGGCGAGGTGGGGCTGGAGTTCGTGCGGGCGGTGTCCCTGATGCGCCCGATGCGGCAGGTCGGCGACTTCCGCTCGTCGGACGAGCGGCTGAACCGCGTGTTCGAGACGGCCGTGCGCACCGTGCACCTCTGCTGTGGCGACGGCGGGTATCTTCCCCGGTGGCAAGGGCGAGATTGGCGTGCTGACGTTGGGCGCGGACGCGACTCTTGTCGGCATGGTCGCGTTGGATGTGTCGGCAGATGGCGCAAGTGACGCGGCGGCGTTCGAGGCCGGAGGAACCTATGACGTGTCCGGGCTGCGCCTGACCGTCGCCGATCCGGCGAAGCTCGACCCGACGAAGAAGTATGTGGTCTTGCGTCCGAACGGCGCGACGTTGTGCGGCGAGCCGGATGTGTCGGCGCTGCCGGAGGGCTGGCGTCTGCGGGTGAGGAACGGCGTCGTCCAGCTCGTCTGCCGTCGCGGTTTGGCGATCCTGCTGCGCTGAGCGCAAAACGCGAATGCGGAGGATCATCTTTTCACGCAGAAGCCCTGGTGCGCGCACGGCACCCCCTTGCACGGCGAACTGAAATTCGGTATAATACGCACTCAATTTCTCGAAGAGAAACCGAGGAAGCGACATTTGAAAGGCTAAACAATGAAAAAAGACATCCATCCGAAGTACGAAGACGCCACCATCACTTGCGCGTGCGGCAACGTCATCCACACCCGTTCCACCAAGAAGGCGATGACGGTCAACACCTGCTCGGCGTGCCACCCCTACTTCACGGGTGCGAAGACGATGGTCGATACGGAAGGCCGCGTCGACTCGTTCAAGAAGCGCTACGCGAAGTTCGCGAAGTAAGCGCAAAACCTCAATTGGGGCAAGACCGGGCGTCCGGGCCTTCGGGCTTGAACGCCCGTTCGCTTTAGCGTATGGTTGACAGCGCGCTCATCGAGAACCTGCTGACGCGAATTCCGTCCGTTGAGGCGGAACTGGGCGATCCGTCCGTCCTAAAGGACCGCAAGCGGTACCTGGCGGTTCTGCAGGACTACCGCTTCCTCAAGAAGCTCGACTACGCCTATGTCGCGTGGCAGCTCGGCGAGGCGACGGAGCGCGAGCTGTCCGCCGCGCTGCTGAAGCCCGATCCGCTCGAAGACCGCAATGCGGTGCTGGAGATCCGTGCGGGGACGGGCGGCGAGGAGGCGGCCCTGTTCGCGGGCGACCTCTTCCGCATGTACAGCCGGTATGCGGAGCAGAAGGGCTGGAAGGTCGAGGTCCAGCACGAGAACAAGACTTCCCTGAACGGCTACAAGGAGATCGTCTGTCTCGTCAAGGGCGAGGGCGCGTACGGGACGCTGCGCTTCGAGTCGGGCGGCCACCGCGTCCAGCGCGTCCCCGAGACGGAGACGCAGGGGCGCATCCATACGTCCGCCGCGACGGTCGTCGTCTTCCCGGAGGCGGACGAGACGGACGAGCTGGACATCCCGGAGAAGGACATCCGCATCGACCTCTTCTGCGCGGGCGGCGCGGGCGGCCAGCACGTCAACAAGACGGAGTCCGCCGTGCGCATGACGCACCTTCCGACGGGGCTTGTCGCGGTCTGCCAGGACGAGCGCTCGCAGATCCGCAACCGCGAGAAGTGCTTCGCGACGCTGAAGGCGCGTATCCTCGACTTCAAGCGCCGTGAGGAGGAGGCGAAGGTCGGCGCAGACCGCCTGACGTTGCGCGGCAGCGGCGACCGGTCGGAGAAGATCCGCACGTACAACTTTCCGCAGAACCGCCTGACGGATCACCGCATCGGCCTGACGCTCTACGCGCTCGACCGCATCATCGACGGCGACCTTGCGGAACTGCTCGACGCCCTGCGCAACAACGACCTCGACGAACGCCTGAAGCGGGCCTTGACCTCCGCCGCTTAGGGCAATGGGGTGCTCGATGCTAAAGGCGGCTTTCGACGGGGCTCTGCTGTGGGGCTGCGGCCTTGGCCTCGTCGGGGTTGCCCTTGTCCTGTTCGCGCACGGACTCACCCGTGTCCCCGCGCGCGTCTGCGCGGCGGTGCGACGCTATGGGCTGTCGGCAGTCCTTGTTTTCGGCGGATTCGCGGCCGTCGCGACGATCTCTGCGCAGAAGGCGGGGAACGTAACCACGGATTTGCACGGATTGTCACGGATTGAGGGCGAAAAGCCAACGGCGTCAAAAAATCCTGTCGAAGAAACTCCGTGCCTCCCGTCCTCCGCATTCTCGCGCCCGCTTGTGCGCCCTTCGGGTTCGCCTTCGGCGAAGGTTCCCTCCGAAACGCTTTGCGTTTCTTCGGCGCATGTGTTCAGCGACAGCAACCAAACCCCCGGCTACGCCCTTTCTCGCGTCGGCACGAACGAGGGCTTCTCGTTCGTGCCGCCCGAAGAGGCTGTTATCGCCGAAAACTGGCGACGGCGTGGCGCGGCCACGGACTGGAAACGCCTCTCCTTCGACGGCTGGGAGTTCCCGTTCGGCGGTTCGACGTTCTCCAACATGGTCGTCTTCGCGGACGGCACGATCCTCCTCTCGACGAATGCCGCGTTGCGGCCCGTCACGGCCTCGCTCGGCCTCGTGCCCGCCGCGAATTGGCCACGAATCTTCACGAATCTCCGCGAATCCGTGTCGATCCGTGACAATCCGTGGTCAAGACCATTCTCATCCATCTTCTGGCACTGTCTCACCCCCTCGAACACGCTTCAGCTCACGTGGCGGGACGCGCTGCTGCACCGTTCGCCGACGAACCCCGTCTCGTTTCAGGTCGAGCTGAACCCGAACGGCAATTTCGCCTATCGCTACGATTTTTCGGCACTCGCTTCAGACGACCTTCTGACGAACGTTTTTGCCGCCGTCGTGGCGGAAGAAGGAAAAGGGAAGAAGGAAGAGGGTAGAAGTGCGGAGGGGCAAACGTCCTTTCTTCTCTCGCGCGAAACGACGAGCTTGATATTCCGCTCCGACAATGAGCGGCGATGCGATGACGCGCGGGAGGCGTTCGAGGAGGCCCTTGGTGGACTCGACCCGCTCGCGTGTCCGTCCGGCTCGACGAACACGGTCTGGGAGCATCTCGTCTACACGGGGACGACGAACGGGGCGTTCGCGTACCCGCAGTCAACGGAGCGGACGGCGGTGCTGCGCGTCGCTGTTGCCGGCACAGGGCGCGGCGAGCTCCTCGTTGGCAGCCGCGCCGTCCCCCTCGTGGGGCTAAATGTTGCAACCACGGATTCGCACGGATTGGCACGGATTGAGAGGTCAATGCCTGCGGCGCTTAACACGGAGGAATCGGAGACAGGAAGGCACGGAGAGATTGTTGAGGGCGTGGTAGGGTCATCAAATGCTAGCACTTCAGTCCTCTCTTCTGAAGAATCTCCGTGTCTCCCCACCTCCATCCCCTCCGTGTTAAGCGCCGCAGGCTCCACGCCTCCCACTCTCCTCCTCCCTGTGCCGCGCGGGCAGACCGTGCCGCTCTACGTCCGCGCCTCCGGCTCGCTCGCCGTCTCGCTCTCGTCCGCCGACTTCGCCTTCGGACGGCTCCCCGACCTTGCGGCGCACCGCCCGACGGGGCGCATCAACTTCCCGAACGTCTCCGCAACCGTCCCCTGCTTCCACGACTACCGCGCGCGGCAGAAGGAGGTGACGCTGCCCGTCGGCGCGGGCGCCTCCGCCCTCACCTGCACGTGGGCGGCGTCCGGCGCCGTCACAGTCGAGAGCCGTCCGCCGCGCGCCGCCCTGCTGACAGGCAGCTTCGACGGACGCACGACGACGCCCGTTTCCTACACGCTCGCGCACCCCGACTACCTCTTCGGGCAGACGACCTACGCGCAGACGGCGCGGTTCTGCCCGCCTCCGCCGGAGGATGTCGACGAAGACGGCGGACGCTATGGCGGCGTGTCCGTGGACGACGAGCGGGAGTCCTGCTGGCACTGCCTTTGGGATCTGTGTTCGCGTGACGGCACCTGCTGCGGCAATTGCCGCCATTCGGACGCGGACGAGGACAGGGGGCCCGACGAGCCGTCCGACGAAGAGGAGGAAGTGCCGCAGCCCGGCGACTACGAGGCCGCCGTCACGAACTGGCCGCACCTCTCCGGCGTCCTGAAGATCCGTGAGCCGCTTCTCTACACGCCGCCGATCCGGCTGGAGGTCCCGGACGCCGACGCGCCGCGCTGCTGTCCGTGTCCCGGACACGCGACGAACAGGGTCGCCGTCGTCTACCAGTCCGACCGCCTGAAGATAGTTGACGCCAATGGCCTCGACTTCAAGAGCGCGGCCGAGACGGTGGACGTGCGCCTCGCGGGGGTGCGTCCGAGCCGTGCCGTCGGCGACGCCTTCGTGTCGTTCGCGACGAACGGGACGGTGTGCCTCGACGGCGCGTACACCGTCCTCGGCGTCGGCGTCCGCCGCGCGGGCGTCGACCTCGCCGCGCTCGATGCCCTGAACGACGGCTTCGGCCTTCCCATCCCCGTCGCGACGAACGCCGCCGAGGCCGCCGAGCTGGATCTCGTGACGGCCGTGGGGCTCGACGGCGGGAACGTCCGCGTCGGCTTCGAGGAGGCGTCCGCGCCGTTCGCGCTCTGGGTGTGGAGCCCGTCCTCAAACGCCTACCGTCCGCTCGCGTCCTCGGACGGCGGGCCGCTGGACGTCTCGCTTGCCGCGTGGCGGCGGCTCGTCGGGGGCGCGACGGACGCCGAGACCTCGCGGACGCGGGTCTTCGTCACGGCGTCCGCCCCCGGCGCGGCGACGCTCGCCTTCCGCTACTGGGGCGTGTTCGGCGGCCGGTTCGTCGAGGACGTCGCCCGCCAGCGGCTCACGGCGGTCAACCCGCCGGTCATGGCGGACTTCAACCGCGACGGGCGGATCGACGAGGCCGACGTCGCCGCGTGGCTCGCGGGTCAACCCTTCTGCTACTGGTTCAACGGCGACACGTTCAAGGGCGACTACATCGGGGCTTCCGCCGACGGCTCGCGGAACGCGGACGACCTCCGGGTGAACGGCACGTTCGACCTCGTGAACCTTTTCCCCGTCGCGCTGGACTTCTCGGCGTTCAGGTCGGCGTGGGGGCGCCACGCGACCTGCGTCGTCCGCCCCGTCTCGGCGGACTCGTTCAACTACTGCCTCGCGGACGTGCCGTGGAGCGAGGCGGGCTCCGTCCAGACCGCGCCGCGCGTGACGCTGGACGGCGACGCGCTCGCGACGGCCCCGCTCGTGGCGCTGCCGCCGGAGGGGCGCGCGTTCGCGCACGCGGACTTCTCGCGCCTCTCGCCGAAGTCCGGCGTGATGCTCTGCGAGGCGACGCGCGCCGGCGTCTCGCTCGTCGCCGAGGTGCGCGTCGGGGATAGGGTCGTCTACTCGCACGTCCTCCCGATGGACATCCGTTCGGTTCGGGACATGTACCGCTTCTACAGCCTTCGCGGAGCCGAGGGGTTCGCGCGCGGCGCGTTCGGGCTTCCGTCCCGTCCGTGGGTGACGCCCCTGCCGGACGAGCGGGACCTCGACGTCTTCTTCATGCACGGGTTCAACGTGGACGAGGCCGACGCCCGATCCTGGGGCGACGTCCTCTTCAAGCGGCTCTGGCTCGCGGGGTCGCGCGCCCGGTTCAGCATGGTGACGTGGAACGGCAACCACCACTGGACGGGCGACTGGGCGAACGGACTCCACTACCATCAGGACGTCTGCCATGCGCTGAAGACCGGCGACGCGCTGCGGCGGCTCGTGGAGCGCGAACAGCCCGACCCGTCGCGGCGCGTGCTGATGGCGCAGTCGCTCGGCAACATGGTCGCGTGCGAGGCGCTGAAACAGGGGCTGCGGGTCGGGAAATATTTCATGTTCAACGCGGCGGTCGCCGGAGAGGCCGTCGACGGGACGCTGCAGGACGCCGGACAGGGCGTCCGCGAGCGGTACGTGCCGGAGGAATGGCGGACGTACGACCCGCGCGCGTGGGCGGCGAACTGGCACAGGTGGTTTGCGGACGCGCCGGAAGACGCACGCGCCCGGCTCGGATGGGTCGACCGCTATTCGGATGCGCTCGGCAATGCGGACGAGGTCTGCAGCTACTACTCGACCGGAGACGAGGTCTTCCACGAGACGCCGAACCCGCCGTGGCTGCTGGAGGGGATGCTGGACTCGACGGCGAGCTACGCCTGGCAGAAGCAGGAGACGAGCAAGGGAGGCCGCTTCGTCGCCGGGACGGCGCACGGCGGCTGGGGGTTCCACACTTGGCGGATCGCGGGGTTCGACTACCGCTACACCGCCGCCGAGGCTGCGGAGATGGTCGCCGACGGCTCGGTGACGAACAGTCCCGTCTTCAACCGTGGCTACGGGCCGATGCTTTCCCCGGATGTGGCGGAGGACGAGGTGATGTACGCCCTCGCCAAGTACGTGCCGGCCGTGTCGAGTCCTGTTGGGGGAAGTCCAATCATGGGAAGGCGCGTGGAAAACCACAACTTGAACGAGGCTTTTGATTATCGCAATGGGTGGGGGCGAGTGGAAAATGACGCTATGACATGGAAGCATTCTGACATGAAGGACATGGCGTATTTTTATGTCTGGCCACTCTTTGAAGAACTTGTCACAGAAAAAGGAGACTTGAAATGAGAGAATTTTTCATGCTTGTTTTATGTATGGGCATTCTGCCTTGTTGTTCTGAGGTGACAACAGCTTATCGGCTGGCCATTCGTCATGGAGCAGAGGCCAGATATGTTTATAAAGTCATTGATGATGAAGGCCTCCCAGTTCCCGATGCATGGGTGCGTGTGTGCTTTCGTTCATATGGGAGAGCTGAAGACAATGCAGAGTGGTCGGAGAGGTCTGGCTCCAATGGTGTATTTGAGGTTGCTCATCGTGTCAACGAACGCTTCGCTGTTGGTGTTGATAAGGTCGGCTATTATCATGCGCATGACGAGGTTCGATATTTGGAGTCGCCAGTTCACAAAGTCTTCAATGGAAGATGGCAACCTTATGGGGAGGAACGAACACTGGTCTTGAAGCGCATACGGAATCCGCACATGATGTTAGGGCCGACTCGTCCAAGGCAGCGGAAGGTGCCCGCTTGGGGGGAATGGCTTGGATTTGATCTTGAACGTCATGCGTTTATTTCTCCGCATGGGGAAGGTGTTCATGCAGATGTCTTGTTGAAATTCACCTTAGACGAGCGGAGCGCGAGCGACTGGGATTGCGAGATGGAGGTGTCTTTTACGAATTCTCCTTATGCTGGTGCCTATCAGATGAAAAAAGACTTGCGTTCGGGAATGGTGAGTGCCTATGAGGCAGATACGAATGCCGTGTATTCCTCAAAATTCATCTATCGCTATTCACGAGATGAGAATGGGAACCACGTAGATAGAACTCTTGGTGCGGATGATTATCTCGTGTTCAGAATTCGTACTCAGGTCGATTCAGATGGAAGATTACGCTCTGCTCGTTATGGGAAATTGTATGGCCCGTGGCAATTCGCAGATGCAGGTGGCGTAAAGATTTCAGGCGTGTTTCTGAATGTCAAAGACAATGAAATAAACTTGGAGGATCAACGAACGGTTGATTTTTTGAAAAATATACGACGTCCTCCTTACGGTTGTGCCTCTTCTGCAAAGGCAAAAAAGGAAACTCTTGGTGATGAGTGACAGCGTTTGGTTATATTTGTCTTGTTTTTCTGCGTCGCTGTTGGCGGCAGCCTCGTCAGTGGCGCGACCTTCGGCAGCATTTGACAAGGCATTGCGCAATGATGCCGAAGCGCGAGTCCATGTCGCAGCAGTAAAGATGGTATAATGTGCAGAAAACGAAAGGAATAGTGGTATGACGGCTCGCGCCAAAGTCGAAGTGTCGAAAAGGATATCCGCCTTGTTGAAGGACATTCCAGAACAGCAGAAGGTGACAGGGCCTCTTGTCGTTTACTTGGCGTCAATTGGCTGGAAACTGGAGCAGATGGTGTTTGGCAAGAAGGAGTGGCGAATTCCAAAGGCGCCTTCTGAAGCGACAAAACGTGAGAAAGGGCGCTCCTTTTCAGGCTTCCCCGTTGATATCGCGGTCTTTGATTCTGCAGAATTCGTGGGAGACCCAGCTCATGTCCTTTTTGTGATTGAATGCAAGCAGCCAACCGAAGAGTCGGGCGTTTCGCAGATGGAGGCCTATTATGTGGGAGAGCCGCACGCCAGTCTCGGCGTCTGGGTGAATAACGCCGACCCGAATGCCGAGGGCGTGTTCCTCTACCGTGCAAAAGACGGCAGCGCAATCATGCGGCGTCGAGCCGTGCGGAATCTGCCGCGTCCCGGTGAAGCGATTGCTCCGGATTCGCAGGTTCTTTGCTATCGCAACCTGACGGCACCGACCGAGCAGCTCTTCAGGACGATTGTCGCGGACATTCTGGATAAGGTCGTGGCCCATGATGCAATCGTGACGAGACGAGAGGATCAGCTTGACCAGCTTTGCAACCTGTTGTTGGTCAAGCTCGAAAACGACAAGCGCGGACGGATGACGCCCGACGAGCCATTGTTCTTCCGCCAGCGAGAATCGCCTGCGAAAACCGCAAACGAGATTCGTAGGGAGTTTGACGACTTGGTCAATGTCTATCCCGAAACCTTTACGACGGCAAACGACAGGCATTTGCGATTGTCTGACGAGACGATTGCCTATAGCGTCGAGGCTCTTGCCGGACTACGGCTTCTTGACATGGGGGTTCGGTCTGTCTCTCTGGCCTTTCAGGTTTTGCGCAGCGAAGCCCTGAAGCAAGGTGAGGGACAGTATTTCACGCCGCAGACCGTCATTGAGGCGGGCGTTCGGCTGATGGACTTGCAGATGTCTGATATCGTAATCGATCCCGCATGCGGAACGGGAGGTTTTCTTGTCCAGTCCATGCTTGAGATGCGTCGTAAGTTTCCGCGCATCAAGGACATAGACCTGACCAAGTGGGCGCAGACGCATTTGTACGGAATCGAGAAGGATGCCGTCGGCCTCAAGTTGACGAAGGCCATCATGCAGATTGCGGGCGATGGTTCCGCTCATTGCGCCCGTGGAGACTCGGTGCGCACACACAAGTGGAAAGAGGAATTCCCACATCTTGTCACGCCGTTTGCCAACGGGAGGTTTAGTGTCGTCCTCACGAATCCTCCTTTCGGGAAGAACCTGAAAGTCAGCGCCAAGGACTGTCGCCTGTCAGGCTTGACCATTGCGCAGAATGAGGACGGCACCTATCGGGATCTGGAGATAGGATTGCTCTTTCTTGAGCGAGCCTATGATCTCGTGAAGGACAACGGGCGCATTGGGATCGTCCTGCCCGAAACGTACTTCTTTTCGACGAACTATCGCTTTGTTCTGGAGTGGATAAAGACGAGGCTCAAAGTCGAGGTTGTGGCAAATGTCCCAATGGAGGCGTTTCAGGGATTCTGTCGCGCCAAGACGAACTTCTATGTGTTCCGCAAGCATCCTAAGACAGGGGGCATGAATGTCGAACTCCGCTATTCAATTCCGTTTCTCAATCCGAAGACGTGCGGCATTTACAAGGATGGCAAGGATCGGTTCAAGATAGATGCGGTCACGGGCGAGAAAAGCAAGACGGACATAGACAACGAGCTGATTGAGGCGGCAGACCAGTTTGCGCAGTCGAGAAAGTCTTTCCCGGCGAGGTTTGACGTTCATGCTGATCTCGCATTCGGGAAAGGCGTTTTGGTGCCGACGTATTTTGATACGCGCTACAATGCACCGATAGAGCGGTTTCTGAAGACCTTTCGTGTCCGGGGCGTATCGCTTGGTGAGCTGATCGATCGAAAGGTGGTTTCTGTTCGGACTGGGCATGGAAGTCCGGGAAATGACCAAAGGACAGGTTCTGTCCCATACATCAAGGTCTCAGACATCCGCGCCTTGCGCATGAACATCAATCCGACTAACATGGTTCCTCGCCAAGTGGCCGAAAAGTTCTGGCATGGCCGGACGAGCGGCCTCGTGGCTTGGGACATACTTACGCCAAACCGGGCGAGCAGCAACATAGGTGAGTTCGCGATCGTCATGCCGGGGGAGGAGGACGTTGTTCTGACAAAGGAGATGTTCGTCTTTCGGGTCGTAGACGACACCCTAATTGATCCGTTCTATCTGTTTTGGGCACTTTGCCTCCGAGCCGTGCGTGAGCAATGGCGCAGGATTGTTCTGATGCAGACCAACCGTGAAGATTGCGGCGACCGCTACCGCGAGATTGTTTTGCCGATGCCGTCGTCGAAGGAATGGGCGAATGACCACTCTGCGGCGTTCAGACGTTATTTTGAGTCCGTGGCACAGGCCAAGACGGCGTTTGAGAAAGCGGTTCGCAACAGTGGCTTTGACATGATTGCAAGCACAACAGGGGCGCCACAAACACCCGAAGGATGATTCTTTTGGGCACGAACGAGGACTGCGACAAGGGCGACTTCGTGGGGCAGGTCGCCGATGCGACGCCGAACGCCCAAGACCTGGAGGTGAACGGGAAGCTCGACCTCGTGAACCTCTTCCCCGTCGAGATCGACGTCTCGCCGTTCCGCCGGGTGTGGGGGCGGGCGGCGACCTTCCGCCTGCGCGCGGGGGCGGAGGGCCTGCGTTTCTGCGTCCTCGGCGAGGGCTTCTCGTCCGGGAACGTCCTCGGCCTCGCGTCGGCGCCCGTCTTCACGGCGGACGGCGAGCCGCTGGAGGCGGCGGCGCTGACGCCGCTCGGCTCCGGCGGGCTTGACCTCGGAGACCTGGCCGGACGCCCGCTGTCGCGGCCCGTCGCCCTCGCGTTCGAGGCGGCGCGTCCGGTCGACGCCTGGTCGGGGCCGGAGGTCGTCGTCTCGCTCGGCGACAGGGAGGTCTACCGCGAGCGGCTGCCCGTCTCGATCACGTCCGTGGACGGCCTCTACCGCTACGCGGACCTGCGCGGCGCGGAGGCGGGCGGGGGCTTCGCGCCGTCCGCGCCCGGCGAGCCGCCGAACCTGCCGGACGGCGAGACGGACGGGCGGCACTTCGTCTTCGTGCACGGCTACAACGTGAACGCGGCGGCGTCCCGCCTCTGGGCGCGCGCGATGTTCAAGCGGCTCTGGTGGGCCGGCTCGCGGTCTCGGTTCACCGCCGTGGACTGGCGCGGGGACTACAGCCAGTTCGCCGGCTTCGCGCCGAACTACTGGGCCAACGTCGTCCATGCGCTCAAGACGGCGCCGGCGTTGGCGGAGCTGGCGAACGCATTGCCCGGCGAGAAGGTCATGCTGGCCCATTCGCTTGGGAACGTGCTGACGTCGGAGGCGTGCAAGTACCATTCTCTCGCCTACTCCAAGTACTATATGCTCAACGCCGCCGTGCCGGCCGAGGCGTATGACGCGGAAACGGACGAATGGAGCGGCATGACGCCGATCGCATGGAGGCGATATCCAGACGGTTTCCGTTCGTCCGACTGGCATAAGCTGTTCGGATCGGACGACGGTCGTTGTGCGTTGACATGGCGCGGGCGCTACGCGAACCTTGCGAATGCCGTGAACTGCCATTCGCCGACCGAGGACGTGCTCGCGAACGTGACGTCCGGGCTGGGCAGCGCGTGGTCGGCGCAGGAACTGCTGAAGGGCACGGGAACGCTGTCCTTCATGCCGCGCGTCGCGAGCGAGGCCGGCTGGTGGTTCAACCAGCAGCACACCGTTCCCCTGTCGAAGGACGAGCTGCTGAAGACGGCGTTCACGCCGGACGAGATGAAGACATCCCCACCGTTCAGCCCGTTTGCGGACAGGTGGCTGCACACGACAAACGCGGTGACGGAGTCGCAGGTGGCGGACGTCCTTCCTCGCATCCTCGCCGACGGCATCCCCGCGACGACCTTTGCGGCAGGCGCGAACGAGATTGGAGGCGTCAAGGCGAACGTCAACTACCATAGTCTGATGACACACAAAGACGTATGGCCGAATGAGAAGATGAAGGGCGACACAAGACTCTGGGAACATTCTGACATTAAAAACCTGTCATACTATTACGCGTACAAATTGTTTGAGTTAATCGTCAATGAAAAATAGAAAGAGAAATCTCATGCATGTCAAATTGGGTGCGCTATGCGCCGTGGTGGCCATTGGGGCAATTGCCATTGCCGATACGGCAAGAATTGCGGCAAGAATAATAGATGATGAGACAGGGCGTCCTGTCGAGGGCGTGTCCGTCATTGGCTCCTTTCGCGATGACATCGGTTGGCGGGCGTGGACTGAATCCGTAAGGCCCGATTTAGACCGGCAGATCTCCGATGGGGAGGGGCTGTGTCGCATGTCAGGAAGAACAAATTGTGGCGACGCCAGTTTTTGGGTTAAATCTGTTCCTGCCGGTTATTACAAGGCGGGCGGACATTGTTCCCGTTTCAAGGAAAAGAATCTCCTTGACGTCTGGCAGCCCGACAATCTCGTTGTGACGATTCGGCTTCAACGCGTGGAGCATCCGATTCCTCTTTTCGTCAAGCGCGTGGGCGACCACATCAACAGGAGCAAGGTCGGTTATGGCGATGGCACAAATACGCTCTTCAAATACGACCTCGTTGCCGGGGACTACTTGCCGCCAGATGGACATGGCGAGGTGGCTGACCTTGTGGTCGAGTCTCGCCTGACGAACCTGTCTTCGACAAACCTCTATCTCCAGACGATGGTTTTCTATGACTTCACCAACGCGATGTCATTTCCGGGAGAAGGGAACGGGGTGATTTCGTCGATGACCCGTGCGACCGACGGCATTAGACTGCGCATTGCGCCGGAAACGGGCTATCAGACCAGTAGAGTTGCCCATTGCGGAAAGCGCAAGAAATCCGTTCCGCCAAATGTCCGTAGGGAGAGGTATTCCGACGCTGACCCGAATCGATGCTACTACTTTCGCATTCGTTCCAAATACGACGAGAGCGGCAATCTCGTCGGCGGCTACTACGGCAAGATCTACGGGGACTTTGAAATCGGGTGCCGGTTGCGGTATGGTGGCTGCAGCGTCGAGTTCCTCTACTACCTCAACCCGACGCCGCTCGACCGCAACCTCGAATGGGACATGAAGACGAACCTCTGCCCCGATCCGGGCAACATCGGAGATCCGAAGCCATAAACCCATGTTTGCGCGTTTTTGCTATAATTCCGCCGACTCATGAAACGCACTCTCAACACGACCATCAACCGTTCGCGGAACGAGAAGAACGACGAACATTATACGCAGCTCTCCGACATCGAGGACGAGGTGCGCCACTACCGTGCGCAGTTCGCGGGCAAGACCGTCCTCTGCAACTGCGACGACCCGCGCTGCAGCAATTTCTTCAAGTACTTCACGCGCAGCTTCGAGATCCTCGGCCTGAAGCGCGTCATTGCGACCTGCTACAAGAGCCAGGACGTCGATCTCTTCACGCAGAAGACGTGCGGGAAGGCTGTCTACCAGATCTACGACGGCGACGCCAACGGGAACAACGAGGTTGATGGCGACGAGATCGCCGTCAGGGAACTGGAGGGCGATGGTAGCTTCGACAGTCCCGAATGCCTCCGCCTCCTCGACGAGGCGGATATCGTCGTGACGAATCCGCCGTTTTCGCGATTTCTCGATTTCCTTCCGCTCATTGTGAATCGCGGCAAGAAGTTCCTCGTCCTTGGAAATAATTTCCGTGCGAAGGCAAAGGAGATATTTCCCTACTTCATGTCGAACCAGCTTTGGCTTGGCTACAATTACGGCAACATGAACTTCACTGTCCCAGACCATTACCGCCTTGAAGGTAACCGGGCCAGGATGGACGAGAACGGGCAGAAATGGCATAGCCTCGGTAACATCGTCTGGTACACGAATCTCGAAGTGAAGAAGCGGCACGAGCCGCTGGCACTCTACAGGAAATACGATCCCGCCGTCAATTTCAGGTACTTCAACTACGACGCGATCGACTGCAACCGCTACACGGACATCCCGATGGACTATTTCGGCGAGATCGGCGTGCCCATCACCTATCTCTGCCACCACAATCCCGACCAGTTCGAGCTTGTCGGGACCAGTCTGCAGCTCGCCGACATGGCAAAGGTCAAGGAACGGATGGGGAAGTGCGACGGAGGGCCGACCTTTTACCGTGAAGAGGGATCTCGCCTTGTCAGAATGTTCGACCGCATCGTCATCAGGAGGAAAGATGGACATCCAGCAGCATAGAATCAAGATCCGGGATCTGGTGGCCGGCTACCGCGACGAAGGCGACGAGGGCGTGTACGGCTATGGCGGCCGGCTCGACATCCGTCCTCCTTACCAGCGCGAATTCGTCTACGACCACACGGAACGGCTTCTCGTGATCGATTCCGTCATGCACGGCTTCCCGCTCAATGCAATGTACTGGATCGTGCGCGAGGATGGTGGCTATGAGGTCATGGACGGGCAGCAGCGCACGATCTCGATCTGCCAGTACTTCAACAACGACTTCTCCTACGACGGGCACTATTTCGGGAAGCTCGGCGAAAAGGAGGACAAGCGTCAGAAGGACTTTCTCGACTGCGAACTGACGGTCTACTTCTGCAGCGGGGACGACGAGGAGAAGATCAGGTGGTTCGAGCGCATCAACGTCGCGGGCAAGGAACTCTCGCAGCAGGAGATGCGCAACGCGGTGTACCACGGTCCGTGGGTGTCCGACGCGAAACGCTGGTTCTCGAAGCGGAACTGTCCGGCGGTCAACATGGCGAAGAACTACGTCGTCGCGGAGTTCGAGCGGCAGGGATGCCTGGAGCGGGCCATCCAGTGGTACATCGGGCGGAAGGACGACGCGGCGATCCGCGAGTTCATGGCCGCGCGCAAGAAGGACGGCGACACGGACGCGAGCGAACTGTGGAGCTACTTCAGCAGCGTGATCACCTGGATCGAGGCGAAGTTCAAGCATGCCAGCGACCGCGTGAAGATTCTCAAGGGCCTTGACTGGGGGCATTGGTACGCCCTTTACGGCAGGGCCAAGCTCGACACGGCGTGGATCGAGAAGGAGACTCAGCGACTGCTGAAAGACAAAGACGTCACGAAGAAGTCCGGCATCGTCCCGTATCTGCTGACGGGCGAGGAGCGGCACCTGAGCATCCGCGCGTTCGACGACGAGGAAAGGCTGGCCGCCTACGAACGTCAGGGCGGCACATGCGCCAGGTGCGGCAAGAAGTTCGCGATCGAGCAGATGCAGGCCGACCACATCACGCCGTGGGCCAAGGGCGGCAAGACAACGGCGGAGAACTGCCAGATGCTCTGCGCCGACTGCAATCGGCGCAAAAGCGATGCGTGACGTGTGAAGCCCCTGCTCGCATCCGTCGCCGTTTTTGTGGCCTCGGCGCAAGCCTTTGCCGATTCGTTCGCCCTGACTCCGAGGGGCAACCTCTTCGCCTCGGCGGCCGGCGACTTCCGCGCCGGGCTCTCCTGGCGGGGGCGGTTCGCCGGAATCCGCAACGCGGCCAACTTCTACTCGCCGACGGAGGACGTGTTGGCGAACCCGACGCAGGTGAAGGTCTTCGGTGTCGAGTCTGAGGACTTCGGGGGCGCGTGGTCGAAGCAGGAACTCTTCAAGGGTTGCGCGCTCTGGTATGGCGTGAACGCTGTCCTGTTCACAGGGGCGGAGATTGAGGGCGGATGGGGAATTAATGCAAGGTACGTTGCCAACCCGCTCGCCTATGTTCCGTTCTCCGGGTTCAACGCCTCCTACTTCAGGGACTACACGCGAGAGGAGCTGGTCACGAGTCCGCTCTTCACGTCGTTCAATGACGAGCGGATGGCCTCGACGAACACGCTGGCGTTCTCGGACGCGGAGCGGCGGGCAAAGATGCTGGGCGACGCCATCCCGGCGGAGTCCTTCGCGGCGGGACGTAACGAGACGAGGGGCGTTTCGGGCAACTACAACATGCAGACCGAGTTGCCGAACGGATGGCCTGAGGCCATCAAGATAGATCTGCCGAGTGGCATAAGGCAGAGTGCTTGGCGGCATTCGGACATCAAGAATGTCGCGTTCTGGTACGTGTATTTGCTGTTCCACCAACTACTGCTATAAAGGAGTATGCAAAATGAAGAGATTGTTGACGGGGTGCATTGGTGCTTTTGCGATTTCAGCCGTGGCGGTTGACATGTCCAAGATTCAGGCTGTCATTCTGGATGCCGTGACAGACCAGCCCATCAGTGGCGTGAAGGTTTTTGGCTCCTTTCGGATGAACAACGGCATTCGCATCTGGACAGAGTCTCCCACCCCAAATGTTGATGAGGTGACGACGGATGACAAGGGGCATTGCGTGATGCGTGGCAAGACAAATGTCGGGCATGCGGGATGCTGGGTCTCGAAAGCGCCAGCGGGATATTACCTGTCACCGGCTGCGGGAAGTTTCGACTTCAAGAAGAGAGACATCTTTGGCAACTGGCAGCCCGACAACCTTGTCGCGACAATTCGGCTTCAGCGCGTGGAGCATCCGATTCCGCTCATGGTCAAACGGGTCGAGTGGCGCAACTGGCGTCAGGGGCTTCTTGGTCTTCAGGGGACAAACGCCGTTCTGCGACTTGACATGTTCAAGGGCGATTGGCTGCCGCCGTATGGGCAAGGCAAGACCGCCGACTTGGAAATTGCGTCGGAGTTGCAGATCACGGGGAAGGATCGGCGCTTTCTCCGTGCAATCGCTTCGGAAGGCGACGTTCTTTTCTACGATCTCGTCCAGACGATCCGACCGACGGGCGCGGATGACTGCATTTCCGAGCAGCATGCCGACCCCACTTCGGGAATCAAGATCCGGCATGGTAGCGATATGGGCAGGAGTGCGCGTGTCGTCCGACATCGGGGCATGCGCAAGCGCATTGAGCGGACTGGGAACTGGGAGTGCGAGTATTTTGGCGACACGGATGACAACCGTTGCTACACGTTCCGCATACACTCCAAGTACGATGAGAAGGAAAAACTTGTCGAAGCCTACTACGGCAAGGTCTACGGCGACTTCACGGTTGAGGGCGACCTCGAACGCGGCATCATTTCCGTGCGTTTCCTCTACTACCTCAACCCGACGCCGCTTGACCGCAACCTCGAATGGGACATGAAGACGAACCTCTGCCCCGATCCCGGCAACCTCGGCGAACGCCGTCCGTGACAAGCCCACGGACTCGCCCGATGTTTTAACACAGAGCGGCCTGCGGCCGGGCGATGAGACGCGCCAAGGAGTTTCGCCTCGCACCAGCTTGTCAGCTTCGTCGCACTCTTAGTCATTTTACTTACCACGGAGGGGGAAGAAACGGCTTCGCCGACGCGCGGAGGGGCGGGAAGTCGCTCGTTCGTTTTTTCACGCAGAGCCGCAGAGTCCGCAGAGAATCGCGAAGCGGCGGCGCAAGCCGCCGGGACACACCCCCAACTTCTAGGGGGTTGTCGGCGGTGCGGGCATTGAGTATAATGCCTGCCTCATGAAGCTCTACGTGCCAAAGTTTCGGTGGGGATGCGGCGTTTGGAAAATGTTCGCGCTTGCCCTCGTGAGTGTCCTGACGGTGGCGTCGGTTGCGGCGGAGGTCCCGCCGTTCGTCGAGACGCCGCGTCTTGGCGTCAACTACATGCTGCCGTGTGCGGGCGAGTTCCAGCGCGCGCGACGGGAAGGGCTTGACGTCGATCGGCAAATGGCCGTTGACGTCGCCCATCTGCGGCGGCTCGGCCTCTCGCTCGTCCGCATTCACTTCTTCGACATGGAGGCTTCGACGCCGGAGGGCGGACTTGTCGAAAACGCCCATGTCGCGGCACTGGACAGCCTGATCGCGTGCTGCGCCTCCAACCGGATCAGCGTCGTGCTGACGCCCATTGCCTGGTGGGGACGGAAAGACCGTCGGCAGGGCTTTTCGTCTTACTACACCATGCCCCAGATGACGTCCCTGCCGGAGGCGCGGGCGGCCCAGTGCCGCTTCTTGCGCGAGTTTGCTTTGCACGTCAACCGCGTGAACGGTCTGCGCTATGCCGACGACCCGGCCGTCCTCGGCTTCGAGTGCATCAACGAGCCGCTGTATGCGGACGGCTCTTCGGATGCGGCGAAGACTGCGTACATTGACGCGCTGGTCGCCGCCATCAAGTCGACAGGCACGGCAAAGCCGGTCTTCTACAATCCGTGGTGCGGAGCCGAGGCGGCGACGGCGCGCTCGACGGCGGACGGCGTGAGCGGCAACTGCTATCCGAACGGCGGACACGGCGCGGGGCGTTTCGTGCGCGGACCGATGCTCGGTCTCGTCGGCGGCTCGACGCTCCGAAGGGGCGACTTTGCGGACAAGCTCAAGATGGTTTACGAGTTCGACGCGGCGGACACCCTAACGGGTTACATGTACCCCGCCATCGCCGCGTCGCTGCGCGCCGAGGGCGTTTCGCTGGCCGCCCAGTTCGCCTATGACGTTCTCGCGTTCGCCGACGAGAACGAAAACGCGCCTTCGCATTACCTCAATCTGGTCTACACGCCGTCTTCGGCCCTGTCGCTCGCAATTGCCCACCGACTTTTTGCGACGTTGCCCGCCGGAACGCCGTATCGTCCGACGGCGGATCGTCTGCGGATCGGCTCGTTCGCCCTTGACGCGGTGCGGGACACGTCCGAATTCGTCACCGCAACGGAGTTCCTGTATGCGAACGACTCGTCGGCCGTTCCGCCGAATGCCGCAGCGCTGACCCGCGTTTGGGGCGTTGGCAGCTCGGCTGTCGTCCGCACGTCGGGGAACGGCTGTTTCTTCTTCGACAAGGCCGCTGACGGCGTTTGGCGGCTTCAGCTCTATCCGTCCGTGCGTCTCATTGCCGACCCATTCAAGGAAAAACGGGGCGAAAAGAAGGCCGTGGTGCTCGGCGACCGGCTGTCGTTGACCGTCAACCTGCCAGACTTGGGCGGGGAATTTGTCGTCCGTACACGGACGACCGCAAAGGCGTCGCCTGTGCAGGCGACGGCGGGGCGCGTCGTGCTGCCGCCGGGCGACTATGCGCTTGTGCGCGCGCCGGGCTGGAACGACGCGGCGGCGTGGGCGCTGGACGTTCCGCCTTACTTTGCGCCGCCGCCGTTCGCGGGCGAGCTGCCGCCGGAATGGAAGCCGAAAGGCGAGGGTGTCGATGCTGTGATCGAAGTTCCGAATTTTGTCCGTACGCGCAACGCGACGTGCGACGTCGTGATGGATGGGCCGGACTTTGACGGCATTCGTGACGCAGACCTCGCGGGGTTCGTCTTGCGGTTCAAGGTGCGCGCGACGCATCCCGAGACGACGCGGATGGAGGTGCAGCTCACCGAGTGCAACATGTGGAGCTGGACGGCGGTCGTGCCGATTTCGACCGAGGAGCGGTGGGTGGACGTGCCGCTGACGGCGTTCGCCTGTCGCAGCCGTGAGGCGCAGGGGCGTTCCGTGCCGGATCTTCGGCGTGTCCGCAAGGCGACGCTCCGTCTGGGCCGCTGGCTCTTTCCGCAGTCTGCCGACCGTCCGCACGGCCTCGTTGTCATGGCCGTCGTCGGCGTGCGGTAGACAGAGACTTTCTTTTCACGCAGAGCCGCAGAGTCCGCAGAGAATCGCGAAGCGGCGGCGCCTCCGGGCCATACCCCAATTTCTTGGGGGTTGTGATTCGCGCGGCGCGGGTTTATAATTTACCGCGTAAACCGCGTAAACCGCGTAAACCGCGTAAACCGCGTAAACCGCGTAAACCGCGTAAACCGCGTAAACCGCGTAAACCGC
>CAKTZI010000021.1 GCA_934635385.1 uncultured Kiritimatiellota bacterium | reverse complement strand
AGTGAGCCAAGCGGGACTGTCAGGAAGTGTCTCATTTTGCTCGCCCAAGAAATCTCATTTTGCTCGCTCGCCAACATTGCCTACGTGAGCGATTGCGTGGCGCGGCAGAATTTGGTATCATACGCATCAACGATGGAGAAGTTGGGATTCGAGATCGTGGGGCGCAAGACCCTCGTGAGGCGCGGCAGGAGCCGTGTGGGCGCGTTCTCGCACGGTTCCAGTCCCCCCCCCCCCATCTATTAGCCGAGGCCGTAGAGGGCCGTCTGACGGCCGCTGATGCGATGCCAGCGGAGAGGCGGCAGAGGGCGAGAAGTTCTGCACTCGGCGTGATTGTCGGGGCGGTGGCGCTGTGCGGCGCAGCGTGTCTCGCCGCCGAGGCCAAGCCGGGCGAGGTTGGACTCGTCCGCAACGCGGGCTTTGAGGAGGGCGTTGGCGGCGAGGCGACCGGATGGTTCCTCGCGCCCGGCAAGTACCGGTGCGAAGATCGGACGGGGCGCAGCGGAACTCGCGCGCTTGCGTACGACAACGCCGACGACCGGGCGGCCTACACGGTGCCGAGTTGTGAGGTCAAGCTGAAGCCGGACACCGTCTACCGCTTCGGCGCGTGGGTGAAGACCGAGAACCTGACGGGCGGCGGCGACGGCGCGATCGTCTGCGTCGAGTGGTACGACGGGCCGCGCTACGTGGGCGGCGCCTATGCCGAGGGCGTGAAGGGCACGACCGCCGACTGGGTGAAGGTTGAGGGGCTGACGCCGCGCATCCCGACGAACGTGACGCGCGCGATCGTCGCGCCGCTCGTGCGGAAGGGCTCGCTCGGCAAGGCGTGGTTCGACGACGTGTTCGTCGAACCGTTTGTGCCGCGTCCCGTCCGCACGCTTCTCTGCAATGCCTACCGAGACGAGGCTTCGGAGGGTGTCGTCTCGTTTCGTGCGGCTCTGGACTTGGACGCGGCGGCGGTGCCGACGCATCGCGGCGCGTTCGTCTACAAGAACGAGCAGGGCCACGACGTGACGGCGGCGGCGGTCCTCTCGCGCACGGCCGCCCGACTGGACGTGCCCGTCGAAAAGCTTCAGGTCGGTCGTCAGACGGTGCGGTTCGTCCTGACGGACGGCAACGGCGCGACGGCGGGCGAAGCGCAACTCGCCTTCACGCGCCGGGCCGCGCCGCCCGCGCGCAAGGTCTGGATCGATGCGTCCGGCCGCACGATCGTGGACGGGAAGCCGTATTTTCCGCTGGGGACTTTCTGGACGGAATTCACGTCGAAAGAGGACGTGGAGCTCTACGCGAAGAGTCCGTTCAACTGCCTCATGCCCTACTGGGGACATTGCAACCCAGACTTGCGCGCGCTGCTCGACCTGTGCGCGGAAAAGGGGCTTCGCGTCATTCCCAACCTCAAGGACTTCTATGACTACGGCGACCCGAAGACGTCGCCGGCGCGGGCGACGGACTTCGTGAACGCGATCAAGGATCATCCGGCGGTTCTCGCGTGGTACGTCGTGGACGAGAGTCCGCTCTCGAAGCTGCCGCAGCTGCGTGCGCGGCGCGATCTCGTCGCCCGCCTCGACCCTGACCACCCGACGTGGGGCTGCTTCTACCAGTACGACCAGATCCTCGACTATCTGCCGTCCTGCGACGTGATCGGCACCGATCCCTATCCGATCGGGCAGACGGCAATCGACATGGTTTCCGTCTCGACGCGCGCGGCGTCCGTCGGCACACGCGGCTGCCGCGCGCTCTGGCAGGTGCCGCAGATGTTCGACTGGGCCGCCTACCGCAAGGACGATTTGAAGGCGCGTCCGCCGACCTTTGCGGAAATGCGCAACATGGGCTGGCAGTGCATTGCCAACGGCGCGAACGGCCTCGTCTGGTACTCGTTCTTCGACGTGAAGGCTGAGCCGCGCGGTGTGCCGTTCGCCGAACGCTGGGCGGACTGCTGCCGCGTCGGCGAGGAGATTCGCCGCCACGAGGCGATTCTGCTTGCGCCGAAGTCGCGGCTTTTGAAGGATGGGGCGTTCGGTTCGTCCGTCTCGGCGCGGCTCTACTCGCTCCCAGACCATGACGCCCTGCTTGTGGTCAACGCCTCGCCGGACGCGCAGACGGTATCCGTGCCGTGGAAAGGACTGCCGTTCCGTGCGCTGATGGGCGAGATGCCTGTGCCGGAGAACGGTGCGCTGAAGCTTCTGCTGAAGGGCCTTGACTGCGCCCTCATTCGCCTTGACAGGAATACGACAACAAACCTGAACAACCACCAAAACAACACACCGAAAGGAACACAGCCATGAAGATGCGTCCATTCACTCGTTCGCTTGTCGGGCTCGCGGCGTTTGCCGCCGGAACCGTCGCCGTCCCCGCTCAGGGGGGGGGGGGGGGGTATTTGATGATGCCGTCCTGATCTTGCAGGGAGACATGGATGCGAATGGGGACGGGCTTGTGACGCAAGGCGAGGCGAAGAACGCGCTGAACCGGAACGCGGCGGACGGCACGGCGCTTGACCTGACCGTGCGCGGCAGTTTCGACGGCACGGAGAAGGGCGTCGCCAATCCCGTGGCGGAGGTCGTGTTGCCGCGTCGCGGACGGACGGTGCGGAGTCGCGTGCTTCGCCTCAAGACGCAGACGACGCAGTATGCGGACGGACGCGATGCGGCGTGGGCGAGCGGGCTCACGCTCCACGAGGGGTTCCCGATGTCGGAGACAATGGAGATGACGGCCGTCATTCGCTTCCGCTGGGACGGGTACGTCACAAAGACCGATGGCACAGCCCTTTCGTCCGAGGCGACGCTACTCACGTACGGGCACAACGCCAACGGCATTCGCTGTTCGATCAAGCGGCAGAACGGTGCGGACGTGCTGTTTCTCTACAACTGGCCGTGGACGTTTGCCGTCTACATCAACGACAACGGCTGGCAGATCGAGGCCGGCAAATGGTATGACCTCGCGTTGACGGCCACCAAGAGCCGCGTGACCGTCCATCTTTTCCCGGAAGGGCATCGGAACTATGCGTCCGTCAAGCAGGTCTCGCGCACGGGGACGGTCTTTGCGGGCGATGCGTTTGGCGTCGGCGAAAGCGCATTCGGCGTTGGCATGGCAATGGCGCACAAGAAGGGGAACGACCTGTATTACCCGAAGGAATCGTGGGCGTCGTCGGATCTGGACAATTTCCAGAACGGGTTCAACGGCGACATCCATCAGGTTGCGGTCTGGAACCGCGTCCTCTGCGCGTCCGAAATCGAGGAGGCGTTCATGGGCGGCGAGGCGGCGGACTGCCAGATCGGCGTCGCGAACGGCTCGAACGCGGAGTTTGCGGCGGAGGCCGGGGACGCGGCAGACGTCTGGACGGCGAATGACGGCTGGTTTCGCTTCAGGGGCAAGCTGACGGCGGCCGGCGAAAGCGTGACGTGGCGCCTGGCGAACAGCGAGCCGCGTGCGCACGCGCGAATGATGCAGGTTGCGCTCTGCGCGCCGACGCAGTCGGGCATCCTGACGCTTTCGGTCAACGGACAGGCGGTTGCGGCGAAGGATTTCGCGGGCGCGGGCAGCCTCGTGTTCGACATCCCGTCCGAAGCCGTCCGTCCGGGCGAGGCGAACGACTTTGCGCTGACGCTGACGGACGGTGGGCCGGCGGCGATTGACGCGATTACGGTCGGCGGCGGCTTCTCGATTCGGATGACGGGGAGCGACGCCAACAACGCCGGGCATCTGCTCGACGAGGACTTCCGGAACTTCACGGGCTACCTGACGAGCCGTGCGGAACACTCGTTCAGGCAGAGGCTTGTCTACCGGTTTTCCCTGCCGCGCGCATTCGTCGGCCACCGCATGCGCTGGACGGTGACGCGGAAGAACGATCACGGCAGTCTCGCGGGCGGCTACGAGGTCCTCGTCAACGATCAGGTCGTCCGCACGAGCTCGGATCTGATGCCGCTCGAATGGTCGTTCGTCGCTCCGGCCAATGCGTTTCAGGAAGGGCTCAACACGCTCGTCATCCGCAACCTGACGACGGATGCGGGCGACGGCGGCTACTACTCCCTTTCGACCCTCACGGGCGAACCGCTCCCGAACCGAGGGTTTGTCTTCGTCGTCCGCTGAGGCCAACGGTTCTCGCGTCGTCCTTGTCCTGATGAAAAAAATGATATAACCGAACTTGAGATAGGGCAAAATGTCAAAGAATAACCTGAAGTTGAGACTGTTTGTGGTAGCCGCTTTTGCAAGTCAGGCTGTCATCGCGTCTGCCCACGCCTCCAGGGGGGAAGTCCCGGCGTTCAAGCTGCTGGGCACGCGTCGGTACGTGCTGGACAATGAGCGTATCGTAGCTGAGCTGCGCCCGGAGGCGGTCTTATGCCCGGACGTGCAGCATCCCATGATGGCCGTTTCAGGCACCGAGCCGCAAATTCACTTTGGCAAGGGGATCGTCTCCCTTTCGGCGGACAATCGGGCGGCGGCTGGCGCGCTGATGGTTTCTGGGTGGCTTCCCGGCGCACACTATTCGGCGGACTTTGATTCGCTGACCCCAGGCGCGGTGGCCGAACTCGTCTGGTCTGACCTGAAGGGAGATATCGCCCTGCGGGTGACGGCGGAGCCAGGGAGGCCCGTGGCCTTCTCCGAAACTGTCAATGGCGTGTCCGTCGCGTTCAGGCTGGAGAAGCCAGAAGTCGTCCCCGCGCCGCCGTTTCGCCTTTCGGGCGTGGTTGCCGGGCCGACGATGCTGATCGTCGCGCGAAAGGACGGCGTCGTCCGCTACCTGGGGTCGGTCACGTTCGCGGACGCACCAGACCTCCGCTCGCGCCGCTTTCTGGGTACGCTGAAATTCGGCGTCGGCGCGCGTCTGCCGCCGCAGGGTGTCGCCGCCATCTCGCGGGCGTCGATGGCGATCACGGCTGGCACGGGACAGGCGGATTTCCGGATCGTGACGGACGGGCCTGGATGTCGGCCGTATCTTGAGAACGGGCGGATGTTCTGCACGTTTTCCGCGCGTGCCGGATTCAAGTACGTCAAGAGCGTGGCGAGCTTCGATCCGACGCTTCTCGACTTCCGCATGGAGGGTGTGCTCTTCACGAACTATGGCGGGGATGACGATCTCCTGCGCAACGACGCGGTGAACCACCTTTTCTACGACAGAAAGTCTGGATCGTGGAAGGCGTGTGGCGTCGTGTGGTCTACGGCCAGCAACGACCTGAATCCGAAGACACGGAGGGGAAGCGGGCTTGCCGTGATGGAATGCCGGAAGAACCCGCTTCGTGGAGTCACCGTCCTGATGGCGCGTCCGCTTGAACTGGAAGGCGGCCTGAAGAGCGAAGATCCCTATTTCACATTTGATGCGGAAACGAACAGGTGGAGGCTTGCGACCTCGACGTTTTCCGGAGAGGGATTGAGGCCGTGCCTATGGGAGTCGGATCGGTGGGATGGCCCCTACCGTCGCATCGCCGGCCCCGGGCCGTTTGATTCGACAGGCTGCCAGATCATGGACTTCGCGGGGAAGAAGTTTGTGATGACGGCGAATGTCGACCGTCGTCTGCCCGTCTACGAATATCCAACGCTTGCGTATCGTGGCGACTTGGGCCTGGACGTGAAGCCGTTCGGCGAGGCCTGCCCGAACGGACGCGTCTTCACGGCCTTTGCCGAACTGCCGGAGGGCTATCCCTATCGTTATTTCATGATGACGATGGATCGGCAGAATTTTCCGGGCATGCCGAATCCGAACTGGGGTAAAAGGGGTAAAAGGTGTCAGACCCCAATGGTAGGGTTCGAGTGGTAGGGTTCGAGTGGCATGAATCGCGCGGCCGCGAGGCATCGCGTCGGGGTAAAAGGTGTCAGACCCCAATGGTAGGGTTCGAGTGGTAGGGTTCGAGTGGCATGAATCGCGCGGCCGCGAGGCATCGCGTCAGATACACGCCCGACCGGCAGTGGAAGGCGTTCGGCAGGGAGGGCGACGCGGCGAACACGTTCCTCGCGCGCTATCCCGGCGACGCCTACACGGACGTCATCGGCATCGACGACTACGGCATCGGCAACGGCAAGACGGTCGAACAGGCGGAGCGGAGTCTGGCGCGATCCATTTCGCCGTGTCGGTGAACGCGTTCGGATTTTTGGTATAATTATGCGTCATGGAAAAGAAGCTGCTCATTGTGGAATCGCCGGCGAAGGCCAAGACGATCGGGAAGTACCTCGGCGACGAGTTCGTCGTCAAGTCGTCCGTCGGGCACATTCGCGACCTGCCGAAGGAGAACGGCGCGATCAAGATTGTCGAGAAGGGGCCCGATTCGTGGTCGTTCGTGCCGACGTACGTCGTCTCGGAGGGCAAGGAGAAGGTCGTCGCGGAACTGAAGCGCGCCGTGAAGGACGCGGGCGAGATCTACCTCGCGAGCGACCCAGACCGCGAGGGAGAGGCCATCGCCTGGCACCTGAAGGAAGTTCTCGGCCCCGGCGCGGGCACGAAGCCGTTCCGCCGCGTCACGTACAACGAGATCACGAAGTCGGCCGTCCGCAAGGCCGTGGACGCGCCGCGCGACATCGACATGCCGCTCGTGGACGCCCAGCAGGCGCGCCGCATCCTCGACCGCCTCGTCGGCTACAAGGTCTCGCCGCTCCTCTGGAAGAACGTGAACTGCCCGAACAACCGGACGCTCTCGGCGGGCCGCGTGCAGTCCGTCGCGCTGCGGCTTCTCGTCGAGCGCCAGCGCGAGATCGACGCCTTCGTGCCGGAGACCTACCAGCTCCTGGGCGTCGAGGCGCGCAAGGGCGGCGACGCGAAGTCGTTCGTCGCCAAGCTCGCGCGGCTGGACGGCGAGAAGCCGAACATCCGCGAGAAGGAGGTCGCGAACCGCCTCATCCTCGATCTCGCGAACGCGACGCTCAGGGTCTCGGACGTGAAGGCCCAGCCGAAGGTGCGCCACGCTCTGCCGCCGTTCACGACCTCGACCCTGCAGCAGACGGCGTCAAGCGTCCTCGGCTTCTCGCCCGGCAAGACGATGAAGCTTGCGCAGGCCCTCTACGAGCAGGGGCGCATCACCTACATGCGAACCGACTCCGTCAACGTCTCGGATCAGGCGCGCGCGGCGGCGAAGGCGTTCATCGAGAAGTGGTGCGGGCCGGAGTTCTACCCGGAGAAGCCGAACTTCTACGTGACGAAGGCGAAGGGCGGCGTCGAGGCGCAGGGCGCGCACGAGGCGATTCGCCCGACCGACGTCGAACTGTCGCCGAAGCGCGCGGGCGAGGCGGGGCTTGAGGCGGCGGAGCTGAAGCTCTACGACCTCATCTGGCGGCGGTTCGTCGCGAGCCAGATGGCGGACGCGAAGACGACGGTGAAGACGCTCTCCATCGAGGCCGTCAAGCCCGCCCTTGCGCACACGTACCTGTTCACCGCCTCGGCGACGGCCGTCGACTTCGAGGGCTTCCTCAAGATCATGAAGCTCTCGCTCAGGAAGAAGACGAAGGACGGCGAGGACGACGAGGACTCGGACGAGGTCGCGTACCTGCCGAACGTCACGGTCGGCAGCACGCTGGAGGCGTTGCGGTGGATTTGCGACGAGAAGAAGACGAAGGGCCCGGCCCACTACTCGGAGGCTTCGCTCATCAAGGCGCTGGAGGAGAACGGCGTCGGGCGTCCGTCGACCTACGCGCAGACGATCGAGACCCTGAAGACGCGCGAGTACGCGAAGACGGAGAAGAAGAAGCTCGTGCCGCTGGAGCGCGGCATCCTCGTCTGCGACTGGCTCGTGAAGAACATGGACGCGCTCTTCTCCGTCGGCTTCACGGCGCGGATGGAGGGCCAGCTCGACAAGGTCGAGTCCGAGGGCGAGCCGATGGATCAGATGCTCAGCGAGTTCTACTGCGAGTTCCTGAAGTCGCTGCCGAAGCCCGTGCCGCCGCCAGACCGCGCGAAGTTCAAGCTCGTCCTCTCGCTCCTGGGCGAGGTGCGCGAGTGGAAGGAGCCGAAGAAGGTCGGCAAGCGCGAGTACAACGACGAGAAGTTCTTCACGAGCTGCCGAGATCAGTTCGAGAAGGGCGAACGCCCGATGAGCGCGCGCCAGCTGGAGTTCCTCGTGCGCATGGCGATCCTGTACGAGGGCCAGATCGCCGATTGCGCGGAACGCCTGCGCAACGCGGGGCTTGCGGCCGGGTCGGCGATTGCGCCGAAGGCTGACCCGGAGCTCGTCGCCTACTGCTTCGAGGCGATGGATCGCATCGGCGGCATGGACAAGAACCCCTTCATCAAGTCGCTGCGCGACCAGGTCGAGCACGGGCGAACCCTCTCGATGAAACAGTTCGTGATCCTTGCGCGCGCCGTCGGCGAGAACGCGGGCGCGCTGGAGGACGTCGACGCCATCCGCGCGAAGCTCGCGCCGTTCGTGCCCGGCGGCTTTGAGGCCGTCGAACAGGCCGATCCGAGCGTGCCCAGGCTGCTGGCGCTCTTCGACACGGTGACGGACTGGCGGCCGAAGGCCAAGCGCGGCAAGCGCATCTACGACGACAAGGAGTTCGTGTCCTCCCTGACCGAGCAGTATTCGCGGCGTCATTCGCTTTCGCCGCGCCAGCTTCAGGCCCTGAAGCGCGTCGCGGCCGTGTATCGGAGCCAGATTCCGGACTATGCGGCGAAGGCGGCGGAGTTCGGGCTGAGGACGGACGATGGAAAGGCAGACGCCGAATAGGTTCGCCGGTGACGATCCCTGTCTGAAGGCGTTTCTGCGCGAGCTTCTCGCCGCGCGCAACGTCTCGCCGAACACGCAGGCGGCGTATGCGTCGGATCTCGCGCAGCTCGTGACCTCGAAATGGGGGGCGGACGCCCGCCCTCCGTTTCCGTGGCGCGAGCTTGGCGACGCCGACGCGCGCGCGTTTCTCGTCGGCTTCACGTCGTCGGGCCTTGCGGCGACGTCCGTCCGCCGCAAGCTCGCGGCGGGGCGCACGTTCTGCCGCTTCCTCCAGCGCGAGGAGATCCTGATCGACAACCCGTTCGCCCCCTTGCACGGGCCGCGCAAGGCGAAAGCCCTGCCGAAGGTGCTTTCGGCGGCGGACGTCGCGCGCTTCCTCGCCCAGCCGCTCCGCGACCTCGCGGACGGCACGGTCGGCGAATACGCCGCGCGGCGCGACAAGGCGCTGTTCGAGGCGCTCTATTCCACGGGCTGCCGCATCGGCGAGATGCTGCCGGTCACGTGGGGCGAGATCGACTTTGCGCGCGGCACGCTCGTCGTGACGGGCAAGGGCGCGAAGGAGCGGCTCGTCATTCTCGGACAGCCCGCCCGTGACGCGCTCACGGCGCTGCGCGAGACGGCGGCGGCGCACGGCGCGCGGACGGACGGCGCGGCGGCGGTCTTCCTGACGGACGCCTTCGAGCCGATGTCACGGCGGTTCGCCGAGCGGCGGATGAAGCGGTATCTCTCGGAGGCTGACCTGCCGACGGACCTGACGCCGCACAAGCTGCGCCACAGCTTCGCGACGCACCTCCTCGATGCGGGCGCCGACTTGCGTTCCGTGCAGGAGATGCTGGGGCACGCCTCGCTTTCGACGACGCAGGTCTACACCCATGTCTCGATCGAGCGCATCCGCGACGAGTATGCGAAGGCCCATCCAAGGAACAGCGTGTAGCTGGTTGTGAGAAGGAGATTCGGAATGAATGCATGGCTTCGGCTTTTCCGTGTGCAGAACCTCGTCACCGTGCCGGGCGACGTGCTGGTCGGTGCGGCGGCGTGTGGCGGGCTGGTCGCCGCGCGGACGGGCGATCTCGCCCTTGTCTGCCTCGCGTCAGTCCTGATGTACCTGTACGGTCTCGTCGACAACGACCTCGTCGGCGCGGGGACAGACCCCAAGACGCGTCCGCTCGCGGCGGGCGAGATTTCCTTGAACGCGGCGCGGACGGCGCGGACGGTCTGTCTTTGCCTTGCCGTGCTTGCGCTTTACCTTGGCAATGGAGGTTCCCGGGGATTCCTGCTGCTGGTTGCGCTGACGGTCGCGATCCAGCTCTACAACCGCACGAAGAATCCGCTGCTCATGGGCGCGGCGCGCGGGCTGAACGTGCTGCTGGGCGGCCCCGCATGGCTTGCGGCGGCTGTCTGGTTCGTCTACATCGCGGGCGTGACGAAGTACTCCGAACGCGAGACGGTTGATCCGACGAACGGCAGGAAGGTCGCGCTTCTTGTCTACGGATTACTCGCCCTTCAGCTGGCTGCGCTTGTCATCGCGTACGCGTTTGGCGCGTGATTTTCTCACGGGGGGGGGGGGGTAAACAGTGCTCGCAGCTTCTCCATCGTGACGGGCTTCGTGAGGACGGCGTCGAAGACGGAGGTGTCGAAGGTGCCCTCCGACGCGGCGTCGGCCGTGACGGCGACGAGGCGCGTGTCCGCGAGGGCCGCGTCATCGCGGATGCGCCGTGCGAGCGTCGCGCCGTCCATTTCCGGCATCCACAGGTCTGTGAGGACGAGCGCCGCCGGCTCTTCCGCGAGGAGGCGCAGGGCTTCCGCGCCCGAGGCCGCCGTGCGGACGTTCCGCACGCCGAGGTTGGCGAGGTGGCGCTTCAGGATCATGAGGTTCAGCGGCACGTCGTCGACGAGCAGGGCCGACTGCGGCAGGCCGTCACCGGACGGGGGCGGCGTCGGCGTGTCGGACGGCTTCGCGGCGCGCGGCGCGACCTTCACGTTCGGGATGCGCACGTCGAACGTCGTCCCGACACCGGGCGTTGACGTCACCGTGACGGTGCCGCCCGCCGCTTCCGCGAGGCGCTTGACGATCGGAAGCCCCAGCCCCGTACCCTCGTAGACGTGTCCGCCGCGCGTCGCGATGTCCTGCACGAACGGGTCGAAGATCGTTTCCAGCTTCTCCGGAGAGATGCCGATGCCCGTGTCGGCGACGGAGACTTCGAGATCGACATGTCCCGGCCGGTGCGTCGGCGTGAGGCGGACTGTGCAGGTGATGCCGCCCTTTACCGTGAACTTGACCGCGTTGGCGATGAGGTTCAGGAGGATCTGCCGCATGTAGGTCGGCGTCAGGTTGAGGCAGGGCACGTCGTCCGGGAGGTAGAAGACGAAGCGGAGGCCCCGTTCGCGCACCTTGCCCGCGAAGATCGTCAGGAACTCGCGCTTGAACGCGAGGAAGTCCGTCACGCCCTGGCGCATGTCGGTCTGCCCCGCCTCGGTCTTGGAGAGGTCGAGGACGTCGTTGATGAGGTCCAGCAGGACGCGCGAGGAGTGGCGGACGCCGCGCGCGAAGCTGCGGATCTCCTCCGGCGTGAGGCTGGGCCGCTCGAGAAATTCGGCGAACCCGATGACGGCGTTGAGCGGCGTGCGGATCTCGTGCGACATCGTCGCGAGGAACTGCGTGCGCGCCCGTTCGCCGGCCTGTGCCAGCTTCAGCGCGCGCGACAGGCGCACGTGGAAGACGATGAGGGTGAGGGCGAGGCTCAGGAGGCCCGCGAGCAGGACGCCGGAGACGATGAGGATCCACTGGCTGTCGGAGAAGACCGCGTGCGAGAGGGAGTCCGTCATCGCGTGGTAGGTGAAGGCGGAGATCTCGGACGAGGTGATCGTCGAGACGCACTTGTCGATGATCGAGACGAGGGGCGCCTCGACGTTCGCCGCCGGCACGAGCATGATCCGCTGGACATGGGGAAGGCGCGTGTCGGGGCGCGAGAACTCGATTTGCCGGAAGACGTTCTCGTTGTGGCACGTCATGATGGCCTGCGGGAGCGTCGCGGCCACGGCGTCGATGCGGTCGTCGAGCAGCGCGGCGATCGTGTCGCGCAGGAGGGCGAACGTCACGAGGTTCGAGATGCCCGCGTTGCGGTAGTCGCTCTGCCAACGGCTGTCCCAGGCGGGAACGCCGAAGCGCGCCGATGCGAGCGAGGCCGGCTGCGTTCCGTTCCGGGTCAGGAACACCTGCGGAAGCGACGCGAGGCAGATGCCGTCGGCGAAGCCTGGCAGGTCGTCCGCCGGAACGCCCAGCGGTGCCCAGAAGTCCGTTCCCTGTCCGAGGAAGCGCGAGCGCGCGGACGCCTCGTCGTCGGGCCGGATGTAGGAGAACGTGAGCCCCGTCCGCCGACCGACCTCGTCCAGGATGTTGCAGACGAGGCCCTGCGCCTGGTTCTCCTGCTCGTTCCAGCTCTTGAACGGCGGCACGGCGGGCGTCAGGTCGATGCGGACGGGCCGGTTCGCGGCGCGGCGCGCGGACAGGTAGTCCCGCTCCTCCGGCGTGAGGTCGAGGTCGAGGCGCGGCTTCACGGGGAAGTGGCGCTTGCGGACGAGCCGTTCGATCTCGGGCTGTTCCGCCAGGAGGCGGAGGATGGCGCCGTCGAGCCGGCGCGCGAGGTCTTCGCGGCCTTTCGTGAAGCCGAAGTGGCTGGGGCGGACGGGGAAGGAGAAGAGGATCTTGGCGGGCTGCATGTCGTCCGTGCCGAGCGCGAGCACGGCGGCGACCTGTCCGCTGTGGAACGCCTTCACGGCCTCGTCGGCGCGCGCGAAGACCCGCAGTCGGTACGCGACGCCATGCGTCTTCAGGAAGTCCTCCAGCCGCTTGCGGACGCGATCTCTCGGACCGACCGCGATCTCAAGACCCTGCCAGGACGCGAAGTGGCCGGGCGAGCAGGGCGAGTCGGCGCGGACGAAGAGGTGGTAGCCGCACGTGCCGATCGCGTAGGTCGACAGGCGGAAGCGGTCGCGGAGGTTCATCGTGTCGGCGAGGCCGCCCACGAGGTCCAGCTCGCCGCGCGCCAGCCGGTCCAGCGCCTCGTCGTAGGTGCAGGGGACGGGCTCGACCGTCCAGTCGCAGATCTTCGCCAGCGGCGCGAGGAAGTCCAGCGTCGCGCCCGCGTAGGTGCCGTCCGCCCGCCGCTCGCAGAACCCCGGTTCGGGGTAGTAGGCAACACGCACGCGCGTCGCCGCCGTCAGGAAGGAGGGCAGCGCCGCGAGCGCGGCCAGAAGAAGAAGTTGTCTCATACCATCATTCGCCATCCTTCGCGTCCCCGACGGATATTGCCTCCGCCAACAGAGCCTGCGCACCTTCTAGAAGTGGTGTCAGCACCTTGTATTCCTCTGGCACGTCGGCCGAGGATCGGTATGTCGCAACGCCAATGGGTCGTGCCATGTCTCGGACGGCCAACTCCACGACGCCACGCTTCATTTCATGGCACAGGACAAGCCCGATGGACGGATTCTCGTCGTCGCGTTTCACGTATTTGTCAAGGCAGGACAAATAAAAACTCAACTGGCTCAGGTACGCGGGCTTAAACTTTCCTTTCTTGAGTTCGACTGCGACCATGCACTTCAAAGCTCGATGATAGAACACCAAGTCGGAGTAGAACTCCTCATCTTCCACGACAAACCGCTTCTTCACGTTCATGAAGCAGAAGTCGTCGCCAAGCGCCTGAATAAGGTCTTTGACCTTCATCACCATTTCCATCATCCACTCCGGCTCGTCACGCTCCTGCTCCGTCTCATTCAGATCCACGATATTGACGAAATCGAGAAGGTACTCGCTCCTGAACGCCTGTACGGCACGTCCCACCTGCTTGTCATCTGGAATCGTCAGCGCGAAGTTGTTGACCGCATGGCCTTCCGTCGCATATTCGTTAGCTGCAAGGTGTCGTTTAAGTGCCTCTTTAGACCAGAATCCCGCCGCACAACGTCGTATGTAGAACAACCGCTCTTCTACCGTCTTGCACTTGGCAATGATTATCATGTGGTGTGTGAAGCCTATGCTCAAAAACGCCCCAAGATCAGACTTCCCCAATTTTGCAGCCATCGGTTGCCAAATTTCGCCATCCACAGGTCGACAACCTTCATTCTGCTCATTTCCTAATTTTGCAACCACTGGTTGCAAAATTGGTTGCGACATCCATCCTTCAAAGAAATCCCGCATATAACGTATGTTTCTTGCGGAAAAGCCGCGTAGTCCGGGCAACTCCCTTGATAACTGTTCCGAAATATCCTCTATCACACTAGTACCCCATTTCCCCTTGCGGCTATGCTCGGAAACATATGCGCCAATGGAAAAATAGAGTTTCAGCATTTCCGCGTTGGCCTGTCTTGCGGCAACATAGCGCGAACGCAGAATGAGCGTCTTCAGCGTCTTGACGTGCCGGGTGATTTCTGCAAGATCCATTGTTCGTATCTTTCCACTTACTGCCTTGTGATGTCCCTTGGACATCTTCTTGAAGAAGAAAATAAGTGCGAATTATACCAAATTTTCGTAGCATCGACGGGAAGGGCGTTTTCGACTTAGTCCGAATTGGGCCTAAGTCGAAAACGACTGCGCGTGCGGATAGGACAGTATCCCCCAGCCACAGGTTGTCCGCGAAGCGGATGCCCTAGCAGGGGTGCCCGTCCCTCCCGCCGAACATCCATGCCGAAGCGGATATTTGGTATAATACATAGAAATTTTGTTCACAGTAGGATAAGATGATGATCAGTAGGATAAGATGATGATGACTTCCGTTCTCGCTCGCGCGCGTCACGACGCGGCCTGGATCGCCGGGTCGCTGGGGGCCGCGTTTCTCGTGGGGCTGCTCCTGTGCGGCTGTCAATCGCCGTCGCCCTACGAGGGGCACCGCAGCTGGGCCGTGCGGCAGAGCGAGACGCCGCCGTATGCGGCCGACTACGACCTGCTCTACTTCTATCCGCAGATCACCGACTGGCGCACCCATGCGGGCGGCACGAACGCCTTTCTGGCGACCTGCGCGCGCCTGAAGCCGTTCGGCCTTGCGGACGCCGTGCGCGACTGGCGTCAGCCGCGCGTCTTCGCGCCCTACGTGACGCCCGAGACGGCGGCCGCCGACATCCGGGAGGCGATCCGCTTCTACCTGGAGACCTACCACGAGCCGGGGCGGCTGTACGCGATCGTTGCCGAGGGCGAGAGCGCCGCGCCGGCGCGGGCCGTCGTCGAGGACGAGCTCGGCTGGTGCGGCCGACTCGACCGGGAGGACGGCTTCTTTGCGTCCTTCTTCGTGCCGGAGGCCGGTTCGGTCGATACGGACGACCTCGCGCGGTTCCTGCGTCGGCTCGTCCGGCGCGTCCGCCTGGGCCGGGACTGGCGGCGGACGGTGCCGGCGGACGTGGCGGGCATCCCGGAAAACGTGCTGGAGGCGTGGCATGAGCGAGACGAATGAGGGGCGCGTCCTCCTGGTGGATGACGAACGGCTCGTCCGCTTCACGCTCTCGGCGTGGCTGAAGACGTCGCATTTCGAGGTGACGGCGGTCGCGTCGCCGAATGAGGCGATCGCCGCGCTGAAGGCGGGCGTGTACGACGCGATCCTCACGGACGTCATGATGGGCACGGTGGACGGCTTCATGCTCCGAGACGCGGTGCGCGGCTTCAACGCGCGCATCCCGGTCATCTTCCTGACGGCGCTCGTGAATACGCCGACGAACCAGCTGCAGGCGCGCATCGCCGCCGACCCCTATTCGGCGTACGTCACGAAGAGCGCCCGGCGCGACGTCCTCCTCGCGTGCGTCCGCAACGCCGTGCGCGGCTACCGCGCCGAGCGCGAGGCGACGGAGCTGAAGGCGGCGATGCGCGCCGACCTGGAGATCGCCGCGTGTGTGCAGACCGCCCTGCTGCCGCCGGAGATCGTGTTCGGCCCGCAGCTCTTCGGCAGCGCCCTGTCGCGTCCGTATGATGTCGTCACCGGCGACTTCCACCACTGGTTCCGCCTCTCCGACACCGCCGGCATCCTCGTCTACGGCGACATCTCGGGCCACGGCACGCCGGCCGCGCTCGCGATGACGGCGGTTCTCTCGCACCTCCGGGACATGGCCGCGAGCGAAGGGGTGCGCACCCGGCAGGTCCACCTCATCTGCGACGACCTCGCCCGGTTTGTCCGCCGGAACCTGCGCGGCATCTGCTACCTGACGGGGACAGTCCTCTACGCCGATTTCGACCGGAACGTCGTCCGCTACCTGAACGCGGGCGGCACCGAGCCGCTCTGCTTCTCGCGCAGCGACGGGGCGCGCGTCGAGCTGAACCCCGGCAGGAAGGGCAACCTGCCGATGGGCCTCATGGACGACACGGTCTACTCGGCGGACGACGTCGTGGAGGCGTCGTTCCCGGCCGATGCGCTCTTCTGCCTCTATTCGGACGGCTACTGCGACCTCTCGACCGACCCGGCCGGCGAAGACCGTCTGCCGGCGGACGTCCTGCAGGGACTCGTCGCCGAGCTCATCCGCAGCGCCAGCGGCACGACGGATCTCGCGTCGATGCCGTTCCGGCTGAACGACCTCCTCCGGGACATGGGCTACGTCCACCCGCACGACGACATGCACTTCCTCGTCGGGGGTCGCTCCATGGCCCACGCGCTGCGGTTCCTGCGCACGGTGCGGATGGAGCCCTCGGACGGGATCGACCGCCTGGTCGAGGCCGCCGCGCAGTGGGCGGCGGAACGGAAGCTGCCGGACGAGACCATTGCCAAGATGGAGCTGCTGCTGAACGAGCACCTGGAGAACGTGCGCAGCCACGGGCTGAACGACCAGCAGCGGCGGTTCGCGATCTCTGTCGTCGAGATGCGTCCGTCGGAGGGCGACCTGGAGATCCGCGTGTGGGATCGCGGCGCGAGCTGGGAGGGCGACCTTTCGGAGACCGCGCCGCATCCCGATCTCGCGCTCGACGCGCAGAACGCCGCGCTCGCCGATAGCGGACGCGGGCTCGCGATCCTGCGCAAGATCGCGCACCGCATCACCTACGAGCAGTTCGAGGACCTGAACAAGTTCACCTTCCTCATCGGGGCGAAAGCCGGGTGAGTGGGACGCCTAAAGGAGATTGTGAGAGGATGAGAAAAGTGAACTTTTTCAATCTGCTGGCTAAAATATTGAAAGGAGATAACCATGCTGGAAGAACTGGGAAAGGTGTTTCTGGAGGGGATGGACGTGAGCGTCGAATCCTTCATCCGTTCCCGACCGTCCGCGAGCGAGCCATATCTGATATCGGCGGCATTGGAATGCTTGCGTCTGCATGTGCCGATGAACGAGGCCGAGATACTGGGGCGATGCCGTCAGATCAGGTACGCAGGGAGAGCGGCATCCTGATAGCCGCCGCGAAGAGAATCGGACTCTTCATGGAAACGGCTTCCGTCCCTGGAACGCGCTACACGATACGCACGGGTGAAAGCGAGGTGCGGCTTGTCCAGAAGGAGCGGCAGTATTACAAAATCAAGAACCCGTTTGCCAAGTTGCACCTCAAAAAGCACCCGCCAGAGTATGTTTTGTTCGAGCACATTGTCCATAACATTCTCTTTCCTGATTGCCGCCTTGAGTTCCTGGGTGTTGCAGAGGATTTTCATGAAGCACGGCTGGTGTTCCGTCAACAGGCCGTGAGGGCGGACGCTCGCCCTGACGACAAGCAGATTGCGGAACATCTTGCTCGGCTCGGACTTCGGCCAGAGGGCCGATATGGCTTTGCCAACGAGTATGTGCTTGTGACGGATGTCGGACAGGATGGTGACAATGTGCTTCTGGATGATGACCAGCAACTCCGTTTCATTGATCCGATAATCGGGTTCAAGCAGCCATTGATGGATTGCCTATCCGGTCTTTCGTCTTTGGGAGAAGATGGGATAGATGACCTTATCTGCAACCTCCGTACCGAAACGCCCGAAATATGATATAATTTCGTCCGTTTGTGGGGAAACCCACGGACATTGATCTTTGATATCGGCGGCCGCGCCTACAGGGAGTCGCCGCCATCATCAAATGTGCGCAAGCGCATTTTTTGCTTCTACCGAAAACCGCTAATTTGACGTACTGAAGCGAAGAGTGTGGCTGCGCAGGCCTGCATACAGGGGGCGCATTGTGCCCTCTCTCAGTATGCCCGCTCTGCGTGCCCGTTCTTTGGTATTTCAGTACGGGTTCTTAGCGGTGCCCTCGGTAGAGATATCTTGAACGAGGCACGCGCTATTTTTGCCGCCATGGCGTGTTGCTGTAAAAAGGGGACGGCACAAAGGAGAGCAAGAGGTGGAGCGGCTTGTAGATTGGTATTGGAGCCATGGCGTCAATCGTCCGAGAGAATGGACGATTACGCCGTCTGGTCTGAACGCGATTATGGGTATTGCCCAGCGCAACGCGACGATTGCCAAGATGCGTAACGCAGAGAACAAGAAAGCATGCGTCGCTTTCTGGGGACCATCACAGTCCGGCAAGTCATCGTTGCTCTCACACTATATCGATGGCACATGCGACAGCGATCTTGCGCTCATGTGGGATTCCAGCCAGAAAGTCCGCTTTTCTGCATATCAGGGTGGGGATGGCGTGAATGCCAATTGTGTGGTGTTCAACCCGTTCAACTGTGCGATGGACGCATCGGGATTGGTGACGCGGTTCTATCTTCCTTCTGCTGAAGAAGTGGCAAAAATATACCCGGAAGCGCCAGTCGAGGTGATTCTCGCCAATCGCAAACAGGTTCTTCACGCCATTGCCGTCGGGTATCGGATGGAATGCCAGGAATCGGAGAACCCATGGGGTCTCGATCAGCTTCGTCAGAAGATCGGTACGCCCAGTGTACATCCTGACCGTGAGGCGTTTGAGCTGCTTTATGATGTCTGTGAGGTGTGCGAGAACATGGCCAGAGAGATTTCGCGTTACCGCGAATTTGCCAATGGCCCAAAACTGCGCCAGCAAATTCTCGGTTCGAGCTATGCGGACAGTACAACGGAAGCACTTGACCTCGCGGCATATCTTCTCTGGGATGGCGATGCCAAGTTGACGGAACTGTTCAACAATGTGATGTCCGTTCGTGACATGATGGACGAGGTACGCGACAAGTCTACGCCAAACCGAATTTTCGTGTCGATGGAAGTGGCGGCACTGCTTGAGGATATCGGCGTGTTGGCGTTCTACGAGCAGAACAACAACGGACATCCGAGCGTGGAGGCGCGACGTCGTGTAGACGCGCTGAACAGCGTGAGGATGTACGTTACGCCTCGGGGCATCATTTATACGTGCGACAAGAAGCCGCCGCATGACAAGATCCGTGCGTACAAGGTCTCGGTGACGGCGTTTGGGCGTCTACAGGCACTGATCGGCGAATTGCGAATCCCGTTGCGCAAGAATGAAAGTGTCGCCGCAAGACCTTTCTTTAATTTCCTTGAGACATGCGATCTTCTCGATATTCCTGGCGTGACGAATAAAGCGTCTGGCGAAGCCTTGGGGATTGAGAACCAGATTGATCTCACGAAGGACGTGGCCGAGTCTGTTCTGCTGTCCCGTGTGTACAAGTCCGGCAAGACGCTCTCGATCGTCTACGGTCAGGCGGAAAGCTGCTCGATTGACTCCTTCGTGATTTTCGTTGACCTGGAGCGGGCGGGAGGCATCTCGCGTCCGACAACGATCACAAGCGGCATCAAGGCATGGCTATCTCCGTTTGGGTTCAGTTCATTCAACGCCTGTCCGCCGCTTAAGCTCTACCTCAACTGCTCACTCTTCGGCAAATTGATGGACAAGGTTGCGGCGGCGGTCAGCGGCGGGGGACTCAACAACTACTGCGAGAAGGCGGCGGCGCTTGAGTTCGCAAAGTCACGATACGTGGATTGCTTTTTCACGACAAATTGTTTCGCAAAATGTTCCGACAAGAGCAAGAAGCGGTACTTCGAGGGCGATGCCGATTTCAAGAGCGCGTTCTTGGGCGGTTCAGGCCATGAATCGCTGAACGCGCTCTTTGACGATGGGCTTGGCACGGACTATATGTTCAATCGGTTGGCTCATGACGTGACGACGACCGCGCGCATGTCGCACTACGATCTGATCGAGGCGAGGGACGTCGGCAAACTTAAGACGGAGCTTGCGCGGATATTGCCGTCGAGTCAGGACGGTGCTGCGGCTCTTCGCAAGGAGGTGGTGAAGGAGGTCTTGGGACGAGTCGCGCAGCAGGTCTCCGAGGACAATCCGGAACAGGTTCGCAAGTTGGCGGCGTTTGTGAAGGACGTGTTTGTGGTCGAGCCGCAATCGCTCGATCCCCTCCCAAAGATGCCGCATCGGCTTCACGATGAGGACCTCAAGAATTATCTTCTGCTTCAGTTGCACAAGTGGATATCGACGCGAAAGGAAGATCTCGCGGGTATCCCCGGATTCAGCTGGCTGGTCAATGAGGCGGAGGTCTATCCGTTCCTGGAGGCGTTCGCGACAATCGATATAAATCGGATCGTCAAGGTGCTGAAGACCGATTTCTGGAACCATTCGCCAAAGGTGTCGCGGACGTTTCTGGCGATGATTCTTAACAACTGTTTCCTCTGGGGCGATTACGAGCGTCGGGGTTGCGAGAAGCGGACGGATGCCTATGGCATGCTGTGTGCGCCGTTTGTGGCGCGGCTTGAACAACTGTCGATGACCTCGTATACGCAGGAGGGAGAGCGTCCTTCAGACTTGGAGGGTGATGCAGAATTGCTTGAAATCGCCAAATCCCTCCAGATGGGCTAATGTTTCAGGAGAATGGACATGATTAATAACAAATGGACGCCTACAGTTCTTTCAAATACAGGATGCCAGTTCCGATTCTATCCCCTGTTGGCTTTCGACGTCAACGAGGCCCCGGATCTTTCGCAGGCGCTTTGGGATGAGGTTGACACGTTTAAGGCGCGTCATGCCCAACTGATCGCCGACGAGACGATAGCCAATTTTCGCGACAAGTTGAAAGGGGACGCCAAGAAGCAGCGTTGGGATTCATGGGAGAATTGCGCTTTTGTCAAAATGCGCCTTACGGTCAAGAACTTCCGGAATCCAGACGAGCAGACCACGTATGAGATTCTTGGCGTTGAACTGGCCATTGAAACGACTGCTCCCGGCGACCGCTTCAATGAATGCGGCTTCCTCCTGAATGCGCAAACTGTGCTTGACAGCGCAAGACACGCGCCGCCATTCCAGTCCGTTTATCAGCAGATCCCGGATGGAACTTATTTCCCGCCTCTAGAGCAGGAGGCCTGCCATTTCGAGGTCGGGGAAAACCCTCCGCTAATTGGCATCGACATTCGGATCGGGTTCCGTGCACGAATCATCGCGAACGGAGCGTTGGGGGCTCATCTCGTTATCGATATCGGCAATACACGCACGGGAGCGCTCTTCCTCAAAGATGAGCCAACGGGCATGGTTGATGAGGTTGACGCCATCCGCAACTGTTGTACGCCGGTCATGTTGAATCTGCCAACGAAAACCGACGCCGTGACAAAAGGCGATATCGCGAATGTCGACAATGGCATTGTCAGCTCATGGATCATGCTGCATCAAACCGAATTTGACGAAGACGAACCGAGTGTGCTGCAGCGCAAGTACATCCAGAAGACGGTCAAGAAGTTCTTCGGACTGAAGACAGACACGTTCAATGACCGGGAAGAGCAGCGTATCCCGACGATGTTCGTTCGGTATTCACCGGTCATCCTCGGCAAGGAGGCGACGAACTTTCTGAAGACGAACGGCGTCACTGGACTCATTGAGCAAGGGCTTCAGATTCAGCAAAGCTCGCCGAAGCGCTATTTCGCGGAGCGCAAGAAGACCAATCTCGCGTGGAGCATGATTCCGAATGCCTGGACAAAGGTCGACAAGATCCGAGCCAACAAGCTACGGTCTGATCTGCTTTATTGGATGAACGAATCCGGCGAGTTTGTCGACCCCGATAGGACAGAGGCGTTCTTGCGCCCATTGCGTGAGCCGTCGATGCCTAATTATCCGCGCTCGGCCACGTTTGTGTGGATGCTGGTCGGCATACTCGAACGTGCGTGGGACCAGTGCAATCGCCTGACGGACGCGAATGGCGCATTTACGCCCTACTCCATTCATGATGTCATCGTGACCTATCCATCGGGTTGGACACGAGACGAGATTGCGATCTACAGGCAACGGTGCGCGGAGGCAGTCCGCATCTTCGAGCGCACCAATTTTTCCTCTTACGATCAGATCAAGCTCGACATGAGTGTCGATGAGGCGGTCGCCAGTCAGCTTCCATTCGTGTTTTCCGAGATTCACAAATTCGGGGACAACGCGCAGGGATGGCTGAAGTTCGCGGGCAAGAAGCGCGATGACGGCCGGTCGACATTCCGCATCATGAATTTTGACATTGGCGGAGGAACGAGTGACATTTCGGTTGTTGAGTACGGCTGTCTTGAGACACGGGAAGAAGGACTGGTTGACCTTCAACCGAAATTGCTGTTTCGTGATGGCTATTCCGAAGCGGGCGACGAGCTCATGCGCCAAATCATCGATCAGGTCATCTTTCCGGCGATTGAAAAGGCAGACTCGACTGCCGGCGAGGCGATTCGCCGTTACTTTACGGGGCGCGTTGCCAAGGCGACCGAACAGGTGAAACGCTCTAAAGACCTCAAGCTCAATATCGTTCCGCTTGCGATTAAGGTCATGAGCGATCTGGCGTCGGGTGCGCCGAACGGGCATTTCACTCCGAGAAACGCTGGTGTGGGCGAGAGCAGCTGGTACGACGAGCTTTACATGCACCTTGGGATTCCTGAGATATCAAAGGCAGAATGGTGCGCAGTTGAGATCGAATATGATGTAATAGCCGTCAACAATCTCATTCGCGAATTCTTTGAGAATGCCTTTGCCAATGCGGCGCGTATTGCGGCCTTGCACGATATAGACATGTTCTTCATGAGTGGCAAGACATCCGAACTTCCCGAACTTCAGGAGCTTGCCAAGAAATACATTCCTGTGACGAATGATCGCATCGTGGCGGCCAAGAATTACTGTGCGGGGGATTGGTATCCATTTGTCAAGACGGATGAAAACGGGAATATCGTCGATAATACGGTCAAGGACGCAAAGAGCATCACGGCTGTCGGCGCGGCGCTCAATTTCATGTTGGCAAATCAGAAGATCCAGGGCTGGAAGATCGAGAAGACGATTTTCGCGGCGGAGTACGATAGCCAGTGGGGCTTTCAGGATTCATTCATGAAGCCGAACGGCAAACCGTTTGCATTCGATGACAGGAACGAGACAACGGTGGTTCTGGACGTTCACAAGATCATTGCCCGGCGCATGACGCAGGACACGTTCCCGTCCGCCGTCTATCGGCTTCAGCCCCGAGACCCCAATGCGCAGGTGTCGACAATCAAGTTTCTTGCGCGTGTCAAGCGTGGGCGCGACGAAGCCACCAAGGCAGAGCATCTTGAACTTGTGTCGCTGATCAAGGAGGATGAGTCCGTTGATTATGCATCGCAATATGAACTGGCGGTCTGCCAGGGGGACGAGCTTTTCTGGCAAGACAGCGGATGTGTCGTTTCGTAGAGTTTAAGGAGGAAGAACCATGGCTACTAAAGATGCCGGATTTGATGAGGAAGAAGAGAACGTCGTTCAGAGTAATGGCTTGGGTGCTGCGGTTGAAACCGCTGGAGCAGAAACGCCAGTTTCTGATCCTGTTACGGCGGACCTGCGTACAACTGGCCCAGCAGATGCCGATCACGCGCTTACTTCGCCAACGGGAAAGGAGCCTCATAAAGAAGCACCGACCTATTCGGAAGAATTTGTTAATCAGTTGAAAGCCCAACATGAACGCGATCGGCAGTCACGCGAGAATCGGTTGCGCGAAGTCGAGAATGAACTGAAAGAAAAAGATGCGGAACTGAAAGAAAGGAATGAGAAGATTCAGTCCCTGCGCGAGGATTCTCAAGAGCGTGACAACATCAGGGATTCTATTTTCTCTTTTGTCGGTGACATTGGCTCGCCGGCGAAGACCAACGAACTTGTAAAGAAGGTTCTCGAATATCATTCGGAGGCGGGAAAGGCGATGAAACTCCAGAAGGATCATAATGAACTTCTGAAGGCAAAGGCAACCATAGAGAAGTGGTATACGGAAGAACATCAGAAATGGCTCGCGTTAAAGAATGACTTTGAACAGAAGTGTCAGGAACTTGAGCAGACGGAAGAGAAACTGGAAGAGGCGATTTCGGCCAATGGCGAACTGTTTGCGCGATGCGAGGTAGGCGAGCGAGTGCAGAAGTCCTCTGTTCCATCGTGTTTGGCTTCTATGGAATGGTTTGACGCTTTCTTCAAGGAGCTGAAAGCCGGATTGCAGGATGATCCCATATTTGATCCGTCGATGTTGGTTTTTGCCTCATTGGCGGAACTCGCCGTCATGGAGCGCAACTCTGTTTCCCCGTGCTTCGAGTGGAAGAAACTGTTGGCGGACATCGGACTTGTCGTGGCGAATTACATGCATCAGAAGAAATCCGCCGAGGGGGACGTCTTGAAGGTGTTGCGTAATTTCGCACAGGCATTCCAGGAAATGCCGATTCTGAAGAAACTCAAGATCGTGTGCAAAGTACCGTCTCTTGGCGAAGATTTCAATACCGATGAGGTTAAGCATCGGAACAATGGTTCGTCAATTGCCAAGGTTCTCAACTGGTGCATAGTCGAGGATGGACACGTCTACTGCAAGGCCATCGTGGAGTAGCGGCATGGGCACCAAAGGATATCAAGTAAAATTGTCGGAACCAGAGTGCCTGCTGCGTTTCGGTACGACACCCTATTGGCATGTTGACTTTGTGAATCTTCTGCGTGGGGTCAACGGTTCAAAGGCGGTTAACGAGGTTGTCTTCCCGGAGCCAATTCAGAATTCGAGCGGAATATCCGTGTCGTTTGCGCTTACAGACACGAAAGGGCGTGAAGTCCTGCGAAAGTCGATTTCGCTCCGCGACAAGGCAATCCCGAATCAGTGTCTACGAACGTTGCAAGCGGCGATAGACCAGATGCATGCATGGGCGGACGATCCACGGGTCCCGATGGAGAAGCGGGAATTCTGTCGGCGGTTCCTCCTTCCTGACCCAAGGAAAGATCCTGAAGCCTATCGCATGACTGGTGGGATGTTCTCGCGCAAGCTCCATGTGCTGTGGGGCTATGAGAAGGTCGGTAGCAAAGCGTTCTTGCCGAAGTCCAAGATTTCCGAGAGATGGGAGGACGCTGCGAGCCGGAAAAGCGTTTTTGCAGAATGTAAAAGAAGTGGCGTGAGACGACTCTTTCGGCTTCGTAATCTTTTGACTGTTTCATTGGTGTCTGCTGTTGTTTATGTGGGGGGCTATCTCCCAATCCAGTGTCCTGTTCACCATTGCGTCATAGGGAAAGGCGTCTTATGCTTCCTGCAGATTGACGCACGGTGTCCGAAACGGTGCGCCCTGTCGAATTGCAACCGCCATCTTGATGCAAGTGGGAAATGCAGTGCGCACAAATGTAGGAAATGTGGACGCCAGATTCCTATGGACTGTGTGCGGAACGGTGTTTGCGACGATTGTTTCTGGGCGATCAAATAGAGGAGAATAACATGACGAAAAGACTGATGTGGCGAAAGTGTGCATGCCTCTTGGGAGGAATGCTGATGTTCGGCGGCGCGATTTTTGCGAACGAGAATGACTTTGTGTCCGCATATGATGCTACGGAGTATGAGGAAGCGGCGAAACAAAGCAATGGTTTGGATACGTCCAGTCCCGGAGTGGCACGACGATTGGGTGTCATGTATTACGAAGGGCGAGGTGTCGCGGTAGATTGCGAACGCGGGAAGAAACTCCTTGAGAATGCGATGTTGAGCGGCGATGCACAGGCGGCGGTAAATTTGGCGAAAATCTACTTCAGACGCGAAAGCAACAAACCCAAAGCCGCTTGGTGCTTACTTGTTGCAGAGGAGGTGGGTGATCCAACGGTAAAAGCCGATGTCGAGGCTCTTCGTGGGTTGATGGGCAAGCAGTATCTCAGAAACATTGCACTGTACATCGCGCAGTTGCGGGTGGCATTGAAAGAGGAGCGGGAGGCTTCAAAGAAGAGGGCGGAGAAATCTGATGCTGCGTGCGCGGATCTCCAACGGCAGATCTTGACTGCTGCAGAGCGGCGAAAAGTCCTTGAAACGAAGTTGAAACAGACGGAAGAGTCCGTTCGACAAGTGGAATTGACGTTAGCAGCCGAAAAATCAAGGGCAGATGGACTTGTGAAAGATCTTGCTACCGCAAATGCCAAAGTGTCAGCGGCAGAATCTGAATGTCGAAAGCGTATGGAAGATCTCGCAGCGGCAAAAGCCAGCCGCCAAGCATTGATTGAAAAATACAATTCGCTTGTGGCATCGTCCAATCGGAAGCTCCTGTCAAAGGAAAGCGAAGCCGTCGAACTTGCGAAGCAATGGCACGAGGCGCAACGGAAGATTGAAGAGACTGAAAGACGATGTGCTGAAAAAGATGCGAGATATAATAAACTCAAAGACATGTACAATGATATTGTCGGAAAGCACAATAAGCTTAAGGAACTTTACAAAGAGGCGACAAGGTTGATTCCGATCAAGTATTTCTAACGGACGGCGGAAGGAGGTCAGTTCATGCGTTCTGGGTTAAAGTTTTCGTTGAGAGACGGATATCGTCCACTAACAATTTCACCATTGAATGCACGTAAGTGTTGGGAGCCGGAGTTTCAGTTCGCGTTGAGGGGCATCGCGGGCGAGACATATCCACAAGCAGACTTTGAGCTTGACGGGGCCGAGCCCCACGTTACGTTTAGCAAGGTCAACAAGTTGGGGCTTGAAATCCTGAAAGGGTCTAAGCCATTTGACAGAAGAAAACCATCTGCATCAGAGGTTCATCGCGTTCAAGAGGAGATCGAACGACTTCACGCGATGGCGAATGATGTGAACGTCCCTTCGGATCGCCGTGAGTTCTTTAGGAATCTTCAGCTGCCGAATCCCCAGTATATGCCGGAATGTTGGCGAACGACAGGGCTCTTTAGTCGGAAGTTGCACATTATTTGGGGACTCGCAAAGGAGGGCAAGCACTCGACTTTCTTGCCCGCATCTGTGAACGCTGAAAGTTGGGAAGACAAGCCTGAACGAATGCCCTTACGCGATGCTTTGGGACTGCCAAAAACGGAGTCACCGTCGAATTGCAAGGGTGATGCGGGGACAGAGGACGTGCCTAATCCAGAAAGTGGCAGAAACTCGAAAGGACGCTTTGGCCGTTTGCTGCATTGGTTGATCAGGTTCGCTCTTGTTGCTCTTGCTGCATACTTGATGAGAGGTTGTCTGCGAGGGTGTGTTTCTCGATTGGGATACGGACTTGGCGACGGCGGACTGTCGTCTGGCATCGCCCCGAAAATTCCTGCGGACTTGGTGGGCGGGAAGCCTCCGGCGCAGTCTGGTGAGAAGAATTCGGACAGCGAACCAGGCATGGGTAATAAGACGCCGGAATCGGTAACGAATCAAGAGGCGACGCAGGCGTTTATGTGCCGTTTCAAGGTGAACGCTTCGGAAGAACTGCCGGGATCGAATGCAGATGTGGCTCGTGTGGAGTTCTCGGTTTCTCCCGTAGACGGGTTGAAAGGCAAGAAGTTTGTCGTTTCTGATTGGAGAGTAAATGATGTCGTGAGACTTCAGGGAGAGTCGGCCACGTACAACCCTGAAAATGGATTGAGATATGACAAGACTTATACGGTCACAGCGACTGTCACCGTAGATGGAAAGCCGCAACGAGTTGAGCCGTTTCAATGGAACACGATCGACATGCCGACGTGGCAGATTCTGGAGATCGGTCGCGATCAGTCCAATGAGATGCGCCGATACAAGTTGACTTGTTGCAATTCATCGGAAATTCATCCAATTGTGAAAGGGTGGGAGGTCGCTTTTAGACCGGGTGGGCGACATGAGGAAGAAAGCCTTTCTTTTGAGGCAGAGAAGCGCCAGGTCGGCAATGACATGTTGGAATTGGACTGGGGAATAGGGCGTTACAAAGGGGCGTACTTTGTGGAAATGGCGGCAGAGATCCAGTATTCCGTTCGAGGCAAGGAAAGGACGACAACGCACGTCGAGGTCTTCCCGTTTTCGCATGACTCTTCGGCAGATGGGTTGACAAAGGCAAAGTATGAAGTGGTGATCCCAAACGTGTACTTCTGTCTCGCACGGTTGCAGGATGGTTCGCTCATCAACGGGACGGCGTTTGCGGTTTCTGACAAGTTGCTGCTTTCGAATTACCATGTGGCCGTCGGCGGAATCCCAGAATGCTACGCCAATTCGGCGAATTACAAGGTTGTTGGCCCCGTCACACTGACAAACGTGAGAGGGAAAACGTATTATGCGAAGGTTGAGCGTAGTGATCGAGGCCGTGACCTTGCGCTCCTGAGGCTTTGCGATAAGTCGGGCGGAGCGGTTGACGATTGTCTGCCGGGATATCTGCATTTGGCAGATGAAAAGCTTATCAAGGGAATTGCCGAGCGATCTGCACGACATGTGTTTGCCATTGGCTATCCCAAAGGAACCGTGTGCATGGGGCCTCCTGCGTTTACTGATGGAAAGGCGGAGAAGCTGTTCAAGCGTGACTATTCTTATGGAGGTCAAACGACATCTTTCGAGACGATTCTCAACTATATGAGCACGAAGTGTGGTTATAGTGGTGGGCCACTCATCGACTATCAGACGGAAACCGTCCTTGGGGTCAATTTTGGTGGGTTGCTTGAGAAAATGGAAGGGCACAAAGCGGCGTCTCTCGCCACAAGTTCGACAGAGGTGAGTCTGGTGTTCCCGAACTTGGCAAAATAGCATATTTGCGTGATGAGCGGCTTTCAGAGTCCGCTTGAAAAGGAAGTCCTCAACATCCTCTTGAAGGGCACTTCGCCCCTCATTCTCGTCCTTGCGCGGCGAATGTGGAATGTGCGGCACATTCCCACGCTCTTCCGCCAGCCGCTTGCCGACGGACGGCTTCTCGTCATTTAATCTGTCTCGCAGTCCCTCCGCCGCATCGATGCCCGCTTCGCCGCCCTGCGCAACCGCTACATCCTCGACCACGCCGACAGACTCTTCCTCGGTACGCTCGATCCATATGGTGCGCAACAAGGCGGCTTCGGATAATCAAGAACATTGCTTATCCCAGAATGATTATGATATAATACGCACACAGATACCTAAATAAGGTTGACACTTAATCATGATTCGGTCATTTTCAGTAAGAAACTTCAAGTCGATATTGGATTTGAAATTCGATTTTACCTACAATGAGGGAAAAGCACCGCCTCGCGACTCAATGTCCGAGACATTCGCATTCCTCCAAACAGGTGCCGGCAAACTTGATCGCTATGTTCCCATTCTTGCCATTTATGGTGCCAATGCATCTGGAAAGACAAATCTGATTGATGCTTTCCAATGCTTTCTTGCAATTCTCACACATGGCATATCTGGGTTCTATTTGCCAAACAAACTCAACAGGAAATACGATTCTTGTAGATTCATACTTGATTTCTCAATTAATGAGAAACACCTCCATTACCTAATTGAGTACAATAAAACTCAACTGCTCTGCGAGAAATTATCAGAGATCACCACGAAAACCTCAACCTCAGAAGAAAACATACTGTTTTGCATTAATGCCGCTTCGAATAAACGTCGAATTGACAATGTTCAAGCAATTGCCACGCAAGCCTACCCAGAAAGCCGCTTACAAGAGGCCATACGAGTAGAATGCTCCAACGCTGAAGGCCTAATGATTCGTCCATTTCTATGGTGCCTTGTCCGTTCGTTTGCTGGCCTTTTCCCTTTGGCATCCACTGTTTGGAATGAAATCCACTCGCGTTTGCATGTCTTTAACCGAAACACCTTCTATCTTTCACAAGGTGTCGAATTACTTGCAGGGACGGATTCTGACGAGGCTAGATCCGAAGCCCTCGGAAAGATTGCCACACTCTTGAAGAAATTCGATTTCGGCATTCAAAACATTAATCTTTTGAGACAGAAGATTCCAAAATGTGAAAGCGAAAACAAATTTTTCCCCGAAGGGAGCATTTATAGAAATAGCAACGATTCCATTCTTGTTGATGAATACACTTCTCGACATCTCGATACCGAAGGACATCTCATCCCATTCAACTTCATGCTGGAAGAGTCGGATGGAACAAAAGTTATCGCAGGCCTGTTAGGAGTTGCACTTTGGGCACTGGAAAAGGGTAAAACAATCGTCATCGACGAATTGGATCAATCTCTTCACCCTTTTATCTTGGCTTCTCTTGTCAAACTGTTCAAATCCAGACGATACAACAAATTAAACGCGCAACTTATATTCACGCTACACGACCCGACCTTGCTAGACGACAATCAACTGCGCATATCGGAGGTCGCCATTATCAACAAAACCCTCAAAGATGGAACGACCTGCAAACGAATCTGCGACTTTGAAAAGACTCGCAATGTCTTAAATTTCCGCAAGCGATACCTAGAAGGCATCTATGCGGGCATCCCATTCCCGTACATCTAACTAATCAGTAGTATGATGGAAAAGCGAGAGCATTATCTTGTCATTTGTGAAGGTGCGTCAGAGTTCGCGTACACGCAGGTATTGAATCGCTTCCTGAACGAAAACAACCAGTCCCTCATCTTGAGTGCGCACAATGCAGAAAGCGGAAATTTAAAGGTCATCAGAAATCATTGCCGCGCAATGAAATGTAAGATGAAAGCGGCAATAGTTATGTTGGATTACGACATCTACGAGCGCAACGACAACAACAATCTCTCACTTTACGAGCAGCACAAGGATTGTCTGCCTAAGTTCTGTTTCCAACATTTCAATTTCGAGGATTTTCTTCTCATGCATTATCCTCCTGCGATTCTTGATAAGTGGCGTAGCCGAATGAAAGAGTCCGGTCATTATGCAAATCCTCTGCATGAAAATGAATATCTTGCTGTTTTCAATCGGTTTGTTTGCGAACACAAAAGCGAACTTCAGTTTTCAAGCATCTACCAAAAAGGCGATATGCCGTTCATGTTGACAAGTGAAAAACTGAGGAACTTGTTTGCCAACAACCGTAATCCTGAATTGCCACGATCTGATTTTGCGACTTTTTTGCAAAGTCATATTGTCTTGCCGACATTTCCTTGAAGTGGAAGCCCTATCAGGGGTGCGCGGTCTTCCTGCAACGGCCCTCCTGCTGGACATCCGCACAGGGGCAGGCGATTATTTGGTATAATTCGCAGCAAAATTTGTCCGGGACCTGGACAGGTTCTCCTTCCTCATTGGGGGCGAAAGCATGATGAAAGACGACGTGAAGACCTGGCTGAACGAGCAGTTCGAGGGCGATGCGGAGATGATCCGCCTCGTCTGGGACGAATATCTCGTGTCGTCTAAGGCCAAGCTCGCGGAGGCCCGTGCGGCCCGCGCGGCGGAGGACTATCCGCTGCTCGACCGCGTCGCGCACACCCTGAAGGGCAATGCGCTGATGGTCGGCGACGCGGCGTTCGTGACGGCGATCCTCGCGCTCCGCGACGCGGCGAAGGCCTCGGACGGCGCGGCCTCCGACCGGGCTCTCGCGCGTCTTGCGGAACTGGATGCGGAGAACCGCGCATGACGGAACGGGTGCGCGCGACAGATGCCGAGCTCGCGGCGCTGCGGGCCGAGCTGGACGGGCGTCGGCGCGGGCAGTGCCGGCGGCGTTTCCGGCAGGGACTCTGGCGCCTGACGGTCGCGTGTACGTATCGCGCCAAGCGCCTCCTCGACTTCATGGCGGCGCTCGCGGGGATCGTCCTCCTCTCGCCCGTCTTCGTCGGCATCGCGCTCGCCGTCAAGCTGACGAGCCCCGGTCCGGCCCTCTTCGTGCAGACCCGCGTCGGCCGCTGCGGCCGTCACTTCCGCTTCTACAAGTTCCGCTCGATGTACGTCGACGCCGAGGCGCGCAAGGCCGCGCTCGCGTCCCGCAACGAGTCGGCGGACGGCGTGATCTTTAAGATGAGGGACGATCCGCGTGTCACGCGCGTCGGGCGTTTCCTGCGCAAGAGTTCGCTCGACGAGCTGCCGCAGCTCTTCAACGTGCTGCTCGGCGACATGTCGCTCGTCGGGCCGCGTCCGCCGCTGCCGTCCGAGGTGCGCGCGTACACGCTGGAGGACCGCAAGCGCCTGAACGTGATTCCCGGCATCACCGGCCTCTGGCAGGTCTCCGGGCGCAGCGACCTCCCGTTTCGCCGGCAGGTGCAGCTCGACCAGGCGTACATCCGCAGCCATTCGCTCGCGCGCGACCTGAAGATCCTTCTGAAGACGATCCCCGCGATCCTGACGGGAAAGGGGGCGTACTGACATGACGTTCCTGATTGTCCCGGCCCCGGACGGCCACGCCTGGACGGAAGCGCTCTTCCCCGACCAGAGTCCCCTGCATCTCGGCGTCGTCGCCAAGAGCTGGGCCGAGCATCTGCTGGATTCCTGCCAGACGCAGGGCGCGACGGCCGTCAAGATCCTCGACCATTTCTACGACGAGGCGCTGGCGCGCGGCCCGCTCGCGAACGGTGCGCGCTGGGGGATCCGCCTCGCCTACGAGGGCGCGGGGCCGTTCGCCTCCGAGGCGGACGTCCAGCGCCGCAACCGGGCGTTCATCGCGGACGACGGCGACGTGCGCGTCCTCTGGGGACTTGTCTTCCCGTATCGCGGCGACTGGGTGCGGGTCGATTCGCTCGCGGCGTGGTTCGACCTCAACTTCCGCGTCCTCGCCGCCCCCGCCGACCGTACGCTGCCCGGCTACTCGTCGGAGCCGGGCGTCTCGATTGGCGAGAACGTCGTCATCCGGACGCATGCGGACGTTAAGAGTCCGGTCGCCCTTGGGGACAACGCCTACGTCGGGGACGGCGCGACGCTCGCGGGCGACGTGATCGTGGGGAACGGCACGTACATCGAGCGGGACTGCTCGCTCCGGCGCACGGTCGTCTTCTCGCACTGTTACCTCGGACGCGGCCTCTCCTTTGAGAACAAGGTCGTCTGCGGCGCGCGCGTCATCGACGTGCCGACGGGCGCGTTCGTCGATCTCGACGAGCCGGGCCTTTCGGCGCGCTTCCGCCGCCGGGGCGGCGTCCGCCTCGTCGATGTCTGGGAGTGGTGTCTCGCGGTCGTGCTGTCCGTCGCGCTCCTGCCGTCCGTCCTTCTGCTCTGGCACGTGCGCCATTCGACGTGGGCCTACCGGCTCTCCGTCACGCGCTACCCCGCCGTCCTGCGCGCCGTGTTCCTGCGCGGACGGCTCATCCGCCAGTCGGCGGCGGACGGCGTGTGCGCGTTCCGCGCGTCCGAGGCGCTGTCCGTCCGCCGCACGGACGAGGATCGGCGGCTGGACGACATCTGGTACCGGTGCGGACGAACGCCGTGGTTCGCGACGGCCATTGTCGTGAAGGGACTTCTGAACCGGCTGATCGCGCCGACGTGGGACGGGCCAGGAGGCGAAAGGGGCCGCGCATGACGGGGGCGTTCGAGAATGTGTCCTTCACGGCCGTGCGCGACGCGGCGGCGGATGCGCAGATCCGCGCGGCGCTGCCCGAGCTCGCGGCGGCGGTGCGGAACCTCGCCCTGCCGGGTTTCGCGGGGCTTGTCCTCGGCGGCGGCTACGGACGCGGCGAGGGCGGCGCGACGGCCGACCACCGCCTCTACAACGACCTCGACTTCTTCGTCCTCATGGACGCGCCGGAGGCGGCGTTGCCGACGCTCGCGAAACGGCTCGCGCCGGTCTCCGCCGCGTTCGGCGCCCGGCTCGGCCTCGACGTCGATTTCACGCTCCGCACGGCGGCGCGTCTCCGTCGGGACGAACGGCGGCTGATGGTGCAGGAACTCCTGCACGCGCACGTCGTGGTCGCGCCGGCGGGCTTCGATCTTGCGGCGTGGTCGGGGGCTCGGCTCCATGCGCCGTCGGAGATTCCGGCGGGCGAGGCGGCGCGGCTGCTCATGAACCGGGGCATGGGCCTCGAACTCGCGCGGCGGCGGCTCGCGGCGAACGGCGGGCGGGCGGACGGCTTCGTGCTGCGCAACCTGAACAAGGCCATCCTCGGCGCGGGCGATGCGCGGCTCATCGCCGAGGGACGCTACGCCTGGACGCTCGCGGCGCGCGAAGCCGCGCTCGGCGACGCGGCGTATGCGCGGGCGTGCGCCTTCAAGCGGCGGCCAACGGGCGACGCGGCCGCGACAAGCGCGGCCCTCCCGAATGTGCGGGCGCGGCTGTTTACGACAGGATTGGCGCACGGGAGGGTCGCGCTTGTCGCGACCGGGAACGACGCGTACGCGCTTGTCGCGACCGGAAACGCGGCGGATGCGGCCCTCCCGTTGACGTGGGAGGCGGCGTTTGCGGCGTGGCGTGCGGCGGCGGATGCGCTGTTCGCGCGGCACGGCGGCGAACTGCGGCGGCGCAGCGTCCGCCAGCTGGTGCGGTGGCTTGTGCGGCGGCGGACGCCGGGTCCGCTCGCGACGCTTGGGCAGGACTGCACGGTGCGGGTTCTGGAGACGATTCGCGCGACATTGGCGGACGGCGTGCCGCCGGAGACGGAACGAGACTGGGAGGTTTTCAATTGAGTGACGGAAAGAGCGAACGGGAACTTGAGGAAGAGCAGGTCCGGCGGCTGAACGCCCTGCGGCGCGTCCTGCTGATCGTGGCGGGCCGCTGGCTGTGGGTGGCCCTCGCGGCGTTTGTCGCCGTCGCCGGCACGCTGACGTTCCTGTTGGTGCGGCGGACGGCCCGCTCCTGCGAGCGCGTGGTCGTGCAGACGAAGCTCCAGTTCTATCCGAAGAGCGCGGCGAAGATCCCGGCGATGGACGCCCGGCAGGTCTTCCAGATCCTGACGCGCGACGCGATGGTGCGGGACTACATTGAGCGGGCGAAGCTGACGGGTCTTGAGCGCCTGCGCGCGTGGATCGACCTCTCGCTCGTGCAGAACCGCTGGGATCCGCGTCTCTTCGAGATCACGGTGAAGGCCAACACGGAGGCGCGCGCCGTCGAGAAGGCGAACTGCTTCGCCGACATCTGCCTGGAGGAATACGCGGCCTACCGCCGCGCCGAGCTGGAGAAGTGGCTGAAGACGATCGACGCGCGGCGGCAGGAACTGCTCGCGCAGACGGCGGCGCTCGACGCCGACGAACAGCGGCTCGCGCAGAAGCACGGCATCCTCGCGCCGGAGGCCGACGTCGAACGTCTGCGCACGACGATCTCCGATCAGAAGGTGCGCCTTTCCGAACTCGACGTGAAGGTGACGAACGAGGAGCTGCGCGTGAAGCGGCTGAAGGCGGAGCTCGGCACCGTCTCCGCCAAGGCGTTCGGGCACGCGGACGAGCTGAAGGACCTGCAGGAGGAGCTGCGGCGTGCGGAGAAGGAGGTCGTGCGTCTGCGCGAACTCTACACCGACAGGAACCCGCGCCTCGCGGTCGTCCTGAAGACGCGCACGGACTGCCAGGCGCGGCTGGACGCCTTCCTCAAGGCGCACGAGATGCCGGCGATGACCGTGGCCGAACTCGAACGCCTGACCGCCGTCTACGAGAAGCTGCGGAACGCCGAAGTCGAGTGCGAGATCCACCGGTCGGGCCGGGCGGCGCTTGCGCAGGAGATTGCCGCGAACGAGCGGCAGCTGAAGACGCTCTCCGACCTCCTGCCGCAGTTCGAGGCGTTCCGCCGCCAGCGCGAGACGCTGCAGCCGACGATTCAGGGTCTGGAGGAGACGATTTCGGACATCCGCTATCTGCAGGCGTCGATCGCCGGCGACCTCACGCAGGTCGAGCGCGCGACGGGCGGGCGCGTCGCCTCGCCGCACGCAAAGAAGAACTACCTGCTCGGCCTCGTGGGCGGGCTCTTCGCGGCGGGCGGACTGCTCACGCTGCTCGTCCTCGTCGACTTCCTCTTCGGTCGCGTGCGCAACGCCCGCGAGGCGGCCTGCTGCCTCGGTGTGCGGTCGCTCGGGCCGGTCACGCCGAAGGCGACGTGTCCGGCGGGCGTCGCGTACAAGGACACGCTCGACCGCATCTGCTTCCAGATCGAGCGGGAGACGGCGACGAAGGCCGTCCATTTCATGGGCCTTCTGCCGGGCGGTTCTTTCGTGGAGGAGCTCGGCGAGGCGATGCACTGGAATTTGACGATGGCCGGCCGCCGCGTCGTCGCCCTCGACATCGTTCCGGCGAAGACGTTCGAGGCGCCGGCGGGCGCCGAGTTTCTGGCGTCGGTCTGCCTGATGGGCGACCGGGGATGGTTCGCGCGCGCGAATCCGCTGGCGCTCTCGCCGTCGGAGACGAAGCTGCTCGGCGAGGACATCGCGACCCTGCGCACGCGCTTCGACCTTGTGCTGCTGCGGTGCGCGGAGCCGGTCACGTCGGACATCTTCCTGCGGCAGATGCTGGAGATCGCCGAGGTGTCGCTGTTCCATGTCGGCGCGGGACGGACGCCGCGCGCCGCCCTGCGGCGGCTCGCGCGGGACGCCGAGGCGGTCGGCAAGGTGCCGCTCGTCGTCGTGGACGGGCGGCTGACGGCCAAGGACTTTGCGGAGGAGGCAAGTTGATGAGATTGTTTCAGAACACGGACGCGACAGATTCGCCCGCGCCGCAGGCGTCGGGTTGCCTGAGCGAAGCGAACCCGCAGGGCCGCAAGGGGCCGAGCGCGTCCCTCCCGCTGACGGATACCTCGGCCGCGACAAGCGCGTCCCTCCCGCATCTTCGCAGAACTGCCAAGAGGGTCATCGGGAGGGTCGCGCTTGTCGCGACCGCAACCGCACGGACTTTGTCGGCACTGGCCTTGCTGCTTCTTGCGGGGTGCTACGCCGAGCGCTTGACGGAGAAGCTGGAGGCGTACCCGGAACTGGCCGACGCCGAGACGGCGGCCGTTGCCGAGTCGAGCCTGAGCGAGGAACAGCTGCGGGCGCGCGACGCGGAACTCGTCGCGCTCAACAACGCGCCGCAGAAGCCCTACACGATCAACGCCGGCGACGAGGTGTACCTGGCGGTCTACAACCACGAAGACCTGAGCCGGCGGACGGTCGTCACGCCGGACGGCAAGATCGGCATCGTCTTCCTTGGCGAGGTCAAGGTCGCGGGGCTGACGCTCGCGGAGGCGGCCCGGAAGATCGAGAAGGGGTTGGCCGACTACATCAACGCGCCAGCCGTCGGGATCACGCCGCTCGCCGTCGGCTCCGAGACCGTGACGATTGGCGGCGCGGCGACCCACCCCGGCACCTACGTCATCTCCACGGGCATGCGGCTCTCCGACCTCTACGCGAAGGCGGGCGGTTCGAGCGTGCGCCGCTTCGGTGACCAGGACCTTGACGCGGCCGATCTCGTCAACTCGCGTTTCGTCCGTGACGGCAGGCTCGTGCCCGTCGACTTCCGCCTCGCGATCGAGAAGGGCAGCCCCATCCACAACCTGATCCTGCGCAAGAACGACTACGTCTACATCGGCGTCCGTTCCGAGGCGATGGTCTGCCTCGTCGGCGACGTCGTGCAGCCCTACAAGAAGCTGTGGGACAACAGCCTCGGCCTCATCGAGCTGCTGGCGTCCGGCGGCTGGATGAAGGAGACGCACTGGTCGCACGTCGTCATCATCCGGGGCGGCGTCGCGAATCCGCGCCTCTACCGCGTCCACGTCGACGCGATCCTCTCCGGCCGTGCGCCGAACGTGCGGCTGGAGGCGGGCGACGTCGTCTACGTGCCGAAGGACGACGTTTCCGAATACAACGTCTTCGTCCGCAAGCTCCTGCCCACGGCGCAGCTCATCAACCTGATCGGCTACCCGCTCGTCAACTCGAATTCAATCCTGAACCTCTAACAACGAAAGGCTCTGACAATGACAACGAACACGATACCCTGCGACGGCTACGTCGAAGTCCAGATCGACGGACGGCTCGTCGCCTCGTGCGCCGAGACGGTGCAGGCCGTTCTCGACAAGGCGCTGCAACAGGACAGAAACCTCCTTGTCGACCTCTCGAAGATGACGCACATCGACTCGTCGGGCCTCGGCGTCCTCGTGCGCGCGCTCCAGAAGTCCCGCGCGGCCGGCGGTACCGTGCGCCTCGCGTGCCTGCAGGCGCATCCTCGGATCGTTTTCGACATCACGAAGGTCTTCCGCGTGTTCGAGATCTTCGACACGGTTGAGGAGGCGCGCAAGGCGTTCGCCTCTTGAAGTATGCGCTCTTTGGGCTCGCCCTCGTCGGCGCACTGCCGCTTGCGGCGCTCGGCGTCCTGTCGCGGAAATGCCTCGCGGCCCTGATGGGCCTCGTCTTCGTCGTCGTCCTCGCGTTCGACTCGACCGCCGTCAACTTCATCTCCTACGAGTTCTACCGCGGCACCGCGCGCGGACTGGAGGTCTCGCTCGCCTACATCCTCGCGGCGGCGGTCCTTCTCGCGGGGGCGGTCGCGGGCTTCCTGCGGCCCGTGCGGCACACGTCGCTTTTCAGATGCCCCGGCACGTGGCTCTTCCTCGCCTATTTCGCCTGGTGCGCCGTCTCGGCGTGCGTGAACGACAACACGCTGCCGCTTCGGGAGGCGATGCTGGGCGGCGTCTGGACGCCCCACTTCCTTCTGCGCGGACGCATGCTCTCGCTCTTCGAGCTCTGGAAGATGGCGATGCTCTTCCTTGCCTATGCGGCAACCTATTCGTACCTTTCCCATGTGCGGGACGCGAAGGCGATTTTCCGGGCCTTGGCATTCGTTGTCCTCGCCGTCTTCCTGATGGTCGTCCGGGATCACCTCGTGGGCATCTACCAGGTGCGCGGGCCGTTTCCGCATCCGAACAGCCTTGCGATGTTTATGACGCTGGTCGGATGCGTCTTCTTTGCGGCCTACCTCAATCTGCCGAAGTCGTTCTATCGGACGCTGTGCGTCTGCGCGTTCGTGGCGGCTTCGGGCATCGTCTTCCGCACGTACTCGCGCGGCGCGATCCTCTGCTATCCGCTGTCCGCCGGGTTCACCGCCCTCGTGAGCCTGTGCGTACGCTTCTCGCCCCGCAAGGTTCTGCGCCTCGCGCCGCTCGCCCTCGTCGGGCTTCTCGGTCTTGCGCTCATGATGCCGCGCATCGTCGAACGCTTCGAGAAGGCACCCGAAAGTTCGGGCGAGAAGCGCCGGTTCTTCGCCCGGACGGCGCTCAACGTGGTGCGCGACCACCCGGTCGCGGGCATCGGACTCAACAACTGGGCCATCTTCCTGAACGGACACGAGGAGTACCAGGATCCAAGTCCCGCCGGACGGGACGAGAAGGGCGACATCGGCATCGTCGAGACGATCTACCTCCTGACGGCGGCCGAGTGCGGCTGGGTGGGACTCGCGTTGTTGCTCGCGTGGTTCCTCTATTTCTGGATCGTCGCACTGCGGCTCGCGTTTCGACTGGCGCGGACACGATGGGCGTACATTCCCGTCGGACTGCTGGGCGGTCTCACGGGCTGCTACCTGCAGTCCTGCCTTGAATGGGTGCTGAAGCAGCAGCTGAACTTCCTACTTCTCATGGTGTGCTTCGCGACGCTCGCATGGCTGAACCAGAATTGGCGTGAACTACGCGCGGAGGCGTGAACGGGAGGGACGCGCTTGTCGCGTCCGGACCTTCGCCCCAGTTCCTGTCGGCATCTTTTCCGCCCATCTTTTTGGTATAATACCTTTTCAGAATTTGGGCATCAATGACCGTGAAGAGACAAGACGCAAACCGAGCCGACAAGGACACTTGCAGGACACGGACGCGCCCCGAACCGAGGCCGAAAGCGCGGGCGCGTTCCTCTGCACTCAATCCTCGGAGCGAAGGGACAAAGAACGTACAGGGCGGAGATTGTCGGCATCACCGATTTGTTTGCGGAAATGGGTGGACTGCATCTGTAGGAGAGTTTGCGCATGACGACGGAAATTGCAGCATTGAACAATGACATCAAATCGCTCATTCTGACCATTCGCGGTGTACAGGTAATGCTAGACCGTGATTTGGCAATGCTTTATAGCGTGACGACAAAGCGGCTGAATGAGCAAGTGAAACGCAATCTCGCAAGGTTCCCCGACTCTTTCCGTTTCCTTTTGTCATCAGAGGAAATGGCCGAACTGGTCGCAAATTGCGACCGGTTCAAGATGATGAAACACTCCTCCGTGCCGATGTGCGCATTTACCGAACATGGAATAATCATGCTTGCGAGCGTGCTCAAAAGCGATGTCGCGGTTGAAGCGAGCGTTCGGATAACCAGAACCTTCGTGGCCATGCGCAAAGCGCTTGCATCTGTCGCGCCCATCCTCGACAGGCTTGAAACTGTCGAGCGTCGGCAGATAGCCGACCAGGCCAGAAACGAGGAAAGGTTCGATGCGATTTTCAAGGCAATGGATGAGGACGATTTCCCGCCTCAAAAGGTGTTTTATGAAGGGAAACACTACGATGGCTATTCGTTCGCCAAGAAACTTGTCCGCAGGGCTGCAAAGAGCATAGTTCTGGTAGATGGCTACTGTGACGATGTGACGCTTGATATCCTCTTGAATAAGCACGGAGGGACAAATGTCACCATCGCGACCATGGAAAAAACGCCGATAACGCCAATCGCAGTTGCAAAGTTCAACAAGCAGAACCCCATGCTGACGGTCAAGGCGACGGGGGCGTTCCACGACCGCTTCTTGATCATCGATGGCACGAACCTGTATCACTTCGGCGCGTCGCTAAAGGATCTTGGCCGCAAGTACTGCGCCGTGACCAAAATGGATGCGTCGTTCATCCCGTCAATCCTTCAGCGGATATAAAGGGGTGCGAAAGAATTGTCAATGGTTTGGAAAATGGCAGATTCAAAAAAAAGGAAGTCTTCTGGATGGGGGCCTCGCTGAAGGACGCGGGGCGGCTGACCTTCGCCGCCGCGAAAATGGGTGCGGAGGTCATTCCGGGGCTTCTCGAATCGATCCGCAAGGCGACGGTGGAACGGCGGGAATACGGCAGAGGGGAAAGTGAACGGTGCGTGAAGCGGGCGTAAGGACAAGGTCGTGAAGGGCGATATGAAGATCGACAATCCAGCGATAGATTTACAAAATGAGCCGTCGTGTGTCAGCGTGGACGCGACATCCTTTTCGCACCTTCTTGCCGACATAAAGGCAATTATCAAAGATGCGCGAAGTGCGGCATACGCAGGAATAAACGCCGGGCAGATTGACCATAACTGGAAAATCGGCAGAAGGATTGTCAAGGAAGAGCAAAGCGGAAGGGTTCGTGCCGAATACGGGAGAAAGACGATTGCAGAACTTTCTGCAAACCTGTGTGCAGAGTTCGGAGAGGGGTATTCAGAGCGAAATCTGCGTGATTTCCGTGCTTTCTATGTCGTTTCCCCTGATCGCGAGATTTGGCGCACGCGTGTGCCAAATCTCAGCTGGTCACATTTCCGGCTGATTATGCGCGTAGCCGATCCAACTGCCAAAGAGTGGTACATAAACGAGGCATCCAATGAACATTGGGTTTTAGATATAGCCTAACGGAAATCTCTGTATGAAAGTCTCCATCATATCGTTCTCCTTCAAACGCGGCTTGCCGAAAGACTCCACAGGCAATGGCGGTGGTTTTGTGTTCGACTGCCGGGCGATGCCTAATCCGTTCTGGAACGAGACCCTACGCGGCTATACGGGATGCGACAAGCCCGTCTGCGACTTCTTCGCTCGCTTCCCGGAAACTGTCGAGCCGTTCCTTGTGGCGGCCGAGATGCTTGTACGACAATCGATAGAGCAATACAAGCGGGATGGCCGCGATCATCTTCAAGTCGCCTTCGGATGTACTGGCGGACAGCACCGTTCCGTGTACTTCGCCGAGCGGATGGCCGAGCGGTTGTCTGGTATTGATGATGTTGAGATTGAAGTCGCTCACACGGCAATGCCATATTGGAAAACATCTGGGAAGGAAATCCCTTCGTGAATGAAAACCAACAAGATTCGCCGTTTGAAAACAATGCGCATATGCTCCGTAAGGGCATAGACGAGTTGTTTGCGACAGTTCAGGATAATGACAGGCGGCCACTGGTCATCTTGTGGCCGTTCTCGCCCGTTTACTATGTGTATGACGTTGGCGACACGATGGTGCTTCCGAACAAGCCGGACGGATTCAAAGAGGAACTGGCAAAGCCATACGATGGCGATCCTTCCAAGCAAGTTGACGAGGGACGCTTCCGCAAACTCGTCGCTAATCTCAAGTATTGGGGAATCGTCTACGGGGAAATGAGGACGGGCGAGAACTATTCAGGGAAATTGGAGGTGGGACGGGAAAACGATCCCAGTCTTGTGTTCAGCCGCGAAGACAGATGCCCGACGGAATGGCGTCCTGCTTACTCGATTCGCGTGAGCGCAGGGTCGAGCACGTCTGTGAAATTCGCCGCCATCCTCCATGAACTTGGGCATCTGTTTTGCAACCATCTCCCCAACTGCTACAATCCGAAGAAAGGCACGGGCGGTATTCGTCGCCTTTCTCACGACGCAATGGAGTTTGAAGCCGAGACGGTCTCATGGCTGGTGTGCAGGCGGTTGGGCGTTGACAACCCGTCTTACAAGTATCTGGCACACTATTTCAATACAAACAAGGCGATTCCGAATGAAGTAAGCATAGACGCGATTCTTAAGGCGACGCATCTTGCCGAGCAAGTTCTGAACGGATGGCCGCTTGAGGGCTGTTACCTCTATGCGAAATCGGCTGAATTCAAAAAGGCCACCGACGAATATCGCGCATGGCTGAAAAAGAAATCGGACATGCAGATAGCGTTCGGTGATTTCAATGGATGACGAAATGCAAATCATCGAGAAGTCGCCATTCGTGAATTCATGCTCGACAAGATTCTGCGGACGCTCAAGGCCAGGGGCCAGGCATACGAGATAGCCGCCGCAGAGGCTGACAAGAAAACTACCGAGAAAATAAGGCGTGGGGATGGGAGTCACCGTCACTGTCGGTCTCTTTCCCGTCCGCCTTTTTTTTGGTATAATACCTTTTCAGAATTTGAAGGAAACATGTTCGCGAAGCGACAGGAAACTAACCGGCACGGCAAAAGCACTTGTAAACCTCGGACGCGCATCGAGGCGCGACTTGGCGCATGGTGGTTTTCAAGTCAACTGCCTTGACGCAAGGGCACTGGGACGCGGAAACTGAATATGGGCAATGCCGAAAACCAGATAGTCGTCTATCAGCCGAACGAGATCGTTCGGCTGGACGTACGGCTTGAGAACGAGACTGTTTGGCTGACGCAGGCGCAGCTGTGCGAGCTGTTTGGTGTTGTGAAGTCGAACATCTCGTATCACCTCAAGAATATTTTCGCGACGGACGAACTCGACTATGAGGCAACTGTTCAAAAAATTCGAACGGTTCGCCTGGAGTCCGGGCGCAGCGTGTCTCGTGACATTGAGTATTTCAATCTTGATGTGATAATCTCGTTGGGATATCGCATCAATTCCAGGCTGGGCATTCAATTCAGACAATGGGCGACACGTGTGCTGAAGGAATATCTTTTGCACGGACAAGCCTTGAATCAGCGTCTGTCGTTGCTGGAAGACAGGTTTGATCGGCGGCTGGCGAAGCATGATGAACGCATTGCGAAACTCGAAAGCCAGGTCGATTTCTTTGTCCAGACGAAAGAGCCGCCTTTGCAGAGCATTTTCTACCAAAACAAGTTCTGGGACGCGAAGTCGCTCCTGATCAAGTTCATACGCCGGGCGAAGAAGGAGCTGATCGTGATAGACGCCTATCCCGGCGTGGCGACGCTCGACATGCTCGCGAAACGCGGGCGCGGCGTGGCGGTCGAACTCGTCACGCATTCCAACGGCGAACTTGCGGAATCTGATTTCGCGGCGTTCGGGGCGCAATGCGGCAAGTTCACGAAGACCGTCTGCGGGATCTGCCACGACCGTTTCATCATCGCCGATCAGAAGGAAGTCTTCTGGACGGGTGCCTCGCTGAAGGATGCGGGACGGCTGACCTTCGCCGCCGCGAAAATGGGCGCGGAGGTCATTCCGGGGCTTCTCGAATCGATCCGCAAGGCGACGTCGGAACGGCGGGAATACGGCAGGGGGAAGAAGACCGATGGCGGGAGTAATTTAGGAGCCCCCCTTTGTACCTCATGAGAGACATGTAAACTATTGTGGTGGAAGCAGATAATAGGCGCATTTTCTCCCAATGGGAGGGCGCGTGTCCTCACGCGCCGCATTCTCGGCGGTTGGGGACAACCGCCCTCCCAAATAGAACATACGCCTATTATTAGCGTCCAGCTCGATAAAGCGACGTCTCCTTTACACATCTTACCTCCGCATTTATATAAATGCGGAGGTAGTGGTCTGGAGTCGGAAGTCGCTGTCGGCCTCATTCCCGTCCGCCTTTTTGGTATAATACCTTTTCAGAATTTGGGTATCACTGACCGTGAAGAGACAAGACGCAAACCGGGCCGACAAAGGCCATTGGAAGACGCGGACGCGCTCCGTTTTGGGGCCGGAATCGTGGGCGCGGTCTTGTGTACTCGATCCGATGCACTGTGGGCTGCTTCTGGGGGCCGGTCTCCAACAATTACGGAAAGAGAATTGTTTGCATATTTTGCGAACAAATGCCAAAGGACGGTTCGAGGTCGTTTATAACCTTGAAGTCGTCACTTCTGTCGGCGGCAACAGAGAAAGTGAGGCTGCATGAATGAAGTCGAGACATTAAGCCGCGATGTCGAAGTCAACGACATACGTCCTCTCATCTGTGAATTGCGCGGACAGGTCGTTATGCTTGATCGGGACTTGGCTGCAATTTACCGTGTAATGACAGGGCGACTGAACGAAGCCGTCAAGCGGAATCTTGCTCGTTTTCCCCCAGAGTTCATGTTCCAGCTCTCGGAGACAGAGATGCGGGAACTTATCGCAAATTGCGATAGGTTCAAGATGATGAAACATTCGCCATCCCGCATGTACGCATTCACGGAACAGGGCGTCGCCATGCTTTCTGCCGTTCTGAAAAGTGACATAGCCATACGCGAGAGCATTAGGATCATGAAAGCCTTTGTGTCCATGCGACGCATCTTGGCAGCAGCAGGCCCAACCTTGTCATCCCTTGCTTCGCGTGTTGAAGCGAATGAACGACGTCAGATTGAGGACCAGTCAAGGAACGAGGAGAGATTCGATGAGATATATGCGAAGATGAGTTCCGAGGACATCCCTTTGCAGGGCATCTTCTACCAGAACAAGTTCTGGGACGCGAAGTCGCTCCTGATCAAGTTCATACGCCGGGCGAAGAAGGAACTGATCGTGATAGACGCCTATCCCGGCGTGGCGACGCTCGACATGCTCGCGAAACGCGGACGCGGCGTGAACATCGAACTCGTCACGCATTCCAACGGCGAGCTTGCGGAATCTGACTTCGCGGCGTTCGGGGCGCAATTCGGCAAGTTCACGAAGACCGTCTGCGGGATCTGCCACGACCGCTTCATCATCGCCGATCAGAGAAAAATCTTCTGGACGGGCGCCTCGCTGAAGGACGCGGGGCGACAGACCTTCGCCGCCGCGAAAATGGGCGCGGAGGTCATTCCGGGGCTTCTTGAATCGATCCGCAAGGCGACATCGGAGAGGGAGGTCTGTCCAATGGGAAAAGAGGTGGCATGAACAGCGCTGAAAGCAATGCGATGGTCGCGACGGAGAATGTGCGAAGTATTCATGACTGCATCTTCACGATTCGTGGCGCTCAGGTGATGCTAGATCGTGACTTGGCGGAGTTGTACGGCGTTCCGACAAAGGCCCTCAATCAAGCCGTCAAGCGCAACGCCGACAGATTCCCAGAAGGATTCGTATTCCAGTTGACCCACGGAGAATTCGCTGGTTTGAGGTCACAAATTGTGACCTCAAACGGAGTAGCCCGTTTGTCCGTCGATTCTTTGAAGTCACAAGCTGTGACTTCAAAAAGAGGAGGCGTTCGATACAGGCCATACGCATTTACAGAGCATGGCATTGTCATGCTGGCTTCGTTGCTTAAGTCGAAGACGGCATCCGAGGTGTCGGTCAGGATTGTCAATACCTTTGTCGCGATGCGGAAGTTCATCCTCGCAAACGCACAGGTGTTCCAGCGGCTTGAAAGTGTCGAACAGCGCCAGATTGTGACAGACGGAAAGGTGAACGAGATTCTGAATCGCCTCAATAGTGGAGAGGTTCCTTCTCAGGGCGTGTTCTACGAGGGGCAGCTGTGGGATGCCTGCTCGTTGGTCGGGCGGTTGATTGCGCGGGCTAGATCGGAGATTCTGCTCATTGACAGTTGGGTTGGTGCGGGGACGCTCGACTTGATCGCGAAGAAGCGTAAGGGCGTCTCGGTTGAAGTCGTCACTTCCGCCCGTGGCAACAGGCTGGCCTCAACGGACATCGCGAAGTTCAACGCGCAGTATGGCGGCTTGGCGCTCAGGACGAGCGAGTCCTTCCATGATCGTTTTCTCGTCATCGACGACAGGGAACTATACCTGATAGGCGCGTCGCTCAAAGACCTCGGCAAGAAGTGCTTCGGCTTTACGAAGATGGACGTCGGCGAGATCGCAGGGCTGAAGCGGAGGATATGAGATATGTAAAAGAAAAGCCGTTTTGCTTTGCACATCAGGAGAGACATGTAAACTAAAGCGACGTTTCCTTTACACATCTTACCCCTGCATTTATATAAATGCGGAGGTAGTGGTCTGGGGACATGAGGGGTATAGGAGTCGCTGTCGGTCTCATTCCCGTCCGTCTTTTTGGTATAATACCGTTCTAGAATTTGGGTATCAATGACCGTGAAGAGACAAGAAGCTAACCGAGCCGACAAAGGCCATTGGAAGACGCGGACGCGCTACGAACCGAGGCCAAAAGCGCGCGTGAGATCTTGCGCACTTGATCCTATGCACTGGGTGGGGTCTGACCCCAGTGTCCAAGACCGTCTGCGGGATCAGCCACGACCGCTTCATCATTGCCGACCAGAGGAAAATCTTCTGGACGGGGGCCTCGCTGAAGGACGCGGGATGGCTGACCTTCGCCGCCGCGAAAACGGGCTCGGAGGTCATTCCGGGGCTTCTCGAATCGATCCGCAAGGCGACATCGGAGAGGCGGGAATACGGCAGGGGGAAGGGCATGGTGCGTGAAGTGGGCGTAAAGGTAAGGCCGTGAAGGACGCTTTCGGGCGGACGTGCCTGATTTCGAAGGCATCTGGGCAAACGGAGGTCTGAAAGGTCTTTTGGCCGCTACCCTCGCATTTATAAATGCGAGGGTAGCGGCCTGTGCATTCTGAGGCTGGGTGCGGGATGACGGCGGCTACGCGGAGTTTCGTTCCACGGTCTTTGTCGGCCTCATTTCCGTCCGCCTTTTTGGTATAATACCTTTCAAGAATTTGAGAAAACATGCTCGCGAAGCGACAAGAAACGAACCAGCACGGCAAAGGCGATTGCAAGACCCGGATGCGCACCAAGGCGCGGCCGGACGCACGATGTTTTTCAAGTAAACAGCTTTGACGCAAGGGTGTTGGGGAGCGAGGACTGAATATGCATAGCACCGAAAACCAGATTGTCGTGTATCAGCCGAACGAGGTCGTTCGGCTGGACGTGCGGCTTGAGAACGAGACTGTCTGGCTGACGCAGGCGCAGCTGTGCGAGCTGTTCGGTGTCGTGAAGTCGAATATCTCATATCACCTCAAGGGCATTTTCGCGGCGAACGAACTTGACTATGAGGCAACTGTTCAGAAAATTCGAACAGTTCGTCTGGTGGCTGGACGTGGCGTGAACATCGAACTCGTCACGCATTCCAACGGCGAACTTGCGGAATCTGATTTCGCGGCGTTCGGGGCGCAATGCGGCAAGTTCACGAAGACCGTCTGCGGGATCTGCCACGACCGTTTCATCATCGCCGATCAGAAGGAAGTCTTCTGGACGGGTGCCTCGCTGAAGGATGCGGGACGGCTGACCTTCGCCGCCGCGAAAATGGGCGCGGAGGTCATTCCGGGGCTTCTCGAATCGATCCGCAAGGCGACGTCGGAACGGCGGGAATACGGCAGGGGCAAGAAGGCGGCGTTTTCCGCAGGAGCAAAGAACAAGGTGTAAATGATTTTGAATTAGACGCAATCACGGAGGTGCCCAATGGCAGAACACGACAAACAGAAAGTGAAATATATTCCCGTTAGGGATTTAGTGTTGTGGACGGAAAATCCGCGAGACCCAATATCAAGAAACACAAAGAATGTTGATGTAATAAGACGTGCACTCAAAGATGATAGGCGAAAGTGGTGCTTGAAAACGTTAGCAAGAGACATGGGCATTCGATATGACTTTAGCGAGTTGCCTACCATCGTTTATGATAAGAATGTGCCGATTGTTTTTGATGGTAATAGGCGTGTCATTATTGCTATGCTTAAACTGCGCTTATATCCAGAGTTCGCAGATTGCAGGTTTAAAATGCCTGAATGTCCCGATGAGATACCTTGTAATGTGGCAGATAGGCAGGTTGCGTTAGAAAATGTTTGGCGCAAACATGCGGACACCGGTTCTTGGGATCAAATCTCACGTGATATTTTTCGCCATAAATTTAGGCATGAACCTAAAAGTGTTTTGTTGCAATTGAACGAGATCCTTGGAGGGGTTATTGCATCTAAGGGTTATTTAAACCAACGTTTTGTCGGAGAAGAGGTTTTGACGGAAGCACGTCTTAAGAACATTGGGATTAGGATCGAAAACGGACAGATCAATTCTCGGCATAATGTAAATGACACACACGCATTATTATCCGAGGTGTTTGGCTTGATAGAAGACAAAAAGCTCAGCACCCGTAATAATAGAACAGCCCCTTTGTCGGAGATAATATCACCTTCGTTAAAGGCGATTGTCAATGCGGATAGCGGAAATGACTACAAAGCAGTAAGTGTTGCCCAAGAGACGTCTAATGGCAATGAAGTAAGTGGAAGCCCAAGGTTGCCCCGCAGAGTAAAATCCGAAACAATACCTTTGTTTGGCAGAAAATTAGGATTGTCGGTAGGCGCTCCTGCTAATCTATATCGCGACATATTGTCCCTTTATGAATATTACGAAAAAAACAAAAACACTCTTTCGGATCGATTCCCTGCCTTGATTCGTATGGCCTTGCGCTTAGAATGTGAGTTGATTGCCAAAACAGTGACATCGGAAGACATGTGCAGGATGGTATTGAATGGCTTTGATGAAGCCAAAAGAATGCTTACACAACAAGAGAAAACTTTTTTATCCACTCAAAGTGTGAAAAAAGATACGATTGTAGGCTTATTGCAGACAGGGGCACATAATTATGAGGACAGTTACAACCTTCAACAAACAATTGCCATGTCGCTAATCGTTGGCGGATTGCTGAAACTTCACTGTTCAAAGAAAGGTGGCGAATGATGGCGATGAATGGCAATCCATCCCCCTTGCGTTATCCAGGCGGAAAATATAAAATCAGCAGATTGATCGAACTGTTGATTAACAAAGCAGGAGACCTGTGTTCAACTTATATAGAACCTTTTGCAGGGGGGGCTGGTGTTGCTTTAGACTTGCTTAAACGTAATGTTGTCGCGGAGATCGTTATCAATGATTCAGATAAGGCCATTGCTTCTTTTTGGAAAGCAGCCGTTGAAAATAATGATGCGCTTGTTGATATGATCTATAGTACTCCTGTGACAATTAATGAATGGAAGAGGCAGAGAGAAATATATCTCAATTCAAGGAGATGTTCTTTAGAGTATGGCTTTGCCACTTTTTTCCTAAATAGAACTAATCATTCTGGGATTCTGACATCAGGACCGATCGGCGGGCAGAAACAAGATGATTGGAAATTAGACGTGCGCTACAATAAAGATGATTTAATTTCCAAGATAGAATCATTGAAGCCATATAGGCGGAAAATACATGTATTTAATCGTGACGTGAACGCCCTAATTGCCACGCAAATTAAGCGATATGAGAAGCATGCTTTTGTATATTTCGACCCACCATATTACAAAAAGGGAAGAGAACTTTACAAAAATTTCTTTACTGATAGATTGCATAGAAACCTTCATGCCAACATTATGCAAAATGTAAAGTCTCCTTGGGTCGTTTCGTATGATGATGTTCAAGAAATAAGAGAGATTTACAAAACCTCCCCTGCCATGTCTTTTTCTCTAAACTATAGCCTTGCAAATAATGGAAGCGGTCGAGAAGTAATGTTTTTCTCGAAAGGACTGATGCCTGTGGCAGAAGAAATCCGAAAAATCGGTATGGAATCGGTGTTCGGTATCGAGGGGAAAGGATTGCCACGATAATGACAGGCAAACCGACTTTCATTGACCTCTTTGCGGGATGCGGCGGGCTATCGCTTGGCATGGAGCAGGCTGGGTTTACGCCTGTCTTTTCCAATGAGATTTGGGATGTTGCAGCAGAAACTTATCGCCGCAATCGCAATCTATCTGAAAAGCAGGTGTTTGTTGGTGACATCAAATATCTTGTCGAGCATCTTTCAGACTTCCCGATTCCAAAGAACGTAACCTTGGTTTGCGGTGGACCTCCTTGCCAAGGATTCTCGATGGCGAATCGGCAGCGCGTAATCGATGATCCCCGCAATCACCTTTACAAGTCATATATAGAATTCTTGTCAAAAGTCCGCCCGCGTTGTTTTGTGATGGAGAATGTGCGCGGTATGGCTTCGCGAATTGATGAGATCGTCGATAACTTCCGTACAATGTTGGGGGAAGATTATTCATTTGATTATGCGCTTCTTAATGCAGTTGACTATGGTGTTCCGCAGAACCGTGTTAGGTTCATTCTGATTGGAAATAGAATAGGCGTTGATTCTTCAATGATATTGGAAGACATCAAGGCTGCGACAGGCAAGAGATTTGTGCTACATGATGCAATTGAAGGCCTTCCCGAATTGGGGCATAAGGCTGAAAAGGGCAAATCGGAAGAAGAGTCCGAGAGCGTCGGATATTTTGAGCGAGACTTTACATACCCGCAAACGGAGTTTTATTCGTTTATCAATGGAAGACGCGACATCAACAAGCTCTATAACCACAAGAATCGCTACAACAATCCTCGCGATATAGAGATTTATACGAGATTGCCGCAAGGCGGCAACTCTTTACATCCGTCAATTGCTGAAATAATGCCGTATGCGAGACGCAATGGTATCTTCAAGGACAAATATTTCAAACTGGAAGAAACCAAGGTTTGTAAGACAATCACTTCGCATATGAAGTTCGATTGTAATATGTACATTCATCCTTGGTATGCGCGTGGGCTTACTGCGCGAGAGGCGGCTCGTATTCAAACATTCCCGGACGACTTCGTTTTTTATGGGCCGCAAAATTCTTGGTATGGTCAAGTTGGGAATGCCGTACCTGTGAAGTTGGCATGTGCAATCGGAAAAGGTATAATAAAACACCTATGAGGCATGTTGAACTATTTTCAGGTATCGGAGGTTTCCGACACGCAATGAGACTGCTGTCAAATGACGGGGGGCCTCAGTTTGTCTGTGTTGGTTATTCAGAAATTGACCCTGCCGCAAGAAAGACATATACGGCGAATTTCGACACAGATGGAGAAGTTGCGATAGGAAATATTGCGACATTTGTCGAGGACGAGTCGTCTGTTGGACGTTTGCCGAAATTTGATTTGCTCACGGGTGGTTTCCCCTGCCAGTCATTCAGCATGATGGGGGCGCAACGTGGATTTGAAGATACGCGAGGGACGCTTTTCTTTTCCATGGCAAAGCTTATTCAGATTCGCCGTCCCAGATATCTACTTTTGGAGAATGTAAAAAATCTTAAGACGCATGATGGCGGTAGAACCTACCAAGTTATTGCACAGACACTTGAAGATATGGGGTATTCCGTTCGTTCTGATGTATTTAACACTTCAGACTTTGGATTGGCGCAAACCCGCAATAGGATATATATCTTTGCGACAACGAGGCGATTGCCACGTAACTTTGAGTTTACAGCAAAAGTAATCCAAGAGGCTTTTGTTAGACACGGTGGGGTATCGCTGATAAGGCAAGGGCGAAGTATTGATGCGCTATCCCAAAATGCCCCCGAAAAATATTGGCTTTCTGATAAACTCAAACGGACTATTCTTGCCAATGGTTCTGGTGGATTTGTTGCGAAGTCTGAAATTGATCTTGAGGTTGCACGTCCTCTTTGCGCTACAATGTCAAAGATGCATCGGGCTTGTCAGGACAATTATTTCAGCGAAGGATTCATAAACACACATGGTCGCAGACGATATGTTGGGGGTGTCGCTGAATGTGAGAATGTGCGCATTCGTCGGCTGATGCCGGAGGAGGCTTTTGCATTGCAGGGATTCGACGGTGAGTTTGTGCGTAAGGCGCGTGAACAATTTGGCGTTGCGGATTGTAGCCTTTACAAGCAAGCTGGTAATGCCATTAGTGTAAATGTTGTGTACGCTATTCTGACGTATTTGTCTGAGGCTTTCAATTGGAGGTAAAGATAATGTCTTTAGAAAAACAGTTGGCTGATACGGATTCTGTCTATTGCTCCAAGGTCACAAGTTCAAACCAATCAAGCATTTTTATCAGTAATCTTGGAGACGCTGAACTTGAAGTTCTCTTCGGCGCGGACTACAAGAGTGATGATAAAGTGAGGTTGCGATTGGATAAACGTAATCTTGCATTCAATGCTGTAGCGCACGCAATTGACGGCAAAACGTGGTACAAGAGAAAGTCGAGTGATAAATGGCCGATAGATTCTTCCTGGTTGAACGATAGGCTTGCTACGCTTGAAAAAGTCTTTACCGAGAATCATAACGTTTTCATTGCCAGTTTAAACAAAGACGATCATTCAACGCAACGCCTTTACATGAAAGGCATGACGGCTCTTCCTCGGGAAGATGGAGGCGGAGTCATTGCCCTGCGGGATTTTCTGTTCTCTGGGGATGTTATCGTCTTGACGAAACTGGATAATGGTGATGTTTCGTTTGAGGTGAAGATACCCGATAATCCCATTGTTGAGTTCAACACGAAATATGTACTCTCAACCGACCTTAAGTCGCAACCTCGCCAGCTCATCATCTACGGGGCGCCGGGGACGGGGAAGTCGTGGCGAATCAAGAATGACACGCAGGGCATGCGCGTCATCCGCACGACGTTTCATCCTGACAGCGACTATTCGACTTTCGTCGGCGCCTACAAGCCGTCGATGGAGGACATGCCGCGTACTTTCATGAAAGGAGAGGAGATTGCCAAGGTAACACAAGGAGATGAGTGCCTTTTCCAAGAGAAGCGCATCGTCTACAAGTTTGTCGCGCAGGCGTTTCTGAAGGCGTATGTCGAAGCGTGGAAGAAGATGGTCATGGGCGGAACTCTCGCGGAGAACGCGGAGAACGCAGAGGGGTGTCCCGCCTCCGAGAACTCTGCGCGAGGAAGTGCGGACGCGACGGAGCGCGTCCCTCCCGTGTATCTTGTCATCGAGGAGATCAATCGCGGGAACTGCGCACAGATCTTCGGCGACCTCTTCCAGCTCCTTGACCGAAACGACGACGGGTTTTCGGAGTACGAGATTGCCGCCGATGACGATTTGCGGCGGTATCTCGCCGAGGCGTTCAAGAGCGTGAGGGGGGCGGACGCAATGAATTGCGTCCCTCCCGAGGTGGCGGAGAAGATGGAACGGGTGTTCAAGGGCGAGATTCTGCTTCTCCCCGAAAACCTCTTCATCTGGGCGACGATGAACACGTCCGACCAGTCGCTCTTCCCGATCGACAGCGCGTTCAAGCGTCGCTGGGAATGGAAGTACATGCCCATCCACGACGCGCAGAAAGGCTACAGGATCGCCGTTGGCGCGGACGCATACGACTGGTGGGACTTCCTCGACAAGGCCAATGCGCTCGTCCAGGACTTCACCGACAGCGAGGACAAGAAGCTCGGCTACTTCTTCTGCAAGGCGAACCCGGACGGCACGATTCCGCTGGAGCGTTTCGTCGGGAAGGTCGTCTTCTACCTCTGGAACGACGTGTTCCGGGATGTCGGGTTCGATCACGAGGTCTTTGCCGACGGCAACGGCGGCAGGCTGCTGTTCAAGGACTTCTTCAGTCCCGACGGCTCGCCGAGGGCCGAGGCCGTGCGGCAGTTCCTTGCGAACCTGGGCGTGGTGAAGGTGTCCACGGACGAGAAGACAGCCGAGGGTGCGTCCTCTGCCGACGAAGAAGCCCCCGCTGAAGAAGGGGCGTCGGCATGACGCAGCACGAGATTGACGCGGCGAGCCTCGTGCGGGCGAAGGCCATTTTCGCGAGCGGCGAGGTCTACGGCTACGAGGTCGGGATGTTGACCGGACTTTGCGCCATCCACAAGGCGCTGTTCGGGGGCCTCTACGATTTTGCCGGACAGGTGCGGACGCTGAACATCTCAAAGGGCGCGTTCCGATTCGCCAATGCGCTTTACCTTCAGCAGATCCTGCCTGTCATCGAGCGGATGCCGGAAGACGGCTTCCCGGCAATCGTCGCGAAATACGTCGAGATGAACGTGGCGCATCCGTTCATGGAGGGCAACGGACGCAGCGGCCGCATTTGGCTCGACATGATGCTGCGCACGCGGCTCGGCAGGGTCGTCGACTGGCAGCGCATCGGCAAGGACGCATACCTCTCGGCGATGGAGCGTAGCCCCGTAAATGACCTTGAGATCCGTACGCTTCTCGAAGGTGCGTTGACGGATGATATCGACAACAGGGAAATCCTCTTCAAGGGAATTGAACGCTCCTATTTCTATGAGGGGTACGAGGCCTGGTAGTTGATGAAGATCATCATCGAAGAGTACCAGTACCCCGTCGAGGCGGTCCGGGACATCCTCTGGGAGGGGGCGTTCCAGACGGTTGACGGCAGGGTGTCGATCAACTATGTCGGGTACTACTTCAATCCGCGCAAGGAGGTGAACGACTGCGTGTTCATCCTGCCGAAGGTGCTGCTGGAGGAGGGCGACGGCGGGAAGGATCTTGTCTTCGGGAAGTACGCGCCGGAAAGCATCGTCCACTTGGACGTGTCTTCGCCGCTGACCGCAGACGAGCGAGCCTTCATCTACGGCTTCTCGGTATGGATCTACCGGGCGCTGTGCGTCTACCGCAAATCGAATCCCCGGTCGGGGATCATCTACCAGCGGCAGGTTTCGATGATGGGTCGGGGGAAACTCCGCAAGTCGGCCACGCTCCTCGATGTCCTGCTGGCGCTCCTGCAGTTCCAGAAGGACAACCGGGACTTCTTTCTCTTTACGGTCAAGAATCTCCATGCGGGATTCAACAAAATCAACTGGACGCGGACGATTGCGACAACCAAGGCGGTTGTGGACGCGGGAAGCCCCGTCTACCTGAACCCGGTCAACAAGCGCAGGAGGGTGAATTTCGACGAGGAACTGCTTGTCATATTCTATTCCATCCTGAACCGCATCCACGAGCAGTATGGTTTCCCCGCGCCCCTCGACATGGGCTACGAGCTGATCGTCGGGAAGAAGTTCGACCGCTACGTCAAGGGCTATGGCAAGATCCGGCTCAACGCCATCAAGTACAAGTATTTCTCGGATACGGCGCTTCGGCTGTGGGAACTGTGCCGGGCGTATTTCGACCAGCCGAGCCCAATCGACGTCAGGGCGGACAGGCGGGAGTATCTGCTGGCGAAGAACTTCAATGTCGTCTTCGAGGCGATCATCGACGACCTCGTGGGCGAGAAGGATGTCCCCGCCGGACTGAAGGAACAGGAAGACGGCAAGCGCATCGACCATCTGTACTGCGGGCAAAGCCTCCTGACCGACGAGCCGGACAGGGACGTCTACTACATCGGCGACAGCAAGTACTACAAGCGCGGCAATTCCGTCGGTCGCGAGAGCGTGTACAAGCAGTTCACCTACGCGCGCAATGTCATCCAATGGAACCTCGACCTCTTCCTCGACAACCCGGATGCCGCCGCGCAACACGACTTCAACGCCTACGGGAAGTTCGGGAAACTGCGCGATGACATGACCGAGGGCTACAACGTCATTCCCAACTTCTTCATCAGCGCCCGAATGGTGACGGATTCCGCCGGGCGGCTCAGTTATGCCGACGACATCCGCGAAGCCGACAAGAGGGCAACCGTCCACAATTCGCGTCAGTTCGAGAACCGGCTCTTCGATCGCGACACGCTGCTGGTCGCCCACTATGACGTGAACTTCCTCTTCATCATCGCCCTCTACGCACGGAACAACCCCGCGCAAAAGGCGAAATGGAAGACGGACGTCCGCAGGATGTTCCGCGAGAAAATCCGGTCGATGCTGAAGGAGCGGTTTGACTTCTATGCGATGACGCCCCGTGCAGATGTGGATGCAGAACAGTTCCTGCGCGAGAACTTCCAGCTGTCGCTCGGCAAGGTCTACACGCCGTACGGCAACTGGGGCGCACATTCCTATTATTCCCTCGCCCTCGACAAGGACGAAAGGTTCAGGGACGAGAACGACGCGGTTAGAGGGCGGCTGGAGCAGGGATTCGTGATCGCCAAGTGCCCGCTCGGAACGGACCCGGCAGCCGTCGTGTCCGGCGAGACGGCGGTGGCGACGCCGCCCGTGCCGAAACGGTTCCTCACGCATCACTGGATCGAAAACTACCTTGAGAAGTATTTCCTTGTCGGCTGCTGCAAAGATGCCGCGCACCGGAGCTGGATTCTTGGGCGCAACAAGTTCAAGCGTTCGGACCTGTACAACGTCCGGCTTGGCAATCGGGCTGGCGCCGTTGTTGCCGATGCCGCGCTGACAAGAAGACCGAAGTTCCTCGTCCTGTATGACTTTGCCACTCCGTCCTCCTACTCGGCCTATCGCATCAAGGGTGGCATGCGCTGCGAGAAGGAGAAGATGATCCGAATGGGCTACGCTTCCGCCTCGTGCGACTACTACTGCTACGTGCTGGAGGAGGAAGTGTCGCTCGGAGACCTGGACGTGCCGCGGCTCCTCGCGGAACGGAAGCGCGAGCAGGGCGGCGGATTCACGCCCGGTGCGCCCATCTACCTCAAAGGCGGCGAACTGATTGGCTTCAGGCGATAGCGTGTGGGAGGGCGGAGAAGAAGGGCATGATGACGCGGCTTTTTGCCATGATCGGCAGACGGGAGGTGGCATGATGGCGGAGGACAGGGGAGGGCGGTTGTCCACAACCGCCGAGGATGTGGCGTTGGCGGCGCGTGAGGACACGCGCCCTCCCGTGCGTAAATGCGTACGGGCGACAGTCGGGTTTATCTTGGAATGACCACCTCAACGTCACCGACGGCATAGCAGGCGACTTCATAGTCGTTGAAGATGAAGTGCCAGCCGTCCTTGGACAGGTAGAAGTTGTCGTGCGGCTTGACTTCGCCCTGCAAGGCATCCTTGCCGATCTTCGCGACAACGGCATCGTGCAATCGCCTCTTCAGCGCGGCCCGATCCGCAAATGCTGGGACATCGGCCAGCGTCAGGATCTTGCCCGTCTTTTCGAGGTTCAGATTCTGATCGTCTTTCAGATTCTGCGTCTTGCACGTGGCTGTTTGAGGAGCGAGTCGTCAAGAGGGCTGTCGCCGCAGAAGGTTCGTCGCCCGCAGTCTCGGCAAAAGTCGCCGCGCCAAACGGAATCGAATTGCTCGACAAGCGGTTCGACAAGTGCCGGATCATCCGTCAGAACACCATTCTCGAAGTTGCGCTTGCGCACGCTCTTCGCACCAATCCCTACGCCCGTCAGATTGGCCGAGCCAAAATACGCCTTTCTCCCGTCTGCGATGATACACTGGAAACTCGCGCGCGCCACCTATTATCTGCTTCCACCACAATAATCGACTCCCTTTTTGCTACACCCTCCCACCTTGTTTCGCTTCGGGAAATGGAGAGGGCGCATTCCAGAAGCGGTTTTAAGTGAGGCCCTGAGAAGCATCGTCTAAATGGGCGTGGTTGAATTACGGCACCCGTGCCATGATGTCTGGGATGAATGCCGCGTCCAATGTCGAGAACGCGAAGCATCGCCTGTCGAGACAGTTGAGCGACGCCCCCACATGGATCAACGTCGTATTGTCGATAATGAGATAGCGGTCATGGAACTTGTCCGTCAGCTTGACCGTGAGCGCATTCATGTGCTGTTTGTTGAACTGTGCGACATCTACCGCGTGAAGACTGTTCGCCGCTTTCTTCGCCGAACGCACAATCATCACCGCTACGCCTGGACGTCTTTGCGCAATAAGAGGCAAACAGGAATCGTCAAAGTAGGGGTCGATGACCACGAGCTCCTTTTTCGCTTGACGGATGAACTTCTTCATCTGTACGAACGCATCGAAGAACTCTCCGTCGAAGAAGACCTTCTGCGGCGGAAACTTTTTGTCGTTCATCGCATCGAAGATGAGCTTGAAGCGTTCTTCGTTGTGGGCTTGGATCGCGTCGTTTTTCGACTGATCGACAATCTGGTGCCGTTCTGTGGCTCCAATGCGCGTTAGGAGAGGAGCAAGCGAAGCCAAGGCGCGGCGCATGGCTATGAAGGTGTCAATAATGCGAACCGATGCCGCAATGGCCGTTTCGGAGTTCAATACGGACGCTAACATCGTAACGCCGTGTTCGGTAAAAGCGTATGGCAAGTACCGTACTCCACCTCGTTTTGAGGTCGCAATTTGCGACCTCAAACTCTAAATGTCCTCATGTGAGAGACGAAACATGAAGCGGGCGGGGAAACGGGCGACATTGCGTTTGACCTGCTCATTTAGGCGCTTCGTCGTCACCCCGTACAGCAAGGCAAGATCGCTATCAAACATGACCCGGCCGTCCGCTCGTCGTCCAAGATCGCCTTCCGCCGCTATGCCATCCTGGGCGAGCCGGCCGAGCGCGTCGCCGCCGATCTCGGCCTCTCCGTGAATGCGCTCTACCAGATCAAGAATCGCCTGACGGAACGTCTGGCCGCCGAAGTGCGCACCTCGAAGCCGAGGACGAGGCTTCGCCTCGATGAAAGCCGACGACATCCAGCGCCATCTCGCCACGCCCGCTGCCGCCGCGCTCTCGGCGGATCTTGCCGCGTCGCCCCTCCATCCCGACGACCGCATCGGCGGGCTTGTCGCGGTCGCCCTGATCGGGCGCGGCGCGACGGGTGACGTCTGGCGCGTCCATGACGAGGCGTCCGGGCTGGATCTCGCGCTCAAGCTCTTTCGTCCGCGTACCGGCGTTCCGCCCGAACGGGCGCGCGCACGCTTTTGTGCCGAGGCCCGCCTGCTGAGCGCGTTCCGGCATCCCAACCTCATGCGCGTGTTCGCGTCCGGAACGTTTCGCGGCGAGCCCTACTTTACGATGGAGCTGCTGCGGCCGCTGTCGGAGAGACTGTCGTCGCGTACCCTCGCCGCGCTGGGGCGGGATCTCTGCTGCGCCCTCGCCTACCTCCATGCGCACGGCGTCGTCCACCGCGACCTCAAGCCGGACAACGTGCTGGTCGCGCCCGACGGACGCTACGTCCTCGCCGACCTCGGGATCGTCCACTTCTCGGACGACGCGCTTTCCGGCTTCGTCCACGGCCTTGGACGCGGCAACCCGACGCTCGCGGACGGCGTCGACCGGGCGCTTGGCACGCCCGGCTTCGCCGCGCCTGAGCAGATGACCGGCCGGGACGTCTCGCCCGCCGCCGACATCCACGCCCTCGGCGTGCTCTTCGCCGCGCTTTTCGACGGACGCCCGCCATTTGCCTGGCGCATCCTCATCCGGGACATGACCAGCTCGCTGCCGACGCTGCGCTGCCATTCGCTCGCCGCCGTCCGGCGCGCCCTGGTCGTGCTGGGGGCTCTTTCGTACGCATGCGTTTGGACGGCGGTCGCCGCCTGCCTTGCCCTCGTCGCCGGCGTTTTCGCCTACTGCCGTCCGAAATGGGAAGAGAGTTGCCCGTAAATGCCGACCAACGATGTGTGATCCAGATGGATGGCATGGAACGAGAACTCAACGGGACGTGGGTCACCCTGCCGAAAGAAGGACATTACACGTACCCAAGACCTCTCGTCTCGAACCCAGGGTCAGAACCCTACCGTAAGCCGGGGGAGGCTCGCTTCTCCTTTGGCTACTTCCGCCGACCATTTGTCGTCGCCGGGGCTGGCACGTTGAGAATCCCCCTGATCGTGGGGCACGATGTCTATCTCATCTCCAACGCCACGCTTGTCACATCAGGGGTCTTGTCGACAAACGAATTCACGCGCACCTTGCTGAAGCGCGATTATCCGAGAAACTCAAACGGCCATTCCATGCTGTTTCCCACCTTTCACGTCGAACCAGGTTCGCGCGTCATCTTCACCGAAAATCCTAGTTACCCCAAAGAGCTGATCGACTGCCCCAAGGGTTCCATCAAAACCCTTTCCTTTAGACCCACTGCGCCGTAGGCGATTGCAACTTGGCTGATCGGACGGTGAGCCAATCTCGAAGGGTGGCATATGCTATCCGATGGGGAAGCGATCTTCGAGGCGATTTTCCCCGCGCCCGCCTACCACCGCATTTATATAAATGCGGTGGTAGGCGGGCGCGGAATTTGGTATTATGTCCGTCATGAAGTCGAATCAACTTAATCCAACTCTCTGGCGGACGGCGCGGGCTCTGGCCAACCTAGACCGACTGAACTTGATGTACCTTGTCGCAAACGCGAAAGGCGAGAAAGGTGTGGTTGAATTGGCCGCTGAGGCGGGGCTTCCCGTCCCGACGGCCAGCACATACTTGCGCGCGCTCAATGCCCGTGGGCTGATTAGCGTTGTTCGCGTGGCGTCTTTCGTCTATTACGGAACCAAGTCCGACCGTTCGCTTCCGGTCGCAATTGCCATTCAGGAGGCTTTTCGGCGGCTCTTTTCCCGCAAGACGCTTCCGAAGGACTGGACGGCCCGTCTGCTTCCGCTCGTGAAGGCCTATGCCAATCCACGCCGTGAGGAGATCGTTCGGACGCTCCGTCGGCATCAGCCGGTGAGTTACGCTGAACTTATCCGCCGCGTCGGGTTTTGCGAGACCTCGTTTCTTCGACATTTGAGCATTCTGCTCAGAGCGGGCATCATCATCCGGGACGCCGATTCCGGCACGTATGCTTTGTCCAAGCCGATGAATTCTCTTGCTGCTGCCTTCTTGTCTTCGGTTACGCAGCCTACCCCCGCATTTATATAAATGCGGGGGTAGGCGATGAATGGCATTGACGTGAATGAATAATGTTCAAAATGGAAAACACGCACCAACATTGTCTCGTGAGGGAAATGGTCTCATTGCATGATTGACCGAAGCGTATCGAATGCCGAGAAGATTCGATTCTTCCGTTCGCTTTTTGCCGGACGCGAGGATGTCTTCGCGCGTCGTTACGAGAACCCGAAGAAGGGGACGTCCGGCTATTCTCCTTGCTGCCGTAACCAGTGGGGGTCTGGGTGTGTGTGGAAACGGCATAAGAAGTGTGGCGAATGCCCGGTACGTGAATATGTGCCGGTTTCGGACGAGGTGGTGCGTTGGCATCTGCGCGGACGGGACAACGCGATGAAGCCGTTCGTCATGGGAACCTATCCGATGGCGGCGGACGAGACCGTGCGCCTGGCGGTCGTTGACTTCGACGAGTCGGCCTGGCGCCGCGATGCGCTTCTTGTCGCACGGAAGATGCGGGCGATAGGGTTGCCAGTCGCCCTTGAGAAATCCCGTTCGGGGCACGGCGCCCATCTGTGGCTGTTCTTCCAATCGCCTGTTTCGGTCAAAGGCGTTCGCGAAGCGTTGACGTATGTGCTGACGCTTGTCTTGGAGGAACACCCGGAGGTCGGACTTGATTCGTATGACCGCATCATCCCCAATCAGGACACCTTGCCGAAGGGTGGTTTCGGCAGTTTGGTGGCCTTGCCTCTACAGGCGGAACCGCGCAAGATTGACAACAGCGTCTTTGTCGACGACGACTGGGTTCCCTATGCGGATCAATGGGCCTATCTGTCTTCTGTCGCGAAAGTCGATCCCCTAGCGCTTGAAAGTCTTTTGCGGAAGGCGCATGGCGAACATCGGCTCTTGTTGCCGCGACGACAGACCGTCGCCGACTCGGAACGTCCGTGGGAGTTCTTTCTGCCATTGTGGTCAACGGGTGAACGGCCTGAGACGACCGCAGCGAAGCCTTGCGTCGCAGACGTGAAGATCGTCCTTGCCAACCGTCTCTACATCGAACAAGCGGAATTGACGCCGAGGCTCCGGAGTCTGCTGATCGGATTGGCGTCGTTCGTCAATCCCGAGTTCTACAAACGGCAGCGGATGAAGTATTCCGTCTATGGGACGCCGCGGGTCATCTCGCGGGCGTTGAACGGCGATCGCTTCCTCCAGTTGCCGCGCGGTTGCCTTGAAAGCGCCTTGCGGACATTGAAGGCGAAGGGGATGAGCCCCGTCCTGGTGGACAAACGCTTTGGCGGCGTTCCGATTGACGTATCGTTCCATGGGACGCTTCGTGTTGAACAGAAAGCGGCCGCCACGGATCTGAAGAAGTCCGACAGGGGCATCTTGGCGGCGGGAACGGCGTTCGGCAAGACGGTTGTCGCCGCCTACATGATTGCCGAACGGAAGGTCAACACATTGGTTCTCGTCAATCGCCGTCAGCTTCAGCTACAGTGGGGCGCGCGGCTCGCTGAGTTTCTGGGAATCCCGGAAAGCGAGATCGGCCGTATCGGCGGCGGTTCGGACCGGTGGACGGGAAGGTTGGACGTGGCGCTTCTCCAGTCGCTTTCGCGCAAGGGCGTGGTTGATCCCCGCGTGAAGGACTACGGGCAGATCATTATCGATGAATGCCATGCCGTTGCGTCGGAGACATTCGAGGCCGCCGTCGATGTTGCGCCCGCGAAATACGTGCTGGGATTGTCTGCGACGGTTGATCGCAAGGACGGACGGCATCCACTGATCATGATGCAATGTGGTCCCATTCGTCATCGTGTCGATCCCAAGACCTTGGCGAAGCGTGAACCGTTTGACCATCTCGTCTACGTGCGCCCGACGGCCTTCCGGATGCCGGTCGGGAAAGTTGACGAAGACGGACGTGTGGATTATTCCGACTTGTGCAGGGCCTTGATTGCCGACGTGGCGCGTAACCGGCAGATTGTGCAGGATGTGCTTTCATCCGTAGAGGAAGGACGTTCACCCGTTGTCCTGAGTGATCGTCGCGAGCAGGTCGAGGGTTTTGCGAAAGAACTGGAGGGAAAGGCTCAGAACGTGGTCCTCCTTCTGGGCGGCATGGGGCGACGGCAACTCAAAGACGTGCGTGAACGGCTTCTGTCCATTCCGGATTCGGAGCCGCGCGTCATCTTGGCGACGGGCTCTTTCCTCGGCGAGGGCTTCGACGATGCGCGCCTTGATACGCTCTTCCTCGCTTCGCCGATTTCGTGGAAGGGACGGTTGACGCAGTTCGCCGGACGGCTCCACCGTCTGCACGATGGAAAGCGCGAGGTGCGCATCTACGACTACGTGGACTTGAATGTCGCCGTTTGCGCGCGGATGTACGACCGGCGCGCCAAAGGTTACGAGGCCATCGGCTATAAGGTCGTGATGCCGGTTGGCGTGGACGAGGGATGGCCGGTCTCCGTGCCGATTCCGTCCGTACCGCACTGGAAGGAAACGTTTGCGGACAGCGTTCGTCGCCTTTGCCGTGATGGCGTCAGCGAAGCACTCGCGAACCTGTTCGTCTACGCGACACTGCAGTTCGACTTGAACGACGGAATCCGTGGACGTCCGACCGCGCGGGCGGCTGTTGTGAAGTTCCTGTTCGAACGGCTTGAGTCGCGCGCTGGGACGAAGGGGATGTTCCGGCTGGGCGAACGTCTGCCCATCCCCTGTGGTGCGAATCCCCTTGTCGAAGTTGACCTCTTGGATGTCTCGCACAAGATGGTGGTCATGCTGGACGTATGTACTGAGGTGTCCGATATCGAGGCGTACCGTCGGGCGCGGCGCGAGGACTGGCTCCTGCAGAAGAATGGCTACCATGTCGTTCGTCTGCTGGTGGAAGACGTCTGTACCCGCCTGGACGAAACGCTGACACTCCTTGGATGCGAGGGCGTGTAAAGGCATCGCGACAAGCCCGTCCTTCCCGAATGGCGGCGATCTGCACAATCCTGTCATCTCGACTTGTTTATCAGTTCGGCATCGTCGCAGGGGGGCGTGGCGCCGAAGTGCCTGTAGTAGGCGTTGCTCCATGTGTCCATGGCGAGGACGATCCTGGCGGCGCTCTTGCCGAATGGCGCAAGGCGGTATTCCGTCTTGGGTGGCACGACGGGATAGACCTTGCGGACAACCAGCGCATCCGCCTCCATCTCGCGGAGCTGCTGGCTGAGCATCTTCGCCGTCGCCTGCGGAATCGCCCGCTGAAGCTCGCTGAACCGCATCACGGCACGCTCGTTGAGCCACCAGATGATGATGGCCTTGTACTTCCCGCCCATGACCGCCATCGCGGCCTCGACGGTGCAGTGGAATCCTTCAAGTTCCTTCTTTGTCATCGCACTCCTTGCTTTCAGAAAGGGTAGTATAGCACTTTATTGTGCCTACTTGCTCAACGGGCGTATATTATAGTATCATTCGCCCGTTTCCACAAGTGGCGAGAAAGCCACGTCGAAACACAGGAATACAAACCGAATCGGAAAGAAAGGAACGCGAAAATGAGATCGAAGATCGAAGACTACAACGCCGTCGTGGAGGCCGCGTCGAAGTTCACCCGCAGCGTCGCCGAGGGCAACAGCGCTTACGCAAAGGAGTTGTTCACCGTGGACGCCTGCCTGTTCGGCTTCCTCAACGGCAAGCTCGAGCGCGGCAGCATCGAGCAGTTCTACCGCAATGTTGACACCGTCGGCGCCGGCAAGGAATTCAAGACGAGGATTGACGTCCTTGAACTGGAAGAGACACTTGCCGTCGTCCGCGTGCTCGAAGAGGGCTGGGGAGGCACAATCGACTTCACAGACGTCCTTCTTCTCCTCAAGATCGACGGACAGTGGAAGTGCGTTGCCAAGGCGTACAACCAGAACTCGAATACCGTCACGAAGTGAGGGAGGCACGGACTGCCTGATGTGGTCATGTACACCTCATCGATACTGTGGCTGGAGAAGAGTCCAGCCCATCAGTTCCCCCACGACGCGGCTACCCCCGCATTTATATAAATGCGGGGGTAGCCGCCCAAGACGGGTGCAGGGCTTTCGCCCCCACCAAACATTTTGCGTGGAGTGAGGGTTTGGCCGTCTGGACGACCACAGCGCCGAATCAGAACGCGACGGCAAGCGAAACGCCCGTGACGAGGTTGTAGCTGTCCGTGTACTCCCCCGTCGCCTCGTAGGCCCGTGCGCAGCTGCGCGCCGACGAGTCGAAGAGGTAGTCGGAATAGGCGAGGTACGCGCCGAGCGAAACGCCGTCCGTGATGTTCCACGTCAGCTCGCCCTTGAGGCAGGTGTCCATGAGACACGCCTCGTCGTAGCCGTCGCCGGCCTCGCCGAGGTAGGCCGTCACGCGGCGCTGGTCGCCCCAGCCCTGCGCGAGGGAGACGCGGAACGAGAGAATGTCGTCATCGCCCTCTTCCTTTCCTTCGACAACCGAGAACGTGTGGCCGATTTCGAGGTTGAGGTAGGTGCCCTCGTCGCGGTCGATGTCGCGCTCGTAGGAGAACGTCGGCTCGAACCAGAGGTCAGGCAGTCCGATCGAGAACGTGAGGAACTGCGTGTCGTCATCGACGATCCTAGGATGCTGCTCATACGTGTAGCCGAGCTCGAACTCGATCGTCGTCGGCAGCCCTTCGTCCGGCCCGAACGCATGGCCGATCGCCACGCCAGGGTCGAGTTCCTGATAGCGGAAGGCATGATCGCGGTAGCCGGCCTTTTCGCCGTAGCGCGTGGTGTCGAAGATCGACTCGACGCTGAACGTCACCCAGTCGAAGAACGTGAGCGCCGCCGACGGGGTGAGGATCGGGTCGTTGTTGTCCACGAGGCCGTAGCTCATGAACTTCGAGTCGACCGCGAGGCCGACTTCCGCCGAGACGATTGAGGTCTCGCCGAACGTCACCCCTTCGCCCATGGCCCAGTTGAGGCCTTGCGCTTCGGATTCTTTCGTTTCCGTTTCCGCCCGAACGCTGCCGCAGAGCGCGGCGGCACAGGCGATCGTTGTCATGATGTATCTTGTCTTCATTTGTCTTTTCCTTTTTTGTCTGTTTCTTTTTGTTGTTTACGTTGCCTCCATATGTTGAGAGAGGCAAAATCATAATCTGATGAAAGCGAGGCCCTTGTCCCCGCGTCAGAATGCGAACGTGTTCAGCGTCGTGACGGTCGCGTTGCTGACGACGGCGGCGCTGAACGCCTCCTTGGGCGCGGGGCACAGGACGTCGCCGTCGACCAGGATGCGTTCGCCGTTGAACGGCGGCGCGTTCGTCCCGGCGGGCAGGTACTCGATGATGAAGAGTGGACAGCAGCCGCCTCGGTCGAAGACCTTCAACCCGTGGTGCGTCCGCCCCCGCTCGTCCTTTGCCCGAATGGCGAAGCCGCACAGGCGGACGCGCCGTCCCCTGAACGCCGACGGGTCCTGCCGGAACTCAAACAGGCGCACGTCACGGAACGTCCGATTGAGCCGGGTGAAGTCGACGTCGACGGGCGGATCAGGCGTCGGCAAGTCGCTCGGCTCGGCGATGCGGGCCATGCCGCTCAGGAGGACATAGGCCGCGACGCTGCCGACAACGGAAACCAGCAGCCCCTTCGTCAGCTGCGTAAGCGTCATGTCCGACCTCCTCTCCGTCCCGCCAGCCAGCACGCCGCGAACGCCAGCAGGTCCATCGCGATGACCGTCGCGCCGACGGGCGTCCCGGCCAGCACCGAGACGAGGATTCCGCCAAGGGCGGTCGCGCCGGCGAGGAGCGCGGCGAAGACGACGACGGCCCGATACGACCTGAAGAGCCGCAGGGCCGAGGCCGCCGGGAAGACGAGCAGCGCCGAGACGAGAAGCGCCCCCACGAGGCGGATCGCCACCGAGACGACGACCGCGACGACGAGGGCGGAGAGGACGTTGTAGAGGCGAACATGTCCGCCCTCGACCCGCGCGAAGTCCTCGTCGAAGGCGTACTCCAGACTCTGGTGGTGCGTCCACGCGCAAAAGGCGACGACGGCGACCGAAAGCCCCGAACACGCCCAGATGTCGGCATCCGAGAGCGTCAAGATGGAGACCGAGCCGAAGAGCGTCGTGCAGACGTCGCCCGAGACGTTCGCCGACGGCGGCGCGAGGTTCGCGACGAGGTAGCCGACGGCCAGCATGCCGGACGAGAGCATCGCAAGCGCCGCGTCGCCCTTCGTCCGCGTGCGCCGCGAGACGCCCAGCAGGACGACGGCGCAGATGGACGTGGCGACGAGGGACGAGACGAGTCCGCCGGCCAGGTGGGCGGCGCTCCCGACCGTCAGCGCCGCGAACGCGACGTGGGAGAGTCCGTCCCCCATGTTGGAGAGACGGCGCAGGACGAGCGGCACGCCAAGAAGCGCGGCCGAGACGGCGACGAGCGTCCCCACGAGGAGCGCGTGGCGGACAAACGGGTAGCCGAGGTAATCGACGAGCGAGTCAGCCATGGTGCGCTCCTTCCTCCCGCCGGATGCGGATGGTCGGCACGGACGCGCCGCCCAGCAGCGACTCGTCGTGCGTGACGACGACCAGCGCCGTGCCGCGGGCCTGGAGGCGCGACAGAACGTCCCGCAGGTCGCCGACCGCGCGGTCGTCCAGTCCCGTCGTCGGCTCGTCCAGGAGCAGGAGCCGGCGCGGCGCGGCGATCGCCCGCGCCAGGAGGACGCGTTGGCGCTGTCCGCCCGAGAGGTCGCGATAGGAGCGCGAGACGAGGTCCGTCGCGTCGAAGGCGTGCAGGGCCGCGCAGGCGAGGTCGCGCTCGTGCCGCGAATAGCACGGACGCCACCCCCGGAGCGCCTGGCAGCCCGAGAGGACGATCTCCCGGACGGTCGCCGGGAAGTCGTCCTGAAGCGGCGAGCGCTGGGGCAGGTAGCCGATGCCGCCGCGCGCGAGTTCCGGCGCGCGGACGATTTCGCCGCCGAACGGCGTCAACAGCCCGGCCAGCACACGCAGAAGCGTGGTCTTGCCGGTTCCGTTTGGCCCGGCGATGCGGAGCGTGCCGCCCGCCCGGACGGTGAAGTCCGGGCAGGCGAACGAAAGCTGCCCCGCATACCCGAACCGGAGGTTCGTGCAGGAAAGCAGGTCCATGTCGGCCTCCGTCAGTTGAGCGCGTCGGCGAAGACCGCCAGATTGGCGGACATCGCTGCCAGGTAGTCGCGCGGTGTACCGGACTGCAGCGAGTCCACGGCGCGGATGCGCACGCCTTTCGCGCGGCTGACGCGCAGGACGGTCTCGGCGATCTTCTTCCCGGACCCCTCCAGCGTCAGGACGCACGGCAGGTGGAGCTCGTCGACCTTCGCGGCGAGGAACGCGACGGTCTTGAAGCTCGCCTCGCTCTCGGCCGAGCAGCCGACGAACGCGGCGTAGTACTTCAGCCCGTAGTCCTCGACCAGGTAGCGGAACGGGAAGCGGTCGGCGAAGAGGACGGTCTTGCGCGCGGCCTTCGCGACCGTCTGCGCATAGCGTGCGTCCAGCTCGCGCAGCTTCGCCGTGTAGGCGGCGGCGTTCGCGCGGTAGTCGGCGGCATGGGCGGGGTCGAGCGCGGCGATCTGCGCGGCCATCGCGTCAACCAGGCGGACGGCGAAGCGGAGCGAGAGCCAGACGTGCTCGTCGTTTTCGACCTCCTCGTGGTCGTGATCATGGTCATGGTCATCGTGGTCATGATCGTCGGCCGTCCCGTGCGCGTGGTCGTGGTCATGGTCGTCTTCGGCCTGCATGCCTTCGACGATCTCCTCGGCCTTGACGGAATCGCGAAGCGTCTCCATGAAGTTGAGGACGCCCTGCCCCGCCTTCTTCTTCCGCTCGACCAGCGGCTCCGCCCAGCCGTCGGACTCGCCGCCGACGTGGATGAAGAGGTCGCAGCGCTGGATGTGCGCGACGTCCGCCGCCGAGGGACGGTAGCTGTGCAGGTCTGCGCCGCCCTTCTGGAGCAGGCAGACCCTCACGTCGTTCGTGTGCGAACCGACGATCTGCCGCGCCCAGTCGGCGACCGGGAACGTGGCCGCGACGACATCTTTCGGATGCGCGGCCGAGGTGGGTGCGGCCGAAGCCGCGAGGAGCGTGGCGGCAGACAGCGCCGCCACGACGAAAAGTGGATGTTTCATTGTGTTTCCTTCTGTTGAGATTGATGAAATGAGTTGTCGTATGAAAAGAAGCCCGCAGGGGCTTCGTCCGACGCTCATTCATCGAATCTCACGGAAAGGGAACGGAGGGTGGTTGCCGGTGCGCGGTAGACGTGTGACCGCGTGACTGCGGCGACGACGGGGAGCCGGGGCAGGCGGAGGACATGACCGCCAAGCGCGCTGCCCACAAGCTGGAAGTTGTCGAGGCACGCCCGCATCTCCTGGCAGACGGGACAGTCGTGCCCGTCGCAGGCGTGGTCGGCCTCGGCCACGACGAAGAGACAAGAAAGGGCGAGGACGGCCAGAAGGAACGCGGCGCACAGCGCGGAGAGAACCTTGCGGTTCCGGGCGTTCGGGCGGAAGAGCTGTTTCACGAAGCGGCGCATGGCACTTTCCTCCGGCACGCGGGGCAGGTCCCCTGCATGAGCGTCTTCGCGAGATCCAGCGACAGGCCCTCGGCGTGCAGCAGCCGGGAGACCTTCTTCGTCTGCGCCTCCGACAGGTGCGCGATGCGGCCGCAGCGCACGCAGGCGAAATGCAGATGGCGTGCGCACGGGCCGTGCCCCGCCAGGCGGTAGCGGCGCGTCGTCTCGCCGGACGCGGCGCTCACGGAGACGAAGCCCGTCGCCGCGAGGCTCGCGAGATTGCGGTAGACGGCGCTCAGGCTCATCGCCGCGCCGAGGCGGTCCGCCAGCTCGCGCGGCGTAAAGCAGACGTCCGGGTTCTCCCGAAAGAACCCGCACAGCGTCTCGCGCTGCCGCGTCTCATATGTCTGCCGCCGCATGGCTGAATCTCCAATTTGCGAATTGGTCGCATATTGTAGCACAATTCGGATGGTGCCGCAAGGGGGGGCGGAATGCCACCCTTATCCCGGTTTTTTCGGGACAGTTTATCCCGATTTCTCGTCTGACCCCAGTAAATGCGGGCTAAAAAATA
>CAKTZI010000020.1 GCA_934635385.1 uncultured Kiritimatiellota bacterium | reverse complement strand
ACACCGAACGCCAGTACCTGCACAACCTCGCGACGCGGCCCCGGTGCGTGAGCCGCGCCACGGTCGTCGTCGGCGGGAAGACGAACGTCGTCGAGACGTGGCGGCGCGGACAGCACGAGTGGGCGCAGACGAACCTGCCGCGCCGCGTGGTCGGAGCCGTCCAGCGCAACACGTTCGAGGAGCGGCTGGAGGCCCTGCGCGCCGAGGCGCAGAAGTGGATGGACGAGCACGCGGCGGCGACCAACCGCATCGAGGCGTTCCGGGCGTTCGTGGAGGCGCGCCGGGACAAGACCGCGAGCTGGACGGCCCGCGAGATCTACCAGGCGATCCTCGACAGAACCGATGGGAAGGAGGAGGCGCAATGACCTGCACGGCACTTCTCCTCGCCGCCTCGCTCGCGTGGGGCGCACCGCCCGCAAGCGCGGACACGTCCGCTGTCGCGGTTTCGGACACATCCATGTTCGGGCCGCGCGACGGCCTGTCGCGGAAGCCGCCGACGCGCCACGAGCGGACACTGGCGATGCGCCGGGCGCTGAAGGTGGACGAGGCGACGCGCGATGCGCGGCGCTACGAGGCGCAGCGGCGCAGGCTCAACAGCGCGGCGGAGGCGTTCTGGAAGCTGGGCCGTCCGTCGAACGCCGTCACGCGCGTAAGCGTCGACTTCAGGACGGGCGACGTCCTCGTGGAGTGGCAGGACGGCTCGAGGGTCCTGCGCCGGTTCGACCGTCGCCAAGCGGAGCGCAAGGACAAGGGAGGAAAATGACATGAACTTGGAGATGCAGCACACGCTCGACCGCGAAATGGAGGACGCGCAGCGGATCGAGAATCCGGATCGGCGGCATGACGCGATGCTCACCGTTCTCGTCCATCAGTGCCGTGCGCTTGTCGAGTGCCAGCTGAAGACGGCGGAGCGCGTCAAGGTACTCATCGCGAACGCGGAGGCGAAGCGCAACCGCATCGCAGGCGCGAAGATGCTTTGGGCGGCATTGCGCTACCTCGCGGCGATGGGCGGTACGGGGCTGGTCGTCAAGGCCCTCTGCGCGGGGTAGAGAACTTTTCACGCGGAGCCACGGAGGCTTCGCGGAAACAAGGCAAGAAGAAGAAAAACGATGAAGTACATCCGAATGCACCAGGTAGAAGCCGAGCCGATGACGCGCGGCGACTACAACAAGTCCCGTGGCTGGGAGATTCCGGACAACGAGAACCCTGCCGACGAGGGGTATATCGTCCGCTATCCCGACGGCTACGTGTCGTGGTGCCCCAAGGCGCAGTTCGAGGCGGCGGCGCGACCATGCGGCGGAATGCCGTTCGGCATGGCCATTGAGGCGATGATGCGCGGCAAGAAGGTCACGCGCAAGGGGTGGAACGGCGAGGGCCAGTTCGTCGATCTCCGCACCGTCGAAGTCGGCTATTCGGAGGAAAGCACGATCAGGCAGTCTCTCGCTTTCGTGTTTCACTTCAAGAACCGCCACACGGGCGAGACGGGCATTCAAGTCGGCTGGCTCGCCTCGCAGGGCGACATGAAGGCCGAGGACTGGGAGATCGTGGAGTGAGCTTATCCCGCGCGGGCGGCGGGGGCGCGGCATTTTACGGTTGTTGCGTTTCCTCCGTGCCTCCGCCGCTCCGCGCAGGGCCAACGCAAACAGAAAACAAGGAAAGGAAGACCAGACATGAACAGCAACAAGATCATCAAGCAGATCCACCTCGCGGCAGTCCGCAAGACCGCCGAGAACATCGCCCTCACGGGCAACAAGCAGAAGGCCGCCGCCGTCGGCAACGCATTCGTCCGCTACGGACAGCTCTGGACGAACGGCCTCGCCAACGACGGCAGGATCGACGAACGGGAGGTCGCGGCCATCGCAACGGAGTTCGACTCGCTCGTCGATGCGCACATCCCCGCTGTGGACAGCGTGGCCGTCGGCTTCGCCTATGACGGCATCTCGATCTTCGGCCTCGGCTGGAAAGGCGTCAAGCACTACCTGAACAAGTGGTTCAGGCTTGGCCTCTGACGGACGGCATTTGCCCCTCCGCGTGGCCCGCGTTCATTCCTGTTTCGCGGGCGTACATGTCGCGCGGAGGGGTGTCCTCGAACGAAAGGCATGACATGAAGAAGATTCTGATGTTGACAGCACTTGCTTCCCTCACGGGCTGCGTGAACTGCTACACGCGCAGTCCGGGCACGTCCACGAGGGTCGAAAGCATTTACCAGTCCACCCGCACGGCAGGGGCGGCCTCGGTCATCTGCGCGTTCCCGCAGATGATGAGCGACGCTCCGAGCGACTACCGTTTCATGGCCCTCAACCTGCTGACAATTCCGCTCGGCGTTGCCGTTCTCGCGGATGCCGTATGCGAGGCGGCGGTTGACACCGTATGCCTCCCAGCGGATTTTGCGATTGCGAAGCACAGGGAAAGTGAGGATGAGCAATGACGCAGTTTCTTGACAACGGCATCTTTGGCGAGACGAACGAAACCCCGAAGCTCCCGTCGCTCGCGGCGACGGTCTTCATGCTCGTTCTGCTCGTGACCGCGCTCATCCTTGCTGGCTGCCAGTCGATTTACAGGGGCGGCAACATCCACGACGGCATGAACGCATCCGTGGGCGTGAAGATGCCGTCAACGTCCGCGACGGCGAACACGCTTCAGCTGCTCTGGCTCCTGAACGGGTGGGTGTTCAGCTGGGAGGAGAACGCACAGGTGGAACTGACGCGCACGGCGGTCTCGTCCACGTCCTTCGGCTTCGGGCTGTACGAGAGCCGCATCACGAACACGACGGAGGTAGCCCTGTGGCCCGTCTCGACGAACGCGCCCTGCGCGGCGGCGGCAAGTCCCGAATAAAGCGGAGATAAAGCCGTGCGATAATTGAATCCGAAAGGAAAAGCCATGTTCACAATCAAGGAAATCGAAAGACAGGCACGGGTGAAACTGCTCGACACCTACGAGGACAACTATCGGTTCGCGCCGACGGAAATCTTCGATGCCATGCGCGACGGGCTGCGGATGATCCGCAATGTCCGTCCGGAGTCGAAGTATGTAGACGGGCTTTTGACGGGCAAGATGCTCATCGTCAACGGCGAAGAGGTGGACTTCACCGTTCCCGAGTCCTTCCCCGCGACGATCGGCGACACGACGTACACGCTCGACCAGTTCCGTGGCTTCACGGTGAACCTGGAAGACCGCTGGATGGAGTCGCTTGTCTACTACGTCATCCACCAGATGTACCTGAAGGACGACACGGACACGGCGAATGCAAACCTTGCGCAGACATACTACGCGAAATTCACGGAGAGCGTCAGGTCATGAAATACGCACTTCCAGGCGAACTGTGGAACCAGGTCGAAGTCCCGCTCCGGCAGCAGACGGCGACGAACGTTTCGGCCTATCTTTCGGAAATCGCCTACAAGCTGGCGTCGATCACGGACGTGATGATGGTCAAGGAGTTCTGGCACACGGTCTGCGACTTCGCGGAACGCTGCGGAGCCTTGCGCGAGCGCGTCACGGGCACGATCACGTCGACTTCGCTGGAACTGGGCGGAATCGCCCCGGCATTTGGCGACTTCCAGCGTTTTGTCGGTGCGGGCGTTGACAGCGTGCCCGTTGGAATCGGCGTTCTGACGACGAAAGACACCGCAACAGGCCCTGCGCTCGTCTTCGCTTCGGGCTGTGCGCCTGTTGCGAATGCGACCTACGCCGTCTATGCCGACATCTCCGTCGTCCCGGACGTGAACGCCACGCCGACGAACCAAAAGGCTCCGCTTTGGTTCCTGAAGCGGTACGAAAAGGCGCTCATGGCGGGAACGCTCATGCGCATCTACGCGATGGAGGGCGAGAAGTGGACGGACGCGGCCGGGGCGCGGATGAACGCGACCACGTATCTGCGCGAGATCAACCGCCTGACGCACGGACTAATCACTTCAGGCATGCGGCGGCAGATTCTCGTCGATGCGGAATCCATCCTTGCACGGCAGACGACAACGACCAACAGCCAGACGCAGACGAATACCGTGGGATAAAGGGGTATGGCGACAGGCATCAAGATAGACGAGTTCGGCGGCATCCAGCCGCGTCTTGACGCCACCGCCCTTGGCGACAGCCAGGCGACGGTGGCGAAGAACTGCCGCCTGCACACGACGAAGATAAACCCCATCCGCGTGTCGTCCGACGTGACGGACATGCCGATCCGCCTTGAAAACGGTCTGCGCGACGTGAAACATGCGAAGACCATCCGCATCTGGACGCGGGGCGACGGCGTAAGGGACGTGATTGCATGGCCGGGCATTGTGCAGGTCGCGCCGTCCAACATCAACGACGACGACCGCTTCCGCCTGTTCGTGTCCGGCGAAACGGGCATCAGCGACGCGAATGGCGAGAACCAGCCGTGTGTGTTGGTCTCTTCCCGGAATGCCAAGACATACGACCGGCATCCGCTCTTCAAGGAGATTCCGCCGTCCGTCGAGGTGAAATACTGGACGGACGACCACCCGGAGGGCGTGAACAGCGTCGAACTCGACCCGAACACGATCCGCCACACGTACTTCTTCCAGACCTTTGTGGACGAATACGGCTACGAGAGCGGACAGTCGAATGTGGCGACGGACGCGGACGGCAACATGATCGAGTTCGACTACAACAACAACCAGAAGATCAACTGGGTCGGGGTCGCCCACGCCACGGCGCAGTACACGATTCCCGATTGGGTCGTGGCGCGGCGGCTCTACATGAGCGTGACGGGAGAGACGAGCGACACCGTGAGATTCGTCTGCGAGCAGAAGATCACGGCGGGGACGCAGGGCGCGTTCGAGACGAAACTGAAGATCAACATCAACGACGAAAGCGTTTCCGAAGAGGCCCCGAACATCACCTCCACGCCCGCAGACCTGACATGGATGACGCAGATGCCCGGCAACTTCTACGTCGGCTTCCTCCGCTCCAATCCGCGTTGCGTGTGCTTCTCGGACGTGGGGCTTCCCACGAGCTTCCCGGATGCCTACCGCTACACGATCCGCGACTTCGCAATCGGAATCGCGGTGGCCGGCAACACGGCGTTCATCCTCACGAAGGGCTACCCATGGGCGATTTCGGGGACGGCCCCGGAGGGCATGACGGCGGCGCAGATCGTCTCGGAGCAGGCCTGTGTCTCGGCGCGTTCGATCTGCACGTTCGAGGGTAAGGTTTACTATGCCTCCCAGGACGGCATCTGCGTCCTCTCGGAGGATTCGCTGACTTCGACCGTCATCACGCGGCTTTACTGGGACAAGGTTTCGTGGTCTGCGCTCAACCCTGCGTCGTGCATGATGACCGCCTACGACAACGCGCTCTTCTGCTGGTTCACGCTCGTGGATGGAATGCGCCGGGCGTTCGTGATTGACTTCGACACGGGCGGCAAGCCGATCATCACGGAGCATGATGACTACTGCTCCTGCGTCTTCACGGACGTGGAGAATGACAAGCTTTATCTTGCGGGGGAGTGACGATGGCATTGACACCTTCCACAAAGCAGTGCATCGCCCTGAACACAATGGGGCCCGCTGGACTCATCTACACCGGCCTGCAGGTCGGGACGGGTTTCCAGAGCAAGACGATAACCAACCAGTTCACAAGCAAGGGGAGCAGCGGGTATACTGCCTACATTACGGCAAAAGCCTATTCCATCGATGCCAACGGCTTGGAGATTAGCGTATCGACACAGGTTAGCGCGACAAACCTGTTTGAAACAAACGCATTAAATGAGGCAAAGCAGAAGTACGCCAACTGGAATCCGACTTTCGCGGACAACACGTCCTATTGGATCAGCGGGTCGTATGGCGGGTACACGTTTAATACGAGCAGGAACTCCACGACCTATGACGCTCAGTATTACGTGCTCACGTTCACGGCTTCGTCTGCCAAGGTGAACAATGTTCAGGTTGGCAATGTCGCACTGTACGTCAATGATGTGCTGGTCGCGGGCTCGGTTTCCACCACGCGGGACGCAAATGCGGCTTCGGTAAGCTATACGTGCAGCACGAACGACACAAGCACGGCATCGCTCCCGAACGTGAAGGTCGTCGCGACCGCGTGTGCTTCGACGATCAAGAACTGGCATCAGGTCTATTTCTACAACGGAATCGCGATGGACGGTTCCGAAATAGCCGACGGCAATGTCTCGTTCGCTTCGAATGCCGCAACGACCGCAAATGCGAAGCCCACAAATAACGCCACGTCGTTTGTGGTGAACTACGGCGAGAAACACGCCCTGACGATCAACAAGGGCACGGGCGTGTCGAGTTCGACAGTTTCCTACGTCCGCCACCATTCGACCGGAAACTATGTCACGGCATCGGCCTCCCCGATTTCGCTTTCGGGAAGCGGAACGCTCTACGTGGAACACGGCTCCAACGTGTCAGCCAGCGCGTCGTGCGCGTCCGGCTACGTGTTCTCCACGGGCAACGGGTTCATTTCGCAGACAAGCGGCGTGAATTCCATCTACGGAAGCAGCGCGGCGAACATCAACGGGACGATCGTCGCGCTGACAAAGGCCGCGTCGTTCAACATCACGGCATCGACCTACACGATTTCGGCCTCCATTGCGGATCATCCCGAATGGGGCGAGGTCTACATCGATGCCGTGGGGACGACGAGCAAGACGCTCGTGCAGGGGACGACCTACACGTTCTACTTCGCGTCGTCGCGGGCGGACTACGAAGCCCCGACGGTCGCATCCTGGTACGTGAACGGGACGGCGGTCAGCGGCAACACCTACACGGCTGACACGCTGACGGGGAATGTCGCCATCACCTGCATGCTCACGCAGAACGCATGGCCCGTCACGGCGTCGGCGGGGTCGAACGGTTCCGCGACGATCTCCGGGCGGTACAGCAAGCAGAGCGGTGCGCAGCTCGCCAATACCGGCTATCTCCGCGCCGACGGAACGGACTACATCAAGCTGTCCGTCAAACCGAACGCGCATTACGGCATCTCGTAGGTGTCGAAGTCGGACAACCTCGAAGAGTACGAGGAGGGCGGCGCGTACGCCTACTCGATGACGAGCGGCGCGAACGCGACGGTTTCGCTCTACTTCGCGCTCGTCGAGTGCGTCATCAGGACATCGACGAACGATCCGACGCTGTGCGACGTGTCGCCGTCTTCCGCCGCGCTGCGGTTCGATGCCGAGACATCCGTGAACGTCTACTGCCAGATCAAGGAGGCGTATGTCGGGCAGAACCGGGTGGACTACTTCACGGCCGGCGGCGCACAGTATGCGGCGGAGGCCGGCGGGACGGGGCAATACTACTACACCGTCTATGCGGCCGTCCTTGGCGGGAACAGCGAGCTGACGTTTGTCCCGCACCTCGTCTCGACATCGAATGCGCTGACCGTGACGAAGAGCGGGGACACGTCCTTTGCGACGGTCTACGTGCAGGTGGACGGCGGAACGGAGGAGTCGATCTCCAGCTCGTCGTGGAACGCGCAGGTTCGCGAGGCGCGGCCCGTGATCGTCAGGGCGGTCGCGGCATTCGGCGGGTCGATCGGGGCGATAACGTCAAGCGGGATTGCCGATCCTTCAATAACCGAATCGCAGATCTCGTTCGCAATGCCGTCCAATGCGGCAAGCGTGGACTTCGCGATCTCGGAGAAGGACAAGGTGACGCTCGCCCTGTGCGTCGCGAACGCGACAGACCCGACCGTTGAGGTCGGCAAGGTGACGCTGACGAGCGCCGCGTCCGCGTCCGTACACGAGGAGGTGACGACGCTTGCCGCGCAGTCGTTCAACATCTACAAGGGGACGACCTACACCCTGACCGCCGACGACACCGACGAAACCTACACGTTCAGCGGATGGTATCTGAACGATTCCACGTTCGTGTCGTCCGCCCTCTCGATCACGATAAACCGCAACGACCTCTCGTCGAAGTACACGGCGAAATACGTCATGCGGACTTCCGGGACGATTACGGTGTCCTATGGCATCAAGAGCGGCGACAACGTGATTGCGGCTTCGCTTCCGTCCGGCTCGCTCGCGTTCGGGCTTTCCATCGACACGGAACCGAACCTGACGAACCCGGACAAGTGGGTGATCGGCAACGGCCGCTACATTGCTTTCCATGTCCTCGATGACGGGACGAGCGTGGAGGACGGGATCACCTACGTCTGGACGCCCGTGCGCGTGGATGTCATGGCCGACAGCGAAAGCGACACCTGGAGCACGGTGTGGACATACGATGCGAACAATCCCGACTCGCGCAGCGGCCGTTTCGTCATGCGCGACAGCATGCTCGTGCGGCTCGTGTTCACGAAAGTCCAGGCGGAGGGCTATGCCCGCGTACAGGCGCTTTTCGTGGACGGCAACACGGGCGCGATGGGGGAGCTGTCGATATTCGCCACGGGGATGCTCTCCTACTACTCGATCGGTGGCGTGGCGGAAGCGGCCTGCTATGTCGGGCGCAAGGTCGTTCTTGCGGCTGCGCCGAAGCCCGGCTATGCGTTCGGCGGGTGGTTCAGGAAGGTGAACGGCGCGTTTGTGCCGGTCGATTCCAACGGCGCGGTACTGACGGTGGAGACCGTCACAGCGTCCGGCGGGGCCTACTACGCGGACTTCACGCGCAGCGATTCGTTTGTCAAGGCGTGGAACGACGGCGCGGAGGCTAAGACGTTCGAGTGGCGGAGCAAGGTCTACGTCGGGGCGCAGTTCCTCGTCCTGCGGAACGTGCGCATCTATTCGGACAAGTACCCCGTGACGTTGACGCTCATGACGGCCACATCCCCCAACGGGTGCTTCGGGGAGGGGGCGCACGCGCTGACGCTCTCGATCACAAGCCAGAGGCCGAGGCAGATTCCGGCCATGCGGATCGAGAAGTATTTCGCGTTCAAGGTGCAGGGGGCCGCGCGGATAAACCACGTTTCCGTCGCGTCAAGCATGGAGGGCCTGAAATGAGCGCCAAGAAGTTCAATGCGGCAATTTCCATCGTCGGCATAAAGGAGCCGAAGGTGCAGAAGGCCATACTCCTTCTGCTTGAGAACCAGACATTCCTGAAGGAGACATATGACAGGAAGGTGCGGGACCTGCGCACGGAGGTGCAGCAGCTGAAGCAGGTCATCGCCAACCGATAGCGGAAAAGGAGGCCGAAGAAATGGCAGTCACACTTCCAAAAGTCTACGAGACGAGATACACCGGCGCGACGGGAACGACCGTGCGGCGCGACACCACGACCAACAACCTCGAAGAGTGGCATGAGGGCGGCATGTTCGGGTGGGGCTCGTCCCGCACGCTGAACACGGCGGCATCTGCCGCCGCTGCGGCAAACGCCTACCGCAACGCGACGGAAGACGCACTCGGAAAGGCGCAGGGGACGCTCGACACCGCCTACGGGAACCTTCAGAAGAACAACGCCGGGCTTCGCTCCGCCCTCGACGGCATCATCAACGGGGACGCGGGCATCGACGGCTACCTGAAGAACGCCACGGAGAGCTACGGGAAGATCAACCAGTACGCGGAAGAGGCCAAGGCGGCGGCATCGGACATCACGAATTCCGTGAACGACGTCCGGCAGAACGCCACCGACATCACCAACACGGCGACTGCGCTCGGCGAATACGAGCCGCTTCTCCGGGAGATGGGCGAGACGATGTTCGGCGAGGGGAGCGGCCTCGTCGATTCGGGCAACAGCTACATCAACACGGGCCTCTCGATCCTCGGCCTCGACAAGTCGGCCGGCGGGCTCGCCGGGACGTATGCGCAGGTGCTGGCCGCCCTCGACCCCTCGCTCGCCGTCTCGATGGCGGCAAACGACACGCGGACGGCCCACGAGACTCAGATGGCGGCGAACGAGCGGGCCTTGGCGCGGCGCGGCGTGAGCGCGGGAAGCGGACAGAGCGCGGCGACCATGCAGCAGGCGGGACAGGCCCTTGCCACCGCGCTCGCGGCGATGAAGACCAAGACGCGCATGAGTTCCAACAAGGACTACTTCGAGGCCATGCGCGGGGCCGTCGCGGACGCGAACGCGCTTGGCGCGACCGGCGCGTCCATCGTCTCGCAGGGCGTCAACGCGCAGGGCGCGGGGGCGAACGCAATCAGCTCTGCGGCGGGCGTCCTCGTCAACAAGGGTCAGCTTCAGGTTTCGGCGGCAAACGCGAACGCGACGGCGGGCAACCTCCGGGCGGCGCAGTCGAACGCGCTCACGGCGGCGGGGCAGCTCACGACGGCCAGCGGCAACCTCGCAATCGGCGCGGCGAACGCCGTCAACAACGCGACGGCGAACCGCATCAGCGCGGCGAACGCATCCGGCAACCTGAACAGCACGGAGTTCAACGCGGCGGCGAGAGTCGCCGACCAGCAGAACACGCTGGGGTCGTACTACGCCGGGATGTTCGACCAGTACGCGCAGCTTGCGGGTTCCTACTACTTGTTCGCATCATAAGGAGAAAAGGCAATGGCAGGTTTTCAGGTAGCAAACTTCTCTTTCGGGAAGAACATCAAGGACGACGAGCGCCAGAGGGCGATCGCGGCGATGAACGCCGCGACCGCACGGCGCGGACAGGACATGCAGGCCGCACAGGCGGACGCGAACCGGGAGGAGAACGCCCGCCAGTTCGACGAAAAACAGGCGGCAGCCGAAGCGGCACGTGCCGAGGGCGCGCGTCAGTTCGACGCGCAGATGGAGGAGCGGGCGGCGAACCGCGAGGAGGGTGTCCGCCAGTTCGACGAGGTGCAGGCGCAGAAGAAGCGCGAATACGCCGACAGGCGCGGCGACATGGAACATGCGAAGTCGTGGGACGATGCCATCAAGATGCAGCAGATGGAGCGGGATGCGCAGGAAATCGAGAACCGGCGGCTGGCGTTCGAGGAGCGAAACGCGAAGCTCGACTCCTATTTCCGCCTCAAGGAGGAGGAAGACGCGCAGATGGCGAACCGCAAGGCCGCGATGGAGGGCAGCTACGGCAACATGGCCATTCTCGCACAGCTCCAGAACGGCATCGTCACGCGGAAGCAGGTGGACCAGTTCAACAAGGAACTGCTGGAGGGCGGGATGCTCGACGAGGGCCGGGAATACAACTACATCGGGACGGTTGACCCGACGACGGGCAAGCCGTTCTCGGACGGCAAATTGCATTTCGTGAGGTACGCGCTCGACGGCAACGGACAGGCGCAGATAGACCAGCAATCTGGCCGACCGCTCGTGGAGATCGACAATCCGCTGAACGCCGAGATTAGAAGTTCCGCGCTGACATCCTACTTCGGGGATGTCAAGGAGTTCATGGGTTCGAACAAGGGCGGCGGCATGAGCGAAGAGCGAATGCAGTTGGAGCGCGACCGCCTCGCACAGCGCAAGGATGAAGAACAGGGGCGGAATGCCCGTGCCAGTTCAAAGAACGACACGGCAAATGCACGCCTTGCGGCATCCGTGGCCAAGAACATGACCGACATCAAGCGTGGGCTGAAACTCAGCGACGATCAGGCCGTGCAATTCCAGACATCCCTTACGCGGATTTTATCCGATGCGTTTGGCGGTGGCGCAGACGACAGTGAAGCGAAGAATCCTCAGGGCGAAAAACCGTCAAAAGAAGGGCAGAAGACTTTGAAGGGCTACCGATACAACAAGGATCGGTCAAGGCGAATTCCCGTTTACGATGATGGGACGCAGGGCGAACCTGAAATGGTTGGTGCTGGTGGCGTTGCGGAATAATCACAAGGAGGCTTTCGGATGAATGACAACGAAGAGTGGGGCGAAATCGAGCCTGTTGAGGCGGCGGATGATTTTGGCGAGGTTGAACCTCTGAGCTGTGAGGACGGCGACGGTGGGAATGAAAGGCTTCCCGACGGCGAGAAGAACCAGTGGGGCGGAAACCTTCGCAACGAGGGCCGCAGGGTTCTCCTTCGCCGCGACAAGGACGGAAAGATGAACGGCTACTCCACCACATCGTCCATGCTCGTTCGGCATGAAGACGGCAAGTTCGCCGTCGTGCCGACGGTTGTCGGCGGGAAGGAACTCTCGCAGGAGGATGCCGTCCGACACTACGCCGAGACGGGCGAGCATTGGGGCATGGCGGATGACGAGGCTTCCGCGCAGAAGATGGCGCAGGAAGTCCACGATGCCCACATGAAGGACAACCAGTCGAAATGGAACGACTGGCTTCACGAACACTGGGACGACGTTTCGGACGAGATCAGGCGAGACCGGGGCGTTGCCTATGAGCACAAAAAACGCACCGAGCCGGACAGGATCACGCTCATGGAGCGGCTTGCGAACGGCGACACGGCAGATGCCGTTGCCGAATGGAAACGCGGCACGGACGAGTCGGACGAGATGGCGTACAACACGATGGGCCAGCCGATCGGTCGCAAGCGCGTGCCGCGCAACGGAAAAAGCGACGAGGATGCCCTTGCCGGGGTCGCAAAGGAAGCGGGGCTGGAGGACTGGCAGATCGAGCGCATCCGCAAGGAGTCCAAGTCGCCCGAGGAAATGCGCGAGGCATTGGCGTATGTCGCGGGGAATCGCGCGGGGAACGGTGAGCGCACGGGAAAAAGCGCGGGATGGCGGAGCGTCCCCCGCACCGTCGTGAACACGGCGGGCAAGATGGCCGCCGGTCTCATCAACCTTGTCGGCACGGCGGCTGGCGGCGTGGACGAAGACGCGCGTCACGCATTCATGGCCGACGACCCGATGGCGAAGAAGGAGGGCGAATCGTTTGATGCTTGGCTGGGGCGCGTGAACATCGACGAGAAGGTAAAGCGCATGGCGAAGCGCGATCCGTCCGTGCGCGAGAACCTTGAAAAGTATTTCAGGTGGGAAGCCCCGATAGCCGGGAAGGAGGGAATGCACCAGGAACATTCCCTCATGGTGGAGAATGGCCGAGAGGGGACGGCTGTCGGCAACATGGCCATACGTGACGCGAAGCGGATCCGCAACTGGCTGGACGAGAAGACACCCGTCGGCAATTCGGGAAGCGCGGTGGTGGACTGGCTGGAGGGCGCGGCATCCGGCATCGCGCAGTTCGCGTACCTTGGCCCGACGATGATTGCCATGTCGTCCGCCGACGCATACCAGCAGACGCGCAGCACGGCGTTGGAAAGCGGCAAGACGGGCAAGGCGGCGGAGGACATCGCGGGCGGCAGCGCCCTCTTCGACGGTGCGATGACGGCGGCATTCTACTATGCGCCGTTCCGCCGCTGGATGAACGGCAAGGGCATCGTCCCCGTCCAGCCCGTCGAGAAGTTCACGTTCGGCGGGCTTTCCAAGGCAATGGGGCGGTTCAACGCGAAGCGTGAGTTCCTGAACCAGGGTGTTGCCGCGCTTGAAGCGGGCGGTCTCATGGGCGCACAAGGTGCGGGCGATACGGCATTCCGCCAACTCGCCAGCGGACACGACCTCGACCTTGGGGAGATCACCATCGAGGGATTGAAAGGCGTTCGCGATGGTGTCGCGATTGGCGCGATCATGGGCGCCGGGCGCGTCCTGAACGCCCGCGTCAAGGGTGCGCGTGACTACGAGAAGGTCGTCCGGGAAGCCGCCAAGATGCCGGAAGGCCGTCTCTTGCTGGCAAGGCTGAATCCCGACGGCATGATGGCCCTGAAGCGGTTTGTCCAGGAGGGAATCGACACCGCAAAGGCGCACGCGAAGCCGGCGGCGGACTTCGAAGCGGGCACGACGGGCGAGGCGGCGAAAGGCCGCGCCCCCGCCCCCGACTGGAAGCCGACGAAAGAGGCAGTGCGTAAGTTTCAGGAACTGTGCGACAAGGCGGGGCTTCCGCCGGACGCGAAGCTCGCGACTGACATTCTTTTCGATCCGCGCGTCGCGAACTTCCTTGGCGACACGCTGAACGCAAAGTTTCGCGACGCGGCGAACGCGCAGCCGGAACGCGCGGTCATACCCGAAAAGCCGACAATCGACGCGGAGACGGGAAAGGTCGTCACCCCGTCGCAGGCTCTCGCCAGGAAGATGAAGAGCGAGTTCGGGGTTGAACCTGTCAGCTTCAGCCTCCCGCAGACTGCCGACGGGAAGCCCGGACTTGTTCCGATGAAGTGGCGCGACAACAGGACGGGCAAGGAGAACGTCAGCAACCTTGCGCATGACCCCAACACGGGCGTGACGATCATGGAGGAGGCGGACGGGACTTTCTCCGTCCACAACGACACGGGCGACAGCGACGGAGCCGCCACGCTTGGCGAGGCCGTCGAAAAAGCACGGGAACTTGCCCTCATGGGGCAGTACACCGCCCTCGACCGTCAGCGCAAGCGGCAGGTCATCGAGAACGAGCGGGCGGCGAAGTACGGCAAGAAGAACGTCGTCTACTTCAACACGATGGCGGACGCAGCACAGGCGTTCGCGGACGGCATCGCACGGGACGGCACTTGCCTTGGGCTGAACGATGCCAGCCAGCTGCTCAATCCGGCAGTGCAGGACAGGGACGCTTTCTACACGTCGGACGGAACGGCGGTCGTGATTCTCGACAACGTTCAGGAGGTAGGCGACATCCCGCGCATTCTCGCGCACGAGATCGTCGGGCATGGCGGGCCGAATGGCGAGTTCGGGAAATCGGGCGCGGTCGAATTCGCGGAGAACATCCGCGCAAAGGAGTTCGATGCGTTCAAGAGGCAGATCGTGGACGGGCTTTTCCCGGCCACGTGCGGCACGATGGAGGGCGTGAACGGGAATCTCGCCGAGGTGTTCGCGCACTATGCCTCGGCGAACCTTGACGCGGAGCCGTCAAAACTCGACAAGCTCGTCAGCAAGGTGAACGACGCGGCGCGGAAGATGAATCTGCGCAAGACGTATTCGTCCGCCGACGTGAAGGTGATGATGAAACGGTGGCGCGAGGCGGCGAAGGGCGAGGGCGGCGTTGCGGCGGGACGTGCGGACACGCCCGAAAGGTTTGAGTTCTTCCCGGTGGAAGGGCACAAAGAGACAAACACGGAGGTAAAGGATGAGACAGGGAATGGAGCCGATGAAACACAGCCGGTCGAGAATGCCGGAATGGACGGGCGGGCGAAAGGCCAAGAAGTTCAGCGAAATGAAGCGGCGGCGGCAGCGGGCGCGAAAACTGCAAAGCCGGATGTAGGTGCGGCAACGGACGGCATCTCCCCGGCCATGCGGACGGAACACGACTTCCTGCGCGTCATGCACGACAACCAGGAGCCGGTGCGCGTTCCCGTCGGCGACGTTTCCCTTCCCGACACGCAGTTCAAGGAGGGCGCAGACCCGAAGACGGGCGTCGTGAAGGGGCAGGAACTCAAGGGGGAATACTTCGAGAGCGCGGAGAACGCCGTGGTCGTCTATGTCCGCAGGGACGGGACGAAGGAACTCGTGACGGGTCGCCACAGGTTCGACCTCGCCAAGCGGACGGGCAAGAAGGACATCCTGGCGCGCCTGTTCTACGAGAAGGACGGCTATACGCCGGAGGACATGCGCAATTTGGACGCAATCTCAAACATCATCGATGAGAAAGGAAGTGTAAAGGATTATGTCAGATACTTTGAAAACGCCAAGCCGTCAAGAGCCGCAGCCGAATCCGCCGGATTCCTCTCGCGGAGCAAGGGCAGACTCGCATTCGAGCTTTACGAAGGTGCTACGGAAGGCACTCGGGCGGCAGTTGACTGGAGCGGAAGCGGAGCCGATGGGCTGATTTCGGTCGAACAGGCCGGAATCATCGCCAAGGCCGCGCCGAGGAACGCCCATCCGCGCAACGGAGCCGTCCAGAAGATCCTCGTCAAAAAGGCGCTGGAGGGACTGCGGGGCGATAGGCTCGCCATCGTGGCGCGTTCACTGTCCGAAGAGGCGAAAAGCCGCAAGGCCCCAGCGACGGGCGGGGAAATGCAGCTCGACCTCTTCACGTCGGAAGAGGACCTGAAGCTGCTGGCCCTGGAGGAGAAGCGCGCCGCCAAGCGCGTCGAAAAGGCGAACGAGTACGGGCGCATTGCGAACGTCCTTCAGACGGCCATGCAGAAGGGCGGTCGACTCGACCTCAACAAGGCGTACGCGAAAGAACTTGGCATCAGGAACCCCAAGGACAGGAAGCAGCTCGCCGACGCACGCCAAAAGGCGCTCGAAAGGGCGGAGTATTGGCGCAACGCCGTGCGGCTCGACGAAGCCGACAAGGCAGCCCTTGACGCGGAACTCGGCATCGTCCCGAAGGAGAACCTTGAACTGGAGCGCGTCACGGGCGACCAGATCGCGGAGGAAAAACGGAAGCGGACGGAGAAGGAGGAAATCGAGCGTCGCAAGGCCGCTCCGTTGAAGGGCGGCGCGGGCGAAGTCGGGCAGTCTCTCATGGATCTCGGCGGCGCAGAGGGCGAAGACCTGTTCAACCGGACGCAGAGGCCGAAACCTGTGACTCCCAAGGTCGCCGTCTTCACGAAGAAGGACGGCACGACAGAGCCGGTCGATGGCTACGTCGTACCAAGGGAAGGTGACATTGCGCCCAATCGGGAAGTGGTCATCCAGCACGACACGGGCGGCGAGATCAACGCCCGGCAGAAGATTCGCGGCGCGATCGTATCCGTGGACGGCAACCGCGTGAAGGTGTCCTACCGGGACGGCTGGAACTATAACGCGATAGACACCTTCGACAGGTCTGAAATCGTTGGCGTTATGCCCCTACCACAGACGCGCGAAAACGGCCCTGTGAGCGATTCGAAGAAAACGGAGGCAACGGCGCGTCCAAAAGCCGCGAAGCCCACAGAGGGGCAGAAATCGGGCGCTACGGCAGTTGTTCAGAAAGACTTAACAACTGAAAAGCCCGCGAAGCCTGTTGAGGACGGCAAGCCGCTCAAAGTCGGCGGCGTTCCGATTGAGAACGCGCACCACAAGGTCACCGTGGAAATCGAGGAGAACGGCCGGAAGATCACGAAGCGCGTCACGCCGGAGGAGGCGGCGGCGATGGGCATGGTGATGACGGCGAAGCTGGAGACGAAGCCCGAACCAGCCGCAAACGCCGTCACGAAAAAACAGGGCGATGCTTTCGCTGAATGGCGGAAGAACAATCCAAACGCAAAAGTCCACGCCATCTATCTGCGCAGGGGCGGGGACTTGTCATTTGGCTATGAGGACACATCGGGGAATGCGTATTCGGCATACATCTTCGGCGACGGTACACGCAGGAATGCAACGCAACTGCATGTGAGCTGGAAGGACTTTGACGAGATCCACGGGAAGAACTCCGTTGCAATCTACGAAAACGCCCTGAATCGGCCAGAATCGGCAAGCAGCCGGGAATCCCGACATGTTGCCAAGCCGAAGACGTCTAAAGCCCCGTCCATCAGGATGAAGGACGAGGCGGCTGAACGCAAGGCGAAGGCCGCGCTCGACGCAATCGACTTCGACAGCCCCGAACTGGGCGTGGATTCGACAATCGTGAGCGGCGACGAGGTGCGAAAGACCATGCCGGGCTACAACCGGTTGGACTGGAGCACGCACGTTGACAGGACGGGCTATGTTGGGCCTCGGTTGGAGGCGCAGTTCCAGCGTCTGCTGAAGACGCGCAAGGGCAAGGGCGATGGAACTGTAGTATTCCTTGCAGGCGGAAACGGTGCGGGGAAATCGACCGTGGCCGCGAAGATTGGGGATAGCCATGATTTTACGATAGATTCCACGCTCGGCAACCTCGATGTGGCGAAGAGGCAGATAGACGCGATTCTTGCCAATGGGCAGAAGCCGGAGATACATTTCGTCTACCGCACTCCCGGACAGGCGTTGGAAGGCATCGCGCAGCGCGTCAAGAACGGCGGGCATATCGTCTCGCCGCTCTCGTTCGCCAACTCGCACGTGAAGAGCCGCGAGAACCTGCGGTTGCTTTCCGATGCGTATGGTGATAAAATACATCTCCATATCTACGATAATTCCGTAGACGGTGCGCCTGAAATCACACTTAAACAGCTTGAAGCGAAAGGAAATCCAGACCATGCAAGAATCAGGGAAAGCGCAAACTATTTCCTCGGACACCTCCGAGAACGAGAGGAAGCGAGTGTCCGCAATACGGGCGGCGTTGCAGGAGGCGGCGCGAAAGGCGCAAGCGGGCAAGTAGATTTCGACACGCCCGACTTCAACCCGGAGAAGTTCGGGAAACTCGTCACGGGCGTTGGTAAGCTCGTCGATGTGCTTGTCGAGAGCGGGCACAAGGACTTCAAGGCCCTTGCCACCTACATCTACGAGCGCGACGCGGCGAAGTACGAACGTGCGAAGCCGGTTCTTCAGGACATCTGGAACGCCGTGGCTCGCGCACGCGGGCTTGCCCGCGTGAGTGACGCAGAGGCAGAGCGCATTTTTGGTATAATAGAGGCACAAGCCAAGGAGGTTAATGATGGAGCAGATAGAAGAGGGCAGCACGGAGTGGTTGCGGCTGAACCCGCCTCCGACGGAGGAGGGGAGCAATCCGGAGGAATACTGGCCGGTGGACGGGTACGGCCTGAAAATCCCGATGCGCGAGTGGTCGGTGAACGACTTGGGGCGATTCCCGGACAGCATGAAGGATTGGCTGGCAAGGGAACTACGGAAGGAGTACGGGGAGGAGACTCCGGCAGAGCGTCTGCTGAAGGAAATGGCCCCGTCGGAAATCGCTCGGTATCCGAGGATGGCGAACGCGAGACTGGGCGAGATCGCGCAGGAGATGGGAATCAGGGCGGAGTATCGCACGTAAAGAAGCGTGCCGCCAAGGCCGCAGACGCGACAAAGCCGAATCCCACGCGCCGCGATTTCGTCATGACGAAATCGGTCGAGGACGCGATCCTCGAAAAGAAGACGGCACAGCGCGTCCGCAACAATCTCGACGCGATAAGGCTCATCCGCGACCTGAAAGCGCGGGACTACGCGGCGACCCCGGAAGAGCAGGCCACGCTCGCCAAGTTCGTCGGATGGGGCGGATTGCGCGAGGACATGTTCGGGTATGGGCTTGAAAGCGCATATGCCCTTGAACGTGCGGGCGAGCCGGAGCGCGTACCCGGCGTTCTCCGCAGGTACGGAATCAGCCAGGGCGCGTACGGCCTTCACAGGGAACTTCGGCAGCTTCTCAACGACAAGGAATACGAGTCGGCAAAGGCTTCCGCCTCGACGGCGTTCTACACGCCAGTCTACTTCGTCCGGGCGCTGCATGAGAACCTTCGCCGCCTCGGCGTGAAAGGCGGGCGGTTCCTCGGCCCGTCCGCCGGAACGGGCAACTTCGCGAGCGCGGCCGGCGAATACGAGAAGCCGGTCAGCTGGCAGTTCGTGGAGAAGGATGTCCTGACGGGCGAAATGCTCAAGGCCCTCTTCCCGAACCAGCGCGTGAACATCGGCGGGTTCGAGGAAACGAAGTTCCCCGACGGGTTCTTCGACTTCGCGATCGACAACGTGCCGTATGCGGACGTACCGATCAACGACCGTTCGCTGTCGTCCAGGATGTTCAAGATCCACGACTACTTCTTCGCCAAGACGCTTGCCAAGCTGCGGCCGGGCGGCGTGATGGCGTTCCTGACATCGACGGGCACACTCGACAAGACAAGCCCGATTCTCCGCCAGTTCCTCACGGAGCACGGTGGGCAGATTGTCGGTGCTGTGCGCCTCCCCAACGGGTTCTTCTCCGAAAACGCGGGAACGGATGTCGCAAGCGACCTCGTGATCGTCCAGAAGGTGCAGGGCCGTCCCGACAACGCGGCGTTTGAGAAGGGCGTGGAATACGGCAAGACTGAAGAATGGGTGCGCCGCAAAGGCCGGATCGAGAAGCCGCTGACATACAACGGCTACTTCCAAGACCACCCGGAGCAGGTTGTCGGCACGATGGAGATTGCGAGCGGCCAGTTCGGGCCGATTCTGAAGTACTCCATGCCCGACGTGCTGCCGGGCGACCTGTCGTCTGAGATAGGCAAGGCCATCGGCCGTGCGCTGGACGGCATCGACAAGGACGCGCTCCTGAAGAGCGCGGCGGTCGCGGAGCGCCAAGACCACACGCCGGTCTACGACGCAGAGGGACTGCGACAGGGCAGCGTCACGATGAAGGACGGCAAGCCGTTCATCAAGAGCGGCGAGATGCTGGAGCCGATTGTCTTCCCGAACGACCGTTCGCTCTCCAAGGAACTCAAAAAGCGCGGGCGAACCCCGGACAGGATCATGGGCGGGCTGCTTTCGCTTCGGAAGGCCATGCGGGACGTGATCGATGCGCAGATGACGGACAATGACTCCGTGGAAACCGATCTTGCCCCGCTTCAGGCGAAGCTGAACGAGGCTTACGACACCTTCGTGAAGGCAAACGGAACACTTCACGACAAGTGGATTTCGCCGTTCGTGCTTCTCGACAAGGCGGACGGGAACAGGCTGCTTGCCCTTGAGCGAATCGTGAAGGACGAAAGCGGAAAGCCCAAAGTGGTGAAGTCCGACATCTTCACGAAGCGCGTCATCTCTCGCGGACAGCGGGCGACGAAGGCCGACACGCCGAAGGACGCGCTCGTAATCTCCTATTCGGAGTCCGGCGCAATCAACGTGCCGCGAATCGCGGAACTGCTGGGCGTGGGTGACGAGGAAGCCGTCAGAAAACTGAAAGAGGGCGGCGACGCTTTCGAGAATCCGCAGACGGGGCTTCTCGAACCGTCGTGGGAATACCTCTCCGGGCGCGTCCGCGCGAAGCTTGCGGCGGCGCGTGCCGCCGTCGAGGCGGGCGAAGAATCCTACCGCGCGAACGTTGAGGCGCTTGAAAAGGTGCAGCCGCCGATGGTGCGGCTGGAGGATGCGGAAATCAAGTTCGGCGCGACATGGGTCGATACGGACTGCATGAAGGATTTCCTGCGCGACGCATTCGGTTCCGAGTCCATGCACATCATGCTGGGCAGGAACGAGGTGACGGGGCAGTGGAATGTCGAGTTCGGGCGCATCATGAACGAAGACCCGTGGGGCGAAACGAGCTGGTCGCCGCAGGAGTTCGTTAGCCGCGTCCTGAACCACGGCTCGATGAACCACTACGAGACCGATCCCATCGACAAGAAACGCTATCTCAACGAGAAGCGCACCGAGGGGAACAAGCTCGCGGCGGAGAAGCTGCACCATGCGTTCTCGCAGTTCATCCAGGCAAGCGAGCGGTGGGCGGAGCCGATGTACGAACGCTACAATGCGGTCATGACGGACATGGTGGAGATCAAGTTGCCGAACAACATCCTCCCGTTCCGCGCCGCAGGAATGAGCGAGGCGGCGCTGGGCAAGCTCTTCGAGGGCGGCGACCCCAAGAAGCCGAAGAAGGGCCGCGAATACCAGTCCGACGTGATCGCCCGTGGCGTTCTCGGCGGCAGTTCGCTCTGCCTTGCGCATTGTGTAGGCGCTGGCAAGACGCTTGAAATGCAGTCCATCGGCGTTCTCGGACGGCATTTGGGACTGTTCAAGAAGCCGATGTACGTGGTTCCGAACCACATGCTGGAGCAGTTCACGAACGAGTTTGTGGAGGCGTTTCCGAACGCGAACATCCTGAAAATGGCTGAGGCCGACGTAAAGCCGGAAAACCGCCGGGCGTTCTTCGCCCAGGTGGCGAACGGGGACTGGGACGCAATCGTCGTGAAGCATTCCACGTTCTCCAAGAAGCTCGCCATGTCCGACGAGTATCAGAAGGAATTCATGGAGGCGCAGCGGAGAGACCTCATCGAGGCAATCGCCGCGATGCGCGAAGCCGGGGAGAGGATTTCAGTCGATCAGGCCACGAAGAAACTCGAACGGCTGGAGGCGAAACTTGAACAGCTTGCGAACGCGGAGAACCACGACAGCCAGATCGTGCCGTTCGAGGAACTGGGCGTGGACCAGCTCTTCGTGGACGAGGCGCACAATTTCAAGGGAATGCCGATCACCACGCGGCAGGGGCGCACGGGTGGACTCTCGCAGGGCGACAGCCAGCGGGCGGTTGACATGGAGATGAAGACGCAGTACGTCCAGTCCCTGCACGGCGGTGACCGAGGTGTCGTGTTCGCGACGGGCACGCCGCTCTCCAACGCGCCCGTAGTCGAGGCGTATGTCATGCTGAAATACCTTGCCCCCAACAAACTTGAAGAGCAGGGGCTGAAGCACTTCGACGATTTCGTGGATGCGTTCGGGCGCATTACAACGGAAAGCGAATTCTCGCTTGACGGCAAGACGGTAAAGGAGAAGGAAAAGGTTTCGGCGTTCGTGAACATCCCGGAACTGATGAAACTCCTTCGGAGCGTCGTGGACATCGTAAACCCCGATCAGCTGGACATTCCGCGTCCAAAGCCGAAATACCACATGATTGACGTGGATATGTCGCCTGCACAGGAGCGCATCATGGAAATGGTGGCGCATGAGGCGGCAACTCCACCGAGCCGCGAGGAGCGCAACAAGTATCTGACGTTGACACGAATCGCGAAGAACGCCTGCCTCACGCCACGGCTGCTTGGTTTTGAGGACGGAGGCAACAAGATCATCCGCGCCGTGTCCGAAATCAAGAAGGTGTACGACGAGACGGTGGCGGAGCGTGGTGCGCAACTTGTCTTCACGGACATCTTCAATCGCGCCAGTGGTGGCACGGACGAGTACATAGCCGCACACATTACGGGCGGTCAGGATATGCCTTATGCGAGAGGTGCGTATAACCTCAACGAGGAAATCCGCAGCCTGCTTGTGACGGCTGGAATACCGAGGGACGAGATCGCCATCATACAGGACATCGACAAGTCAAAGGGCGACAAGGACGCGAACAAGAGCGCCCTGTTCGCGAAGGTGAGGAGTGGCGAAGTCCGCGTGCTCATCGGATCACGCCCGAAGATGGGCGAGGGGACGAATGTGCAGGAACGGCTTGCGGCGATACACCTTCTGCATCCGGGATGGAAGCCGTCCGAAGACGAACAGGCAATCGGACGAATCATCCGCTTCGGCAACACCTACAAGGAAGGGCAGATTTTCTACTACCTCACGAAGGGCAACGCCAACATCGGCTCCTACGAGACGAAGAACCACCAGCTGATCGGCGTGAAATCAAAGCTCATCGACCAGGTGATGCACGGTGACGATTCCGTCCGTGAGATTGACATGGACGAAAGCGCGATGGATCGCGACATGCTCATGGGCCTTGCTTCGGGAAACAAGGCGCTCATGGAGCTCATCGACGTGAAGAAGCGCGTCCACAAGCTCGAACTCAACACGGAATCCGTCCTCTCGTCCGCACGGAGAAACAAGGACAGGGCGGAAGCGAACAGCCGAATTCTGGCGCGTCGCCGCGAGGAATTCGCAAGGGAACAGGAGGGCGTGAAGGAGTGGCGCAAGAAGAACGAGGGAAAGCCGTTCGCCCTCTCCACGCCGGACGGCCGATCCATCGAGAAGGTGAAGGACATGGCGGATTATGTCTCCGCCCAGATGGCGAAGCAACTTACGAAAGACCGCTACGGACGCGACGACAAGACCGTCCTCGGCGACTTCAACGGCGTTGAGCTTGTGTTGACCTACGACAAGTGGGGCGATGAGAAGTTCAACATCGCCGTCCCCATGATCGGTGTTGCGCGTGAGATAAACTACTCCGGCTTCCTTCCCGACTTCTCCCAGGCTGCAATGACGGCGTTCAAGGGCAAGATATTCGAGACGGTGTCGCCCGACTTTGCGAAAGCCTACGAGAACTCGCTGGCCGACATGGACAGGCAGGCGAAGAAGATGTCCGCCGATGCCGACAGGTTGCAGAAGGATTACGAGGGGATGCGCGATGAACTCGTCAAGCTGCGCACACGCCAAGCGGAACTGGAGCGGGCCATCACGCCACTCGTCATTCAGGCGGTCGAGAACCGCAAGGCGGCGGCATACGGCAACTGGCTCATCACGAAGTCCGGAAACGGACAGAAGTACGTTGCACGTCGTGAAAGTGACGCGAAGAGCTTTTCCGCGCCGACCGTCAGGGAACTGATTCCGCTCATGGACGCGGAGGACTTTGCCCGCCCGAAGAACGCCGCGACGAAGACCGCTGATTTGCGCCCGCACCTGAAACCGAACAGCAAGGGCGAATATCCGAGCGTCGATACGCTTTCAGTCGGACAGGTTGACTTCGACACGCCGAACCTTACGCCAGCGGAGGAGAAATACTCCGAAGCGGAGGACAAGACACCGACGGAGCAGGTCATGCGCGAGGTGTACGGCATGACGAACGACGAGATTGCAACCGCCCTAAAGGCTGCAGGGATGGAACCGCCGAAGCATGTCCGCAAGCCGGACGAGACGGCGTGGGAACAGGCAGAGGCCCTTTTGTCGAATCCGTCCTACATGGAGAAACTCTCCCGTGCGGTGGCGAAGTTCCCGCGCAACATCGCGGATTACGAGAACAATGCGCTCAATGTCCTGTTCCGCCGTCGCCAGGCGGCGGTAAACGCGGCGCAGTCTGTCGTGAACGGACTCAAAGAGACGCTTGATGCGTTCAATGCGATTCCCCAAGACGAACGTGACGCTGGCTTTGGCGAGAATCAGAAGAAGGTCGCGCGCGAATATGGCGAGGCCATGTCCCAGCTCGCACAGGCGAAGTCGCTCATGTACGAGACCGGGCTTGCGCTGACGCGGAGTTCTTCGGAGGCTGGCCGTCGGCTGCGCTCGAACCGTGGACTCATCGACCAGACGGACTTCTCGTATGCCGGCATTTCGGGACAGGTGGCCGCAATCCTCGGCGGTGCCGACAAGATCGCGCCTGAAATGGACGCGAAGATTCGGGAGATTGCCAACGGATTTGCCACGCTTGACGAAGAGGGGAGGGATCTCGCCACCGCACGTTTGAAGGCACAGGCGGAGAAGATTGTCGAGCAGATCAAACGAGGCGACAGGATTCGCAAGGTGGCGGAGCGCAATCCCGGTGACGAGGTGAAGCGCGTCATGCGGAACTACAACGACGCGCTTGCCCAGATCGAGGTCGGCTCTGCGGAGGTCGGCGGCACACTTGTCGGACTTTCCGATCAGCAGTACCCGGCTTGGGGCAAGTGGCTCCGCGCAATCGGAGAATACCACTGCTTCGAGAATCCCGACATCACGGAAGACGAGTGCATCAAGGCAATCGTGGAGGACATCTCGCCGTTCATGGACGGCGTGGACGAGAATCAGGTACGCGACGCGCTCACGGGATTCGGCCACAACTTCCGGCAATCCCGCTACGAGGCGCAGCGCCTCATGAACGACCTGCGTTCCCAGTCTCGCCTCAAGCGGCAGATGGACTGGATGGACGAGAATAACACCATGCCGCCCCTTACGGGCATGGTGCGCGACGAGCCGTCCGACACGACGCGAAACCTGCAGAAGCAGGTACAGGAGCGCAAGAAGGAGGTCCCGGATGCGGGACGCGACGCACGGAGGCTGAAGGGCGTCCTCGAATCCGCAAAGACGCGCGTGAAGAACCGCATCGCAGACCTTGAACGTGCAATCGAGACGGGGGAGAAGATCCCCGGGCGAGAGCGCACGGTGATGGAGGACATCGAACTGCGCGAACTGAGAAAGCGGAAGGACGAACTCCAGAAGACCTATGACGAGCTTTTCAGGACTGAACATGGGATGACCGATGCGCAGCGCGTGAAGCTTGCGGAACGGCTTCTCGGCAGGGAACTTGAACACGCGCTGGCCGATCTCGACCGCGCGCGTTCCGGCGACTTCTCGAAGAAGGCAAGGCGTCCAAGGGCCGAGTCGCCCACGCTTGACGCTCTGCGAGAAAGGCTGTCCGAGGTGCGCAACCAGATTCGCGAACTCAAAAAGGCGAAGTACGAGTTCGGCCTGACGCCGGAAGAGCTTTCCGCCTACAACGCTCGCAAGATGGCAAATCGCGAAAAGGCGATTGCGCGTCTTGCCGAACGCATTGTCCGTGGCGACCTGCGCCCGCAGAAGAAGCCGCAGCCGCCCATGCCGCCGGAAATGCAGAAGCGGTACGAGGCGATGGCCGAGCAGATGAACAGGGCCCACCGCAAGCTTGCCGACTTGCGGCGTGAAGCTGCGGATGCCCGCAAGCCCAAGTTCGTCCGTTTCATGGGCGATGCCTACCGTTTCGTGGACGGCGTGTGGAAGATGGCTACGGCTTCGCTCGACTTCACGCAGGTAGGCAACCAGACGGGTACGATCCTCATGGCGCATCCGAAAATCGTTGCGGCGAACTTCGCAAAGACGATTTCGGCGTTCAAGAGCAGGATCAACGCGGAGAACATAGAACTCGATCTTCTCTCCGACGCTTCCGTGAAGGAGGCCGTGGACAACGGCTGGCTTCGTTGGAAGAAGGTTTCCGATTCGACCAGTCGCGGCGAGCGCGTGGAGTTGTTTGACGCAATCGACAAGCCGTTTACGATTGGCGGCAAGGCGCTCCGCTTTACCGATATTCCGTTCTACGGCACGTCCATAGAGAACTCTGACCGGCTCTATGCGACATACATCAACGCCGTGTCCGCAAGCCTCTATTCCACGATCGTCAACGATCCGAAACTCTTCCCCGGCGGGGCAACCGTATTCCAGAAGAAGATGCTTTGCGACATGATAAACGTCATGAACGGTTCCGGCACGCTCTCAAAGGACAACCGGCGCATACTTGGCAAAGTGTTCTGGGCTCCTGGCCTTGTCGATTCGCAGTTGAAGCGGCTCATCGGGTATCAGGTATGGCATTCGTGGACGGCAAGTGCGGAAGAGGACGGTTCGGGTACGTTCAAGGAACGTCTTACAATGTCGAGGATTGGGCTCGGCGAATTCGTGCGCTCGAATCTTGGCGCGATTCTACTTGGCTCTCTGCTCACGGCATTGTTCGCGACCGACGACCAGAAGGACGAATTCGCCCATGCCGGCCCCGTGAAACGGCTGCAAATGCTCGTTGCACCACGCATACGGCACACGCAGCTTGACCTCACGGGCGGCTCCGTGGCGTTTCTGCGCCTCGGCAACCGACTTGTGACGGGCGCATACGAGACTGCTACTGGGAAACAGGCCAAAGTGCGCGACATGTTCGGAGAGGTTGCCCATTTCGCAAAGGGCCGTCTCACGCCGCTCGTGAGCAATGCTTTCTCCGCACTGTCCGGGAAGGACTACACAGGGCAGGACTACGGCGCGGCCGAACTGTTGCTGTCGTTTGCGCCGATCTCGCTCCGCGATGCGGGGCATTCCATCTACGAGAACGGCATTGAAGACCGTGCGTGGGCTACGGCATTCCTCGGCGCGGGGCTGACGATGTTCGGCATCGGCAAGGGGACGTACCGCAAAGACGATTACGCCATTCTCTCCAATCGATTCCTGGACTCCAAGAGAGAATACGACGCCATCGAGAAAGACGAGCTTCTCGACGAACAGAACAGGAGGCTTCTGCTCGACAGCATCGTTGCCGAAAATCCGCTCATGCGCGAGGGCGTGCGCGAGGACATCGCCGCCGACATTGCGCAGATCCGCAGGGACGAGGCAAGGGCGATGAGGGACGAGAAGGAGGGCCATGAAGTCGATGCCTCATTGCTCTCCGACATCGAGCGCGGCAAGGCAAAACTGATTGAGAAAATCCGCGCGGAAAGGCGCAAATAGTCGCAAGAAAGTCACAAGAAACATGGGCATATTTGGGTGATATGGGATTTATTCTAACAAATCCCTATCATCCCTTTATGCGGTTATTGTGGCTATATGTTATTGAAATATGTCAAAAATCGTTTATTTAGTCAGATTTGCGCCAAATCATCCCTTTTGGTATAATAACTCTTCCATGAACGAGAAGACAGATGCAGCAAAGGGCCTCACGGAGGCCGAAGTCGCGCGCAGCCGCGCGGAACACGGGACGAACGTCCTCACGCCGCCCTCGCGCGAGCCGCTGTGGCGGAAGTTCCTTGCGCGCCTTGGCGATCCGCTGATCGTCATCCTGCTCGTCGCGGGCGCGCTGTCCGCCGGCATCGCGCTCTACGAGCGGCTGGCCCTGGGCGCGGGCTGGGCGGTCTTCTTCGAGCCGGGCGGCATCTTCGCGGCCGTCCTTCTCGCGACGGGGCTCTCCTTCCTCTTCGAGACGCGCGCGGAGCGGGCGTTCGACATCCTCAACCAGGTCAGCGACGACGAGCCGGTCGACGTCGTCCGCGCCGGCGGCCCGTGCCGCGTCCCGCGCCGGGATGTCGTCGTCGGCGATGTCGTCACGCTCGCGACCGGGTGCGAGGTCCCGGCGGACGGCGACCTGCTGGAGGCCGTCGCCCTGAGCGTGGACGAGTCGTCCCTCACGGGCGAGCCGGCCTGCCGCAAGACGACGGATCCGCGCGCCTTCGACGCGGAGGCGACGTTTCCCTCGAACCGCGTCCTGCGCGGCACGAAGGTGATGGAGGGCCACGGCACGATGCGCGTGACGGCCGTCGGCGACGGCACGGAGAACGGCCGGGTCTTCGCGGCCGCCCGCATCGACGACTCCGTGAAGACGCCGCTGGACGAGCAGCTCGCCGGCCTCGCCCGCGCGATCTCCCGCGTCAGCTACGTCCTGGCCGCGCTCGTCATTGTCGGCCGCCTGGCCGCCTTCTTCGGGACGGATCCCCTCGCCGTCTGGCAGGCGACCGCGCCCGCGCACCTGTTCGCCTACCTCCTGCAGTCGCTCATGCTGGCCGTCACGCTCGTCGTCGTCTCGGTGCCGGAGGGCCTGCCGATGGCCGTCACGCTGAGCCTCGCCTACAGCATGCGGCGGATGTTCAGGGCCAAGCTCCTCGTCCGCCGCCTCCACGCCTGCGAGACGATGGGCGCGGCGACCGTGATCTGCACGGACAAGACGGGCACGCTGACCCAGAACCGCATGCGCGTGCAGGAGGCGCACTTCGACGGGCTGGAGGCGGGCGTCCGCCTCTCGGCGGAGCCGGGGACGCTCGGCGCGCTCGTCTGCGAAGGCGTGGCGGCGAACGCGACGGCGACCCTCGACCTCTCGGATCCGTCCGCGCCCGAACCGCTCGGGAACCCGACCGAGGGCGCGCTCCTCCTCTGGCTTCACGGGCAGGGCCTCGACTGCCGGGCGCTCCGCGCCCGGGCGCCGCACGAGGCCGAGCTGCCGTTCTGCACGGAGCGCAAGTACATGGCCAGCGTCGTGGCGTCCGCCGCGCGTCCGGGCCGCCGCGTCCTCTACGTGAAGGGCGCGCCGGAGATCGTGCTTGGCTTCTGCGGGGCGGACGCGGCGTCGGACGCCGCCGTGCGCGCGCGGCTGCTCGACTGCCAGGGCCGGGCCTTGCGGACGCTGGGGTTTGCCTGGCGGGAGCTGGCGGACGGCGAGAGCCCGATTTCCGCCGACGGGCTCTCCGGCCTCCGGGGTCCGCTCGCGTTCCTCGGCCTCGTGGGCATCGCCGACCCCGTGCGCCCGGACGTGCCGAAGGCGATCGCGGACTGCCTCGGCGCCGGCATCGCCGTGAAGGTCGTCACGGGCGACACGCCCGCCACGGCCCGCGAGATCGCCCGCCAGATCGGGCTCTGGACGGATGCCGACGGCGACGACGCTCTCATCACCGGGCCTGAATTCGCCGCGCTCGACGATGCCGCGCTCGACCGCCGCGTCGGACGGCTCAAGATCATCGCGCGGGCGCGTCCGCTGGACAAGAAGCGGCTCGTCGAGGCCTTGCGCCGCGCCGGCGAGGTCGTCGCCGTCACGGGCGACGGCACAAACGACGCGCCCGCCCTCAAGGCCGCCCACGTCGGGCTCTCGATGGGCGACGGCACGAGCGTCGCCAAGGAGGCGTCGGACGTCACGATCCTCGACGACTCCTTCGCCTCGATTGTCCGCGCCGTCGTCTGGGGACGCTCGCTCTACCGCAACATCCAGCGCTTCATCCTCTTCCAGACGACCGTGAACGTCGTCGCCTGCCTGACGGTGCTCGTCGGCGCGTTCGTCGGCACGAAGTCGCCGCTCTCCGTCACGCAGATGCTCTGGGTGAACCTCATCATGGACACGTTCGCGGCGATGGCGATGGCGTCGCTGCCGCCGTCCGAGGCCGTCCTCCGCGAGCGTCCGCGCCCGCGCGGGGCGTTCATCGTCTCGCGCGCGATGTGCATCGACCTCGTGCTGACGGGGACGCTCTTCACGGCCATCCTGCTCGGCGCGCTCGCCTTCCTCCGGGGCCACGAGATCCGGGCGCTGCTGCTGCCGCCCTCCGTCGCCGCGACAGGACTGAGTACCTACGAGCTGACGGTCTTCTTCACCTTCTTCGTGCTGCTGCAGTTCTGGAACGTCTTCCGGGTGCGGACGTTCGGCGGCGGCGCGCCGCTCGACTTCGCGGGCTGCCGCGTCTTCGTGGGCGTCGCCCTGCTGATCCTTCTCGGACAGGCCGCGCTCGTCACGTTCGGCGGGCGGCTCTTCGACGTCGTGCCCCTGCGCCCGGCGGACTGGGCGGTGCTTTTCGTCGCCTCCGCACTTGTCCCGGCGGCGCTCGGAATCCTGCGAAAAGCGGTCACGGGCTTCGGACGACACGGCCTCTAATTTCTCTGCCGCTTATGAAATCGCTTTCAGTTCCCAGTCGCCTGACGGACTTCTCTGCCGATGCGATTGCGCTGGCGCCGCGCCTGCTCGGAAGATTCCTCTGCCGCCGTCTGGCGGACGGGACGGTTCTGCGGAGGCGCATCACGGAGACGGAAGCCTACTTCGGCGAGGAGGACACGGCCTGCCATGCACACCGGGGGCGAACGCCGCGAACGGATGTCCTGTATGAGGCGGGCGGCTGCGCCTACGTCTACCTGTGCTACGGCATGCACGAGCTGCTCAACGTCGTGACGGGTCCGAAGGATCATCCCGAAGCGGTGTTGATTCGCGGCGTGGAGGGTGCGGACGGCCCCGGCAAGCTGACGAAGCTCCTGCACGTCACGCGCGCGTTCAACCGTGTGCGCTTTGCGGATTCGACCGACCTCTGGCTGGAGGACGACGGCTACACACCGAAATACGTGCGCACGCCGCGCATCGGCATCGCCTACGCCTCTGCGCGCGATCAACGCCGCAAATGGCGGTTCGTGGTAAAAGGCGGCGTCTCATGACGAATGTCTGTCTCGGCCATCTGCTGCCGCGGTGAAGGGGCTGAGATCAGCCGCTAAAATAAATCCTGCCATTTCAGCCAAGGCGTAACGTTCAACTCTTCAAAGGAGCAAGAAATGGCACGAGAGAAGGGCATGGGCAACCTCCAGCGCGAGAAGAGCGGACGCTGGACGATGCGGGTTGGAATCAACGGCAAGCGGTACTGCCGGTCGACGCGGACGAAGGATCGCGACCAGGCCGAGCGCGTCCTGCAGCGTTTTCTCTCCCCCTTCGGACTCGGCGAGCGGCGCCTGCCGCTGGCGGACGTGTGGCTCGAATACGTCAGGTCGCCGAACCGCAACGAGCTCGCCAAGGCCACGCTCGACGGCAAGCGGCACGTCTGGATGCACTTCGCCAGATGGATGGAGCATTTCTACTTGCCGGTCAAGGACCTGGGCGGCGTGACGGCGGACATGATCGCCGAATACCTCGCCTGCCTTCGCGCCGACCTCTGCGGCACGACCTACAACAACCGCGTCTGCGTTCTGCGCGAGATCTTCCGGACGCTGGCGGCCAAGGCCGGGCTCGCGGACGACCCGTGGGAGGGCGTCCGGCTGCGTCCCGACGACAGCCACAGCCGCCGCGAGCTGACGGTCGACGAGCTGAAGCGGCTTCTCGCGGCCGCGCGAAAGAAGGATGACGCCGTCCATTCCCCCTCCCCGCATCCCTTCCACGAATGGCACACGCTCTTCCTGATTGGCATCTACACGGGGCTGCGCCTTGGCGACTGCTGCCGTCTTGACTGGGCGGACGTCCATCTCGGTGCGGGCGTCATTCAGGTCGTGCCGCAGAAGACGAGATGCCATGCGCACGGACGGCCCGTGACGATCCCGATCCATCCGACGCTCGGCGCGGCCCTGCTCGCGTGCGGCGGTGTCGCCGCCGGCCCGACGGACGCGCAGTCTCCCGTGCCGAATGTCCTGTCGGGGCCCGTGCTGCCGCAGGTCTGCGCGCTCTATCAGCAGTCGCGCAGCAAGGTGAGCGACGAGCTCGCGCGCATCTTCCGGGCGGCGAACATCACGACGAGCGTGAAGATCGAGGGACGCCGGCACAGAACGCCGGAGGCGACGTTCCACTCGCTGCGGCACACGTTCGTCTCGTTCGCGGCGAACGCGGGCGTCCCGCTCCACTTCGTGCAGTCCATCGTCGGACACGAGTCGACGGCCATGACGCGCCACTACTATCACGAGGACGTGGCAGGGCTTCGCCGGGCCGTCGCGGCGATCCCTGCGTTCGGAGGCGGCGGCGCAGGCGGCGAATGTCCGACCGCGCCGGCGGGGGGCGCGCCGCGCAGCGCGGGGGCGCGTCTGAAGGAGCTGGACGAGCTACGCGCGGCCAAGAGCATCACCGCCCGCGAATACAGGGCGGCGCGTGCGCGGATTCTCGGTGAGCTTTAGTGTCGTTCCCTAAAATCTTGGTGAGATCCTGTTGTAATTACAACGGACAGGTGCGTGGGCAATAGTGTATTCTGTGCGGCATCGGGCGAACGTCTCTCCCGGCTTAACCCAAAACACAGAAAGGAACACGCTCATGAACACGAACAAGAACTGCACCTGCACCACCATCCGCTCCGTCGCGCACCTCGACATCCAGTATGCACACCGCTTCTACGGATTCAGGGGCGAGGCCCGATACTTGCACGGGCACACCGGCGGACTGACCATCGAGGTCGAGGATTCGGTCAATCCCGGCGTCAACATGGTCTTCCCCTGCAACGAGATCCAGAAGACGGCCTGGGAGGTTCTCAAGAACTTCGACCACGCGCTCGTCTTGCGCGAGGACGATCCGCTTCTGCCGGCCGTGCTCGCCGTCTACGAAAAGGAGGGCATCCGCAACGGGACGCCGACGAACACGATGAAAGGGCCCGCGTTCAAGACGGAGCTCTGCACCGCCTATCCCGAATGCCGACTTGTCGTCACGAAGGAGACGATGACCGTCGAAGGGTTCATCAAGATGGTGTACGAGCTTCTGAAGGACAAGCTCAACATCGTGAAGATCACCTTCACGAGCGGCGTCAACGCGGCGACGGCGTCGTTCCCGTCCCGCCTGTCGCTCGACCGCTGTCCGCTCTGCGGCATCGCCCTCAAGAACGGCGTCTGCCCGAAGTGCGGCTACAAGGCCTGACAGACGACGAACGCCCGCCCGTCACGATGGGCGGGCGTTCGATTGTGGTATAATATGGACGATGAAGCCATCTTTGAAAATCCTCTTCCTTTGCCACGGGAACATCTGCCGCTCGCCGATGGCGGAGTTCGTCATGAAAGACCTCGTGCGCCGCGCGGGGCGTACGGACATCGAAATCGAATCCGCCGCGCTGCATACGGACGAGATCGGCAACGACATCCATCCGGGCACACGCGCCAAGCTGCGCGAGCAGGGCATTCACTTTGCGCCGCGCGCGGCGTGGCTCCTGACGGCGGCGAAGGCGCGCGAATACGACCTCCTCATCGGAATGGACGCCTACAACATCGCGGACTTGAAGCGGCTCGTCTACCCGGAGGATCGTCCGAAGATTCACCGGCTGCTGGAGTTCGCCGGGAAGGCGCGCGACATCGCCGACCCGTGGTACACCGGCAATTTCGACGCGACTTACGACGATGTTGCCGAAGGGTGCGCGGCGCTGCTGAAGAGTTTGGCGTAAGAAGCTTCTTTTGGGATTAGAGCTTTCGTCCGTCGAACTTGCCGCGAATGTTCGCTGAATAGAACTTGCCTTTCGCCTCGGACGCCATCAGTTCGGCGTAAAGCGATTTCGGGATGTTCAGGTACTCGTAGGCCGCGCCGGACTTGAAGCGCACGACGAGTCGCTTCGCGTACTCGTCATAGCCGATGGCGGCGATGACGGACGAGACCACCGCATCCATGAAGACGTCAACCTTCTTCGGTGCAACGGCTGACGTTTCGCCGTGCGGATTCGGCGCGCCGCATCCACGGCAAGCGGACTCTTGCGCGTCATTCGATTTACCGCAATATTCGCATGTCCACGGCGGCGTCGCAGGGGCTGTGGCCTCTCGTTGCGGCGACGGCTCAGAATCAATCCTGAGCATCTTTGGCTTGAAGAGATCCTCCTGCGACGTTTGCCTTGCACGGGCAAACTCGTTCGCTTTCGCCTCTCGATGTCGCCGCGCCAGCACCATCTGCTCTACCCATTTCGGGCAGTCCATCTGGGTTGAATCAAAGACTTCGAAGCCTTTCCCTTTTAAGCCGGCCTGAAAGGCAACTGCCATACTCTCACTGATCGAGAGCCCCGCCGTGTCGTAATACGTCGTTTTTCCGCGTGTGTAAGAGGGCAAGTCCATAGTCATTCCATTCAGTTAGATGTTCCCATCTGATAGATCTCGTAAATTAAAATCAGTGCAAAAATAGCTCCGAAAATGAACAATACAAAACAGCCAATACCGCAACCGTCCCCGTCATTCTGCGGCGTCTTTTGAACCGGTTTGGGTTTAGGCAGAGGTTGTGGCTTTGGCTTCGGCTTGAACAGTCCCATCTCCTTGAACTTTTCGACCAGTTCATCCTCTGGCCCCGACTCCAGAAGCGCACGGAATCTCTCGTTGCGGAGTGCCTGATACAGCGTTGTGAAAAGAAAGACGCTCGCCCCTGTAAAACGCATGGTTTTCGTTCTTTTGGACGACGAAATCTGCAGGGCGCCTTCGTCTGCCTGCCAGTCCGACTCAAAGGACACGATATCGGTAAATAGGATGTTGCGCACTTGCTGTCCGCCCGTGAAGACGATTCGCTTGCTCGTCAGGAACAGCCGTCCGCGCGTCACCTCCTGAAACTCGTAATAAGTCTTGCTTTCGGACTGCCCTTCGTAGTCGTAACTGCTGGAACCGGACTTGGCGGTGTGTGACCGTCGGATGCTCCTCGTCTCGTTCAGCATCACGTTCGGAATAAGGGCATAGACCGTCTCACCCGAATTCGGGACAAAGCCGTATGCGACGACATCGACGCTTTCAAACCAACCGCATTGGCGTTTGTCGCGGATATACGCGCGGATCTCTTCCTCCTGTGACGTATCGGAATCGTCAGAACCGACAAGGGCCTCCGTCTTTTCCTTGGCGTCGCCACACCGCACGCTGACGCCACCACAAGACATGCCTTTCAGCCAAGATGTCTCCACGGGGGCTGCTGGCGGCATTTCAACCTTCGTCTCACATTCAACCTTCGCCCCGCAGAAAGGGCAGAAGTTGGCTGTTGATCCGGGGATTTCGTTCTCGCAGTATTCGCACTTCATGTGATTCGCCTTTATGAGTTATTGTTTCGGTAATTTAGTGATTCCTTCTAATGGTAATTTAACTCCGAGCCGTAGGCCGCGCGAGAGCCATAATCATCGGAGTTAATTACAATATTCTGGTGATGAATCTATCGAATGTTCGCGCTGCGCCTTTGTCCGCTGACGGTCTGATGCATCCTGCTCGTCGACCGCATGCGTCCCCATCCGCAGGGCGATGAGCGCGGCCAGCCAAAGCCCCAGTCCGAAGCCGTGCGCCAGGGCATAGTACTTGAACCGGATGTTGATGTCGAGGAGGACGGGGACGCCCATGAGCAGGACGAAGACGGCATACCGCAGCGTGAGACGCAGACTCGCCAGCGGAAACGGCAGCGACGAGCCCGGATGGTCGACGGAACACGCCCCCTGCCATCCGGCGGCCGCGAGCGCGACCATCAGCAGTGTCAGCTCCAACCAGAAGTTCCGTGAGTAGGGGGCCTCCCTGACCACAAACAACGTGGCGGCGGCAAGCGCCATCGCGAGGGCGACGATCGCCCAGATGCTCCGTTTGTAGAACATGCTCACGCCTCCTTTCCGCAGTTGGGACAGAACTTCGCCGAAGGAGGCAGTTCCGTCTGGCACGCGGGGCACGTCCGCTTTTCGGGCGTCATCTCCAGTCCGCAGTTGGGGCAGAAGCGCGACGGCTTCGCCCACTCGATCCCGCATCTCGCGCACCGACAGCCTTCTGCCTTGCGGGACTCGCGCGCCGTACCGCAGTTCGGGCAGAAGCGCGCCGCCGCCGGCAGCGTTGCGCCGCATGTGCCGCAGACGGACTTTTCGCCGCCGTCCAGCTGGAGATGCGTCGCCAGGCCAGCCGCCGCGCCGCCAAGCGGTGCGCCCAACCCCATCCCCAGTCCAAGTCCCATGCCCGTCTGCATGACGGACGCGCTGGCGCCGCCTCCTTCGTTGCCCGCCGCCCGGCTCATCACGTCAAACGACTTCTCCTGCTGATAGGTGTAGCCGACGATCTCCATCTCGGCTTTCTTGGCCAACGCCCGCTTCAGCTGCGCCACGGCGGGGTCGCTCTCGTCCGCCGTGATGGAGTTGACCTTGAAGGACGCCACGCGGACGCCGTAGTCCTGCAGCTCTTTCGTCAGCTCGTCCTGAAGGAAGGACGACACCTCCGTCAGTCGGCTTCCCATCTGCAGCACCGAGACGGCCTCGTTCACCAAGTAGGTGGCGATGCGGTCCTTGACCGACGTGATGACGATTCCCCTGAAGTAGGCGCTCAGGGTCTTCGTCACGAAGACGGGGACGCGCCCGACAAGCTTCGCGAGAAACCTCTGCGTGTCCACGATCTGCAGCCCGTACTGCCCGTAGGCCCGCACGGGCATCATGACGTGGTACTTCGGGTCCTCGACCTGGATCGGCTCGGACGTGCCCCACTTGATGTCCAGCGGAATGGCCTTGTTGACGAACCACACCTCGGCGCTGAACGGCGACTCGCCGCCCGTCACGAGGCCCGTGACCAGCTGCGTGAGGAAGGGGAAGTTCTTCGCGTCAAGGATATGGCGACCGGGCCCCAGCGGCTCGAAGAACTGGCCGTCCTTGACGAACACGGCCTCCTGCGATTCGTAGACGACAACCTGCGATTTGGTCGTCAGCTCGCAATTGGGGTAGCGGAACGCGAACACGTTTGGCGCGCCGTCCCATTTCAACGTCTCGATCAGTGCCATCGAATTTTCCTTGTTTCTGCCCTGTGACTTGTCTCACGGATCGAGAACGGGCCATCCTCCTTTCCGTGCCGGTTCGCCGCGTGGCAATCGGACACAAAAAGAAACCCTCTTTTCATGTTTCTCTGGAGGCCGTAGGAATTGCCCTGACTGAAACACAAAAGGAGGGAAACGCATATGCGTTCCCTGCTAAGTGTCGTCAGTCTCGAAAGTTCCTACGTTTCCAGAGACGATCGCTTTGCAGTTGCAAATTGACTTGGTTTGGCGGTGCGTTACTTCCGCCTCTCGCTTAAACTGTTATTTTGGGTTCCTTTCGGGGTGCAGTTTTGAAAATTTAAATCAGATTGCGTCAGACACATTGCCGCTTTGTTGCGGCGAATGCCTTGATTTTCTCGCCAAGGGCCCTTGCCGATTCCCCGTTGCCGAAATGGCGTTGATGCCATGACGTGTAGTCTTCCGTTGAACGGCTTATCATAGCCACAAACCGCTCCGTGTCAAGATAGCCAACGCGATCAACAAGGACATTAAAGCACAATGTCCGAAGTTCATTATCGGGAATCATCGTCATCTTGCATCCTCCGTGACAAAATCAATCGGATTGGCGATACGCATTTCGCCAAGCATTCTCAATTTCTTAAGAATTCCCTTGTCGGTCGTCAGGAACCAGTCACATCCAGCAGATTCTGCACTTGCAATGTGCATGGCATCCATAGCCTTGATGCCGTATGACTGGATTTTTTCGGCGCGGTCAATCAATTCATCGTCTGTCGCGACATCAACAACGGCACCATCTCTCCACGGCGCAATCATGTCAGGCTCTTGATAGTTCGGGCTTTGACCGAGTTCGTAATCAAGGGCATCGCTCCAAGCATATTCAACAGCACCGCTTTTCATCAGGGCTTGCACACGCATCTTCGCCATCGTTTCGAGACAAATGCGCAAATCCGTTTGTGGATCAAACGGACGATTGTAACAGCAGTTGTCGAGATAGACTCTCATGCGAAGCACGACATAATTGATTACGACATCCAAGGGCAGAATCGCTGCCGCCCAAGGAACACGCGAATTATACCACAAAACTACACGACCGTGTTCCCGAGCCTCCGCGCGGAGAAACAATTCGCTTACTGCTTGGCAGTTCGTCGCACTTTTGGCCACGATCTGCGCTTCTCAATGTAGCCAAGACTCTGCGGCTCCGCGTGACAAGATCGAAGGTGCGGTGTCGCGCGCGGAGGGGCGGGAAGTGGCGCGAGTGAGGAGCGAGGGTTTGCTGGCGTCGGAGAGGTCTCGCCCGCAGCCCGTGGTCTCGCCGAGGCACGGCAGGCTGAAGTCGGTCGGTTGTCTTCGGCGAGAAGCGCAAACCCGAACGACGAGACCGAGCGAGCAGCTTCCCGTTCCGACGCGCGAGCGCGAGCTGGCGGGACGACGTGCCCAATGCGACTGCTGTCGCACAGAGAAAAAATCATCTTTTCATGCTGAAGCCCTGGTTTCCGGGCTGTCGCGCGCGAGGCGGCTGCGCCGCGCCGACGGGTACAAATGCCGCACGTGGCACGGACACGAAAGTCGGACAAGTTTCACTGGTCTTACATATACCTCTGTGCGAAGCGTGGCACTCATGCCAACGAAGTTTCGCAGTGTGCCATGTCTTTGCTCTTGCGTCTGCGCCAGCCCAGCGGGCTCATGCCCATGCGCCGCGAGAAGATGCGCGAGAAATACGCCGCATCTTCAATTCCGACTCGCACGGCGATTTCGGCGACGGACGCCGTCGTCGTCGCAAGCAGTTCGCACGCCTTCTCCATGCGCGTTTCCATGAGGCACTCGACAAGCGTCTTTCCCGTGATGCGTTTCACATAGTCGCAAAATCCGCTACGGCTCTTCCCGAATTCTCGCGCCGCATCGTCAAGCCGAATCGGGCGCATGTAATTGCAAATGAAATAAAGCCGCAAGTCCTCACGCGCCTGCTCTTCGGGCGCAAGCACCGCTGGATGCCGAATGCGCTCGGCATCCTCCGAGGCCTGCGAAAAAAGAAGGAGGAGTTTCACGATGCGGAGAGACTGTTCCGACTCGCCTTGTGCGCTGAGCGTTTCAAGGATCTTTCGCGCCTTCGCACGAAGACTTCCGTGCGCGACAATGGAGACTGGGGTGCGCAGAAGCGGCGCAAAGTCGATAGTGAGCGTCGGAATGACTCGCTGCAACTCATCAATCCAGCGTTCGCGAATGAAGACGCAGTAGGTGCAGAATTTCTTCTTCCACGGACGAAAGTCCCAGAAGTGCTTCACGCGCGGCGGCGTCAAGACGACATCGCCACAGGCAAACGGTTCCGTCGAGTCGCCGAGCGTGCGGACGCCGTTCCCGCACTTGGTGAAGTTGAGTTCCCATGTGTCGCGATGCACGTGCGACGGAATCTGCGCGGACGGCGAAAGCACGGCCTCCTCTATCCAGAAGTTCTTTTTCGGGTCAATGAACATGGCGAAGATTATACAATATTTTTGGACAATAATCTATTGATCGACAGGTGTCCGAGAGAGTATAATGCCCACGTTTCTTTAACCGCAAAAGGAGAACAGAAAATGAACGTGACACGTCGACAAATGTTGGGCATCCTCGGAACGTGTTCCGCCGTCGCGGCCTTTCCGGGATGCGTCTGTCCGCCGCCAGGTTGCGAATACGCCACAAGGGCCGATGCGCCCTGGCTCTATCCGGAATCGACAACGGAACATGTGCAGGCTTTTCTGCGCCAAGGTTTTCGACTCTGCGATTTCCACATCCACCTGCGCGGTGGCATGACCGTCGAGAATGCGTTGGCGCGCGAACGGGCCTCCGGCATCGCGTCCGCATTCATCGCCAATCACGGACGCGGCTGGGAGATCGACACGAACGAAAAGCTCAACGCCTTCATCGACGCGGCCCGCGCAAGGGGCCTTGCGGAGGGTCGTCTCATCCGCGTGGGCGCGCAGGTCAACGACCGCGACTGGTATCGGCAGATCGATGCGGCCACGCGCAGCCGACTGGACTTCATCCTCGCGGATGCGCTGATCATGGACGGCCAGAAACTCTGGGAAGACTTTCCGATTCCCAATCCCGAAGCGTGGATGGAACGCTATTTCGCGCATAACATGCAGATATTGGACGAACCCATCACCATCTTGGCGAACCCGACCTATCTCCCCAAAGCGCTTGAAAGCCAGTGGGACAAACTTTGGACGGACGCACGACTGAAAGCCCTCTTCGCGAAAGCGAAGAAAAAGGGCATCGCGATGGAAGTTCAAGCCGAGTCGCCGTTTCAACAGCATCCGCGCTACTTGAAGTTCGCGCGCGAATCGGGTTGTCTCATTTCCCTTGGCACGAACAACTTCAACGACAAGGCTCTCAGCCTCGACTCCTGGTTCTCGGCGCTGGACACGCTCAAACTTCCGCCGGCGCGGCTACTCGCATTTTGACAACGGATGATGAAACACAGAGCCGCCTCGTGGGGCAAGGAGAGGGCGCGAAGCGTATCTCCCTGTCGTCTCTCATCGCCCGACCGTAGGCCGCTCTGTGTTAAAAACAACCGCAGCCTCGGAATAGGTTTGGGATTGGAGCTTTCGTCCGTCGAACTTGCCGCGAATGTTCGCGGAATAGAATTTGCCTTTACTCGTAGGCCGCGCGAGAGCATCAATCATCGGAGTTTATCAATCCTTTTTATGCCGGAGCAATAGGATATCACTCCGTCGCAGATTTGACTTCACGAAACCAACGGACTGTTCGTCGGACATCGTGTATGACCGTGTAAGTGTATCGTCCGACGTATTCGTAAAGGCCCACTTTCAGGAATTCGTCATCAAGATACTTTTGCGAGGTCTCAACGTAAATAGTCATCTTGTCATTAACTGTAGCCATACCTCTCCATTCAAACTCCATCTCGCCCACAACGGGGTGCACCAACACCCCCTCCTCCAAAGTCTGAATCACATTCATGGTTCGTCCACCTTTGTGGACATAAATCTTGCCAACCTCTGGCGAATGCGTATTGTGCGACATTGACCGCAACGAAACATTTTCAACTCGGCGACCATCTGCCGTCATCTGTGACGAGGCACATCCGCCACACGCCATCAATGCGGCAACCACAAAAGCAGAAACACACTTCATCATTAGCGTACCCTTACACACGGGCGGACAACGCGAGTCCGGCCTTGAACGCTGTGCCGACGGTTTCACCGAGCCTATGGTAGACGTGGTTGACCGGATCGAATGTGATTGGCGCGAGTCGCGCGACATCGACTTTGCCGTCGGGCGTCAGGACCGACTCGTCGATGCCGACATTGACGATCTTGCCGACCATCCGGCAGTCGGACTTGTCGTAGCTCACGAGTTCGCATTCCAGCACCATCGGCAGGTCTTCGATCACGGGCGCATCAACAAACGCGCTCTTTGTGACCGTCCATCCCGTCTTCGCCAACTTGTTGGGCGCCTTGTTTGCCGAGACGCACCCCACGTAGTCGCACGCGACAAGGTTCTTCACATCCGCAACGTGTACCGTGAACGCCTTGCGCGCAAGCACGTTCGCTGTCGTCTTGTGCGCATCGTCCACGCAGATCGAGATGCGGTCTTCGAGCGAGATGCCGCCCCATGCCGCGTTCATCGCATCCGCGATTCCGTTTTCGTCATACGAGCCGATGATCAGCACCGGCATCGGATAGAGCCACGCCTTGGGCCCAAAGTTCTTCCTCATTTTGTTGCCTCCTGATTGTCTGTCGTCGCATACGCTCCGCTTCATGACATGAAACGCGGAACCGTACAAGCGAACCGTGCACAGTGAATTATACCAAAAACGAGACCGTCGCAACGAGCGATGCCGACGGCGGGTCTTTCGTTTTCTGCGCAAGACTCAAACAGGACGGACAAGAGTGGGGCAGACACATTCTTTTCTCAGGCCAAGAAGGTCATGACGAGGTTGACCATCATTTCCTTTTCTGCCGGACGCGACTCGGCGATCATGACCGTCAGCGCGACAAGCGTCGAATCGGCGATGCGCTTGGAGCCGTCCTTGCGCAGCAGCAGTCTGTTGCGCTGGAGGAAATAGAGAAAGAGCCCAGCCGCGATGCGCTTGTTCCCGTCGGAGAAGCCGTGGTTCTTCGTGACGAGATAAAGCAGGTTCGCCGCCTTCTCCTGTGCCGACGGATAGAGATCCTTTCCGCCGAAGGACTGGTAGACCGCGCCCAACGCTGACTTGAAGGAGCCGTCCTTCTCGTTGCCGAAAAGCGGCGACGTCTCGGCGAACTTCATGCTGTCGATGAACGCACGACAGTCCGCGTAAGTCAGCTCGACCGAGCGCGCCCGCGCTTTTGGCTTGCCAACCGTCTGATGGTCGTAGGCGTCCAGAAGGTCGAGTGCCGACGAGTACGCCTTGACGACATCCAAGACCTGTTCCGCGTCCAGTCGGTTCGAGACGCGCTTCATCACCTCGACGGCCTGTCCGAGCTGACGCAGACGCATTTCGTTGACAGCCGCGCCCTTGAGCAGATAGTCGCGCAGCACGGACGTCGCCCAACGCCGGAATTCGACGCCGCGCTGCGACTTCACACGATAGCCAACCGAAATCACGACATCGAGATTGTAGTAAATGACATTCTGGCTCTGAGTACGTCCCTCCATCGCGCCGTGACGAGTGGTATGTGCAAAATTTGCACATACCACTTTCTCGTCAATCTCACCTTCATCTATCGCATTTCGGATATGACGTCCGATGACCGTTCGGTCTTTCCCGAACAGATCCGCCATCTGCCGCTGCGAAAGCCAGACGGTCTCGCGCTCCAGCGTCACGGGCAAGCTGACTTGCCCGTCTTTCGACTTGAATAGCACAAGCTGGTTTTTCTCGTTCATCTTAAGACCCTTTCATTGCGTCGATTCGGCATCAACTCCCGTCGATTTCGATTCGATTAGCACTCCAATCGAAACAACCTTAGTATACCATAACCGAAGACGATCTTGCTGGCCATCCGCCCGAACGACATTTACACCGCGCGATCGCATCCGAACATCTGCGCCCGCAAACCCTACCACGCGAACCCCACCATTGGGGTCTGACACTTTTTGCTCACAGAATTTTCCGCATCAGACCTCCTATGAGAACAAAAGTCAATAGGCCATCGCGGAGCGATTCCGCAGGCCGCGAAAGCAGGTGATGTCCTTCTCCTATCCGCGCTCTGGGACTTTCGTCGCCCGCGCACCTTATAATGCGTCGGCGGGGGTGCTGCCTCATTGGCGCATTCGATGATGCAGAATCCAAGTCCGCACTCTCCCGCGACGCGACATCTTTGCTTTTCGCCGAAACCGTCGTCTTCGCCCCGTGTCCGCAGCCTCCCTCCGGACGGGCTACGCCTCAGACGCGCGCATCGCCTCGAACTCGCGCCTGGCCGCCTCGGACAGCGGCACGTACTTCGCGTCGGGCCTCTTCAGGAGCGCCGCCGCCGTCACCACGAGGCAGCGCGCCACCGCGACGAGGGCCTTCCTCTTCGCGATCCTGCCGCCCCTGGCGCACATCCGCTCGCCCCTGAGCTTCGCGTCCGTGTCCTTCGCGGCGCTTCGCAGGGCAATCTGCGCCGCCTCGACCATCAGCCGCCGAACGAGCGCCCGGACCTGGGCCTCGCAGGCCCTTGTCTTGACGTCCACCGTCTCCAGCACGCCCATCAGCGGCCAGGCGACGGCCTCGAAGTCGGCGGGCCGCCCGGACCTGTCCATGGCGTGCGCCCTGTTGGCGGGGCAGTCCGGCAGCCTGAAGCCCATGGACTTCGCGAACCCCCTGAGCTCGTTCACGTGCATCGTGCGGACCTTCACGAGCATGTCCCGCGCCTTCAGCAGCCGCAGCGCCTGCTGGCACCGCTCGCCGCGCAGCCTCACCGGGTGCAGCAGCTCCGCGTCGGCGAGGGCGAGCCTCGCAAGATCCCTCGCGTCGTTGCGGTCGTCCTTCGTGTCGGACTCCGTCACCATCCGCAGCCTCGACGGGCTGGCGACGATCGCCCTCATGCCGAGGGACTCGACCTCGCGCCTCATCCAGCGGCAGTGCGCGCCGGTCTCGAACACCACCGGCCAGTCCGCGCCCTTGCCGGAAAGGTACGCCCGGAGCCCGTCCCCCGTCGTGGGTATCGTCGTCTTCTCGAGGATGCGCCTCGCGCCGCCCTCCTTGGACATGACGCAGACTTTCGTCGTGCGGTCGCTCACGTCCATGCCGATTGTGGCATGATACTCTCCGTTCATTTGGTTCCTCCTGTCTGTCTGTGTTTTGCACGGCCACCGTGGCCAGTGCGCTCCAGCTCACATTGTACCAAATGGGAGGATCTTCCGCTTCCGGCGGAAAGACTTGTGAACATGCCGACGCGCGCGGCGCTTCGCGGCGCAGGCGCGCGTCGGCATGTTTGCAAGTCGTATGCCATCCAGCCAGTTGTCAAGGAACAAGTCCTTCTCCACCGTGAAAAAGGAACTTGTTCTACATTATACCTCATTTTAGGCTATCTGCTCAAAATGTCCGATTTCTCGACGTTTTCTGCGGTTCAGATTGGGGACAGGCCCCTCAATCCGCCGAACCCTACCACTTGTACCCTACCACGGGTGTCAGACCCCAGCTAATGACACTATCTCCCAAGCCCCATATTACGCAACAGCCAATAGGCGAGAATTGCCGTGAGACCCGTTTTGGACACATGCGGGCTTCTGCGAAAGCGAGGGGACAGCACAAGTGCCGCGATCAGGGGAATCGAGACGACCAGAAACGGATTGTAGCCCCAAGCGTCCCGAAATCTGAAATGCAGCAGACTGTGGATACCGCGCAGCGTCCCGCATCCCGGACACTGGTAACCTGTCAGCACCAGAAACGGACAGCGTGGGAAATACGGCACGTCGGAGGGATTGCAAAAGTAGAGGAACGCGAGGGCGGCAAGCGCGAACGCAGCAATCATGAACGCCCACCATCTTGGACGCCGCGCGGCACGCCGAGCAGAATCGCCCGACGTGTCGCACAACGTTCGATCCGCAGGGACAAACGACATCAGATCCCTCTTGGTGCGCTCCTTTTACAGCGCCAGCATTTCCTCGCTCACCACGCCCAGCGCGCACAAGGCCGCCCACAGAAGGCCAAGGGCACCGGCAAGGCCCGCGCCCGTCAGCAGCCACCGATTGGCCAAACGTGAAGCCGCCTTGGCGCCCTCGACATCCCCTATCGCAAGCCGCGCGTTGACCTTCGACGCATAGACGATTGAAACGATGCCGAACGGCAGACAGCAGAAAAGCGTCACGATGATCGCCTCGATCATGTGGTTCGAGACCTTCTCCTTTTCCGCCAAGGCCGGCTTGGCCGACGCGACCGGCACACCGCATTTAGGGCATATCGCCGCCTTGTCATTGATTTGGGCTCCGCATTCCTTGCAGAACATACTACCTACCTCTCTTTCGTTGTGTTTAGTTTTTTGTCAGGAAACGACCGTCACCCGTTGTGTAGCTGCCGGTCAAAAGCATGATCATGTCGATGAACGACCAAATCCAGCTGACGACGCCACAGGTGAGCAGCCCAAGGACGAGCTGCGCGGCACCGACCGCCGTGTTCTTCGTGTAGAAGCGGTGGATTCCGAGAGAGCCGAGAAAGATGCACAGGAGGACGGCCGCCAGCCATTCGTTCGGGCGAACGGCGGCTTGGGCTGACGCCTCCGGCATCGGCTCGGCAGAATCGACGGCGCATCCGCAATTCAGGCAGAGGACCGCTTTGCTATTGATTTCGTGTCCGCAGTGTCGGCAGAACATAATCAAGTGGTTTTCTGATGCTCTTGTTTCTCGTGCTGATTCGCATCATCCGTGGCTTCACGTGTCTGGGGGAAGCGCCATCATTGAATAGGACAAAAGGTAGGTTCCTTCTTTTCCGGCCACCTTTACAGTCGCGAGGACGGTGTTGTGCGGTTGCTTAAGGATCTGAAACCAGGCATGGACTTTCGTTGCCATTTGATTCTTCGTCATGGAAACGCCATAACGGTTCTTCAGCAACACAAGAAGACTCTGCGCGCCGGACAACGCCATCGCCTCGTTATCATAAGACTTAACCGCTTCCACGCAAAACACCGGGCTGTCTTCGCCTTCCGTTTGGAATGTAAACATGTCCCAAATGCCACGATTCCCCCGATAGTCGTACCTGTACAAAAGGCCGCCACCCTGAGATTCAGGAACGACAATTGGCTTGCCAATCGCCCCAACGTCTTTCTCCGACAGGGCCTTCGCCTTAACACCAAGCCGTACGCCAAACATACCGACCACATTTCCGTCTTCACGGGCGACGATGGTTTTCAGATTGATTTTCGAAGTGGACGCAGGCTTCCGTTCCCGTGAAGAATCTACCCGAACCTCTTGAAACTGGGGAACGGTCTTCGACCCGCCTAACGTAGTTTCGTATGTGTAAGTTCCGCGATAGGCGTAAACGCCAGATTCAAGGTACTGGTCATCAACATATTCACGCTTCGTCTTGACCAAAATAACGGCTTGTGTGTATTCGGAGAAGTCAGGATCATCGCCGACATCCATGATCGCGAGAATGCATCCGTCAGACACCACCTGCAACACCTTGTATGATTCCATGTATCCGGGATGGGCCTCATACTTGTAGGCGGCCCCTTTTCGCAAATCACCAATGCGACGGCTTCGATAGGGTTCACGAACCGCGAAATCCCGCAGACTGACAACTTCTTGAACGTCCGACGGAGGGACAACCTCTTGCGAGATATTCTCCGTGATTTCGTTGACCGTTTCAGCCACGTCTTCAATCTCGCCTGTTTTCGCCGTATCCTGCGCAACAGGAACGCCCCTGCTCTCAAGACTATAGGTTGCGTTCTGCTCAGCGGAATCTTGCTTTTCTTCCAATTCATCTGTTGTGGCAACCAAGTCAAGCACGAAAAGGACGCACCAGACAATGGCCGGAGCGTATTTCTTTGAATACTTCGCCGCGCGTACGAAAAGGTAGACCGGGATCAAGATGAACCCAAGCCATAAGGCCTTCTCGATGTCACGTTCCGCTTTCTTCAGGACTTTCACGTCAAGCGACAGGAAAATGAGATTCAGGAGGATGGTCGCGGCGGTCGTGATGTGCGCGAGCCGGGATGGGTCGCTATTTTCGAACACCGTCGGCAACAGCCCTGCCAGTATCCACGAGACGATAATTGGGACGGTGGCCAACGCCCATGTCCATTTCTCAGGGAGTTCGTCCGCAGACTTGACTTCTGGCGCAATCGGCTGCGCAGCCTGTGGCGTGACGGCGCATCCGCATTTGACGCAGATGACCGCCTTGTCGTTGATTTCCTGACCGCACTGTGTGCAAAACATGGCCTACCTTTCACCTTTCTCTCTTGTCTGCGTTGCTTTACGGGCGCATCCATGCAGACCGAAAGATGCGGCGCGTTGCTTTCACCGCTCGGCAATCACACAAAAAAGAAACCCTCCCTTTGTGCTTCTACCGAGGCTGTGAGAAATGCCCAAACGGAAACACAATGAGAGGAAGCGCAATTGCGCTTCCTGCACAGTATCGTCCGTTTTGAAACTTCTCACATTTCGGTAGGCGATCGCTTTGCAGTTGCAAATTGATTTAAGGTATCCGAGGGTGGACGCGGAAGTCGGCGCACACGTAGTCGCTTGACGCCCGAATCAGTTCTCGAACTATGGTCTTGCCTTCTCCAGTTTCGGCAGTTTGCCTAGCCTACTCCTTCAAAAGCACTTGTAGTATACCATATTTTCCGGCTCGTGGGCGAATGCGCGCGCAAGCGTGTTGGCCGCCAAGCTACCTACAGAGTGTCTTCCCTATTTGACAAACTGGGCCCCTGACAAGCCTAATTGCGGGCGAGCCTCCGAACCGCATCCATGATGCATTCAAATCGACCTTCGGGGTTCGTTTCGGTCTGAACAAATCCCGTGACGGCATCTTCCAGTTCCGGCTCTTGCACGTACTGTTTAAACTTTTCAGCGATTTCTCGCCCAACCGTTGGCTCCGCAAGTATCTCGTCCACAAGCGAACGCCGTCCGTTGAAAAGGCAAATCACGTCCTCGAAATCCGTACTGGAAATGAAATCGCCTTTCCCACGATCCTCAAACGCCTCAAGTTTCAGGGCGATAAAATAGGGTGCTGAAATCACCTTAACCTGCTGGTCTTCTATTTGCATTGTCCCTGCGGATCGCAACGCCTCTTCGAACCAACGAGACTTCCAGCCAAGAACTTCTTCTCGTACGGGCAAGACATCCACGACGATGCCTTCCGCAAGCCAACGACAAATTGGTGCGTCTTCGCTCATGTCATGCCGAAAGCCTCGCGCCTCCAGTTCGCGCTCTTCCTGATGGAAATCCTTTCTCGTTCGCACGTCCGCAATGACATCGACATCCTTCGTGACGCGAACAGCGTCAGCCGTCGCATCATCGACAAGAAGCGACAAGACCGAGCCGCCCAGGAATGCATAGTCAAACGGCATGCCTTCAAGCCTTTTGTTCAGGACGGCAATCGAAGCGGCAATGTCATTCATGACAGCATCTCCCCAAGTTTCACTTCCGCAAACTGGCGTTCACGCAAGCGGCCACCCCGCAGCATGTCCAATACGGCGAGTCGATCATACAGCCCCCTGTCTTTTGCCGCCGCCTGAGGCGCTGTCGCATAAAGAGGCTCAAATGCCTGTCCGAACACCTCGCCGCCTGGCGAACGCCACACGGGCTTCAGTCCTGTCGAGGCAAATGCCCCGCTTGCCACAGGTGCCGCGTAGGCTGTCGCAAGCCCCTTCGCCGTTTCTCCCAGCGGACGCAACGGAAACGCATAGCGAAGCCCATGAACCAAGAACTCAAGGGCATTTCGCTTGCGCACCCGACGGTCGCCGCCCAGCAAAGCAGCCGCCAGCAGACGCTTGACCGAGGCATGTGTCTCTGATGCACTCAGGCACGTGCGTCTGCCAAGTTCCGCATACGGCTCATGCAAGGTATCGTTCTCGTTCCCCATCAGCGCCGCAAGCACAACAAGATCCTGTCCTTTCAGCATTGCCGCTCCTCTCATTCGCGATTTGCGAATAGTGTATCATTTCAATCACCGCCAGTCAATGGGGGCAAGACGATACAACGCGCTTTCGCGTTCAACGACAATGGAAATCCCGTACGCGCAACTCAACCCATGCGGCGTAGTGAAGAACGTCGAATTCCGATGGTGCTGTCTCGGACAGCAGCTGCCGATGCTCCACCTCCCACGCCGCCAATTCGTCCGCCGCGAGCGACGCGCCGACGCCACGACAGGCTTTCATGCGCCCGTGCCACGTTTCGCGCGTAAAGTGGACGGGCAGACGAAACTCGCCGTGGCCCACGATGTCAAACTCGCTCTTGTAGCAATCGGGAATCGCAATGGGCAGAACAGTTGCTCCCGCGCCGCTCCAGTTCGGGCTGTACTTGAGAACCAATGCCTCACTGCGTCCCGCCAACGCGTCCTCATACGGTAGCCATTCCATGCAAAGGACAAGCAACCGACCGTTCGGCTTCAGGAGACGTGCCAGCCGAGGCGCGATCTGCTCGTGGCGAAAATACCAGAAGCATTGGCACGCGGTGATGACGTCAAACGATTTCGGCGGAAAGTCCACCTCTTCCACCGACGCCACGCGATAGTCAATCTTCATTTCCGCCGACAGCCGCCGTGCCTCGCGAATCTGCTCCGCCGAAATGTCCACACCCGTCCAGTTGCCGCCGAATGCGTACAGGTTGCGCGGCAGCACGCCCGTCCCGGTTCCGAGATCGAGAATCCGCTGCCCGTCTCGACAGAACCCCCGGTCGAGGATCGCGCGGTAGAACGCCGCCGGATAGATGTCCCGGAACTTCGCGTATTCGGACGAGACGCGCCCCCAGTCAAAAGCCTTCCCGCCATCTATCGATTCGATTCTCTGTTCCTTCATTTCAGCATCCTCATCTGCCATGATGAAAAAACTGGCGCACAAAGCATGTCGTCATGCCATCACCTCATCGCCTCGGCGGCGAATGCGACGGCGCGCGCGAAGGCGGCGGGCTGGCCCTTGACGGTGACGAAGAGGTGCGTGCTGCCGGGCAGCACCTCCGCGCGCACGGGACATCCAAGCGCGCCCAGCCGCCGCGCGAAGCGCAGTCCCTGGTCGTGCAGCACGTCGCGATCCGCGCCGAGAATGTGGACGGGCGGAAGGCGGCGCAGCTGCCCGTCCGAGGCGAAGGCGGGCGAGACGAGCGGATCCGCCGGATTGTGTCCGTTCAGGTAGGCCACGAGGCACGCGTCCATGAACGCCGCGTCCATGCCGCAGCCCGTCGCGAATGTCCGCCATGACGCCGAACCGTCCGCCCGCGCTTCGGTGACGGGGTAATAGAGGACGAGGGAGCGCGGCTTCAGGTTCTCCTTCTGCAGGACGAGCGCCGCCGCGAGCGCGAGGTTTCCGCCCGAGGAGTCGCCGCCAATCGACACCCGCGTCGGGTCCGCGCCAAAGCGCGCCGGATCGAACACGACCGCGCGGAAGGCCGCGCAGACGTCGTTGAGCGCGGCCGGGAACGGATGTTCCGGCGCAAGCGGGTAGTCGAGCGCGAGGACGGCGGAACCCTTCGCCGCGACCGCGCCGCAGAACGCCGAACAGCTCGCGAGGCCGCCGATCACCCAGCCGCCGCCGTGCAGGTAGATGAGAAGCGGCAAGTCGCGTCCGCCCTTCGGACGATAGAGCCGCATCGTCGGCGACAGCATCTCGGCCTCCACGCCGTCCGGCAGGGGCGCCCACGTGTTCCGCGCCGTTCGGACGGCCTTGAGGTCGTCCGCCTCGCCCGCTGTCGCCCGACGGATGGCCGCAATCTGCGCGGCCTGTACGCGCCCGTCCCGCGCCGCGAGAAAGGCGCCCGTCTCCCGTGCGTAGACATCGGTCGCCGCCTCCGCCGCACCGACCATCCAAGGAACCAGAGCTGTCACTACCATCAGCATTTTCATAAGGGGGCGAATTATACCATTTCCTCCGTTCGCCTTGTCGCGCACGAAAGTCTCTGTTTTCATGAAACACAGAGGCCGCTCTGTGTTTAGTAACCGCCGCAGATACCACACGAATCCTCACCTGTTGTTAAAAATGTCTCATTTGACATGGAGAAATTGGTGAAAGGCGGTTCATTTGCCTCTGCTTCACAGACGGTAAAGTTGTCGTGCGCGACGGACGGCGCGACGATCTACTACACGATTGACGGAAGCGAGCCGAATGCGACGAACGGGCGACTTTACAAGAGGCCGTTTGACATCTACCAGACGACGACAGTCAAGGCGATTGCCGTGAAGGACGATTGGAAGGACTCGGAGGTTGCCTGTGCGACCTTTACGAAGGAGAATGAGATAGGCCCGGCACTGAACCTGTTGGAAGTCATGCCGGACAACGACAAGACGCATCCGTGGACAGTCGTCACGGACGAGACGCATGATGGCGTGCGCGCGGTGCGAAGCGGTGACATAGGCGAAGACGAATTGACCACGCTGAAAGCGGTCGTCTATGGCGCGGGGCGGCTCTCGTTCTGGTGGAAGACGGCTTGCGAACCCAGCGTCGACGGCGAGTATTACGACTATGCGGCGTTCTTCAACGGCTCGACAGAGATTGCGAAGCTCGCGGGCGTGACGGACTGGCAGCAGGTTGTGCTGGATGTCGTGGGCACGGGCAAGCATACGTTCAAATGGACGTATCAGAAGGATGACTCAGGCTATGTGCCGCCGGATTGCGTCTGGCTCGACCAGGTGCAGTGGTTGCCGAAGACGACAGATTTCTACGCAGGGCACACGCTCACGACGGAAACGCCAGTCCCTTACGCTTGGCTCGACAAGTACGGACTGGGACGCGAAAGCGACTTTGAAGCCGCCGCCAAGGCGAAATCCGGAAAAGTCGATGGTGCAGGACATACGCTGACGGTCTAAGATGAATATGTTGCGGGAACAGATCCGACAAATGCGGCTTCGCGACTGGAAACGCACATTGAGATGGAAAACGGTGCGCCGATTGTGACGTGGACGCCGGATCTTAATGAGGGCGGCACGAAAACGCTTCGCACCTACAAAGTCTGGGGCAAGGATGCGTTGGATTCGCCTACATGGGAATACCCGACAAACGCCTTGCACCGTTTCTTCAAGGTTACGGTCGAGATGCCATAAGAGAAGCCGTTTGGCAGCCCTCCTCATTCTCACTTTTTTAAAAAAGTGAGAATGAGGAGGGGCGACACTCTCCGCGAGAGCAGGTGGTGGACACAGAATCTTTGCCCTCAATGAGACCAGCCTGTTTTACGCTTACCGCTTAAATGGATTGTGTGCGACGACTCCGCCGTAGTTCTGTCCGTCATTCAGATCTTCGGACAGAATCTCTTCGCAACCAGACGCAAGTGCTGCGGAAATCATCATGGCATCATAAAACTGGATATTGTACCGAGCCTTGATTTCCAACGCATTTTTTACGGTCTCAGAATCGGTTCTGACCATCTGCAAGTCATCGAAATAATCCAAGAACACGGAAATGACGCTTCTGTCCAACTTCAATTTCTTGATGCAGACATTCGTGAATTCCGTCAGGGTCTGAACTGAGATTCGGCAATCAAGCCGCTCGGCGATCGCGCCCTCCACAAACTCTTCGGCAATGCCTTGCTTCCGCGCATCACGCGCATCTGCAAGGTAGACAAGAACATTCGTGTCGAGGAAAGACCGCATCAGCCGATCTCCTCGTCATAGGCATCCTGACGGCTGAACTTGTACGGTGTCCCTTCAAGCTTAGGCTGAGAGGCGATGAATTCATGAAGTTCCCGCGCACGGCGTTCACCGCGCGTCTCATGCGCGACGATCGTGACGAGATAGGCTCGGATGATCCCATCCAGCGTCATTCCCTGCCGAGCGGCATACGCTTCTGCTTTGCGCTTCAAGTCAGGTTCCATCATCATTGTGTAACTCACCGTTCACCTCCTTGCCGCGAATTATACCAAAAAGCTACACGACCGTGTTCCCGAAGACTCCAACCCCTCACCGCGTCAGCAGGTAGCCGAGGCCGACGGCGGCGAGGCTGGCGAAGACGGAGAGGCCGACATACAGCGTGGCGACACCGCCCAGCGCGCTGCCAAGTGCCACGAGACAGACATTCATCACGATATGCCTCCTTTCATCACGAACCGCCATTTGCGGCGTTGCTAAGCTTCATGCCTCAAAGAGACGTCAGTACGCGAACAGATCCGCAAGAGTCAGCTCCGTCTGAATGCGGCTCGAATAGGTGTTCTTGAGAAGTCCATTTGCCGTGATCATCGTCAAGTGGACGGCCTTGCGCGTTTTCGTCACACCGGCAAACGTCGTCACTTTCCGATCCAAGGCACACGCATACGCCTTGTCGATCACGAAGCTTCCTGTCGCATATTTCAGTTCGCAGACGTTGATGACATTGTCCGCACGGTCAAGGATCAAGTCAATCTGAACACCGTCCGGGTAAGCCTCGTCGCCCTTGAAGCTCCAGCCATACGCTTCGACATGGACGGCATCAATGCCCAGTGCCCGCCGGATCTGCCGAAGATGCAGCAGGCACAGTCGTTCAAACGCCAGCCCTTGCCAGGCGGCTTGCGCCGGCGACAGCAACGTCGAGGCCCAGAAATGCTCATCCGACGAAGGTGCGTCGAGAAATCGGAAATGGAAAAGCGTAAACGGGTCGATCAGCTGATAAATCGCATTCTTTTTCTTGGCGCCGTACGAACGGTAGCTGCGGATGAACCCGCTCGACTCCAACGTCTCAAGCGTCTCCGTCATCCGTCCCGTCGGGAAAACGCCCAACGCCGACAGGAGTTCGCTTCGCGTCATGCCGACCTTTTTCTTGGCCAGGGCCGTCACGACTTTCTTGTAGGCTTCGGCGTTTTTGAAAAGCGAAGCGTAAAGCTCGTCGAACTCATGCCTCAACGGCGCGTCAATGGCGAAGCACAGGCGGTCGATGTTCTGCGCAAGACTCAAGCCTCGCACCAGATAACGCCAGTAATAAGGGATTCCTCCGAACGCCATGTAGCATTCGGCGACATCCGACCGACTCATGTTCAAGCCTCTTTCCTCGGCGAATTTCCAGCATTCGTCGAGTGTAAAGGGCTGAAGGCAGATCCGTGACGTCACGCGGTTGTGAAGCCCGCCGCGATTGCGAAAGAGGTTCTGGACCATCCACGCCGCCGCAGACCCGCAGACAATCAGCAAGACGTCTTTGCGTGCGGAAGCCCATTCGTTCCAAAATGCCTCCAACGCCATGAGGAAATCCGACTTCGCCGTATCCAGCCACGGCAATTCGTCGATGAAGATGACCTTTCGACGCATCCCACACTTCTCGACCGTCTCACCCAGGGCCGAAAACGCCGTGAACCAGTCCTTGGGCTGAACACCCTTGTAGCCGGCCTCGGCCAGCGATTTCTTGAAATACGCCAGCTGCTGTTTCTTAGGCGCATTCGGAAGCCCCGTATGATAAAACGAGAAGCGATCCCCAAACGTCTCTCGAACAAGATACGTCTTTCCGACACGACGGCGCCCATAGACGGCGACAAACTCAGACTCGCCCGACTCATAGAGCCGATTCAGTTCATCTCTCTCTTCAAAACGTCCAACCATATTGCCTCCTTTCTCGGAAACGGACTAAATGATACCATTTACATGACATTTGGTCAATGGTTCTGGCAAAATAGGCCGATTCTTGTGCTTAATCCCGTTATTTCATCCACAAAAAGCACAAGAATCAATATGCGTTTATCAAAACGTCCGGCACATCAGGGGGCACGGCACACTTTCGCACCCTTTGTTGTTGCCATACAGGTGACAGTTTGTCGTGTTCAGCTCATCGCACGGCTTGGCCTACACACGTAGATGTCTTCGTTGGATTCATTAAATTGCCGCGACCAGTTTCGCCGTCTCCTTCTCGCGGTCGCAGAAGAACGTCGGGCCACGGTAGCCCTTAATGACAAATGGATTTCCCGTTTTCATATGTGGCATATTATACCATATCCGCGCTCGCCACGACGAAAAAACTGGCGCAAGAAAAATGGCGTGAGAAATGGGGCGATGCGGTTTTCCATGTCTGCGATGACCTCACGGCGTGTCTACACCTCGCACGGGCCTCACAAGAATATGGTATAATGAATGCCACAAGGGGAAAGAAGAGAAGGAGTACAAAGCCAATGGGCGCGTGGGCCATAAAAGACGCGACAAGTTCGTGGGAAACGGTTTTTGACCGTGCGTGGGCGGGCGAACCTCAGTTCGTCTCGCGAGATGGCGCGCAAACCGTCGTCGTCATCTCGCTTCGTTCCTACGAGGCGGCGAAACCGAAGAAAGCGACCTTGTTCGAGACTCTGAGAAGTTGCCCGTTTGGCGGTATCGAGTTGCCTTGCGAACGGAATCATGAGGAGATGGGGCGTCCAGTGGATTTGTCATGAAGTATCTTCTCGACACCTGCGTCATCAGTGAGATGATGAAACCACAGCCCAATCCTTCTGTGGTTGAATGGTTCTCCGCAATTCCAGACGAAGAGTTATACCTTTCAGCCGTGACAATTGGAGAACTCTGTGAGGGATTTCAGAAATTGCCGCCCTCCAATCGGCGCACGGCTTTCGAGCGTTGGTTTCACATCTATGTTGAGGATGCCTTTGCCGCACGGATTCTCCCGTACGATAAAGAAGCCGCGAAACGGTGGGCGATTATCATGGCTCGTACGTCTGCAGAGGGACATCCTCGACCAGCTATTGATACGATGATTGTTGCGATTGCCGATCTGCATGGCATGACGGTCGTGACACGAAACGAACGCGACATGCGATATACTGGCGTTCCGTTGTTGAACCCTTTTGCAGAAACAGAGAAAGGAGATCCGTAGAAGCGAACTGACTAAATAGACCGGTCGCGCCCAATGGGCGGCTGGCTTCCCACTTGGGAGGAATGCGCTTCGTCGCGTCCACAACCGAGGAGCGGGAGATGCGCGGGATGGGCAACCTAACCCGTGCAGCGTACGCGAATCAGCGTATGACGCTTTAGGATAAACTTCGCCAAAGATTAGAGTAAAAGCGGAATACGGTGATCGCGCTGCGTGTGAGGTTCACACGTGGCGCGTTTCATCATGCATGTTTTTACTCGGGCGTTTGGCGATGCCTATCCTAAGACGTGGTGATTTGAAGCGCGCCACTTTCTTTTCCTGCACAGGGGAGGGGCGACAACACAGTTGTGCAGGAAAGAAGGAGAAGAGTTCTAATGAATGCTACTTTAATTTGGATTGTTGTAATAAGCGTCGTGTTATTTGCAGTTCTGCTGTTTGTGTTTGATATCCTTAAAGACGAGCAAAAGCAAAATGAAAATGCCAAGGAAACGATACCGTTAACTCCAGGAAACACGACGAATCAGCCTATTGGAACCGGCGGTTTAGGAACTTGGTCAAAGGTAGCGTTGTGGCTGATTGTGATTCTTCTTGGCATAAATGGCTGTCAGATGTTCAGCATGAGAAATCAGACGGAGAATCTCCACAAGGATATCCACAAAATCATGGGAATCAGAACACCCAGCCTTACAGACTGCCAAGATATCAAGAACTACGAGAGACTGCCCTAATCTTCCCTTGGAATAACGGGAGAACTACAGCTTGTCGTTAGATTGCTCTCATAAAAACAAAATAAAGGAGAAACAAAAATGCTCATCAAATGCAGTGAATGTGGTGCGGACGTGTCTGACAAGGCGGCATCTTGCCCGAAGTGCGGAAACCCAATTGCCAATAAGAATGGGACATCGCAGGCGCAGGCGAACGAAGACCGTCAAGACCAGTTCTTCTCGCGAATCGAGCGCATTGAACGCGAGCGGCACGAGCGCGAACTCAACAAGAGCAACAAGTCTCGTCTGGCCTATGTGCTGTTGGGGCTTTGCCTTGGCTGGCTTGGCATTCACAACTTCTACATCGGACGTGCAGGACAGGGTGTCGCCCAGCTCGTGGTGCTTGTTTTGTCGTGTATTCCTTCGTCCATCGTCATCGGATTTGTGGGCTTTCCCATTCTCGCAATCTGGATCTTGGTCAACATCTGCTCAATCGACACCGATGCAGACGGCCGTCCGTTGAGCTGATCGGCCTCGTTGGCCTCATACCCTCATTCTCACTTTTTTAAAAAAGTGAGAATGAGGCAGCCAAGCGCCACGAGACAGACATTCATCTCGATATGCCTCCTTAAAAAACTACACGATCGTGTTCCCGATCAGCCGCATACGTTACAGCGCAGTCCCTTTCTTCGGGACGAAGAAGCGGCTCAGGTCAACGTGTTCCGTCTTCAGCAAGGCAATCTTCCGATCCATGCCGCCCGCGTATCCCGTCAGGCTGCCGCTCGTCCCCACGACCCGATGGCACGGGATGATGATGGAGATCTCGTTGTGCCCCACGGCGCCGCCAACGGCCTGTGCGGACATCCGCGCGAGACCTTCACGCGCCGCAAGCTGCCGGGCGATCCAGCCGTAGGTGACGGTCTGTCCATAGGGAATCTTCAAAAGGATGTCCCAGACCTTCAGGCGGAACGCCGAGCCGACGGGATGCAGCGGCGGCGTGAAGTCCGGCTCCTTGCCCTTGAAGTAGATGTCCAGCCAGCGCTTGGTCTCCGCCAGCGTTGGGGTATCCTTCTCCGCGTGTTCGGGCGGGAGGTTGTCGGCAAAGAACTTCTCGCCGTCGAACCACACGCCCGTCAACCCGATCTCATCCGCCGCCAGCAACATGCCGCCCACCGGCGACGCATACTTTTGAATGTAGACCATATTTCGGCTCCCCTGTCTCATCTCTTTTCACCGTCATCTGGCGCTGATTATACCAAATTCCCGTCACGCGCGGCACTTGCAAAAGCGGACTGGATATGCGATAATACCGCATCATGAAAAACGCGAAGGAAAAGACCGTTGCTCGCAAGGGCCACAGCAAGAGCCACAAGAAAATTGTCGTTCTCGGCTCCACGAACACCGACATGGTGATCGCGGGGCGGAAAATCCCCGTGCCGGGCGAGACGGTCTCGGGCGGACGCTTCCGGATGACGCCGGGCGGAAAGGGCGCGAATCAGGCGGTCGCCGTCGCGCGGCTGTCCGCACGTCCGGGCACCTGCGTCTTCATCGCCAAGGTCGGCGACGACCTCTTCGGGCGCGAGACGGCGGCGCGGCTCAAGGAGGACGGCATCGACGCGCGGCTTGTCGTCGATCCGATAGAGCCGAGCGGCACCGCCCTCATCATGGTCGATGCGAAAGGGCAGAACGTGATCTCCGTCGCGCTCGGTGCGAATGGCACGCTCTCGCCGGAGGACATCAAGCCGTTCACGTCCGACATCAAGCGGGCCGCCGCGCTCCTCCTTCAGCTGGAGACGCCCATCGAGACGGTGCTCACGGCGGCGCGGACGGCGCACCTCGCGGGCGTCCCGGTCGTCCTCAACCCCGCGCCGGCGCGAAAGCTGCCGCGCATGCTCTACCTCTGGCTCGACTGGATCACGCCGAACGAGACGGAGGCCGAGATCCTGACAGGCGTCAAGGTGACGGATGCCGCGTCTGCGCGCAAGGCGCGCGACTGGTTCCTGAAGCGCGGCGTGAAACACGTCCTCATCACGCTCGGCGCGAAGGGCGTCTACTGTGGCGACGACGACCGGATCTATCCGACCAAGAAGGTCAAGGCCGTCGACTGCGTGGCCGCCGGCGACACGTTCAACGGCGCGTTCGTCGTCGCGCTGTCCGAGGGGATGGGCTGTGCGGATGCCGCCGCCTTTGCGCAGAAAGCCGCCGCGCTTGCCGTCACGCGCCCCGGCGCCCAGTCGTCCGTTCCGTTCCGAGAGGAGATCTATTAAGCCATGTACTACTGCTCGAACTACACGCTCGCCGTCCTTCTCTGCGTCGTCACCATGCTCTGCTGGGGCTCCTGGGGCAACACCCAGAAGCTCGCGGGCAAGAGCTGGCGCTACGAGCTCTTCTACTGGGACTACGTGATCGGCCTTCTCCTCTTCTCCGTCCTCGCGGGCCTGACGCTGGGCTCGACGGGCGCGCATGGCGCGTGGGGCTTCGCGGCGAACCTCCGGGCGAGCTTCGGCGCGTCGTGGGCGTGGCCGTTCCTCGGCGGCATCGTCTTCAACGCCTCCAACATCCTGCTCGCGGCGGCGATTGCGGTCGCGGGGATGTCCGTCGCGTTCCCGGTCGGCGTCGGCCTCGCGCTCGTGGGCGGCACGGTCGCGAACTACTTCGTGGACGGCAAGGGCGAACCCGCGCTGATCTGGACGGGGCTGGGGCTGATCGTCGCGTCGATCGTCTGCAACGCGCTTGCGTTCAAGGCGAAGCAGACGGCGGGCGGCGGTGCGTCCGACGCGCCGAACGACACGCGCAAGGGACTCGTCCTCGCGATTGTCGCGGGCCTCCTGATGAGCTGGTTCTCGCCGCTCGTCAATCGCGTCGTCGACCTCTCCTTCCTTCAGGGCACGGCAGCGCCCGCCGCCGGGAAGCTGACGCCCTACACGGGGTTCTTCGTCTTCGCGTGCGGTGTCTTCGCCTCGAACTTCGTCTTCAACACGCTCGCGATGCGGAAGCCTGTCGCGGGCGAGCCGGTGCGCGGGGCGGACTGGTTCAGGGGCTCGCTGCCGATCCATCTCGTCGGCGTCCTCGGCGGCGCGATCTGGGCGACGGGCACGCTGCTCTCCTTCGTGACGGCGGGCACGGCGGGCGCGGCGATCTCCTATGCGCTCGGACAGGGTGCGACGCTCGTCTCCGCGCTGTGGGGCATCCTCGTCTGGAAGGAGTTTGCCGGCGCGCCGAAACGTTCGCACGTCCTCAACGCCGCGATGCTCGCGCTCTTCGTCCTGGGCCTCGCCTGTCTCGTCAAGGCCGGCGGCTGAAAGGGCGGACGGTGAAGCGACATCTGATCGGCATCGGCGGCGTGGGCATGAGCGCGCTCGCGACGGCGCTTGTGAAGCTAGGCGACACGGTGACGGGCGCCGACCGTACATTGGACACGCCGAACATCCGCTTTCTCGAATCGCTCGGCGTGAAGGTCTTTCCTGACGACGGCAGCGGAGTCGACGCCGCGACGGACGAAGTGATCGTCTCGACGGCCATCGAGGAGGCGAACCCCGGCCTGCGCAAGGCGCATGAACTCGGCATCCCCGTCACGCACCGCGCCAAGGCCCTTGCCCGCACGCTCGCGGGACACAGGCTCGTCGCCGTCGTCGGCACGTGCGGCAAGTCGACGGTGACGGCGATGCTCGGCCACATCCTCGCCGCGTGCGGCCTCGATCCGCTGTGCGTCAACGGCGCGAACGTGCCGGGCTGGGACGGGGCGGTGCGCTTCGGGCGCGGCGAATACGCCGTTGCCGAGGTGGACGAGAGCGACAGGTCGCTCGTCGCCTTCAGCCCCTACGCGGCGATTGTCACGAACGCCTCCGCCGACCACTACTCGAAGGAGGAGATGGACGCGGTCTTCGATGCGTTCGTGAAAGACTGCAAAGGGCCGGTGGTGGACGGGAGGAAAGGTTCGGGAGGTTTGGAAGGTTTGGAAGTGCCGGTGCCGGGGCGGCACAATCGGCAGAATGCCGAGCTGGCGGTGCGCATGGCGGTTGCGCTGGGCGTGAAGCTGTCCGATGCGGTTGCCGCGATGAGGACGTTCCGTGGCGTCGAGCGCCGTCTGCAGCTCATCACGCCTCCCGAACCTTCCAAACCTCCCGAACCTGCCGTCTACGACGACTACGCGCACAACCCGGAGAAACTGAAGGCGATGTGGACGACGCTTGCCGAGAAGTATCCGCAGGGGGTGTGCGCGATTTGGCGTCCGCACGGCTACGCGCCGCTCCGCAAGATGAAGGACGCGCTCGCGGCGATGTTCGTGGAGACGATTCGTCCGCAGGATCACCTGCTGCTGCTGCCCGTCTACGATGCGGGCGGCACGACGGATCGTTCGATCAACTCGGATGCGCTTATCGCGACGGTGGCGCAGACGAACGCGGCGGCGGGTGCGCGCGTGGAGCTTGTCGCCGACCTCGACGCAGCGTTCGACTGGTGCGCGGCGCATCGCGGAGACTTCGGCTGTTTCGTGACGTGCGGGGCGCGCGATCCGGGGCTGCCCGTCCTCGCCCGCCGTCTCGCGCACGGCATTTTGGTATAATCTCCCTCTATCCAACCAAGAAAGGACTTAAAGATGGAACAGGCTGTTGTCGGCATTGTCATGGGCTCGGATTCGGACTGGCCGCTCGTCCAGAAGGCGTGCGCCACGCTGGAGGCGTTCGGCGTCGCATACGAGACGCGCGTCATCAGCGCGCACCGCACGCCGGAGGTCGCGATCGAGTATTCGAAGACGGCGGAGGCGCGTGGCCTCAAGGTCATCATCGCGGCGGCTGGCGGCGCGGCGCACCTCGGCGGCGTCCTCGCGGCGGCGACGGTTCTGCCCGTCATCGGCATTCCCGTCGCGGGCGGCGCGCTGAACGGGCTCGACGCGCTCTACGCGACGGTGCAGATGCCGTCCGGCGTGCCTGTCGCGACGGTCGCCTGCGGGAGCGCGGGACCGACGAACGCGGCGCTCCTGGCCGTGCAAATCCTCGGCACGGCGGATGCCGGCCTGCGCGCGAAGTTCCACGCACACAAGGAGGAGCTGAAAGCCAAGGTCGCTGCCGCGAACGAGAAGATCCATCGGACGTAAGACGCGCGAAAATGCTATAATACACGCCTATGAGCGAAGAAGAGACGAAGAGCGCGGCGCCGGTCGGGGGCATCCTCGAAGACGTGAACATCGAAGAGGAGATGTCGAGGGACTACATCGACTACTCCATGAGCGTCATCATCGGGCGTGCGCTTCCCGACGTGCGGGACGGGCTGAAGCCCGTCCACCGCCGCTGCCTCTTCGCGATGCACGAGCTCGGCAACGCCTGGAACACGAAGCACGTGAAGTCCGCCCGCGTCGTCGGCGAGGTCATCGGCAAGTACCATCCGCACGGCGACTCGTCCGTCTACGACGCGATCGTGCGTCTCGCGCAGGACTTCTCGCTGCGCCTTCCGCTCGTGGACGGCCACGGCAACTTCGGCTCGATCGACGGCGATCCGCCGGCCGCGATGCGCTACACCGAGGTGCGCATGCAGAAGGTGACGGACGAGCTGCTGGGCGACCTGGAGAAGGACACGGTCGACATGATGCCGAACTTCGACGAGACGCAGGAGGAGCCGACCGTCCTGCCCGCGAAGCTGCCGAACCTGCTGCTGAACGGCTCGTCGGGCATCGCCGTCGGCATGGCGACGAACATCCCGCCGCACAACCTCGTCGAGCTCTGCGACGGCATCGACTACTACGTGCAGCACCGTGACGACTGCTCGGTCGACGACCTCATGCAGTTCGTGAAGGGACCCGACTTCCCGACGGGGGCCGAGATCTGCGGCGTGAACGGCATCCGCGCGATGTACAAGCTCGGGCGCGGCCAGCTCACGGTGCGCGGCAAGGCCGAGGTCGTCGTCGACGCGAAGACCGGCCGCGAGAAGATCGTCATCAGCGAGATCCCCTACGGCGTCAACAAGCGCGAGATGATCACGCACATGGCCACGCTCGTGAAGGAGAAGGTCATCGAGGGCGTCTCGGACATCCGCGACATCTCCGGCGGCCACACGACCGACTCCAAAGGCGCGCCGAAGGGCAAGAAGACGACGGAGGACGAGATCTGCATCGTCGTCGACCTGAAGCGCGACGCGGTCGGCGAGATCGTCCTGAACCACCTCTACAAGCACACGCAGCTCCAGACGACGTTCGGCGCGATCCTGCTCGCGATCGTCGGCGGGCGCCCGAAGATCCTGAACCTGAAGGAGTACTTCGCGTGCTACGTCGACCACCGCTTCGAGGTCATCACGCGGCGGACGCGCTTCGACCTCAAGAAGGCCCAGGCCCGCAAGCACATCGTGGACGGCCTCCTCCTGGCGATCGACAATCTCGACGAGGTCGTGCGCATCATCCGCGCCTCGAAGACGCGCGACGAGGCGAAAGGCGCGCTCCAGGCGAAGTTCGGCTTCACCGACCTGCAGGTCAACGCGATCCTGGAGATGCGCCTCTACCAGCTCGTCGGCCTCGAACGCGACAAGCTGGCGGACGAGCTGGCGAAGCTGCTCGCGACGATCGCGGAGCTGGAGGCGATTCTCGCCGACCCGGAGAAGGTCTACGCGATCATCCGGGCGGACGTCGCCGACCTCAAGCTGCGCTTCGGCTCGAAGGAGGACGCGAAGCGCCGCACGGAGATCGTGGCGGACGCGAACGAGGTCTCGATCAAGGACCTCATCCCCGACGAGCCGTGCGTCATCACGCTCTCGAACCGCGGCTACGTCAAGCGCGTGCCGCTGACGGAATACAAGGAGCAGCGGCGCGGCGGCCACGGCGTCAAGGGCGCGCAGGTGAAGGAGGAGGACTTCATCCGCCTCGTCTTCGTCGCCGAGACGCATGACGAGCTGATGTTCTTCACGAACACCGGCCGCCTCTTCGTGAAGGGCGCCTACGAGATCCCGGAGGCGCCGCGCACGAGCTTCGGGCGGCCGCTCATCAACCTCCTCAACCTCCAGCCGGGCGAGCAGGTGCTGCAGCTCCTGCCGATCCGCTCGTTCGAGGGCGACGTCGACGTCTTCTTCGCGACGAAGGACGGCACGGTCAAGAAGACGCTCCTCGGCGACTTCCAGAACGTCAACAAGGCCGGGCTGCGCGCGATCAACATCGACGAGGGCGACGAGCTCGTGGCGGTGCGCCTCGTGAAGCCGTCCGACGACGTGCTGATGCTGACGAAGGACGGGCGCGCGATGCGCTTCGCGGCGACGGACGTGCGGCGGATGGGCCGCACGGCGACGGGCGTCCGGGGCATCCGCCTGCGCGAGGGCGACCGCGTCGTGAGCTTCGACGTCGTGGACGACGCGAAGACGCTCTTCATCGCGACGGCGAACGGCTACGGCAAGCGCTGCGAGTTCAAGGACTTCGCGCGCCACGGCCGCGGCGGGCAGGGCATGATCGGCATCAAGGGCGCGGAGCGCAACGGCGCGGTCGTCGCGGCGCACGCCGTGTCGGACGACGAGAACGTCATCTCGATCACGAGCGACCAGCAGATGGTGCGGAGCCCCGTCGCGCAGTTCAACGTGCAGAGCCGTGTCGCGCAGGGCGTGAAGCTCGTCCGCCTCTCGGAAGGCGCGACGCTCGTCTCGGTCTCGGTCTGCGAAGGGTCGGAGGAGGAGCCGACCGCGCCGGAGACGACGAACGAAACCGTTGCGCCGGACGGCGAAGCGGCGCCGGAGGCCGAGGGCGCGTCAACTGAAGATTCCACTACAACCAACACCACACCCGAAGGAGAAAACGCATGAAGAAGTCCCTGATCGTCGCGGCGTTCGCGTCCGCGCTTAGCCTTGTGAACGATGTCCGAGCCGACGACGGCGAGTGGGCGTGGTCGCCCCTTGGGCTGGGCCTTTGCGCGCCCGTTCAGATGCCGTTTGCGGCGAGCGACGTCTACGGACTGCGTCTGGGCGGTTTCTACGGGGCGCATGCGGATGTCGAAGGATTGGACGTCTCGCTTGTCGGCGCGCAGGAGAATCTCGTCGGCGTCCAGTTCGCGGCTGTCGGCCTAGCGCACTTCTCGGCGGTCGGCTTTCAGGCTGCGCTGGCGGTGATCGACACGGCCTTTACGGGCTTTCAGGTCGCCGCGCTCAACTGGAACAACGCCGACTCGGCCGGCGTCCAGTTCGCGGTCGCGAACGCCAACCAGTCCGACTTCACGGGCTGGGCGGCCGGCGCGCTGAACGCCTCGCTGAACTTCACGGGCTGTCAGCTGGGCGTGTTCAATTTTGCAGACGAGCTGACGGGCTGCCAGCTCGGCGTCGTCAACGCGACGCAGCGCCTGAACGGACTGCAGGTCGGGCTTCTGAACCTCGTGTGCGAGTCGAATCTGCCGATCATGGTGATCGCGAACGCGGGATTCTGACCGTGCCGCAATCGTCGGACGAAGCCGGTCTCCTGTCGGAGATGAGGACGCTCCTTGAAAAGGGGGCGTCCGTTGTCGTTGCGCGCGCGGGTGTCATCGTTGCGCAGGCGTCGGGGCGCGGCATTGGCCCGCTCCTGTCGCTCTATGAAGCGAATCGATTGGCGGGAGCATGCGTCTGCGACAAGGTGATCGGACGCGCGGCGGCGGCGATCTGCGTGGCGGGTGGCGCGCGGGCGGTCTTTGCGACGCTCATGAGTGCGGGCGCGGCCGCGTTCCTTCAGGCGAACGGCGTTTCGGCGACGGCGGAGCGGATCGTGCCGCAGATCGCCAATCGGACGCGGATGGGGATTTGTCCGATGGAGTGTGCGGTCAAGGGGCTGGACGCTCCCGCTGAGATGGTTGCTGCGATTCGGACGAAGCTTCAGGAGCTGCGGCAGGGCGAAAGGGGCTGACGGACGTATGACGGTCGTGCATCTTGTCCCGGCGATGGAGCAGGGCGGCGTCGAGACCGTCGTCTGCGACCTCAACCGCGCGCTTGTCCGTGCCGGGTGGCGGTCGGTCGTCATCTCGAAGGGCGGCCGCCTCGTCGAGCGGATTCGCGCGGACGGCGGCGAACACGTCGCGCTTGACCTCAAGGCGAAGAATCCGCTGACGGCCCTTGCGCGCGCCTGGAAACTGCGGCATGCGCTGCGGGAGATCGCGGGCGGAGACGGACAGGACGCACAGGACAGAGAGGACGCACAGGACAAGGGGGACGCGAGGGACGCGCGACAAGGGCTTTTGGTTTGCGCCCATTCGCGCGTTCCGGCGTGGCTCTTCGTTCTCGCGCGCAAGCTCGATTCGATGATTCGACGATTCTCTCATTCTCTCATTCGGCCATTCGATGATTCGATTATTTCTTCTCTCCCTTTCATCACCTACGCGCATGGGGCCAATTCCGTCTCGCGCTATTCGGCGGTGATGACGAAAGGCGACCGCATCATCACGCCGTCGCAGTTCCTGGCCGACTACCTCGTCGCGAATTACGGGGGAATGAGAAAGGACGCACAGGACAAGAAGGACGCAGAGGACGCGGGGGACTTGAGGGGAAAAATTCGGGTTGTTCATCCGGCGGTGGATTTTGCGCGGTTTGATCCGGCGAAGGTTGATGCGGGCGTTGTCGCCGACTTGCGGCGCGCGTGGGGGCTTGCGGCGGGCGACTGCGTGGTCATGGCCGTCGGCCGCCTCACGCCGCTCAAGGGCTTCGACCACCTGATCCGCGATCTCGCGTGTTCGCTTGACGTCACGCCGGATGCGGCGTGGGGCGATGTCTTGCGCGCGCCGCAGACGAAGCTCGTCATCGTCGGCGGCGCGGACAGGCGGCATCGCGCCTACGAAGCCGAGCTGAAGGCGCTGGCCGCGTCGCTCGGCGTCGCCGACCGCGTGGTGTTCGCGGGACTGCAGGAGCGGATACCCGAGTGCCTGTCGCTTGCGGACGTGGTGGTTTCGGGCAACGTGACGAAGCCTGAGTCGTTCGGGCTTTCGGTCGCCGAGGCGCTGGCGATAAACCGGCCCGTCCGTCTGCTGCGGCGGTTCGGCGGCGCGGCGGAGATCCTCGACGCGGTGGCGGCGGCGCGGCGTCCGACGAGGCGCGAGGGCGTCCGCGCCCTGTGCGATTTTGATATAATGTCACGCAAAACGCAGGCGGTTTACAAGGAACTCGTCAAGTGATACATTTCAACAGACCCTACATGACCGGGAAGGAGACGGAGTACATCCGCCAGGCCGTCGCGGACGGCAAGATTTCCGGCAACGGCGAATTTACGCAGAAGTGCCAGGCCTATTTCGAGAAGCGGTACGGATTCCGCAAGTGCCTGCTCACGACGTCGTGCACGGACGCGCTGGAGATGGCGGCGATCCTGACGGAAGTCGGGCCGGGCGACGAGGTGATCGTGCCGTCCTACACGTTCGTCTCGTCCGCGCTCGCGTTCGTGCGACAGGGTGCGACGATCGTCTTTGCGGACAGCCGCGCCGACCAGCCGAACATCGACGAGACGCAGATCGAGTCTCTGATCACGCCGAAGACGAAGGTCATTGTCGTCGTCCACTACGCCGGCGTCGCCTGCGACATGGACGCGATCATGGACATCGCGAACCGCCACGGCCTGCTCGTCGTCGAAGACGCCGCCCAGGCCATCGATTCGTTTTATGGCAAGCGGCCGCTGGGTTCGATCGGGCATTTGGCGACGTTCTCGTTCCACGAGACGAAGAACATCATCTCGGGCGAGGGCGGGATGCTGGTCGTCAACGACGCGCGTTTCGTGCGCCGTGCCGAGGTCATCTGGGAGAAGGGCACGAACCGCGCCGAGTTCTTCCGGGGCGAAGTGAACAAGTACGGCTGGGTCGATACGGGCAGCTCCTTCCTGCCGACGGAAATCGTCTCGGCGTTCCTCTGGGCGCAGCTGGAGCACCTCGACGAGATCCAGGCCGAGCGCAAGCGGCTTTGGCAGAACTACTGGGATTTCTTCTCAAACCTCCCCAACCTACCAAACTTTCCAAACCTTCCCAACCTTCCCGCTTCCGCGACGAACAATGCGCACATGTTCTATCTGCTGTTCCCGGACTTGGCGACGCGGACGGACTTCATTGCGCAGATGAAGGCGCGGGACATCCTGACGGTCTTCCACTACCTGCCGCTCCATTCGTCGGCGTTCTACAAGAAGTATTCCCAGACTCACGTCCCAACCCTCACCCCTCAACGCCCAACTCTTCCCAACTGCGACCGCTATGCGGACACGCTCGTGCGCCTGCCGCTCTACTGCGGCCTCGCCCCTGACCAGCCCAAAGTCCTCGCGGCGGCGAAAGAAGTCCTGGGATCGTGAGTAACTCCGATGATTGTTGCTCTCGCTACCGCTTCGCAGGCTCATGCTGGCTTTGCAAAAGCCAGCCTCCAGACAATCGCACACCAGTCCGTTCACGGCGAATGTCTCTGCTTTCGGTCGCCTATTCTGCGGAGCGGTAGCGAGAGCAATACGGATCGGAGTTAAATATTAAGAATGAAATCAACATTGACACCCATCCGCGATATCGCCTTTAGCTGCGATGAGAACGGCGCGAAGTTCCTGCGCGTCACCGTCTGGTCGCTGCTGAACAGCTATCGCGGCGAAGCGCCGCTGCGCATCAACGTCTTCGAGGGCTTTGGCGGACATTCACCGGAGAGCAAGGCGAAGCTGCAGGCAATCGTTGATTCGTTCAACGCGAAGATTCGCTACCACAACGTCGAGCCGTTCCTCGAACCGTACAGGGACCTGATTCTCAACCGTGCGGGGTCGCGCTGGAACGTCTTCACGTGGACGCCGATCTTCGTGCCGCAGATCCTGTCCGACGCGACGGGCAACATTGTCCATCTCGACATTGACATGCTGGTCAATGCCGACATCTCGCCCTTGTTTGAACTGGACTTGGAATCAGACCTCATCGCGGCTGTGGCCGAATACGGCAAGGGCGATCCCGTCATCACCGAGGCCGTGTGGGGCACGGGCATCCTGCCGCCGACGGTCACGCGCTACTTCAACACGGGGACGATCGTCTTCAACGCGGCGGCGTGCCGGGCGGAGCGGACGTGGGAGAAGATTCTCGCCTGGTACCGCGACCATTATGCCATCGCCGACCGCATCGAGCAGGACGCCTGGAACGCGCTCTACCACGACCGCACGCTTCTCCTGCCGCTGAAGTGGAACTTCCACGACCGCCTGATCAAGAGCTATCCGAAGCGCGATCCGCGTCTGCCGCTCTGGCAGGGGAATCCGCCGGCCGAATGCCTCGACGCGGCGCTGAATCCCGCGATTCTCCATTTCTGGGGGCCGAAGAAGCCGTGGAAGCCGTGTCACCGTCCGTACCGCAAGCTGTACCACGCGGCGATGCGCGCCGTTGGCCAGACGCCGCCGAAGGACGGCTGGCTTGCACGACTGCACGACTGGAAACACGCGCGAGACTTGCGTCAGGTTGCTGCTCGTTTGCACGACCTCACGGACCCTCGCTGGCGAGCGTGGCAACGGCGGTGCCGCTGGAAGAAGGTCAAGCACATGCTTCAGGCACCGTTTGCGTGGCTGGGCATTGGATTGGGCGTCGTTCTCCTGACGCCGCTTCCGCATCGTGCGCTCTTCGCACTCTGCGATCTTGCCGCATGGATCTTGTATGCGTTCGACTATCATGGCAAGCGACGTTCGCTGGAGACGCTGCATGTCGTCCTCGGCAAGTGCCGGGGCGCGGAGGGAACGCCGGCCTTCAAGACGGAGCTGGCTCCCTACAATCCGACGGCGCGGGAGGCGAAGATCATCCGCGGCTCCTACCGCAACATGGCGCGGACGGTCGGGCACGCCTTCTGGACGTGTCACGGGGCGCTGAAGAAGGTGAAGGCGGTCGGCATCATGGACGAGTCGGGGCAGGCGTTCCTGCGCGCGCACCGTCCGGCCGTCACGGTGTCGGGCCACATGGGCTGCTGGGAGATCCTGTCGCAGCTCGCGTTTCTGGAGGGCCATCGGATGATGTCCGTCGCCAAGCGTATCGGCACGCCCGGCATGACGCGGCTTCTCATGCGGGCGCGCGAGTCGATTGGACAGGAGATCGTGCCGGCGGACGGTGCGTTTCGTCCGCTGATGGCGGGCATCAAGGCCGGCAAGTCGCTTGGTCTGCTGGTTGACCAGACCGTCGAGCCCGACGAGGGCGGCGTGTGGATCCGGTTCTTCGGTCGTCCCCTGCCGGTCTCTGCCGCCCCGGCGTTCTTCGCGGCGAAGGCGAAGGCGCCGATCGTCGTCGCGTGGTCGCGTCCGCTGAAGGACGGCCGCTACCGCTGCGAGGTCCTCGACACGATTCCGCCCGATGCGGCGCGGGACATCCGGGCGACGACCCAGCGGTGTGCGACCGATCTGGAGCGCGTCATCCGCCGCCACCCGTCGAAGTGGGTGCTGAACTACAACTACTTCCGCGAACCCGTCCCGGCGGACGAGGGCGGACAGGATACCCGAAATCGCGGCTGCCGAAAGTAAGCGCACGGGAATCGCGCGGTTGCTTCTGGAAGCGGCACGAAATTTTTTTTTTGAGAAAATTTAAAATACCCCCTTGCGCACCATCAGGTTTTTTTGATATACTACACACCCGTTCGCCTGAAAGGGTTTGAACGACGATCTTTGAAAAACGAATGCTTGAGAACGTGTCTCTGGAAGAGACATGGAACAGTAGAATGTTTGTGTGGAGCGGAACTCGAAAACTTATTTTCTGAGAGTTTGATTCTGGCTCAGAACGAACGCTGGTAGCGT
>CAKTZI010000019.1 GCA_934635385.1 uncultured Kiritimatiellota bacterium | reverse complement strand
AGCGTGTTGATCATCAGCGACTTGCCGAAGCGGCGCGGCCGCGCGATGAAGAACACCGTGTCGGGGTCGCGCTGCAAAAGACGGTAGAAGTACGCCGTCTTGTCGACGTACGTGACGTCCTTCTCCCTCATCCGCTCGAACGCGGCCGTCGCTGTGACAATCTGCTTCATGCCGCATATTATACCAAATCGGGCGAGGCCTCTCCAACGCCTGCAAACCCTCGCGCCTCATCCCGCTTCTTCCACGCGCGAATATGGTATACTTTCCCCCATGAGCAAGACCATCCTCTTCTTCTGCGACAGCCAGAGCGACGTCGCCCTGCGCAAGCACGCCGGCATCTGCGCGTTCGGCCAGCGCAAGAGATGGAACGTGCGCTTCGTCCACTACCCTTCCGACGCGACCCCCTTTCGCGACACGCTCGCGACCTGGCGCCCGGACGGCGTCATCACGGACAACGCCGCCTTCGCGTCCAGCCGCGCCACGGGCGTGCCGACCGTCTTCATCGACGCCAAGAACGCCGACAGGCCGCGCATCTGGCCCGGCGTCTACCACGACCCGCGCGCGGCCGCGCGCCTGGCCGCCGCCGAGTTCGCGCGCCTCGGGCTCCCCCACCTCGCCTACCTGCCGCCCGCCGAGGAATGCGAATGGTCGGACGAGCGGCTGGACGCCTTCCGGCAGGCCGTCCCCGCGTCCGCCCACCCAGTCGCGGTCTTTCCCAAGAAGCGAACCGAGAAGATCACGTCCGCCTACCTGCACCGCCTCCGGGACTGGGCACGCGCCCTGCCGAAGCCCTGCGGCGTCTTCGCCGCGAACGACGAGACGGCGGGCGTCCTCCTCTCGCTCTGCCCGCTCGCCGGCGTGAAAGTCCCGCAGGAGATCGCCGTCATCGGCGTGGACGACACCGCCGGCATCTGCGAGAACACGTTCCCGCCGCTGACGAGCGTCGCGCCCGCCTTCAGGAATTCTGGCACGATGGCCGCCGAACTGCTGGACGCGCTGATGGCCGGACGCAAGCCTGCCGCGCACACGCTCCTCTTCGGCGCCGTCGGCCTCACGCGCCGCGCCTCCACGCGGCGGTTCTACGGACGCGCGACCGAACTGAACAACGCGCGCGACCTCATCTACCGCGCGGCCTGTCGCGGGCTCAAGGCCCGTGACGTGTTCGCGCAGATGAAAGGCTCGCGCCGCAGCGCCGAGATCCAGTTCAAGGCGACGACCGGGCGCACGGTGCGCGAGGAGATCAAGAACGTGCGCCTCCGTTCCGCGAAGCGGCTTCTGCAGTCGACGTCGCTTTCGCTCGCCGAGATTGCGGTCAGATGCGGCTACAAGTCGTCCTCGCACCTGCGCAAGATCTTCGAGGCGCGCATGAAGACGACGATGGGCGCCTGGCGCAAGGCCCACCGCCCCGTTCCGTAGGCTCCCCCGCGCTCATCTAAAGACGAGAATCCCTGCACGGCAAGAGCCACAGGGATTTTCATGTCGAAAGGCCGAGGAGCTCGCGGGCCGAGACGAATCGGTCGATCTCGTCCGAGGCCGCAAGCGCACGGGTCAGCCGCCCTTGTCAATCAGCATCTCAAGGGAAACCTTGACGCTGCTGGATTGCCCAATATTCATGGGCGTAATGTACCGCATTTTGCTGTATCTAACCAAATCAGTTGATTTTCAAGCATTTCTGATTCGCGGAAGTGGGGACAGACCCCACCGAATAGGGGGCTGTCCCCACAAGATTTCGCTACGGAAACCGCATTCCACCGTGAGCGTGGCGGCGTGACGATCTGACGGCGAGTGGCGACAGGTGGTCATTGATAGCGGTAGCCGATGCCGTGCAGGGTCTCGATGACGCGGGCGTCGGTCAGCTTCTTCCGCAGCTGGGCGATGTGCTGGTCGAGCGTGCGCGTGCTGCCGAAATAGGACACGCCCCAGACCGTGTTGAGCAGGTAGTCGCGCGTGAGGACGTTCCCGGCCTGTGCGGCGAACGTGCGCAAGAGCGCGAGTTCGCGCGCCGAGAGGCCGACCCGCGAGCCGTCCTTTCGCACCAGCTCGTAGCGGCTCTCGTCCACGCGGTCGCCGCCGAACGCAAACTCCGCGTGCGCGGCTTTCGGTGCGTTCGGCGGGGCGGACGGCGAACAGCGGCGGAGCACGGCGGCGAGGCGGGCGAGCAGCTCGTGCACGCCGAACGGCTTGACGATGTAGTCGTCTGCGCCGAGTTCGAGGCCCAACACCTTGTCGATCTCGTCGTCCTTGGCCGTCAGCATGACGACGGGCGTGCGCACGTCGTCCTTGCGGATGGCGCGGCAGACGTCGTAGCCGTTCAGGCCGGGCATCATCACATCGAGGAGGACGAGGTCCGGGCGATTTTGCGCGAACGCCCGGAGGCCCGCCGCGCCGTCGCCCGCCTCGGTGACGGCGTAGCCGTTCGCCGTCAGGAGGGCGACGAGTCCGTTGCGGATGTTGTCGTCGTCTTCCACGACGAGGATGCTGCGCGTGTCGCTCATGCGAATTCCTTTCCTCTGGTCACTGGCGGGAACGTAGCCCTGAAGATGCTGCCGCCCGCCGGGTTGGGACGGTAGGCGAGCGAGCCGCCCATGCCGCGCATGAGGCCGCTCGCGATGTCGAGGCCGAGGCCCGCGCCGCCGATGCCGGCGGACAGCGAGTTGTCGCCCCGGAAGAACCGCCGGAAGATCTTGCGGGCGTCCTTGGCGGGAATGCCGGGCCCGAAGTCCGCGACATCGACGAAGGGCGCGCCGTCCGCCGTGCCGACGGCCAGCTCGATCCGCTTGCCGTCGGCCGCGTACTTGAGCGCGTTGTCGACGAGGTTTGTGACGACCTGGCGGACGGCGTCGGCGTCCGCGCGGACGGTGGCCTCCGGGAGGCCGCCGAGCCGGATTTCGACGCCCGCCGACGCGGCCTTGGCGTCGAAGTGCGCGAGGATGTTGCGCAGGATGCGGGGCAGGTCGATCTCCCGAAGGGCGTACTTGCGGCGGCGCTCGGTCAGGCGTCCGTAGTCGAGCACGTTGTCGACGAGCCGCGCGAGGCGCTCCGCCTCGTCCGAGATGATCGCGAGATACTTCCGCCGCGCGGCCTCGTCCATGCGCGGCGCGCCCGCCATCATCTCCGCGTAGAGCCGGAGGTTCGTGAGCGGCGTCCGGAACTCGTGCGAGACGGTGGCGAGCAGGGACAGCTTCTTCGTGGCTTCGCGCGTGCCGCGCGTCGCCTCGCGCACGAGCAGGACGACGACCGCGACACCGAGGACGCACACAAGGCCAAGCGCGCCGAGCAGATAGGCGTCCGGGGCCGATTCGCCGCGCGGCTTCGGCGGCGGCGTCCGGTCGCGGCCAAAGGCGTTGCCGTCCGGCTTGGGCGGCGGACGGTCGCCGAGAAAGGCGGGTGCGCCGAACGGCGGCGGACGGCCGTTGTCCGGCGGACGCGGGGCGAACGGCCCCTGTGCCGGTTCGGCCACGTCTGCCAGGCCAAGCCCGGCGGCGGCAAAGAGGACGGCTGTCAGCAAGTTCAAGACAGGCCTCCTCGCGCGTTTTCGTGCTTAAGGAAGTTGATGATCTTGTCCTTGGTTGGCAGCAGTACCTGATACTTCGAGATGAAGAGAGCAGGGTCGATGAAGGTGTTCACGTACTCGGCCATCTCCTGTCCGACTTCGGTGCAAAGAAGGATTCCGACTGGCGGGTTGTCGTTCTTTTCGCAGACGTGCTTACGGTAGTAGGCCATGTAAACGCTCAACTGCGCCGCATCGGCATAGTTGAACTTCTTGGCTTTCAGTTCAAAGAGTACGTGGCATTTGAGGATGCGATGGTAGAACACGAGGTCGATGCGCTCGTATGCATCATCGATCAGAATCTTCTTTTGCCGAGCCTCGAAGCAGAATCCGGCCCCCAGTTCAAGAATGAAGTTCTGCAGATGGTCGATGATGCCGTTTTCGAGGTCTTTCTCCTCCCAGACGTCCTTGGCCTGCAGATTCAAGAACTCCAGTACGGCATCTGTCTTGATGAAATCTCTGACAGACAGTTTCTCGGCTTTCCCCAACATGAGTTGGGAAAGCGCGTGCGGATTCTTGCTCCAGCCGCTGCGCTCGTAATACTTGCTTTCGATTTGCCGTTTCAGTTCCCTGACGCTCCAGGTGCCGCGCATGGCTTCAAATGCGTAGAAAGTCCTCTGAAGGTCGTCAGGAAGATTCAGCAGTTTCGTGAGGTGCGTATAGGATAGGCGGTTGAACAGATGCCACGGCGAAACCGTCACCGAATCGCCTGACTGGATGATTATCCCCTGGTCTTCGGAGTGGATAATCGGTGATTGTCCGATTGGGTCGCCCTGCATCGGCAATTGGACAATCGGTGATTGTCCTTTTCCCTTGAATCGTTCGGTAAGGTAGGCGCCGACGGGAACCGAAAGAGCTGGATACAGCCTGTAAAGCAGACGATACGTCTTCAGGCTGGGAACCGAGAACGCATCGCCGCCAAGGCGTTTTGAAATCTCCTTCAGCAGACCGGCTCCATACGCTGCTCGGTCTTCGCCGTGCTGCTCGTATTCGACAATGTAGTAGCCTGTTATCCAAGCCCTTGCCGTCACGCTTCGATTGATGACGGCAAGCGCATCTTGCAGCAAGGCCTCAGACGTCGCTTGGATGTGCCCGACCAAGGTGTCTAAATTCTCTCTCACGCCTTCTCCTCTGTTTTACGAACCAATTCTTTTCGTCGAATGTGAAGTACGGCGCACATTATAGCATAAAGTCCAGCTGAGAGACCCAAGCGGAAAATCATGTTTGGCAAGTCTTACCACGGAACCGCGTAGCGGATACGCGCGAAGGCCGCGTCGGTTCCCGGCGAGAAGGTCTCGTCCACGATGTCGTCCGCCGCCACGTCCTGCCAGTCCGGGTCGGCGAGGTCGGTGCAGAACTGGAGCGTGGCCGTCACGACGCCGACCGTCGCCGCGTCCTGCGCCCGGAAGATGAAGTTCGTGCCGGAGACGTCCAGCGCGGCGAACGAGGCGTCGGCGGCGAGGGAGTCCGCATAGAGGTAGGCCGTGAGGTTGTCGGTGTCGGCGAGCCACGTGCGCAGGTCGGCGGAGGCGTAGGAGGCCGGCTGCGTCACCGTCCCGGCGTTCGCGGCAAGCCAGTCGACGAGCGGCTTCGCCTCGACGCGGCAGACGGCGCCTTCCGCCGGCGTGTAGGAGGCCGTGAGCGTGCGGCCGAGGAACGTCGTCGCGTCGGTCGCGGGCAGCGTCGCGCCGTCGTAGGTGATCGCGAGGGCCTGCGGCGATTCGTCCGCCGCGAGGGCGTAGGCGCCGAACGTGACGAACGAGGGGAGCGTCAGCTCCGCGACCGGCACGCCCGCGAGCGCGGCCGCGCCGAGCGAGGCACAGGCGGAGGCGAGCGCCGTCAGGTTCGTGCAGCCCGCGAACGTCGCGTCCGGCAGGGCGTCCGGCGCGGTGGCCGTGACGAGCGCGGGGCACGCGGCGCAGACGCCGATGCCGAGCGTCTTGTCCGCGAGCGCGGCGGACGTGAGGCCGCTCTGCGCACAGGCGAAGTCGCCAAACGTCTGCACCGTGTCGGGCAGTGCGGTGAGGCTCGCACAACCGCGAAAGGCGTGGCGTCCGACCGTCGTCACGCCGGGCGCCGTCAGCGACGCGAGCGCCGCGCAGCCTTCAAACGCGCCGTCGCCGATTGCCGTCACCGAGGCCGGGAGGATGACGGTCGTGAGGGCCGTGCAGCCCGCGCACGCGGCGGACGGAAGGGACGTGAGGCCCGTTGCGGACGAGAGGTCGAGCGTGGCGACGGACGTGTTGTCGGCGAGGACGCCCGCGACCGCCGCTGTCACGGTGGACGGCGCGACGAGATCCGCCGTGCCGGCGACGAAGCCCGTCCACACGCCGTCGCAGACGATCATGCCATCCGCCGTCTCGGCGTCCGTCAGGAACGTGTCGTAGGTGAACGTCCCCGACGAGCCGCCGCCAGGTGCATCGGGCTGGTTGCCGCCTCCGGGACGGTTGCCGCTGCCGCCGCCCGGCGCGGCGAGGAGCGCAGATGTCAAGAACAAGGACGAGAGAAACGAAACAAACGTGTTCATGATAAAGTCCTTTCGATTCAGAATCATTGCTGGTAGACGCCGTGGAAACCGATGGAACCTGTGGACGGCGCGCTTGTCGAGACGCTGGGCGCGGACGCCGTGCAGCCCGGCGCCGAGCACATGAGGGAGAGCGTGCCGCTTGTCGAGTTCATGGACGGCACCTTGACGGTGACGGACGTGTTCGCGATCGTCACGTACTTGCCCGCGTAGGTGCTCGCGGAGACGGACGTGTTCAGGTACGACTTCTGCGTGCCGCTCGACCCGTAGGCCATTTCCGTCGCGCTGCCGAACGAGAGGACGACGCCCCCGTTGATCTTCAGCGCGGAGGAATCGTCCACGTCGATGCCGACCTCCGGCGTCGTGGTCGTGAACGCCAGCACGACGCCGCCGTTGATCGTGAGCGTGCCGTTCGAGTCGAGCGCGTCGTTCCCCGTCGAGCCGCAGTAGAGGTAGCCGCCGTTGACCGTGATCGAATCGCTCGCCTGGATGCAGTCGTCGTAGGTCGTGCCCTCGAACACGCCGCCGTTGATCGTCAGGTACGACTTCGACTCCATGCCCTCGCCGCCGTCGCACTTCGAGTAGACGCGCACCCGTCCGCCGTGGAACGTGAGGCCGCTTTCAACGCGGATGCCCTTCGGGTTCGTGTAGTCGACGTTCACGCCGCTCCCCGACGTGACGCGGGAGGTGTTCGCGCTCAGCTGGATCGCGGACGAGGCGTCCGCGACGGGCGTCGCCGTGCCGAGCGTCGTGTAGGCCGAGAGCTTCTTCGCGGCGACGAAGAGCTTCTGCCCGTAGGTCGCGCACTGGATGTCCGGCGCAAAGGCCGTGTCGGTCGGCCGCGTCGCCTGGCCCTCCGTCCCGATCGTGAGCGTGCCGTCCACGGCGATGCACTTGCCGCCGGAGTTGGTGGCGACGAGGTAGAAGACGCCGCCCGTGATAAGCGCCGTGCCGTTCGTGTCGCCCTGCTTGATGCAGGCGGCCGTCTTGCGGTCGACGGCGGTGACGGCGAGGTCGCTTTCGTCCTCCAGCTCGATGACGGGATTCGAGGCCGCGCCGGTGGCGCAGATGTCGAAGAAGCCGCCCGTGACGGACAGCGTCGTGTCCGCGCAGAGGCCGCGCGAGGCGACGCCGCTCGCGACGATCCGCACCGTGCCGCCCGAGACGGACACCGAACCGCACTTGACCGCCGCCGCCGCCGACACGTCCTCCACCAGGTAGGTGCCCGCCGTCACGAGCGACGAGCTGGAGACCGTGACGGTGCAGTTCGACCCGTTCGCGTCCTCGAACGCCGCGTAGAGCGGGTCGCCGGAGACGGTTGCGCTGAGAAGGCCGTCCGTCATGACGAACGCGCCGTCCGCCTTGACGCCCTTCGCCGCCGCGCCGCTGACATCGAGGAGGAGCGAACCGCCCGCGAGCGTGACCGTCGCGTCGGCGGCATCGGCGGTGAGCGCGACGGATTTCGGCCCCTGCATCTCGATGGCGAGCGTGCCGCCCGAAAGGGTGATGTCCTTCTTGTCCGTGTAGAGCCCCGTGTCCTTGTAGTCCGTGCAGGCGGACGCGATGCGGACGCTCCCCGCCGACTGCGCGTAGGACTTCTTGGCCCAGATGCCGAATCCCTTCTCGGCTTTCGTGTAGGTCATGGCGATTGCCCACGTGCCGGAGGCGACGGTGATGGAACCGGTCGCGTAGAGGACGGCCTTCGCCTTCTTCGCGCCGCCGCCGGAGAGCGTCGCCGTTCCGCTGCCGCAGAGGAGGACGCTGCCGTTGGCGGTCAGGACGTTCGCCCCCTTGTTGACAAGCGTGGAGACGCCCGTCGTCCGCACGAGGGCATCGCCGTTGATTGTCAGCGAGCCCGTGAGCGTCAGGCCGGCGAGCGTGACCTGACAGACCTCCGTCGCCGTGACGGTGACGTCGCCGTCGATTGCGCCGGAGAGGACGAAGTCCTGCCCGATTTCGGACGCCGTGTAGGTCCCGGCGGCGGTGACGGCGGTCTTGTGCGGGAACGCCAGGAATTCGGGGTGGTCGGGGAGACCGCCCCACAGGAGGTTGGCCGCGAGCGCGGTGCCGAGCAGACAGACGTATTTCATCGATCATGATCCTTTCCGGCCTTATGGCCTTGACGCCGCATATTAAACCAAATCCGCGCCGTCGAGTTGTCAGTCGCCTGTCAGTGAATTGTAAAATTTTTGTCATCTGAAGCCATGTCGATTGAGAGTTCAGCAGAATCTTCATGGGAGCGCAGGGATCGCCTGCGCCCTGCCGGTTGCGCGGGGACGGAAAAGATGGTATCATTCAGGGCATGGCACGACGACTTTCAGAACGGGTGCGGCCGGGCAGCCGGTTCTTCGGCGGCATCGCGGGCGACGATCTCGAACGGCTGCTGAAATGCCTGGCGGCGCGCTGCGTGCGCTTCTCCCGGCACGCCTTCCTCCTGCGTGCCGGCGAGCCCGCCGACCGCGTGGGCTTCATTCTGCGCGGCGCGGTGCGCGTCATCCGCGAGACCGCGAGCGGACGCCGCACCATCCTCCAGGAGTACCACGAGGGCGAGTCCTTCGGCGGCGGCTTCACCCTGCGCGCGGACGACACGCTGCCCGTGTCCGTGCAGGCGATCACCGACGGCGAGCTGCTGATGATGAGCAAGCCCGCCGCGCTCAGCCCCTGCACGCGGAGCTGCCCCGCCCACGCGCGGCTGCTGCGCAACTTCGTCTACGTGCTCTCCAACCGCTGCTACCGCTTCCAGCTCCGCTCGATCATGATGGCGCAGCGCACGATCCGAGGGCGGCTGCTCACCTACCTGCGCCAGCACGCCCGCCGGCTGGGGCGGCGCGAGTTCGAGGTGCCGTTCAACCGTCAGGCGCTCGCGGACTTCCTCTGCGTCGACCGCGCCGCGCTCTCGGCCACGATCTCCCGGCTCTGCGCCGAACGCCGCCTCGCCGTCAGCCACAGCCGCTTCACGCTGCTGAAGTGAAAGCCTCCTCCCACCCACCGAGGGTCCTGAGAATCAACCATCATTGTCTCAACGCGGAAATCGGTATGACATGAACGCCATCCGGCCGCGTGTACGCATGAAGCCCACCGGTAATGACCATAAGGAGGTCGGGCGTCCGTAGCGGGCATTGCCTTTCGGACTCATTGTATTCGCCAATGAGCCGACAGACCTTCTTGAGGTGCGCCGCGCCGTCTTCGATCTCCTTAGACCCAAGCTTGACCTCGATCAGGGCATACCGCCCATCCTGAAGATGGAGCACCGCGTCCGCCTCAAGGCCGTAGCGATCCCGATAATAGGACAACCGACCGCCCAATTCGCGCGAGTAGACACGAAGGTCTCGCAAAACGAGACTTTCAAACAGGAATCCAAACGTCTTGAAGTCCGTCCTGAAATACTCCGGGCCAACCCCCAGCGCCGCCACCGCCACCGAGGGATCGGAGAATCCCCTTTTCTTTGAGGCCCGAATGTCCGTTGCGCTTCGGATTGCCGGACACCAGGCATCAATGTCCTCGATGACAAAGAGCTTTCGCAACGCCGACAGGTACGAGTCAACCGTCGGCATCGAAACCTCGCGCACTGACATCAGATCCTTGCGAATGCTCGCCTTCGTCGCCAATGTCGACACGTTCCGTGCATATGAGCGAAGCAGCTGCGCGGCCAAGACCGGATCGCGCTCCACTTCATCGACACGCGAAATGTCGGACTCGACGAGATTGTTGAAGTAGTCCCTGGCTACGAACAGCTTGGCGTCATCTCCATTCACGTCCAACGCCGACGGCCACCCACCTCTGCAGACCGCAAAGACCAACTCCTCCACGGTCAAGCGGCCCTTTGCGCCATCAACAGGCATCGACGGTGCGGCGAACAACCCTCGTAGCGAGACCTCGCCGGACGACTCACCCGACTCCCAAAGACTCATCGTATCCATTTCCAGACGAGAAATGCGACCGATTCCCGTATGCTTGACCTTGTCCTCGTCCACCACCACGGAGCCCGTCAGCAAATACAGTCCCTTCTCGCGCCGTCGGTCTACGGACACGCGTACGGCGTCCCACAGCACTGGAGCCAGCTGCCACTCGTCAATCAGTCGAGGGTTCGCCCCCTCCAGCAACATGGACGGCCTTGTCGATGCCAACTTAAGATACCCCTCCTGAAGGTCGGGGTCCTGCATCTCGATAACGCTCTTGGCCTTTTGCTTGGCCGTCGTCGTCTTGCCGCACCACTTCGGGCCGACAATGACAGTCGCGCCAACCGCGCGCAGACGAACGTCAAGAATCGAATCGACTATCCGGGGAAGATATTTCATAGTGTTCCTTGTTTAGGGGAACATTATACCACGTTTTGCACTTTTGGTGTTTACCGATTTGTATTTTTGGGACGATCCGCTTTCTACATTTGGGATTACAGTTCCGTTCGGCCATGCAACGAAAACTTTCTCCCTCCCGTTTGCCCTCACACGCGCACGGCAAACCGCACTCACGCGAAAGAACAAGTGAAAGCAGCATGGCAAAGAAAATATGGGCTCTACTCGCCTATCACCTTCCGCGTCGGCGTGGTCTCTCTTACGACCTTGCCATCGGGAGTGATCCATACGTCGTACCTCGCGGCCCCAAGCGGCTCACCGTTTTCGTCACTGAGATAGGTCTTCTTGTTCCTGATAAGAATCGTGCCGTCCGCCTGCTCTTCTGCCGTATCGCCATCAGTAAGGACCGCGAAGGAGTTCTTGGCCCAATCAAAGCGACAAACGACATCGTATGTGCCGAAATCCAGATCGCAAACCAACCAGATGAAGCGTCCGTCCCTTGACAAGCTGGCTTTCATGACATTAAAACTCTTTTTGACATCAAGCGCACGCTCCTTGCACAACCGACCCATTGCACGGGCTTCGTCCCAATCGCCGCCAGATGTCATGACAAGGCGCCACACGTTCGTTCCCCCTTTCGTGCGCCGCCGCAAGAAAAGCGAATTACGAGGCGCGCAGAAAAGTCGTTTTTCTCTTTTCGCTTCTTTTTCGTTGAACGCAATGTCTGATTCCGTTTCGCCCACAAACAAGGCAAGATCACCGCATTCGTAGAGTCGTTCGGCGTTTCCCAGCTCAGCCTCATAAGGTGATCCGATCGTGTCAATCCCAACATCAAGGAACTGCCAATACCCGTCCTGCTCAAAATAAGCCGGCAGAACTGAACGCGCACGGACAATCTTCATTGAATTCACGTCGATCACAAGCGACACAGATTTCCCGTAGCCGTCCTCGCCCTTCAAATGAAGCAACCCGGCATCCGCATCCGCCCGGATGTCGCCCATGAGGAAATTGTGCAAGCCAACGACACGGACAATCTTGCCGTCGACAATCTCAAAAAGCATCGCCTCTTCCGTCGTCGTCGGGCACCCCTCCGGGCTGTCCTCATTCGGAAACCTCACGACGGCATAGTCCTTCCCATTCAACGTCACGACATGGTCAGGCTCGACAGAAGGGGCATAGGCAACGTCGTCCATGTAAGGTCTCTGCCCGAAGATTCGCCATGGCAGGACAACGCGGGCCTCCCCATTCGTGAAGGCGATCGGCACGTCCGCAATCGTCCCTTGCGCACCCTCGATGCGCATCCACCGCGCCAGCCCCTCGGAGTCAAGCAGCAGCAGCTTGATCACCCGTTCGTAGAGATCGATCTGGCTGCAGGAAAGGAAGATGTTGCCATACGATCCCTTACCGTCTCGGCTCTGCTTAAGTTCATGCAGACGCTTCTCCTCTTCGAGCCGGCTCGCCAACCAGTGCGCCCAGCGATTCCGCAGCACGACCCCCTCCCTGCCGCGAACCTTCACGAACTCGTCCGAGATCCTGCGATAGGCCCGCAGAACCAGCCGCCAGCAGTCCTTTACGCGGCAAACGTCGCCGAACGTGGACAACTCATACCCCTCGCAGACGCGATCAACTTCCGCCCGCTCCAGCTCCAGCTCGGCCCGCAACTCGGCCGCGCGCGCATCCCACGCCTCGACCGGGCTTCTCTCTTCGCGGCAGCCGCTCGACAGCGCAAGAACCAGCGACAGGGCCAACGACATGACCAGACCATGAGCTTTGTGCAACCGACTATTCATTCCAGCCTCACCCCCTTTGCATGGTTGACATCAGAGGACCCACACATCTCGACCTCCCGTGACACTTAGACTTGTCCATACGCTCTTAAGTCACCGCAGACCCGATGCCGCCCCGGCCTAGCCATGCGAAGCAGATAGCCGTAGTAGCTGAACGGACGCCCATAGTAATGGGGCTGCTTGCCCTTGCCGCCGCACGAGAGATGCAGCAGCCTGTCCCGTGCGGCATCTATGGTTCGCATCTGCAGCCGACACGCGGCGCTCTTCGCCTGAAGGTTCGGGAAGGCCGCAGCCCAGCAGAGGGAATCGTCACGTATCGCCTCCGCCCAGAGAAAGCCGACCCCCTTGGCGATCAGGTGCTCCCTGTAGTGCTGCAGAAGGCGAGCCCTTTCCGCCGCATCGCCAACCTTGGCAACAAGCCGATCAAACCGAACGCGCTCGTTCCTCAGGCTCGTCAGGTGCCTGGAAATCGTCTCCTTGCGGACTCTCGTCTCTCCGCTGAAGCGGATCTGGTAGCCCAGGAACGACACCCAGGGCGCCGCATTCGGATCGTCAAGCTCCGCCACCCGCCATGCGAACGGGCCTTTCGTCTTGAGACCGTAGTATCCGGCCCCATAGGTGAACCCCTTCTCGTCTGCCGGATGCACCGGCAACTTGCAACGTCTTACGGCTTCAAGGTAGCGCCGCATCGCCGCTTCGCATTTGGCGCGATCCGTATGGACGATGATCATGTCGTCGCAGAAGTGGACGTACAGGAGGTCGCGATCCAGTCCGTTGCCAACCACGGCATCGTCAGCTTCCGACAGAATGATGTTCGCGAAAAGCGGCGACAGCGCCCCGCCCTGAGGTAGTCCCAACCGCAGTCTATCCGTGTCCTCATTGGGATGCAGGGACTCCAGGATGCCTCTTGGCACGCGCCCAACCCTCTCAAGCCCGGCGTCATCCCCCGCTCGCCTCATCGCCTCCTCAAAGCTGTACGACGCAAGATACGCCTCGACCAGCCGCCTCGCCGCCGCGTCGATCTCGCCGCCGCACTTCGCCACAAAGGAATCGAACGCCCGCATCGCCTCTCGATGGTCGACCGCATCGAAGAACTTCATGACATCGCACTCGGCGACAAAGAGCGTCTCGCCTGCATGCGCCCGGCGATAGGCGATCAATTCGGCAACCGCCGACTGATGCGACCTGCTGCGATCCTCCCGGAACGAATGGCAGTGCGGACTCAAGTGGCGGTCAAACTTGCCGCGCAGATACAACGAAAGTCCGCTCAGGATCAGGCGGTCCTCGATGTCCCCGTAAGCCGCCAAGGCACGATTGCCTCCGTCGCCCTTGAGCTTCAGGAAGATCTTCGGTGCGTCAAACGCAAAGTCGTCCCGCGACATTCGCGCATTCACCTGCGCGACCAGCCGCTCAAGCTCACGTCCCCACGGAACGTCCGCCAGCCGTCCGGCCCTGCGGAATCCGCAGACCGTGCGCAGGATCGACTGCATGGCGACCTCCGCCGCCGAACGGCGGCAGCGCTTCGCCGCGCGCGGGCGTCTCCAGGCATTGCGCGGCGGCAGATACCTCGCGGCCTCGCACGCAACGGCCTCCTCCGGCTGTGGCGCGCCCTTCACGTGCGCGGCATAAAACGCGGCATCCCTTCGCCGCGCCATCGCCCGCACGCGCCACTTCGCCAGCTGGCGCAAGATGGCGTCAAACGAGAAAAAGGTAGAGAACGAGGGGCGACCGTCATGGACGAGATTACTTCGACTCTGTGCCGAGCTAATCGCGGGGGCCTGCCCTTGTCGGCCCAATTCCCGCTCGGATTGCGCACCTTGTGCGCACATGGCGAAACCGCCCCTCGTTCTCTTGAAATCGTTCATCGGTCTTTCATTTACATACTCGCCTCAACTGTACGAATCTGACACGGCAATCAGTGCGTATTCCAATACTCCATCTCCGCCTCCTCATAATCGGAAGCGCTCTCACAATAATAGCCGTCATACCAGATGCCACCGTCTTCCCTGTCACGGAAAACTTCATGACTGCGGAGCCACCCCCTTTCAAAGAGGTCTTCCTCAAAGCCTGAAACATCTCCATCAAAATCGTCCATGTCCACACCTCTCTTTCTTTGTCTGTCAGGCGTATTATCTCATATTGGATCCTGCAAAAGGCAGAATTAGACATCCGCAGACATCCACACCTTGCATCAGCGACTTATCGCCAAGAACATCCCGCACCCACTATCGCCCAGATGCTCGATCCCAGCCAGAGATCTCCGAGCGCCTATCCGCCTCTTCATCACAGTCTGCGGCACAATCATATGCCTCCTGATCGTCAGCACCTTTTTCGCCATCCAACGGCTTTGGCAAGAGGATAAGCTTGCGCATACGGGCAACCCGATCTCGTGCGATGCGCTCTGCCACGCCATAATAACTAAACGGCTTTCCGAAATACAAAGACTCCTCGTCGTCCTCATCACTTGTCGGCCTTTTCCGAACAATTTCCAACGTTCGCATAACCTTGGCAAATAGCGACGACCGTTCCGCGTCAAGCAGCCGCATCTGATGCAACGCGCATTTTGAAGACCAGACATAGGGGAAAGCCGCCATCCAGCAACGCCCGGCTGATTTGCTCGAATGCGCCGTTATGCGCCCCACACCCTTGTCCACCAGTCGATACATGAAACCGGTCGCAATGTCAGGGACAGACACGCTCTTTCGGACGACGCCCCGGCGCACGTGAGAAAGCACTGTTTCACACTCTTCCCTCATGCTCCGCATATGCCCATCCACTGTTTCTGCCCGAACGCGCATTTCGCCATCATATCGAATGCAGCATCCAAGGAAAGACACCCACGGAGAAACACCTGTCTGATTGCGGTCACGGGATGCCCACGCATAAGGGCCTTTCGATTTTATCGCATAATACGATGCGTCATAATTTACCGTTCGTTTGCGCGGATGCGCAGGAATCTTAAGGGACACACGTGTTTCTCGGCACACAGACTGAGCCATGAGGCAGCCTTTTCGCGTCGGATGGGAGATTATGATGTCATCGCAATAGCGTGCATAGAACAAATCCGCCAATGGGACTTGCGCCAATGCCTTGTCAACCGCATCAAGAATCATATTTGTCAGAGTTCCTGACAAAGAGCCGCCCTGTGGGATGCCAAAACGCGACAAATCGATCGGCTGTCCAAACAACCGTGCGAGTGCGCGTGTGTCCACGCAGTCAAATGTAGCACCTGATTCCCTCGCAAGCGCAGTGGCCGTCTCATTCATCCATGCGAGATTATAAGATGCCAAGTAGCCATTGACAATCGCCATCAAATCCGAGTCTGCTCCAATATGCGCTTGCACACCCTGTCGAACCGCGTCATGGCTGATGACATCAAAGCACTTTAAAACATCGCATTCAGCCACATAAAGTCGACCGTCATGCCGCTTGCGATAGGCAACAAGTCCCTTGATCGCCGCATGGTATGTCAACGCCCTTTTCCTGCGAAACGCATAGCTGCTATCCGAAAACGATGGATCCAGAACAGAAGACAGCCACTTGTTGGCAATGGCCAAAATGACCCGATCCGACAGATCCTCATAACAGCAAATGCAACGACATTTCGACTGACTGCCTCGCGGCACGGCTTTTGCACGCAGCCAAAGCTTTGGACGCGTGAACTGAAAATCCTTCCGGGCAACACGCCCCTGAACCGCCGCGACGAACTGAACAAGACGTCGCCCCCAATCGTATTCGTCCAACCGCCCCGCTCGACGCACGCCATCCACTTTTCGATAGATCGAATCATGCAGCACATCAATAATGGGTACACCGCATGTACCGCGATGCTTGCGATCTGGGCGCGCCCATTGCCGGCGTGGCGGCAAGAGTTCGTCCAACCCTGGAACATTCACCAGAATCGGATCATTTCCATCCTCAAAATATCGCCAATAAAACACCCTGCGATGGCGCAAGTTCGCCTCCTTGGCCCTGAGCAAGGACAGGACACGGACAATCGCCATAAACGAAAACCGATCAACGGACTTGTGCATAAAAGCAGGAGGGTGCGAAAGTCATGGAAACGTTACGATACGGCGTTTTGGAATGAACCCCAAAACGGTGAAAAGCAGACGGCTTGGACGCCGCCCGAGCGAAGCGAGGACTCGACAGGCTTGAAAGAAAGAGCCTGACGGGAAGCCACTCCGCGTGAAGCAAGGTGAGCGTGGATCCATCCGCATCGGGGAACCCGAATCGGCTTGGAAACGAGAGGCTTCCTCGCAATCACTTTCGCGCTCATAATCCGAAGCCGCAGTCATGAACTGCGCGCTTTGACCTTCGGACGACAGGTGCGACGGCATTCTTGCGAACCCATCGCGCACGACTTTCGCACCCTCCTTAAATTGTGAATTAAGCCCTTTCACGGACAGTCATTATCTGATTATATGCCGTTTATGAAATTCAACCTCTCTTCCTTAAAAGCCTCTATGTCTCGCGCATCATATAGGGACGTGACATCCACGCCGCTAAACACCTCTTGCCCACGATACGTTTCACACAAGTCCTTTATAAGACCTTCAAGCGCACCAGTCATGCGCGACAATTTGTCCAAGGTATCCTCATATCCTTGCGAAACGCCATATACCGACAAGCCCGAAAGCTTGTCCATGAACATATAGTAATGTGCAGGCATGATGACACCTTTGCGGCAACAGGCCCTAACAAACATCTCCGCCAAATCGCTCCACCCCGCCTTCAGGTAGGCCATGGATAATTTGTCAATCAAGACAATGACATCCGCCCCACATTCCTTTGCAACCCGCTCCAAAATCAGGCAACGGTCCACCGGAGGCAGGCAACTCAACGCGGTCAGGTCTATCGGCTTCGATCCGAAAGGATTGCGCTTAAAATACGAGACGATGTCATCATACCGACGACCGATTCTATTTCCAATGTTAGACATATTACACCTCGTTTCTTATGCTTCAATATCATCACCCCTAACAAGTCAGATCTCCGATGATGCTCTCGCTTTCATCGTTATGCCGGCTCACGTTCTTCATCACGCATTCGTTGCTCGCGTTCGCGTAGCAGTAGCGACAGAGATGCGGACATGTGTTGTACATTCCGATGTCCTTCGAAACGACGCAGCCGCAGGCCTTGCGCTGTCCCTTGTCCTTTCTTGACTTCGCGATTTTCCACCCTTCAACCAAGTCGCATTCCGCGCCGATGAAGTCCATCAGCGCGAGGTCGTCGTGAAAGAGCCGCACCATCAGGTCATCGTCGATGCATTTATTGTGGCTACAGCCAAACTCGGACAGATCGATGTCCTCGGCACAGGTTGCCATCTCAAGGCCCAACTTGGGCTTTAGTTCGCGAAGACCTTCGGCAAATTCCAGCCGCTCCTCTTTTGCAAACTCCCGACAGGTCGTCCCTGCGAGATTTCTGATCACCTTGCGATACGATTGAATATCCGCGAAACTGAATACGAGCTTTTCAGTATACCCAGCCAAGGCCATGCCGATTTCGGCAATTCGCTTAAGCAAGATGTCGATGGTCAACGAGTCAGACAGCAACAATGGATCGAATCGCCAGATCACGCGCTCCTTGCCGACCAACTGGGACAGTTGGCGGAACGTTTCCACACGAGATTCAACAGAAGGGACATTGGGTTCAAGACCCTCTTCCACATAGTCGTTGAGCGTAAACTGAAAATAGTAGTTCTTGAATCCGTGCGCATGAAGCTCTTCAAGACGAGACATCAGGGGTCGCGGATTCTTCGACCAGAACACAAAAAGCCGCGTCTTCTCAAACGACACGCGAAAAGCCTCCTGGTTAAACGGATTGACCCAGCAACAGTACCCGGCCTTAATCCGATTCATGAACCAGCCGGAATAGAAAGCCGGAATGTCCGTCGAGCGACTTGCAGAAACAATGACAGGTTGCAGTGTTTTATTTTTCATGCGCATTAGATTTGCAACAGTTGTTGGGTCGTCACACGCACCTCCGCAGGGGGCGGCTCATTGAGTGCCTTATCTGGAACCATGTCCGCCGCTGGCGTCGACGCGGAAGGCGTTTCATCTTCTTCTTGCTTCAGCGGAGTTGGGAGATACATCTTGTTCTTAAGGAGAATTCGCGAAAAGGACGTATACCCGACCAATGCACCGTAAAGGCACAGCAGGTATTCCGGCTGTTTCAACAACCCCTCTCTGGCGAAACGCGGATATTTTCCGGCATTGTCGCCACACTCCAGAAAAGCGGCAAATGCCTGCAGATACGGATTGCTTTCAGCTGAAATACGATATGGTTCCGCTGGGCTCAGCCAGTGCCGCGCAAGATTCTGAAGGGAGGCGTGTATCTTCGTTCCCTCTGTGACAGTTTTTCCTGCAACCTTCTTGCCGCGAAAGCAGTCTTCCCAGCATTCTTTGCAAAACCGAGCGATTGCCACACGATTAGGATCCCAGCGGACTAACGGTCTCGCACACAGCTTGTCGATTAAGGCAGCAAAAGGTTCCGGCAAGACTTTCTTCTTCCAATCGCCATAGGAGACAGGATCCCGATAGGCGTCCATATAAAAGCCATTTCGGAGAAACTTCGCATTGCGCCCAGCCTGATAGCCAAGCCGTGCGCCGCGCAACCGTTCTGCTCGGATTAAATCCTCTCCATACTCCAAACTTTCCTGCGGCGGGCGATTTCCGAGCGCAGCGGTGACCGCCTCTCGCGCTTCATCCAGTTTGAAAATCCTGTTCCTTCTCGTTGGCATCAATCCAAATGACTCTGGGCAATCAATCTTGAGCGCATTGACGATCTTGCATTCCTCGGCTCCTGTCATTGCCCGCACAAGCATTCGATCCCGTTCGGACTTGTCCCTGAACAGGAAGCGAACCTTGCCTTGCATGAGCTCCAACATCGAAAACGTGAAAGAGTCAAAAAGGCATGTCGCCTTGAGCTCCTGATTGACGGCGCATTCAATCTTCTCTGCCTTTGCAAAGTTTTTATTCAACTCGACTACCATTGGGTAATTGTCGCAGTCCGGATCGTTGATGTCCCAAATCGGACATTTGCTGTACAAAACAATCACGTCTGGCCGTTCTCCAATGATTGCCTTGTGGCGATTCCACCACAACGTGCCGGGCTTATACAACCCAGACGGCGAAATCATCTGCGAGGACAAGATGCTGTCGAAATTAAGTGTCGTTGTCGGATAGTAGTATTTCATAAGGCATCTCACCTTCACTTCAAAAACCGACATCGACGTCCGACTTTTCATCAAGCATCGCATCAAGTATTTCATCCTGCGTCTTCGGTTTGATGTAAAGGTCTTTGAAATCGCCAACTTCGTCCGTCGTGCTATAGAGATCCGTCGGAATCTGTCTGAGAGCCGATGGCATCGGATCGGCGTACAGCACATAAAGAAAGCGCTCGGCTCGCGTCACGCCGACATAAAACCGCCTAATCATCTCTGGCGATAGTTCACCAGACACAAACAGGAAGACCGTCTCGAACTGCTGCCCCTTGATCTTCTGATAGGTCATTACCTTGACTTGCGTCTCTTCGAGGGAGCCATAATCATTCGGGCTGCCTTGCGATTTTTTGATGTTCCAAGATCCTGAAACTCTTTTAGAGCCAAGAATGCGCCCCAGCGCCTTACAGCCATCGCGAACCTCCTCGTTTGTCGGGAATGCGATTCCCACATCCTGCAACCCGATATTCAAGATTCGATTCTTCATATATGCGTAAGCGTCTTCTCGATTCGACACCTTGATCAAGAACGGCTTTTCATGATACGGACTTTTGCAATGCCGCGATAAATCAGGTCGACCGCCAAGCTGCTCTGCAAACAAGGCTATCTCCTTGGGAAGACGATAGTTGAAGATCAGGTCATGTATCAACAACCCGTATTTCTCACGAATGTCCATAAGAGAGACAGGGCAGCGGTGGCCCCACGCCATAATCTGCTGGCCATCGTCTCCATAGAAACTAATGCCTTTCTGCGCACCTTTCATCAGTGAATCAACCGCCTCCATGTCAAGATCTTGACACTCATCAACAAACAGATAGTCCGGTTGAGGATTAACCTTAATGTCTTGTCTTGAATACATTTGGCCTTTGACATTGACCGTATAAGGCTCTTTGTACATCGTTGAACGAGGATGAATTCCAAACTCCTTCTTCATCCAGTCCGAAATCTCTCCTCGAGCCCAGTTCTCGTATGTTATGGCATAATCATTGAACTCGGGTTTTCCGTCAGGAAGACGAGCAATCTCCTTGCGCATACACTCAACGAGCTCCCGCACAAATGAGACATAATAAAACGGCGTCACACCCGTTTCGGTTTCACTCGCCAGCAGTTGTTTCATGCGCAAGAGCGCCAATGACGTTTTTCCGCTTCCTGCACATCCGCGTACGATGAATTTTGAATCCAGTTTCAGATTGTAGATCGCTTCCTGATTCAGATCAAGTTTTCCGACTTCTACGTAGATAGGATTCATTGTCTGCTCCTTTCATGAGTTGTTTCTTCAAATTCAGAATCGGCATCGACACCGCTCATAGCCAAGCATGTCTCTGACACCCATGGCGGAAACTTTGCCAAAAGCGCTTCAGCACCGGCCACAGCAAAGAGGATGCTCTCGTGGATGGGATTTGCGATTCTTGTCGAGAGTATTTCAAAGCATTTTTCTTCGACACAACCAACGCCACTGCTTGCCCGTGGCACTAAAATGGCTCGCCCTCTCCCAATATCGGCAAATGCCTTGTTCAATGCAGACATTCTTTCCGTGGCAGAAATCTCCACAACGGAAATCAGTCCGCTATCAGAAATAACATTTTGGGCATCTGCCAAGAATGTCTTGTAAATGCTCTCTAACCCCATTATCCCGCGAACCAGCTCCTGCAAGCATTTTGAGGCGATGACGAAATCAGCTTTCTCCGCAACGGCTTCTTGATTCAGAATGCAGCCCTCGCTAAAATGTGCTTGTTTCGTGACGAACTCATACTCAATTGGCCATGCATCCGACATGACGCCCTTCATTTTCTCGAACAACCGCAATGCAGGGGCATTTCCATCAAAACCGTACACTTTGATCTTCTTGAATGACGCATCTCCATGCAGCCTCTTGCGCAACGCCCAGATCAGGCCATACGTTGCGCCGCCCGAACCGATTCCGACATCGCAGATTGTCAGCGTGTCCTTTCCCGCTCGAACTTCATCAAGACAGTGGGACAGCACATAATCATAAATGCAGAACGACTCTACAAAGCTGCGCGGAAAGTAAGTGCCCAAATACCAATGGGTATCGTGCGTCACCGCATGGAGATTGTTGTTCACACGGTTGGCATCTGGCCGATATTCCGTCCCGTGGCACGCCTCGATGTAATCATCAAACGTCGATGGAACATATCCCGCTGAATAAAACTTCTCCACTTTCGGCTTGGGCAACTCAGCGCAGTACGGGAATTCCCACACAATGTGCCCCGCTTCACAATGCGGAGTTGAATCGGGGCAGTTCCACATTAGTTCCGTCGACTGCAGCGCCTTGTCGGCCGTGCCGGAAAACGGCATCACGATGAGGTAATCCCAGTTGCCCCGGCCCTTGACAGAGGAATTCTCCCGATGTTTTCCATCCACGATTTTCGCCTCCTGCGAGAAGACCTCCTCATACATCTGCCTCGCAAAGTTGATCGTCTGACACCACTTCTCGACCTGCGCGAACGGGTAATGACTGTCAGCCGCAGGAATCGGCAATTTCGTTTTACTCGGCACTGACATATTTGACTTCTCCATAATCTTTGACACGCCTTGTTGGCGAATGGATCCGGCGGACACGCTGATCTTAATTTCATTGAGTCCTCGCATCACGCCCCTCTGAACCGGCAAAGGCTTTGCGCTGTCCGGAGCAATTGCCGTGTAAAGCTGATCAACCTCCCGAAGCAACGGAGCATCCGCACCAAGTTCTTCAAGGAAGTGCTTCAACGTGTCAATGTGGTACTTGACCTTTTGGGAATCTGGCTTTCGAATCGTCTTGGCGTTCCGATGCGCATAAAGATTCCTGATTTTCTTCACATGCTTCGCCATGTCCGTCAATTCCGAATCGACATGAGCCGATTTCCGCAACGCCCTGAAGTTGCCGAGGAAAACGGCAATCAACATAGCCAAGTCAAGTTCCGCAAGAGCCTTGGCGCCGCTTTCCTCGACTTCCTCTCGCTGTTCTACGGTCAAGGCATTGAGAACCGCCATCTGCCAGAAGTCATTCTGGTAGATGCGTTTGAGGTGGCTGTCAAGCCACTGCTCAAGAAAAACCTGTACCTTGTCCAAAACCATCTGAATTCGGATTGTGTCAGACATGGGCGCGTCCTCCTTGAAAGGCGGCTTCAGGCCTGATCTCCGCATGACGGCGAATAGGATACCACATTTCAGCCCTCCTTTCGTGATAAAAGACATCCGCAGATATCCACGAATCTCTGAACATTCCGCCATTTGATACGTGAAATTGGGAACATCACGGCTTTGCCACGTTGCGGAACAAGCGACTCGACATCCGAAAACCCGGCGTTTTTCAATTTAGTGCGCAAATATGACATCGTCTTGTAGACATCCTCGGTGTCGGATTCGTTGTTAAAAAGCGGGCTGTCCTGAAAGGATGCCAACCAATCGCATCTGCCCACGCCTCTCGCCCTATGGGCCGTCAGCAATCGAGAATGGCAGTCGCGCGCCTCACCCCCACTCGCCAACCAAATCAACAAGGCAAAGCATGGACGGCTCATGGCTACCTGCTGTCCATTGAGTGTCACCCATCCATTCCAGGCATCAATCTCGATCTCTGGGTAGGACACCGCCGGCGGCGCAACCGTCTGAAGCCTTGAGACAAGTGTGCGATAGGATGGTGGAATCGACTTGAACTTCTCCAGATACCAGCCACGCATGCGGACAAAGGGGACTTCAAATAGCTCACTGCGGAAGCTGTCGCCCTTATACTTCTTGCCAGTCAGCCGATTGACATAGGTGACGCCTCCAACGGGATAGAACATCGGAGGCTCGACGCCACCCTCAAATTCTGAAGGCAGCAAAACGTGAAACACCTTGTCATCTTCGCGCCCCAAGAGCGTCATGCTCGAAAAAAGCAAAGCACTCATCGTCTTGCGTCCTCCTGCAATGGATGCAAGAACCACCGTGTCAGACGATTCCGTATACTGGCGCAACTGCTGGAGCATGAAATCGGCAGCCCTTAGATTATCTTCAACAGAACGGAGATCGTCGATGCCATTTCCTTGCGCATCGGGCATCACGCGTATGGACGTGTCTCCGAAGACCAGTCTGCCCTCTATGTCAATCTTTTCGTTACGCAACGACTCACACATCCGTTCCCATACGTTCGGCCGGCCCTCAAAGATCTCGTGGCACAACTTGTCCTTGCCCGGTCTCGTCGTCAACACGACGATCTCGTCTGGCACAACCGATGGCTTTTGGTGTGCCAACGCCCATACGGTCTCGGTCAAGACGGCGGGCGATGTCCCCATACCCGCAACAAGAACAGTCCGTTTCAGGATTTGCCCAGTCTTCATCCTCACCATCCTGTCAGTCTCTACCTTGCCGCCCCTGTGTGATGCGACTTCCGCTCGGCGGCGTTCCAGACGGCGCATCCCTTACGCACCGCTTGGCAATCTGACACAAAAAGAAAGCCTCCCTTTGCATTTCGCGAGAGGCCCTGAGATTGCCATAAGAGAAATACGAAGAGAGGAAGCGCACTTGCGCTTCCTGCTAAGTATCGCCTCTTTAGAAATTTCTCAGGTTTCTCGCGACGATCGCTTTGCAGTTGCAAATTGATTACGGTGTCCAAGGGTGGAAACGGATGTCGGCGCACACGAAGTCGCTTGACGCCCGAATCAGTTCTCGAACTCTATTCTGCCCCTCGCGCGCGCATGGCGAACCGCGCCCACACGAAAGAACAACCGAATTATACCACATTTCCGCCCGCCCGTGTCGCGGCGGCATTCAGCGAATCAAACTGGCCAGTCGATGTCAACCGACGTACATACCCAATTCGATTTCGGGAATCCGTGATTCGTCTTATGCAAACTCCTGATTGAACCGCTTCAAGAGATAGGCCTTAGATTCACGGTAAAGCCCGGTTTCAGGATCTTGAAGCAGTTTAAAGAACGACGACTTGTAGACAATCCCCATCGCTTCCGCCGGAGAGACCTTTCTGGCAATTACGACCGCATGAACCAAGTCTATCGTCGATAACTCTATCATCTGCTTCTGAAGATCAGACATAACGCACCTCTCGGAACTTAAGTAGCCGCAAGGCCTCTCGCGTATGAAACGAATACTGCGTCGTCAGTTTCTACATTTCGACAAGACAGGGACTTCAAACGCCTCGTTACTTCCATGATAAAGGGTCTTGCTATCACACCCCCATGCCGACAGCAGACCTCCGTCATGTCATCAACCGCCGTCTGAATCGACTGCGAATGTTCAACATCATAGTACTCGGAAAGGAAATCAAGCCCATGATGCTTTTCGAGGAAGAGATACGCTTCGGACGGCATCATGGCATGCTGCGCAGCAAAATCTCCCACGCAAGTCACAAGATACTCTATTCGACGATCTAACTCTCGGTTGCTCATGATGGCCTCCTCCCCTCGCGCGCGCACGGCGAACCGCACCCACGCGAAAGAACAATTGAAGTATACCATATTTCCTTCCGCCCGTGTCGCGGCAGGATTCAACACATCAAATTGCAGGCCACGGCTTAATCACGATTCCGCGTCTGGCATAAATCGGAACCATGCGTTTTTGCATTTCAATAACGCACTGAACCTTCTCGACATACGGTAGATTCGCCATGTTGCGACGTCCTTGTCGTTTGGCATACTGCTCTGGTGCAAGCGGGCGCATCACGTTTCACTTGACACCCGAATCAGTTCTCGAACTCTATCTGCCTCTCTCGCGCACACAGCGAACCGATCCCACGCGAAAGAACAACTGAAGCGGAACATAAGGCGAAAAGCTTTCTACGCCTCAAGCCATGGCCCTTTGGCGACGCACACGCGCCGCCGTCGCCCTTGCATCAGCGGCAAGCTCTTCAATTGTCTGGCCTGCGAAAAGCGTTTCCTGCCATTTCGTGTAGTCCATTCGCTCGCGATTGACATAAGCGATGAACCGCTCCGCATCAACAGGGCCAACCTCTCGTGCCAAGATGCAGAAACAGCGAGACCCTAATTCAACATCGCAAGGCGTGTTGCTACTCATTGTCATGATCTTCTCCTCCTTGAATCATAAAGGTCGCCGGATTTGCAATTTGAACATCGCCAATGCACTCCAGCTTCTTCAAAATCCCCTTGTCTGTCGTGAAAAATAAATCACATTCAGCCTTTTCCGCTGACGCAAGATGAAGCGCATCCTTTGGCTTGATTCCGTACCTCTGTATTTCGATGCCTCGTGCAATGACTTCTTCTGTCATTTCAACGTATTCCGAAGCATGATCCATCCATTCCAAAATAATTTCACGCCGATCTAAAAATGGATTTTGCACAACTTCGTGAACGAGGATATCAGACCAAACATACTCCCACTCGCCAGATCTCATCAGTGCCTGTATACGCATCTTCGCCATCGTCTCCAGACAGATGCACAAATCCGTTTGAGGATCAAACGGACGATTATAACAGCAATTGTCCAGATAGACGCGCATATCTTCTTATCATAAAATTATAGAATGCGACATATTCCCACGCGCGCACGGCGAACCGCACCCACGCGAAAGAACGACTGAATTATACCACATTTCCGCCCGCCCGTGTCATGACAACGGAAGACATTAACTTCTGGCATCCAATCGAGCAACAACTCGAAGCAGACAGCGTCAACCGTTCGGGTATCTGAACCGTTCAGGGGCCTGTCCCCACGAGATTGTATCCCCACGAGATTGCATGCTGAAGCCCTGCGTGAACGAGAACGGCGCCTCCGCTACGCTGACGCGCGCCCCATGACCGGCAGACGGACGGTGAAGACGCTGCCGCGCTCCGGTTCGGACGTGACGCGGATCGTGCCGCCGTAGGCTTCGACGATCGTCTGTGCCAGCGCGAGCCCCAGCCCGTTGCCGGGCGCGTCCGCGTTCTTGCCGCGATAGAACTTCTCGAACAGGTGCGGCAACGCCTCGGTGGGAATGCCGACGCCAGTGTCGGCGACCTCCAGCAGCAGCGACGCGCCGTCCTTGCGCAGCAAGACGGACACCTTGCCGCCGCGCGGCGTGTACTTGAAGGCGTTGTCCACGAGATTGCCGACGACCTGCATCAGCTTGCCGCGATGCGCCTTCAGCACGAGCGGCGCGACGGGACGCGAGACGGACAGCTCCAGTCCGGCGCCCTCGGCGACGGGACGGTACAGCTCCTCGACCTCCTGCACAAGCCGGCACAGGTCGACCGACTCGTCGCGCGTCGCCCCGGCGCGCGCGAGACGAGCGATCTCCAGCAGCGCGTTGATGAGCGACAGCATCGCCTCGACGTCGGCGGCCACGTCCGCCGCGAACGCGGCATCCGGCCCGTCGTCCGCGACCGCCATCTCGCACCGCAGGCGGAGGCGCGTGAGCGGCGCCTTCAGGTCGTGCGCGATCGCGTCCGCCGACCGCGAGAGGTTCTCCATCGCCTCGTCCGCCGCGCGCGTGATGAACGGCGCGAAGACGTAGCCGGCCAGCGCCGCGCACGCCACCAGCACGAGCCACGCGCAAAGGAGGAGGCGCCCGACGTGCGCGACATGGTAGTCCACGAAGCCGAGATGGCCCGGCGCGGCCGCGAACGCCTCGCAGATGTGGTGCGCCGCGCCATGCGCCTCGACGGCGTAGACGCCGAGGAGGACGGCGCCCGAGACGAGCGCGACGCACAGCGTGAAGATCGCCGCGAGGCGGAAGCGCACGCGGCGGAACCAGCCGTCAGTCAATCGCATAGCCGAACCCCTTGACCGTCCGGATGAACGGCTGGCCGTCGGAACGCGCGCCGAGCTTCGCCCGCAGGCGGCTCACGCGCGTCTCGACGACATTCGTGTGCGGATCGAACGAGTAGTCCCAGACGTGCTCCAGGATCGTCATGCGCGGCACGACGCGCCCCCGGTTGCGCATCAGGTACTCGACGAGCTTCATCTCCAGCGGCTGGAGGTCGACCGGCTCGCCACGCACCGTGAGCCGCCGCGTCAGGAGGTCGAGCCGCAGCTCGCCGACGACGAGCGCGGACGGATCGCTCCGGCCCGACGCGCGACGCAGGACGGCCTGCAGCCGCGCGAGAAGCTCCGACACCGAGAACGGCTTGGCGAGATAGTCGTCGGCGCCGATCTCCAGTCCGCGAATCCGATCCGTCACCGCGCCCTTGGCCGAGAGGACGATCACCGGCACGTTCAGCCCCGCCGCACGAACCGCGCGCACGAACGCAAAGCCGTCCATCTTCGGCATCATAACGTCCGTGATGACGGCGTCGAACGAGTTGCCCTTGAGCCAGAGCAGCCCCTCCTCGCCGTCGGCGGCAATCACGGTCGCGAAGCCGCTCTCGCCGAGGGCTTTCGCGACCATCTCCGCCAGCGCGCGGTCGTCTTCGACAATCAGGACGTTCATCGGTCAGTAGGAGAGCTTGAGCGAGAGGCCACCCCAGAGGAGGTCGCGCGGGTAGCTGTCCGAGCCGTACCAGGCGTCGGCCCCCATCGTGTGGACGGCCTCGCGCAGGTCGCCGTTGAGGAGGCCCGTATAGGCAATCGTCGCGCCGACCTGCAGCCAGTCCGTGACGTCATACGTCAGGTAGACCTTCACGGTCGTGCCGCCGAAACCGCCATTCGGGCCGTCCGTCAGCCAGTCCTCTTCCGCATCATCGTAGACGGGATTGACGTCGCCGTAGAGGAACGAGAGGTAGCGTCCATCGCCGAAGTTGACGTTCCAGTCGGCGCCGAGCGTCAGCGCGTCACAAAGCGCGACCTCCTTCGCGAAGCCGATTTCGTAGTGCATCGCCTTCAGGTAGTCGCCGAAGTCGCCGTACATGTAGCTCACCTGCCCGTAGACGTCCACGAACGGATTCGCGAGCGTCGCCTTCACGTAGACCTCCCGCGCGTCCGGGAACCCCTCGCGCTCTTCGCCGCGCACGCCCTGGTAGGTGTACCAGTCGTGCCCGACTTCGAGGTCGAGCGACCAGTCCTCGTCCGCGCTCGACCAGGCCGTCACGCCGAGATGCACGTTGTAGTCCGTCTCGTCCAGCGCGTGGCGGTAGACGTCGCGCCGGCGGTCGGTGAGGCCGTAGTTCTGCCAGACCGAGAAGCCCAGCCAAAACGGCTCGAAATACGTAAGGTCGGCCCAGACGCACGGCTGCATCACCAGCTCGTCGGTCTGCACGGCATTGCGCCAGACGTAGGCGCTCAGGAAGTCGAAGTCGAAGCCGGCCTCGAAAGGCGAGGACGCCTCTTTCTCGGCCGCTTCGGCCGCCGCCTTGTCGGCATCCACGGGATCCTCCGCCGCAGCGGCGGAGAGCGAAACGGCGCAAACGGGCGCCGCGACAACCTTGATCAACTTATTCATAGGGTTCCTTTCTTTTATCACCCCAGGTGAACGTCAATTCCAGTCATCGCCCCACGCGGGGCAAAACGGCGCGGAGTATACCATAAACGCCGCGTTCGGTTCAACTCGGCCACCGTCAATGATGCGGTAGCTTACTTTCCGGTGACGCAGCTTTCTCGGCGGAGGGTCTCAACGAGCGTCTCGTACGGCACGTCCTGCACGGCGCAGCCGCCCTCCACGGCCAGCGCCGCCGCCGCGCCCGCGACCTGGCCGAGCGCAAAGAACACCGGCTCCATGCGGATCGACCCGAATGCCATGTGCGACGCCGAGAGGCACACCGGCACGAGCAGGTTCGCGCACTCCCCACGCTTCGGCACGAGCGCGCCGTAGTCGATCGGGTACGGCCCAAACCGCTTGTGGGGCTGTCCCGGCAGGTTCGCGGAGTAATCCTCGATGTTGCCCTCGTTCCGCACGAAGCCCCGCGCGTCGACGTAGCGGCGGACGTTGTGCGAGTCCATCCCGTAGGCCCCCATCGCGATGGGGCGCGGCGCGACCACCGTGCCGCGGCAGTTGCGTTCGGTCATCACGTACTCGCCCACGAGCCGCCGCGCCTCGCGCACGTAGAGCTGCCGCTGCCAGCCGTGGCCGAGGCCGTCCGCGAACTCGTCGCGGCACGTGCCCCACTGCGCGACGCGCGTGCGGATCGGCTCCGGGACGCGCGGATTGTTCGCGAGCGTCCACATGAGCCCCATCTGGTAGTCGAGGTGGCGCTGGAGGATCCTCTCGCGCTCGGCGTAGGACGCCTCCGGCCAGTCCCGGCTCCCGCCGATGAAGTCCGTGGAGAAGCCCGTGCGGTTGTTCGTGTCCGTCTTGCGGTTCGGCATGCGCGAGTTGATCCACGGCATGAACATGTGCGGCCACTTCGCGTGCTTCGTGAACTCGTTTGGATTCATCGCCTCCAGGTTGCGCAGCAGCAGCTCGTAGTCGCGCGGATCGTAGTTCGCCGGCTTCACGAACGGGATGCGATTTTCGGGATTGTCCGTCAGGCACATGCGGAAGCAGTACGCCTGCACGCGGCGGTCGCCCGCGCCGTCGGGGTCTGGGACGTCCGGCTCGACGCCCGGCAGGAGCCCGCTCGACGGGTCGCCCGCCTTGACGTAGGCGCTCACGCCCGGATTCATCTGGTGGTTGGTCGAGAATTGCCGCTGGATGCCGCTGATCGTCTCGCCGTATGTCGCGTTCGCCTCGCGCCCGACCGTGTAGGAGACGCCCGCCGCCGCCATGAGGTCGCCCTCGTAGGTCGCGTCCACGAACACCTTGCCGCGGAAGGTGCGCCCCGACAGCGTCCGGAACGAGACGATGCGCCCGTCCGCGACCGTCACGCCGCCCTTCGCGCGGTCTAGGTACTCGCCGCGCACGATCTCCAGGGCGTTCTCCCGCTCCCAGCGTTTCAAGATCGCCAGCGCCGCCGACGGCTCGAACGTCCACATCGACTCGTCCCCCTGCGTTCCCACGCACTGTCCGTCCGGCAGGTAGTCGGCGCGCCTTTCGTACTTCCAGTTCTTGGGATCCTTGTACCAGGAGGCGACGTCGCGGTAGAACTGGCGCGCGAGGCCGCCGAACGCGGACTTGTTGCCGATGTCCGTCTGGCCGAGCCCGCCCGTCGTGAGGCCGCCGATGCGCGTCTCCGGGCAGATGACGACGGCCGTCCGGCCGTGCCGCTGCGCCTCAATGGCCGCCGTCAGCGCGGCCGGCGACGAGCCGTAGATGACAAGGTCGTGCGACGCGGCGGAAGATGCGCCGAAAGCGGCGGCACCCGGCAGCGCAACGGCTGTACACAGCATGGTCAAGGACTTCAGGGTTGAGGACATGACGGATTCTCTTTTCTTATTTTTCGGTGTTAATGCCACATGCATACCAAATCTTCTTCTACCCTATCTTGCGCTCACTGGTAGTCGCGGCCGGGGATCAGTTCCGGGAGCCAGACGCGGTAGCGGTCGCCCGGCTGCCAGGTGTCGCCGGCGGACGCATAGTCCGTGAAATGGATGCTGAGAGGGAACTTGCCGGCGTCGGGGTCTTCCGTGTGAATCCCCGCCGGCAGGTCGGCCGCAAGCGCGAGGAACATGTCCGTCGTCGGCGGACGCACGAGGCGGAACGCCGCGAGGTCGTCCGGCCCGATCTGCCCGGCGCGGATCTCCTCGTCCAGCGCGCCGTCGCCGAAGCGCGTGTCGCGGGCAAGGCAGACGGGGCCGCGCGTGAAGGCCACGTAGTCGTGCAGACGGTGCATCACAACCGGCAGGTCGAAGCGCACCTCGACCGCGTCGCCCTCGTTCCAGGTGCGGGCGATCTCGAAGTAGCTCCCGGCCTGCGGCGTGCCGGCGCACGGCTTCCCGTTCACCAGCACCGTCGTCTTCGCCGCGAACGCCGGAATGCGCAGCCTGAGCGCAAACGACTGGGACTCCGGCGAACGGTACCAGAGGCCGACCGTCCCCTCGCGCGGATAGAGCGTGTAGCACTGGAACGCGACCTTCTTTCCCGTCTTCGGCAGCACGGCCGACGAATGTCCGCTCATGTAGAGGTTGACGCGCACGGCGTCCCCTTCCGCAAGGAGGTACGACGAGAGGACGGCCAGATAGCCGCGCGGCCCGTTCGCGTTGCAGCAGTCCGTGTGCATTTTGCAGTGGTGATGTCCCGCACTGCGGTACCCCATCAGCGGCGAGTAGGACGCGAACTTGTCGGCGTTCAGGTTCAGCGCGCCGAGGTAGGCGTTGTAGAACGTCTTTTCGAGCTCGTCGCCCCATTTCGGGTCGCCGGTCAGCGCCAGCAGCTTGGCGCACAGCCGCATCCAGGTCGTCAGCACGCACGTCTCCTGCTGCCAGGAGATGTGGCGATACTGCCGGTCGGCGCCGCGAAACCAGTGCTCGCCCGCCGCCGCGCCGCCCGCGAGATTCACCTCCGTCGTGCGGATGCTGTCCGCCGTCTTCACCGCCGCATCCAGATAGGCCTTCTGCCCCGTCACCTCGTAGTATTCGAGAAGCCCTTGGTAGCAGCTCATCATCTCGTAGGCTTTCGTCAAGTGGACGCGCGCGTTCTTCTCGAACGCCTTCGGCACGACCTCGAACCGCCGATCGGCGACGGGGACGTCGGCCTGCCGCACGAGCTGCGGGCCGTCCGTCCCGTCGCAGAGCTGCCCGACGATGTACGTCGCAAAGTCGAGGTAGCGTGCCTCGTTCGTGCGCCGGTAGAGCCACACGACCGGCTCCAGCACGCTGCAGCTGGCCAGCCCGCCGTACCAGCCCGTGTGCCGCAGGGGGACGCCGCGCCGTCCGTTCGGGCCGACTTCGCCGATCAGGTAGTCGCACAGGCGGCGGGCCGCGTCCAGCGCCCGACGGTCGCCCGTGCCGTCATAATAGTGGATCAGCCCGAGCAGCGTGTATTTCATGCCCCAGATGTCCCAGCCCGCGCCGCAGCGCCGCGCCTCCGGGTAGTTCCCGATGTAGCCGCACGGCTCCTGCGCCTTGAGCAGCGTCTCGAGTCCGGCGTCGATCTTGCCCTTCAGCTCGGCCGAACCCGAATACTTCCAGAACGGCACGGCCGAATGCATGTACTTGCCCCAGAACTCGGTCTGCCACCACCCTTCCCGCGTGCGCTCGTGGAAGCGGTCGGCCAGCAGGACGGCGTCCGTCGCCGTGACATGGTTTCGGATCATCCGATCCAGCCGCTCGCCGAACGGCCCCGTCAGCTTGACCTGCGCCGGTTCGCCGAGACACACGGACGCGGCCGCCGCCGCGACAAAATACGCCATTCCCTTTTTCATCTGTTTCATGAGAGTTTCTCCTTGCCTTACTTTGCCTTCTCTTCTTTCGCCTTCGCCGCCACCGTGACGGAGCCGATCTCGACGCCGTGCGGCCCTTCCGGCGTCTGCGCATCCAGCCACTTCCCGATCGTCAGCCCGATCTCGCGGATCTTCCCGACCGACAGCGGCTCTGCCGCCGTCTTGACGCGCGACCAGCCCAGAATCCTGAACTTCGCGAGCGGCACCACAGATGTCTTCCATGCTGTCGTCAGCGGAATGACACAGCCATAGGCGACGCCCTCGTCCGTCGTCAGCCGCACTTCAACGGACTTGGTCGTCTCCTGCTCCGCCCGCAGACGAAACGCCAGCGACGCCGAAGCGTCGGCCGCCTTTTCGGGGAAACGCCGCGCGAACGGTTCGCCGTCCACGGGGAAGGAATACGTGCAATAGCCCTTCTTGGCGTAGGACGGCGTGCCGAAACGGGATTTCTTGGAGAGGATGTCCAGCCGCCAGGTTCCGGACGCTTGCGCCGCGTCTGCCGCATCCCGCAACCGCTTTTCCTGCGCGCTCAGGCGATAGGGAGTCGATGCCGAATCCGGCGTAAGCGCCGGCAGAACAAAATTCGGCAAACGCTGCGCCGCGCGCAGATCCGACCGGGACGGCGGCGCGTCGCGCGTGAGCCACCATTCGCCCGGCGCCAACAGGACGGTTCCGTCGTCGGCCGTCGCGGCAGTCGCCGCGCCGTCCGCCCGCCAGACGCGGTACGACGTGCCGAGGTCAGGAAGCCGAACCGTCAGCTCGACCGGCCTGTCCGTGACGAGCGTCTTCGCGAAAGGCTCGCCGGAGAACGGGTCGCCAACGCGACGCACGTTCGGATAGAGTTGCAGACGCCAGACGCCCGGCGAAACCCTGTCGAGGAAGTAGCAGCCGCTGCCGTCCGAACGGACGACCGGCGACGAGCCGCAGCCGCCGACATACGCGAGGCGGGCCGCGTCCTGTGGCGCCCGCGACACCGCGCCGACCGCCAGGTACCTGTCGGGTGCGTCATAAACCGCCGCGCCGCTGTTGCCGTCAATGAAGCCGTCCGGCAGGGAGATGATGCCCTTCTCCAGCCCGTACGGCGTGCCGCGCGGCGTGTTGCGCATGATCTCGCCGCCGATCACGAAAGCCAGCGCGCGCGCCGGCGTGTAGACGAGGTTCAGGTAATGCGTCCGCCAGCTGAGGTTGGACGACGCCAGCGGCAGCAGGTCGTACTGGAACTGCGAGGCCATTTGAATGCCGCGCGCCCGGAAGCTCTTGGCGAACGCCGGATAGAACGACGGATCCATCGTGTCGGCCGCGTCGAACTCGTAGATGATGCGCGGCTTCGACTTTTCCTCCGCCGCAGTCGGCACCAGAAGATCCAGCCGTCCTCGGCTCCTGTTCTCCATCCCCGCATCAAATCCCGTCGGGTAGGACGAGTTGGTCACGCCGTCGACGGTCGACGCGAAGACGGCCTTGCCACGCCCCTGCCATTCGCTGTAGAAGATCGGCTTGTCCGTCCCCGTCGCCCGCAGCGCCGCCGCGAGCGCGTTGACGTAGGCCGTCACCTGCTCGTCGGGAAGTCCCTCCCGGTACTTCGGCTCGTTGATGAGCTCGAACGCCAGGACGGCCGGCTCGTCCGCATAGCGGCGACCGGTGTAACGGTTGACGCGCACGCCAAAGTTCTTCAGGTAGCGGCACTGGATCTCCCGCGCGCGCGGATCGGACGTCATCTCCGGCATCGTGCAGTGGTTCGAGAACCCGTCCGCGCCTTTCGCCGACGCATGCCACCAGGCGATGGGCGTCAGGACGACGAACAGCCCCTTTTCGGACAGCCGCGCGACGAGGTAGTCCAAAAGCCGCAGGTGATCCGTCTCGACGAGATTCCCCTCCCGGTCGGTGAACTGCGCGTCGAACGTGTGCAAACGCACGTAGTCGACGCCGAGACGGCGGAGATGCTCGATGTCCGCATCGATCACCTCCTCTTGGCGGAGGCCCGCCTTTGCGACGTCGGCGTAGTCGCGCACGAACGGGGCGTTGTAGTTGACGCCCCACAGCGCGACCTCGCGACCGTCCGCGCGCCAGAGGAGCCTGTCCCCCGCGACGCGGATGCCGCCAGGCGGCGGTGCGATGCACCCGGCCAGCGCACACGCGCTGACCAGGCCAAACCAGACACGCAGTCTCATGGCGCGCCTCACCGGATGATGAGGGCGAGGCCGCCCTTGATCGAGACCTGCACCTCCGTGTCCGTCACGCGCAGCTTGTAGCGCGTGCCGCTCGGCAGCCCCTCGACCGTCCAGCCCGAGAGGTCTGACGACGCGAGGCGCAGACGGCCTCCCTTGAGAACCGTGTAGCTGCCCACGTTCAGAGACGACGGCAAGCGGAGCGTGGCCGTCGCCGGCAGGCACACCGTACCCGTCGTGACGAGGACAGGCGTCGTCGCACCGTCAATCACCGCGCTTTCGGGGTAGCGGACGTTCGCCGTCACCTGCGTGGCGTTCTTCAGCGAGGCGTCCGCCGCCAGATCGAAGAGACCGTTGCCGAGCAGGCAGCCGGCGAAATCCGTGCCACCCGCAAGCGTCAGCGCCGCGCCGTTCGCGAGCGAGACCGTTCCCGCGCCCGCCAGCGACCGGATGACATGACCTTCGCCCTTGACCGCGAGCGTCGCGCCCGCCGCGACCGTGACGGGCGACGCCGCCGGGAGGACAGGCCCCGCCGATCCCGTTTCGAGCGACCGAGCCAGGATCTTGACCTGCTCCGCCGTGAGCGCGCAATCGAAAATCTGCAGGTCGTCCACAAGCGCGTCCGGCATCCGCTCGCCGGTCGCATTGTAGCCGACGTAGAAATTGTCGCTTCCGAGATCAAGGGCGATGTTGTCGGAAGTCCCGACACACGCGCCGTCGCGATACCCAATCAGCTTCTGCGTCTGCGGATCGTAGGTGGCGACGACATGCGTCCAGCCGCCGTCGCTGTCTGGGGCCGACTGCCCGCCGTCCGTGAACCGCAACGTCGGGGACGTCAGCCCGGACGCGCCGTAGAACGTCGTCGTGCGCGGCGATCCGGCGACGCCGATCTGGAAATACCTGTTCGCCGTCGGCGAGCCCCAGGCGACAAGCGACGTATGCTCGCCCGCGCCATTGTTCATTCGGTAGCGCACGGAGACGGTGAACGGCTTTGAACCGGTCGGAATCGCCGCCGGGACGCCATCCGCCAACTTCATCGAGCCGATCGCATAAAGCGCCTTGCCGTAGCACCGGGCGTCCGTTCCGACCGTCGGCGCGCGGTCGCGCGCGGCGACCAGCTTATGCCCGTTCGGGCCGTTGTCGCGTCCGATGTCCGCCTCGTCGTTGAAGTCCCAGTGCGCGACGGGCGTAGGCAGCTGCGCGGCGCGGTCATACGGCTTGCGCGCAAAGTCCTGCGCGATCTCCGCCTCTGACCAGACGTGATCCGACACGACCAGATCGTCCAGGTCGCATTCGGGGCAATAGGCGCTTTCCGTGTTGGAGCCGATGCCCAGCAGACTCATGTCGGCATCGCCGATGCCCATCGCGGCCGCAAACGTCTGGCTGGTCTTGTGAACCGCGTCAACCGTGATCTCGGCCTTCTGGTCGGCGTAGGAGATGACGACCTGATGCCAAGCGCCGTCGCTGAGGTAGCCGTCGGCGAGATCCGACTGCACATACGTGCCGTCGCCCGTTTGGTCTTTGATCGCGTTCCAGTTGTTCTGGTAGCTGAAGCCGACGTTCCCCGACGTGTGCAGGTAGACGAGGAAATGCTTCCCGTCTTTCCAGTTCCCGTTGTCCAGCAGGTAGCTCATGTTGTAGTAGTAGGGGTTGCCCTTGCTGAGGCGGATCCAGAAGCTGACCGTGAAGGCGTTCCCGTTCTTCAGCGGCGCAAACGCCGCCGACCTGCCGTCGAATTTGTAGTAGGCGTGGTTGTCGGGGCTCAGGCGAATCGCCTGACCCGAAATCCCTTCGGCGACAACCGTCGGCAAGGCGGCCTCGTAGCCCTTGCTGACGTCACGGCTCGGCACGGTCGCGGCGCCGTTCAGGCGGCTCTCCGCCGTGTCGGCCAGCAGGTTCGCCGCATCCTCGAAGCCCAAATGGAACGTCTCGCCGGGGTGGAAGGGCGCGCCCGCGTCGATCGTCAGCGTGCCGGCCTCGACGACCGTCGCGCCTTCGTAGGAATTGCGCCCGGAAAGCGTCTGCGCCGTTTCCGCGCCGACCTTCTTCAGGCCGCCCTTGCCGAAGAGCGTGGCCGGATACGAACGTCCCGCCGCATCGCCGGCGACCGCGAGCGTCATGCCCTCGCCGAGGGAGACGCCGCCCGAAAGGCCGGTGCCCGTGAGGGCCGCGACCTGCGCCGACTGCGCGAACGCGATGTAGCCTTCGCCGTTCACGGCAATGTCCGCAGCCGTGCCGCTCGCGGCATCCGCCGTCAGCGCGGAGCGTCCGACGGACACCTCCTTCAGGCCGCTCGCCGGCAGCTTGACCGCGCCCGTCGCGCCGCCGGTGAAGGATACGCACCCCGCGTCCCCGCCCGACCAGACGACGCCCGTGAGATCCGACGCGCGGCCGACTTCGCCGCCCGTGATCTTCAGCGCATGGCCGTTCAGGTCAATTGTCGGCGTGGCGTCTGCCGCGCACGTGACGCCCTCGACCTCCATGTCCCGTTCAAGCGCCAGCTTCGCCGTTGAATCGAGCAGCTTGACGAGCGTCATGCCGAGCCCGTTCGCGCCCGTCGCAGCCGAGTCGAAGCGGAGCGTCGAGTCCGCCTCGACGCCCAGCTCCCACTTGTAGGGGATGAAGACGCCCGACAGGTAGCGGACTTCGCCGCCGCCGGTGATCTTGAAGGTCTTGCCGCCATCCCAGTTGTTGTTCATGTAGAGGTTGAGCCGCAGCACCGAGCCGTCAGGCACCTCAAACGCGCCGCCGTCCAGGAAGCGAAGAGACGCGCCCGTCGGCTTCGCGCTGAAAAGCTCCACGGTCTGCGAAGCCCCCAGTTTCACGCCGGCGAGACAGCACGAGGCGGACGCCGTGAAGTCGTTCGTCAGGACTGCCCCCGTTGGCGCCGCCGACAGGTCAAGGACGACGCCGTCGGTCGTGTCCGTGAACTTCGACGTGTCGCCCGACCAGTTGGCGGCGGTCGAGAACAGGCGGTCGTTCCCGTCGCCTGTCCACTTCAGGGTCGTCGGCTCGGCGACAGCAGCCGCCGACAGGGTGCAGGCGCAAAGGCCCGCGAGCATTTTCGGATTCATCTTGTTTTCTCCTTCTTGTTGAGGGTTTATTTGACGGAAATCTTTCCAAGCCGGTAGCGCCGGTTCGCGCCGTCGGGCAGGGGCAGCGCGAGCGTGGGCGTCGCGTCGGCCTTCCCGACGGACACGCAGAGCGTGTAGTCGCCGGGCTTCAGCGTCGGCACGCGCAGCCCCGGCTCCCAGAGACGGTGCTCGCGCGTCTTGTTCAGCACCGCGTCGTTCACCTGCGGCAACGCCGCATCGTAGCCGAAATGGCAGACGGACGTGCGGCGCGCCGGGTGTTCGCGCCCGTCCAATGTCGGCGCGAGTTCCCGCACGTTCCACTTGTCGTCGACGCACGTCCAGACGAGGTTCCCGGCGTCGTCGACGAGCGACCACGCCACATATCCGCCGACGTGGCAGCGCGCGACGCCGACGTTGACCCACTCGGACGCGACCTCCAGCCGCGCGCCGACGCGCACGGCGTCCGGCCAGGTCGCCTTGCGCAGTTCCAGCCGGTAGCCGAGGCGACGGTTGATCGCCACGACCGCCTCCCGGTTCCTCTCCAGGAACCGGCGCGGCCACCCATGAATCGAAAGCCAGCTCGCCTGATACGCCTCGACGGACGCGACAAGTTTTCCCGCGCTCCACGCGCCGCGGTCGGCCGAGAGGTCGTAATGCTCGCACTCGGCGACGACCGGGAGGCCCTGCGCCTCGAACCGGCGCGCCCAGCCGTCGTGAAACCAGGGGCTCTTGACGTAGACGAGGATCGAGTCGTCGCGAAAGCCGATGCCCAGTTCGCGCGCGAGCTTCATGAGCGGCGCGTCCGGGGCCGGGTTCTCGCCGCCGGCGACGTCGTCCGACACGACGAGGTACGTCCGCGTGAAGTGCTTGCGGTAGAGCTTCATGTGCAGGGCCGCGATCGCATCCGTCCGTTCGCGGGAGAGCTTCGAGGAGAAGCCCGTATGCCCTTCGCCCCACATGCCGAACGAGCCGACGTCGACGAAGGCGACGTCCGGGCTGCCGTCGTAGCGCGCGGCCATCGCGCCGAGAAAGGCATCCAGCTTTTCGAGGAACACCGGGTCGTCGTAGACCGGCTCCCAGAGTTCGAGGTCGCTCGTTGCCCAGCCCTTGAGGTCTTTCGCACCGGGCAGCTTGAAGAAGATCCCCTTCGCGCCCGCGTCCTTCACCCATTCCGGCGTCGCGAAGGCGTTTCGCGACTCGCAGCACGTCACGCGCAACGCGACCTTCTTCCCTTTCGCGACGAACGGCTGCGCCACGCTGTCGAGGAGATCCCAGCGGAACTCCCCCTCCGCCGGCTCCAGCGCCGACCACGGCACGCGCAGGTAGACGGTCGAGACGCCCGGAAACCAGTCCAGCGTATCGCCCGGCTCCGTCTGGCCGCCGTAGGCCCAGAGCCGGTTCGAGAAATGGTAGTAGACCCAGCCCATGCCGGGGTTGACCAGCGCCTCGTCCGTCGCCGTGGGACGGACCGTCACCGCCGACGCGCTCGACAGGAGCGCGCCGCACGACAGGGCCAAGACCAGTTTCTTCTTCAGGGGCATGTCAGTTCTCCCGCACGATTTCCAAAATGCAGCCGTCGTTCGCGCCCAGCGAGAGCGTGCCGTCCGCAAGGCGGCCGTTCCAGACGCTCTTGACCGTGCCGTCGATCTTCAGCGCACAGGCGACAGGCCGGTCATGCGTGTTGAGCGCGCAGACGATCCGCGTGCCGTCCGGCTTCGGATGCTCCGTGAGGACGACGCCGCGATCCTCTCGCGTGACGGCGCGCGCGATGCCCGCTTCCTTCGCCGCATAGGCGTAGAGGCGCCAGAGCTCGTTCGAGAAGTCGCCCTCGAACACGTTCGGGAGCGTCGTCATCGCCAGATGCTCCAGTTGGAAGTTGACGGCGATGACCTTGCCCTTCCCGTACTTCTTCACGGAGAGGACGACGTTGCCCGTCTGGTCTTTCGCGACGACCGTGCAGTCCTTCGGCGCCTGGATGCCGGTGAACGCGTCCTTGGCCTGCAGCCGCGCGCCGTCCAGCGTGAACTCGATCGTGCGCGGCTCGCGCCAGAGCGTCTGCTCAAGCCCCGTCGCCGCCTGCCAGCCGGAGTAGCCGGCTGCGCCGCCGCGCGACACGAGAAGTGTCGCGCCCGCCGCCGCCTTCGCGAGGACGCGCTTCCACGCGCGGTGCGTGTAGGTCTCCCACTCGCTGCCGGACGGCAGGATGTAGAGGGGCGCATCCGGCAGGTCGCCAGACTCCGAGCCTCGGAAGACAAGGTCGAATCCGGCCTGTTTGGACAGCATGAACGCGCCGAAGGACGTCTGCCAGAAATCCTCTTTCTCCGAGAGCAGGCAGACGGCCTCCGTCTGGCGCGGCGGCAGCGCCTTGAACGGCAGGGAGTCCTTGAATGCCTTGAACGCGCGCAGGGCGAGGGCGGCGGGGCCGGGCGTCCGCGCCGGATCCGTCTTCAGGATGCCGAGCTCGCGCTCCATCGCGTTGTTCTCGAACGGCGGATAGTCGAGGTTCGTCTGCTCGAACGCGCACCACCAGAGCAGACCCGCGAGACCGTGCATCCACGAGGCGAACAGCTGCTGACGCATCCCCGCCGCCGCCATCCAGCCCGGCGCGATGGTCGGGCCAAGGCTGCCGACCTCCTGCGGAAAGGCGCGCTTTCCGGAGATGCCCTCGTAGAACAGGCTCTGCCCGGTCGGATGCAGCGCGTTGCGGAAGCCGTTGAACGGCCCCCGGTTGGCGTCCACGCGGAACGGCGCCGGATACGGGTGCGGCGTCAGCACGTCCAGCAGCTCGCCCTGCATCTGGAGGTTCCACGGCGCGCGGACGTTCGACTCCTGGCTGTGCATGCCCGAGACGACGGGACGCGACGGGTCGGACAGGCGGATCGCGGACGTGATCGTGTTCAGCCAGTTCCAGGCCTGGGCGGGACGCTCGACCATCCCCATGCAGTTGCACTCGTTGCCGAGATCCCACGCGACGATGGCGGGATGATCCTTCATCTCCCGCACGAACGCGCGGGCGAAGCGACCCTCCCACATCAGCGCGTCCGGGTCGGTCAGCAGGTTCTTGCCTTCAAGGACGCGCGGGAAGAAGAGCCGCCCCGACATCCAGCCCGTCACGACGGACACCATCAGCTTGATGTTGCGCTTTCCGGCTTCGTCGCAGAAGAAGCGAAAACGCGCCAACGCGGCGGCATCCAGCCCCTCGACCGTCGCGAGCGGCGCATCGCTTGGTTCGAGAATGTAGCCGCGCGGCTCGCCGCGCCAGCGGCGGTGTTCGGCGACCGGCTGGAACTCGCTCCAGGTCGGGAAAACGCGCAAGACCTCGACGCCCGCCGCCGCCAGCGCATCGAGGTCCCTGCAGATTTCCGCCGCGTTCCAGTCCGCCGCACGCCACATGTGGACGCCCGCCTGGGAGCCCCAGTAGTTGCAGCCGACGAAGAACTCGCCGGGACGGAAAATGTCTTCAGCTACGCCGGGGGGGGGGGGGGGGTAGAAATTGCAGAGGCCCCCGCCGACGAAACGCTCGACAAAAGCGCCCCGCCAACTAACATCAGTCCCTTCGTTTTCAGTCGCATTTCAGCCTTCCTTTTCTATGTCCTTGTCTTTCAAGACGGCTGCCGTGTCCAGCCTATCGCCGAGTTGACGGTACATAGTATATCATAAATTCCGTCCATGAATATACATCTTTTGACAGTAAAAAAATGTATCTTATCGGGCAGTCCCTCGTACAAAGCTATAATTCCACTCGCCTGAGAATTTTCCGCAGAGAATTCTCATTTCGCAGATATCATGCAAAAACGATCACACTTCAGCGTTTTTCAATCACAAACGGCACGTGAAGCGTCAGGGGAAGGAACCGTTCTTCAGCAAATCAGACAGTTGCTTTGGCTGGGTTGTAAATATTCAGAAGAGGATACAACGAAGCGCACACAGTCTCCATCAACGTAAATTTCTGACTGCCGAAAGACACGCCGAACCGAATCGCCATTCGGCGCGCATTTCTCCCTTGCCGCCTTGACGGCAAACACGGCCTCTTCCACGGTACAGACGACGCCCATCTTTTCACGATACGATCTTGCGCCATCCGCCAACCGCCAAAGGGAGTCCTCCCATCGGCCGATCCATCTTGCACGATCCTCTTCTGTCGGCAGTCGGTCTAAAAGCCCAGGCATTTCCGACAGACAATGCCGAATCGCTCGAACCATGTCGGCACTGTTTGTCTGGGAGGCAAGCAAGAACTCGATCCGATTCTTGTCCGTGGCATTGCCGGGCAAGGATTTTGTCCTCTCGCACCCAGCAAGAGCAAGCAGACAGGCCGCGAGGCACAGGGATGTCGTATGATTATTCTTCATTTCACTCTTTTCCCGTCAAGGTAGGCTTTCTCGTCAACAGACCGAATCGCATGATGGTCGAACTTCTCGATCCTGCACGTTCCGGCTGAATCTATTTCCACGACTTGATGAACTTCTGCCGCGAATTCCTTAAAATAGCCTGTCGCACGGCCACGTTCGATGCCGCATGGGACTTCTTCGATCAGCACTTCCGTAAACGAGACATCCAAAGGCATCACATACAAGTCCATGCGCATGCCGATCCATCCGGCCTGATTCATCTTGTTCGAGTACAGAATCGGATCGACATTTCGTGCCGCAATTCCATTCGGTTCGACAACGTTCATGGACGGAACGTATTCGGCGTCGCCATATCGAACCGACAGCGGATTTTGCGCCGCATCGATCGGGCATCTGTACAGGCCTTGGCGTACCATCGTCCCCTGACGGACGTTCCACGTCACAGTCGGAGAATCTGGATACCGATGGCAATCCACAAGTTCGAAAACGCCAAACTTATGCCGGCCAGGACTGTCGTTTTGGGGTGCTTCCACATGCGGACTGATCCGTATGCGCACCGCCGTCAGCGTTGCCTCGGACGTGATCTTCTCCTCGCTCTCCTCCTCGGTGAAGGTCGCGACGGCCTTGATGTCGCCCGTACTGCCGCTCGCCGCCCGCACCCGATACTTCACCTTGATTTTGAACGACTCGCCCGGCTCGACCGTCCCCTCGCGCGGAAGGAACGAGCCGCCCACACGTTCGAGCCGTCCGCCGTCGCGCAGCTCGAAGGAATACGTTCCGCCCTTCGTCCCGCCATAAACGCTGAACTTGGCCTCGGACTCCGTTGAACGTCGCGCGACCGTCTCGCCCGGCGCGTTCTCGTACTCGTCCTCGAAGATGATGGCTGATTCCGAAAACGTCGCTGAGACGTGCGGCCCCTGCGGCTCGTGGTCGGGCTCGCCCTCGCCGGGATGCGTCGGCCTGTCGGGCGGCGACTCGTGTGAGCAGCCGCAGGGCCAGTCCGCGAACGACAGCTCGAAGCCCTCGAAACGACACGTGTATGTCCCGACCGCGCAGCCTCCGCAGCCGCAGTTCCCGTCGCAGTTGAACAGCGGCACGGTGAACGGCGGTGGCGGCGGCTCAAGGCAGCAGTAGTTCCCGTTCCACGTCACGTCGGAGCCTTCGGGGTCGGGCGTGAACCGCACGTGTCGCCCGCCTGACGCGGCGTGAGGTGCGACGGTTGGCGTACGGAACGCGGCGACGGGCGAATCGTCCACGATCTCGCAACGGACGGGACGGCAGACCGTCAGGCGACCGTCCGCGTCTTCGCCAACCTCAACGTCGAGATGAGACGCGCCCACGCAGACGAGCGGCAGGCGACAATTGACCGTGTAGGACTTGCCGAGCAGAAGGACGACGCGGTTCGTCTCTCCGGCTTTCGCGACGAACACGGGATCAGGCAGGTTCGACGCGCCGCCGCCTTTGAACGTCACGAGGGCGTTCGCGTCAGGGGCGACGAGGTCGACCCAGTAGTAGTTGTTGGAATGCGCGATGGAGGACAGGTCTTGGCGCGGCCCGAACTGCGGCACGTCCGCCGGGGCGAGCGGCGCGTCATCCTCGTCGTTCGGGATACCGTCGCCGTCCCTGTCATCGGGGTTGACGCGGCGGTAGACTCGCTCAATGTCGTTGGAGCGCGCGATGAAGTCGCCGTTCGGGAAGAGTTCGAGCTGCGCGTTGATTGTGGGATGAACCACGGATTGACACGGATTCCTTCTCGTGTGGAAATGCCTGCGGCGCTTAACGCGGAGGTAACGGAGGAATGGAGGCACGGAGTTTCTTTGACAGGATTTACAGGATTTACAGGATTCACAGGATTTGGAGGGGTTGATGCGCCAGCCTCAACAATCCAGTCTAAAACATCATTCCCCTCTCCGTGTCTTCCACCCTCCGTTTCCTCCGCGTTAAACGCCGTAGGCTCCTCAATGAGCGTCGCAGACACCTCCTCAATCCGTGTAAAAAGGAACTTTCTCTGCTGAACCGCGAGAGTCACAAGCGCGCACCCGCCCATGAGGGTGACGCAAGTCCAGACAAAGTACGGTTCTCGAAAGACTGGCGCGACCATCACCGAATCTCCGAAAGGGCGGAGGCGTCAGCCAACGTGCGGTTCATCGATTCCCAATTGGTGAAACCAGTCAGGCAGTCGAGCGGCCGTTTCCTCCAACAAGATTCCAGATTCTTTTGAATACTGGCCAAGATAGGCCATTTCCGATGCGCTGTTGTCAAAGAAATACGCACGCGAGAGATACGGCAACGCCTCTTTTACCTGCGCAAGCGACCGTGCATATCGTGCAACGATCTTTTCGGACGGAACATCATGTCCGCCTTGCAATTTCCGATTGGCCACACGTCCAACGTTGATCTGTGGCGATTCTGTCGCCACGAAATACAAATAGGTTCGATACCCTGCCGTTACGGCCCGCCTCAACGCCTCGACCTTTGACGGATGAGAGAAAACGGTCTCTTGAGAGAAACTCAATCCTCGCCGAATTGCCGCATCCTGAAGAAAATTCGTCAGCAAGGCAATCGTGTAAGAATTGACCGCCTGCGGCAGAAAGCGCACACAGTCTCCATCAACGTAAATTTCTGACTGCCGAAAGACACGCCGAACCGAATCGCCATAGCCAGACGATTCTGCATAGGCAACAAGTTCTGACTGCTCGACCGGGAAACGCGGCAGATACGCCCCGTCTCGTCTGACGGCGGACAGAATGTCATCCGCGTTTAGGAAGTCATAGAAATTAACGGCGTACTCGTCACGCAACCGCGCGACAAGCGTCGATTTTCCCGAACCATTCGGCCCCGCAATCATCCTGAATCGCTTGACCATCTCGACTAAAGATCTCCGATGACCTTTTCCGTCCCGTCGGGCGCGATCTCGACAATCTTTTTGCCTTTGGCGACGGTAATCGAAAGCCCGGCCGCAAACGCGGCCTTCACGGCATCGCGACTCGCGGCGCGCGCACATTCGGCAAGCTTCTTCTCTTCTGCGCTCAGCTCTTTTCGGAATGTTACTTTCACTGGCATGGGCGTATTATAGCACATCTTCTCGCGCACTGGAGGGCGAACGACAAAACTTTTGCTGTTCTACGGTTCAGCCCCCATCTCGAAGACGAGTTCGCCGCCCTTCATGTCGGCGCGGCGAAGAGCGCATCGAGCTTCTTCACGAACGGTTCGCGCCCGCCCATCGCGGCGACGAGGCCGGGGACGTCCTGCATGACGTGCCAACTGTACTGGAAGGCGTTGCCCTCGGTGAAGCCGTTCGACAGCCCCGCGCCGTGTCCGAGCGCATACGGGTCGAACGGCGTGCGCCACAGGCCCTTCAGGTAGGCGTCCACGATCATCGGAACGGAATGCTTGCCGATCATGCACTGGTTCTCCTGCCCCCAAAGCGTCCAGATCGGCAGATAGCCCGTCCGCCGTCCCTGCTCCAGCAGCGAATCGACAAATGACGCCGCCCGGTCAGGACAGAGGAGCGTGTAAAGCGGTGCGGCGGCACGGAACGTGTCCCAGCACGAGAACGTTTAACACAGAGCGGCCTACGGCCGGGCGGTGCGAGACGACAGGGAGTTTCGCTTCGCGCCTGTCTGTCGGCTTCGCCGCCCCTCAGACCATCACCTTGCGGTCGTAGGCCAGGAGGCCGTTGATCTCGATCTCCACGTCCGTCGTCTGCGTGTAGACCGCACCGCCCAGCCCTTGCGCCGCGAGGTCGGCCACCTTTTCGATAAGCCCGACGCACAACACAAAGGGCTACAACTGCAAGCATGACTCGTTTCATTGCACCCGCACTCCGTTAAGTTCGTGCGACAGCGGCTTTTGCCTTGCTTTCTCGACCTCGGCTTGTGTCCAGCATTTGATGAGGCCGTTCGGCGTCGGAACGAGGTAGGGGTAGTCTCGGTGCCGTTTTTCTTTGGAATCGGCGTAGACCTCCTCTTTTGTCCGCAACTTGCGGCCGAGGAGCGCGGCGAGCTTCGCCTTGACAGCCGCTCGCTCTTCCCTTGTCTCGTTAAATGTATCGTCGCCATCCAAGGACACTTCGCACCAAATGGTCTTTACTTCAAAACTGCTCACACATTCCGAGTATCTCGCGAGCAGCTTCCGATAATGCTTCAGTTTCGGATAGTCCTTGCGTCGGACATCCCAATGGGCACGACCGCTGAGGTCCCAGATCATCTGCACGCCCGCCGGATACGTGCGCGGCGGATCGACCAGCCGAATCTGCCGACGCAACCATTCAAGATGGCGAAAACGGAGTTCGTACGTTTCCGTAAACGGCGATGGCCTATGCCCGTACATCTTGCTGATCGCGAAGTCGCCCATCAGAAGAACACAGCGAAAGAAGCGTTCCGAATCCTCGACGGGAATCCGCGTCAAGTCGAAAGCGTAGAGCGTGTCGGCCCATTTCTCGAAACACTCTTCTTTCAGTTCCCGTGTCGGCAATGCGCAAATGCGTTCAGTCAGGGCTTCCACTTCCGTAATCGGGTGATTCTGGGTCGTGAGCAGAATGTCGGGGAACCGGGCGATGTCACGCCTGATTTCGTCCAGTTCGCGGTTCGACTCCCGACACCCAGACATGAGCACCAGAAGAGAGACCATCAAGGCATAAGTGAGACAGTTCATTTCATTTTGACTCCATTGAGAAAGACAGACCCGTCCACGTGTCGTATGACTTCGTTGGCCAACTTCTCGACGCGGAACGTGCCATTGGACTGAAGCTCCAAGGTTGCATAAACGTCTTTCGCGAACATCTTGTAGGGCAGGGACTCCCCCTTTGTTCCCTTGACATTCCACCCGAACGGCGTGGCCATGACGATACGACCGTCCGACCATCCGCAAGCCGGGTCGTCGACAAACAGACCCGACGAATTGACGCGCGACAGCGTCCCGGTAACGCCCGCTTGGTCGAAGACGTCTTCCTCTCCCATGCGATTTGTGTCTCTGTCCACATCGCGCCAGACGCCCGCCCCATTGAGCCTCGTGTGATGCCACCAGAGTGCAAGGTCTTTTCGTGCAAAATAGCCCGTGTGTATATCTCCATTATTTGGATGAATTTCATGGGGGACTTCTTCCACGGCAAGATAGAAAAAGCTGACGTTCATCGGCCCGATGTAAAGCGGCAACATCATGACGATGCTTCCCGCCTCGTCGACTGGCGCGTCAAAGTCATCCCATCCCGGATCGCGAACGGTCACAAGCCGAGGTTCGATGACTGCGGTTGTCGGCGTGTATTCAACGCCTGCGCAAGAGGCGGTGATTGGGTTAGCGGCGGCGTACAACGGGCACTTATAGAGAGCCTTGTCCGTCATTTTCCCGGCCTTAAGCACCCACGACACATTTGGCGTGCTTGGCGACTGCTCACATCTAACTTCTTCGCAGACGCCATAGGTGTGGCGTCCGATGCTTCTGTTCTCAGGAGCCGCGACAACAGGCTCGAACTTCAGCCGAATCGCCGTCGCCTTGTCGACGGTCGTCTCCGTCCAGCCCGTCTCGTTCTCCGTGAACGTCGCCGTGACGACGATGTCGTCCTTGCCGCCGCTTGGCTTGACGGCGCGGTAGGTGATCTTGAACGCAACCTCCTCGCCCGACTCCAGGTCCTGTTCGAACGGCAGGGGGCTTCCGCCGTACGGCACGAGACCGTCCGCGCCCGCGATCTCGATGCGGACGTGCCCGCCGCGCGTGCCGCCGTACGCCCAGCAGTCGAGCTCCGTCTCGGTCGACCGCCACGGGACGGTCTTGCCGGGCGCGTTCTCGTACTCGTCCTCGAAGAAGACGACGCTCTTCGAGAACGTCGCCGCCGCGCCCGGCAGGGGCGGCTTCTCGTCGGGGTCCTCTTCGCCGCCAGGGTGGTCGACGCTGCCGCCGCAGCCGCAGAAGCCGCCGTAGGCCGGGAGTCGGTAGCCCTCGTATTCGAGGTAGCCTGTGGCGGTGCAGCCGCCGCAGGAGCAGTCGTCGCCGCACGTGATCGAAAACGTGTAGCCGCTGCCGGAGACGCGGCAGCAGACGTTCGTCCACGTGAACGCCCCACCAAGGCCAGAGGGCGAAACTTGCATGGTGAAAGACCGCGAAGAGCTCGCCGCATAGGTCTGAACGAACGATGAGAACCAGTCTCCTCCAATCCGTGTCAATCCGTGCCAATCCGTGGTTGCCACTCCGTGCCTCCGTGTCTCCGTGTGAGAAAAGCTTCTTTGCTCGGACGTTCCGTGAGAATGAATCGAAACAGGCCAATGAAGCCACAATGCAGCCCCGTTCTCTTCCCATGACTCCTTGATTTCGTCGCTCGACTTGCCGATGACCTCGAACGGCATCGGGCACGTCACGCGGTAGGTCTTGCCGATGAGGAGCGTGACGCGGTTCGTCGCGTCCGCCTCGGCGATGAACGCGGGATCGGCGAGGTCTGACTCGCCGTCGCCCGTGAACGTCACCTTGGCGTTGGCGTGGCGCACGACGAGATCGACCCAGCAGTAGGCGTCGGCGTTCGCGCCCTCCAGCAGCGTCTGGTGCGGGCCGAACTGCGGCTCGTCCGCTTGGGCGAAAGGCTCGGTGTCTTCCTCATTCGGGATGCCGTCGTCGTCCCAGTCGTCGGGGTTGATGCGGCGGTAGACGCGCTCCACCTCATTCGAGCGCGCAATGAAGTCGCCGTTCGGGAAGAGTTCGAGCTGCGCGTTGATTGTGGGATGAACCACGGATTGACACGGATTTTCACGGATTCCTTCTCGTAGCGCCGCAGGCCCATCCCCCTCAATCCGTGTCAATCCGTGTGAATCCGTGGCTAAACTTCTCTCATACGGATTTCCGAGAAAGAAGTTCTCCCACGTCAGCACGACCGAGCCGTTCGTGGTCGCCGCCGTCCAGAGGTAGGATTGGTCGTGCCGCGCGAACATGGGCGCACCAACGACGACGATCTCGTTCGAGGCGTTCCGCAACTGTGGACGCACCTTGCCCCACGTGTGCGCCCAGAGCGATGTCACGACGTGGCTGCCGATCGGGAAGCGGGTGCCGTCCAACTTCGCCCTCTCCACCGCCTCGTAGGCATCCGTCAGGTGCCACGTGCCGACGAGTCGCGCGTTTGCCGGCCTCTCAAAGGAATCAGTCGCGTTCGTCCGCACCGTTTCGAGGCGATAGCCGCGCACCACGTCGTTGGACGAGACGATTGCCTCACACGGAGACACGGAGACACGGAGTTCGGACGAATCCTTGTCCACGGATTGACATGGATTCTCACGGATTGAGATTTGTGTCGATTCGTGTTGATTCGTGGACACCCATTCCTCGCTCTCTCCGTGGCTCCGTGCCTCCGTGTGAGCCGTATCAACCTGTTCCACCAGTACCGATTCGTGCTGATTCGTGGACACATTCACCGGCTTCTGCGCGAAGACCGTCGCGACGACGACCGCCGTCACGATGACGGCCTTGGTGGATGGCGGCAACTTGACGAACCGTTCCGAAAGCCCCAGCAAAAACTTTCTCTGCCGAAGCATGAGAGCCGTGAGAGCGCACCCGCCCATGAGGGCGATGCAAGCCCAGACGAAGGCCGATTCTCGAAAGAAAGGCGCGACCATCACCGAATCTCCATGACGACGCCCGGACGCTTGCCCTCGACAATAACGGCCTCGCCGACCTCGGAAGCTCCCCGCCGCGTGACGCGGACGAGATTCCATGCAGCGTCCATTCTCGGGCGCTTCAGGACGAAAGTTCGTTCTACCCGTTCGGCAGTCGTCACGTCCGTTTCTTTCTGATCATCAACTGCCGCCTCTCGACAAAACCACTTCCCGCAATTGCAGCCAAACGTCCAGTCCGCCTCGGCAAGTCCGAGAACGCCGTCCCCGTTCGCGTCCGTCCCGATCGCCACCTCGACGGAATTCGTCGGCGAGGCGTTGAACGCAAGCGTGAACTCGATGCGGCTCATCGCCCCGAAGTCGACCGCAAATGGGATGTTGGTAGACGCCTCCGAAAAGGCGGCAGTTTCCAAAGGCGACGGATGAATGGTGATGCCAAGAGCCACCAGAGGGAGAAGGAAACTAGCCACAAACATTTTCATTGTCGGAATTATATCATGTTGGTGAGGGCTTTCGCAAACGCGCTCGCCCTTGCTCAGAACTTGTCGCTCTTGCGGGCGTTGCACTCGGCGCACAGCATCTGAAGGTTCTCCGGGACTGTCCGCCCACCCTTCGACCATGGCCTGATGTGGTCGCCGCGCATTTCCTCGAACGCAAAACGACCTTTGCACAGGGGGCAGACACCCCGTTGGCTTTCGTATGCCGTGCGCATGTCGTCAGGATCGAACGCGCGGAGGTTCAGCCTCTCGAACAGAAGTCGGCCCGAAAGGAGAAACTCGTAGACGCCCGACTTCTTCTGGACTTCCCTGTCGGCCATCAGGGCCGAGACCTCGCGCTCCAGCTGCAGCGGGCTGTACTTACGCTCGCCGTACTTCGCGTAAAGCCGTCCCCAGTCAATGCCCTTCATTTCCTTGCGGTACTTCGGGAAGAGCGTCTTCACCCACGCGATGACGCCCTGGAAGTGGAGCCAGAGTTCGGTCGCGTCCCCGTCAGCCTGGTGGATGCCCATGTACTGCTTGATCGCCTCGTCCCTGTCTGACCGAGCGATCCAGGCAATGGCCTTTTCGAGGAGTTCCTGCCGGTCAACCGCAGCCTTGACGTAATCGCCGCCGAGCCTGTAGGCCGCGCATCCGGCCTTGCTGAAGTACCGCTTCGCGTCGGCGACCCACGGCCCCGCGTAGACCGCGTTGCGCATCTCCTGTTCGGTCAGCTTCAGCCCCGCGATGTTGATCGTCCTGAACCATTCGATCTTCTCGCTCGGCTCGCCCTCGCAGAAGTAGACCATGAGGTCATAGTCGAGGAACCGCTCCTGTACGTCCGTCGGCTGTCGCTCGAAGTACTTCCAGCCGAGTTCAAGGTCGCCCCACGCGAAGTCGCCGGCGACATAGCGGCAGATGGACAGGGTTCGCTGCTGGCCGTCCATCACCTCAAAGGTGCCGTCCGATCGCTTCACCCAGTACATGACGTTGAGAGGGAATCCCTTCATCACCGTTCCGATGACGGCGTTCCGCTCCTTCTCGCCGTAGACGAACTCGCGCTGGTAGGCCGGCCGGATGTCGAGCCGCCCGCCGTAGCCACGCACGCCCGTTTCGGGATTGTCCTCGTAGCCGGCGACGAGATCGCGTATCTTGATCTTCTGCAATTCAATTTTCATTTTGCGTCCCCTGTTCACTGCCTGTCGATAGATGTCTGTCCGTCACACGCTGACGGACAAAGATTCGCGTGTAGAGTTTCCGCCCGTTCAAGTACGGCTCGTTGTGCCGCTTGAAATGCGGCAGCTTGAGCGATTCGGGCACGGCGCCGTTGTCGCTGCACCCGACGATCTCAAACTGCTCCGGGTTATACTTGTCCATGAACGTGATCGGCACACCCATGACGCCCGCGTAATCCATCGGGATGTCCGCCGTCTTGTCGACGTTGATCGCATCGTAGTTGTCGTACCGCGGAAACTCGTCAGGCGAATATCGCCTGTACAACGGCAACCGCTCGTGTCGGGCCGCGTACTCAAGGTTCGTGTACCACCGAACGCCCTTGACGCGAATGTACTTGCGCCCGTCTGGGCCTATTCGGCATCCCGCCGCCTCCAGCGGATAGTCGTCCGGCACGCCGAACTCGCGGTCGCCGCTGTGGATGCTCGCGCCGAGCCAGAGCCTGTTCGCCTTGATCAGGGAGAAGCATTCCTTGTATTTCAGCGCGTTGACGTTGCCGATGATGAGGAATTTCTTTTCGTATCGCACAAGCTGGGACAAGTACTCCTTGAACAGCGAAAACGGAGGATTCGTCACGACGATGTCGGCCTCCTTCAGCAGTTCGAGGCATTCGGGGCTGCGGAAGTCGCCGTCGCCCATGAGAGGCCTAACGCCCACCTCGTCGTCGTCCACGACGAGATTGCCGTTGCGGTCGCCCTCGTAAACCTGGCAGATCGCCCGTTCGCTCGTCTTTTGCGAGAACAGGTCGACGTCCTGGCTCTTGTAGCACGTTGCAGTCAGCCGCTTCAGCCTGAGCGACTCGAACTTCTCGGAGAAATACCGGAAGAAGTTGCTCGACCGGGGATCGTCGCAGTTGCAGAGGACGGTCTTCCCCTCAAAGTGGGCCTTGTAGTGGCGCATCTCGTTCTCGATGTCCACGAGCTGCGTGTAGAACTCATCCTTCTTGCGCCGCTTCGCAAGGGTCAAGTCCGAAGTCCGACTCATTTCACACTTTCTGCGGTGCGGCTGTGCGCACACGCCAACATGCGCTTCGTTGAGTCGCGAGGCCCGTTCCCAGTGCATGAAAAAGAAAGCGCGTTGTCTCCTCATGCACTCGCACGAAGCCCTACCACAGGCCTATCCAGAATGCACGAAGAGACAATGCGCCCAGCGGGGCGCATCATCACTCACATGCCGTTCTGGAATTGAAATAGTGGTAGTATTTCGTGCGAACGACGTGTTAGCGTTGACGCTAAATCATCTTCTGCGGCCTAAAAGGGCGGAGCGCGGCAGCATGCCGCCTTAAGAGATCCCTCGGCCTATCTCGCCCGGACGCATCAGCTCAATCCGTCGTCCGAACGCAGAGATTATACCAAAAAACGCGCTCAACGGATGAGACAACTTCCGAACGTCAGAATTCAGGGACATTCTGCACGAGCTCCACGTTGTAATTACAACAGACGCCGTTTCCGCGAAATGCTATCATGCGCACCGTCAAGGGAGCGGTGTGGCCGCGCCACGGTGGCCCGGTCGCGAAGACGCTTCCGCACGCAAACGGAAAGGAAGGTGCCTCATGGACAACAACATCAACAACGCCATGTTCTGCCGTCAATGCCAGGAGACGTTCGGGAACACGGGCTGCACGCGCGTCGGCGTGTGCGGAAAGCGTCCCGCGACGGCGGGCCTCATGGACACGCTCGTCGCCGGCCTCGAAGAGCTGGCGGCCGCGAAGGAGCCGACGCGCGCACGCGGCCGCTTCGTGACCGAAGCGCTCTTCCTCACGCTGACGAACGCCAACTTCGACGACGCACGGCTCTCGGCGGCAATCGCCGCGTGCGAACACGACCTCGGCCATCCGATCGGACACAAGCTCCCGTGGGCCTTCTCGGACATCGACGCCGACGTGCGCAGCCTCAAGGAGCTGACGCTCTTCGGCCTGAAGGGCGTCGCGGCCTATGCGCACCACGCGGCCGTGCTCGGACAGGAGGACGACGCGGTCTACGCCTTCGTCTTCCGCGCGCTGAAGGCGATGGGCGAGAAGCGTCCGGCGGACGCGCTGACGGCGCTCGCGCTCGACTGCGGCCAGACCGCCGTGCGGGCGATGGCGCTGCTGGACGCGGGCAACACGGCGGCCTACGGGAAGCCGACGGTCACGACCGTGGATCTCGGCGTCGGGACGCGCCCCGGCATCCTCGTCTCGGGCCACGACCTGCGCGACCTCGCGGAGCTGCTGGAGCAGACGAAGGACAGCGGCGTCGACGTGTACACGCACGGCGAGATGCTGCCGGCCCACGCCTATCCGGCGTTCAGGAAATATCCGCACCTGAAAGGCAACTACGGCGACGCCTGGCATCGCCAGCAGAAGGACTTCGCGGCGTTCAACGGCGCAATCCTCATGACGACGAACTGCATCGTGCCGGTGATGGACGCCTACCGCGACCGGATCTTCACGACGGGCGTCGCCGGGTATCCGGGCGTGCCGCACATTGCCGACCGCGCAGACGGAAAGCCGAAGGACTTCTCGGCCGTCATCGCGCGCGCCAAGGCGTGTCCGCCCCCGATGCCGCTGGAGTCCGGCACGGTGACGGGCGGCTTCGCGCACGACCAGGTGCTCGCGCTCAAGGACAAGGTGATCGCCGCCGTGAAGGCCGGCAAGATCCGCACGTTCGTCGTGATGGCCGGATGCGACGGACGCCACGCGACGCGCGACTACTACACGCGCGTGGCGGAGGCCCTGCCGCCCGACACGGTCATCCTGACGGCGGGCTGCGCGAAGTACCGCTACATCAAGCGCGTGAAAGGCGACATCGACGGCATTCCGCGCGTGCTGGACGCCGGACAGTGCAACGACTCCTATTCGCTGGCGCTGATCGCGCTCGCGCTCAAGGAGGCGTTCGGGCTCGACGACGTCAACAAACTGCCGCTCGCGTTCGACATCGCCTGGTACGAGCAGAAGGCCGTCGCGGTGCTGCTCGCGCTCCTGTCGCTCGGCTTCCGCAACATCCGGCTCGGGCCGACGCATCCGGCGTTCCTCTCGCCGGGCGTGGCAAAGGCGCTGGTCGCGCACTTCGGCCTTGCGGCCATCGGCACACCCGAAGCCGACGTGCGGGCAATCCTCACGTGACGGCCTACGGCCCAGCCCACCGCCGAATCGTGAAGACCGTCAGCCACAGCCGCTTCACGCTGCTGAAATAACGAACGGCCTCATTTCCGACGCGTCAGAACAATCTCGAACGCCTGCATGACGCAGTTCGTCCCGACCGTTGCGCCGTCGAAATCGCCTGGGAACAGGAGGCGCGTCCCCTTCTCGACCGGGACGTTCTTTCGCGTGAAGACCTGTCCGTCGGACAGCGTGACCGTGGCCGTCACTTCGCCTCGCACGGGACTTTCCCAGGCAATGCCGAGGCGACAGCCCCCCTTTGGCTCGCCGCCCACGGCTTCCGCTCGGTCATCCGCGTCGTCCAGACGAAACCCGCCGAATAGGGCGTGTCCTTCCGCGTCGGATCCGTCCCGCGCCGATACTCCTCCAAGTTCGTCGCGCCGTCGCCATTCGGGTCGGCGTTCGGATCGGCACACGTCGCCGTCGCCATCAGCGGCCACTTCCCGAAGTAGACCATCTCGAACCAATTGGGCAGTCCGTCGCCGTCCGCGTCGCCGTTCTCGCTGTACCGCAGCAGCGGCGTTCCCGGAAAGTCCAGCGCCCATTCCGACTCGTAGTTCGAGCCGATCGCCTGCTCGACGAGCTCGCGCCGCCCGCCGTCCCACCGCCAGGGGCCGCCGCGCCCAATGACGTGCTGAAGGTGGTAGGTGAACAGCAGCGGACGCCCCCTCCGCGCGCACGACACCACACCTTCGGGTTTTGTCGCGCAGAGCCGCAGAGGTCGCAGAGGTTTTCACAAGTTGAGAATCGCAGACCGTGGCGAAGCGGCGATGCAAGTCGCCCGTGGCCCGGAGGAGCCGACAGTCGCGCGAGCTGTCGGGCCGACGGGCCAAAAATGCGCCTAACTCCGCCACAGTCCGTGGAGGTTGCAGTAGGCGGAGGCGCTTTTCACCGTGTCGGACGGCACAAGCGCGAAAACCGCCTCAGGCCTGTCCCCCGGCTTCAGCGCCTTGCGCTGATTGCCGTTCGCGGTTTCGAGGAAGATCCATTCGATGAAGTGGTCATCCGTCATGGGATGCGCCACCGCACCGACCGACACCGTGACCGTGTTCCCCTCCTGCTTGCAGACGGGAACGTGCTTCTCAGCCGCACCGTCCATCGTGCCCGGCACGAGCTCGCGCATCGGCTGCCCGCAGCAGACCGTATCGACGGACGTCTCCTTCACCATCGCGACAATCTTGCCGCACACATCGCACTTGCAGAACTTCATTTTCCTGTTTCCTTTCCGTTTCGTTTATGTTCAGATGCGGCTGGAGGCCCGCGTCCCCGTGACGCGGCCCCACCGCCTCCTTGACGACGTGCATGATAGCATTCGGCGGAAAAGAAGTCCGTTGTAATTACAACGCGAACATGTGTCCTGTGGTGAATTCCATCCCACGTCCAACCATTCTTGACCACTGAACACACCGAAGCCGCCTGCGACGGCATACTGAACACACGGCAATCCGAACCTTTTCTTTTTCAATCCCTTCTGCGTATTCTGAGGAGGGCAAGATGAGCCTCCCTGTATGCAAGACTGCACTACGGTTGGGGCAGGTCGGCGGCTTTGCCGCGTCGGAGCACAAAACGAATAAGTTCCTTCATTTTTTCGATACTCTCAGATGGAGACGGGCCCCCGCAGACAAGGGTCTGTCCCCACAAAATCTTTTCCTGAATCAATGGGCCGTTAGCGGCAATGTGCCCCACGGATTATGCCAGGGTCGGCGCATCCTCAAACCAGTTTTCGAGTTTCAGTCCCTTGAAACGCCTGAAATGCCGAATATTGCCGGAAACAAGCGTTGCGTCCGCACACAGGGCGGTTGCCGCGATCAGCACGTCGGCGTCATCTACGCGATTTCCTTCCTTTTCAAGTGACGCTTTCAACTCGCCAAATTTCTTCATCACCGCATCATCGGCATGGCACACAGGAAAGAGGGACAACAACTGCACAGTCTTCTCGCGATTCTCCTCCCTGAGACTAGACTTCTCGACACCATAGAACAGCTCCCCTTCAACCATGCCGGGAATCATGATACAATCGGCCTCGTCCGCCTGAAGAAGTTTTCGCGTGACGTTTCTGTCGCCATGAAGATAGGCGATGCAGATGTTCGTGTCAATGAGGATCATAGGGCCACAGCCCGTCCTCTTGTGCGACGTCCCTCAATGTCGCGAATGATCTCCTGGGTCGGCCGCTCATCTTTCCACGAACCAGACAACGCCAACAAGGCGGCTCTGCGCTTCACGCGACCTGCATCTTCAATGGGCTTTTCCGTCTGCACGACAGTCGGACAAGCATAATACAGATTAGATGCCAGACTTTCGCGGGGCATTTCACAGATTGAAAACGGGAAGCCGCGATGAGAAATGGACTGCTTCAAAAATATGGTTATGGCGGCAGACAGGCTGAGGCCAAGATGGTCAAACAGCTCGTCCGCCTCATGCTTCACATGGTCGTCTACCCTAAAGTTCACTTGTGCCATGACTTTTTCCCCATAAGTTGCGGATAATATACCGCATTTTACTTTACATTGTCAAGCGCCCGGACGCACACGCCAGCGTAAGCTAATCGAGGCACTCCTATTTCTTTGTCTTGCCTGTCGTGATGAGCGGCGACTGGACGATGTTGACGACAATGGCACCCTTGCGGACGACCTCAAACGTGTCGCCTTTCTTGGCATAGCGCGGCGTCGCATAGCTGATGTCAATCGCCAAGTCGCCGACCTTGCCCTCAAACCACTGCGTCTTGTCGAGTCCCAAAAGCGCTTTCGTGTCACCGAAGGTCGGAACGCCCTCGCCACACATCTGCGCGAGCGCGGACAGTCCTTCCGCCGTATCTGCAACGGGAATCTTCGCGCCATACTCCGCCTCCAGCCGCGACAGAATCCGCTGCGCCTGCGCCGCCAGTTCCTCATCCGAGACGGCGCCCTCAAACGGCCGGCGAAGCGCAAACGTTCCGAACGGCATGCCCAATAGCCTGAAGGACTGGCTGCCCTTGCGTTCCGTCAGGCCCTCGAAAGGCACGGCCAGCGGCGTCCACTCCCGTTTGACGGTCGCCGACGCATTGGTCTGCCACAAGGCGGACGAGAGAACGTTCGTCTGCGTCGGCGCATCAAGATCGATGCCGAAGAGCCGGTTGACTGTCTCGCGCAGTCGCTTCGCCGCCGCATGCGCCGCCTTCTGCTCCTTGGTCGGCACGAGTCCGCTAGACGTGGCCGAGCACATCTCATTCGTGTAGACGGGGATTCTGTCTCCGGGCTTGTAGGAAGAGAATGAAAATTCCAAATGCCTTGAATACGAGACGCTGATGCTGTATTCGCCCTTGTCGCTCAGCATACCGCTGACGCTGTAATCGGTCGCCGCTTTCTCACCCTGTCGCTCGCCCCCGAAGTGGACAAAGCTCGAAGCATAGCCCGAACATTTCTCATTCGACTTTTTGTACCGTTCAGTCAGTTGACGAACAGATTCCTTCGCTTCCTCCTCCGTCTCCTCGTTCTTGCACAGCATCGTAATGCCCAACCGATTTTCCATGTCTGCGGCAATCTTGCCGACCGTCTCGCGGCATTCGGCATATGTCATCTTCTTGCCGGAGACAGATCTCGTGCCTCCGAACGACGGCCAACCGCCGAGCGAAAGGCTACAGTGTTCAAGCGCCTTTTCCTCGCCCTTGAACGAAAGGAACATCCGTTCGCATCCGAAGTAGGGCGTGGCCAGCCGCGCCTCAGCATGATGATACCAGTTCGTGGTCGTCGTCTTCGTGCGCGGATCGTAGTCCGCACTCACAGAGGTTCGGATTAGGTCGCCGAACGTCTGCGCATATTCCGTCGACCCAATCTCAAGGTCAAACGGCGAATCGACGATGATGGAGCCACGCTCGACACGGTACTTCGGTGCGCTTGCGCACCCCAACAGGGCCAGCGCCGCCCATGCCGCAAAGGTCATTGTGCCCATCACCCGGACAGTCTTCATACGCAACGTTCCTTTCTTGAGTTTTCACTCTGCGCATTATACCATAAATTCCGTTTCGCTTTCCCTACGAAATCCAACCCGTCACCGCACAGATCACAAGGCATTCCGCTTTCACCACACTTAGGCCAAGTGTTCTTCTGCCCTCCTGACACCTCAGCCTTTCCAATGCCGAAAGGCGGCGGTCTTCTCACGCAAGGCGTCGTCGCTTGTGACCGTCGCAATCCGGGCATCACATTTCTCGCAGTCCAGTCCGCAGCATGCAATGAGTTGATTCATGAGAATCTTCTCGCGTCCTTTCATGAACTTCAATGAAGAATCAACAGCCCCACGGTGAGGACATACAACCATCCGCGATTGAAAAGCGCCGTCGCGAGAGACGCGACCGACAAACAGATTTCATGGCATGCGGGCAACAGGCCATTCGGTGTCATTCGCCAAAGCATCCCACCACCCATACTTACTCCCAACCGTCCGACACGACAGTAGGGTTCGTCACCCACGAGCGCGTTCCAGATTGACGCATATGCGGAACGGTCGCCTAACCAAGCCACGAGACCGTCAACTAACGCCACAAGCCCGACAATCCCGACGAAACCGAAAAGCAGCCTCAGAATAAACATCCCGATGCTTCGGTCATACTCTCGAACTTCAAAAGCCATTGCAACCGCCCTCAATACTCCGCCATCAACTTAAGCAGCAGAACCGCATTCACGAGATAGCCACTCACGAACACGATTCCCGCAAGCGCATAACATGCAGAGCTGCACCGCCCTCTCGCCACTACGCCGACAATCAACGCACCAATCAGTGTCAGCATCGCTGCCGCCGCGAGCCGTCCGTCGGGGCACAGTTCCCAGAATCCGTAATTCCAAGATCCGCGCCCGTCAAAAAAGGGACGCCCCGCCACAGCGCCCCAGACCGTCTTGTAACGGCCGTCGCCTGTATACCAACGACACAGCCGGATCGCCATCGTCCCGACAAGGACAAGCCCAAGGCCGCCCGCGATTACGCGTTCGATTTCCTGCCCGACATGTCGTCCGTCTATCAACACGTTCACAAGTCATTCTCCATTCAGCATGAAATGATGATGATGAACGCGGCCTATTATACCACACGGTGTCAAGGGGGGCTTGCGAACCTTCTCATGGCTGCAGCATGAAAAAAAAAATCATCGCTCTCTGCGCGACAGTCCATCGCGCATTTGGCCCGTCGGCCCGACAGCTCGCGCGAACGGACTTCGCTGTGCTCCGTCTATGTCGGCCTGCGGCCTCGATCCGGGTCGCTCCGGGAGTCGCACCTGTCGCCACACGTCAGCCAATTGAACGTGACCGATTGCGAAGCAATGTCCGAAGGACCTACCCATTCCCCTCGGCAGAATACACTTCCGCAAGCGCAAACACCGAGGCGACAGGCGATCCCTTCTCTCCTCTTGTGCGACTGTCGGCTCCTCCGGGCCACGGGCGGCTTGCGCCGCCGCTTCGCCACGGTCTGCGATTCTCAACTTGCGAAAATCTCTGCGACCTCTGCGGCTCTGCGTGACAAAAACCGATGGTGCGGTGTTGCGCGGAGGGGCGGGAAGTGGCGCGAGTGAGGAGCAAGGGTTTGCAGGCGTCGGAGAGGTCTCGCCCGCAGCCCGTGGTCTCGCCGAGGCACGGCAGGCTGAAGCCGGCCGGTTGTTTTCAAGGAGAAGCGCAAACATGAGCGACGAGACCGAGCGAGCAGCTTCCCGCTCCGAAGCGCGAGCTGTCGGGCCGACGGGCCAAGGGCGGCTACTGTCTCGCAGAGAGTGAATCGTCTTCTGAAGCGCGGCGGATATTCTCCAGCCATTTCGCCTTCTCCGGCTCAAAATAGACCGTTCCCGTGCGATTGGTCTGCAGGGACTGCCAATAGCCCTTGGGCCGTATACACGCATGTCCCCAGGGGAAATACGCAACACAGCATCTCTCGCCATACCGTGCGACAAGACCAATCTTGTCTGCCTCTTCCTCCGGCACGTAGACATAGGCAAGCTCGTCCGGAGCCTGTTCGCCCATCAACATCCGCACGACTTTTGTCCGCAACGTGCCAGACGACGGTCGTCTTTCCTCGTCAGAGCCGAGAACCAGATCGAAAAGCCGAATCCGCGTATCCTGACATCGCATGCGCCAGCAACTGCCGAAAACTGCCGCATGGACGGACAATAGCGCAAGAGCGACCAAGACCGCACCGACGAACGAGAGAATGCCCGTCCAAACGCGGCGCTTGTTCGACTTCATCGCCGGCAGCAATCCCGCTTGGCGAAACACGGCCTCCAATTCGTCCTGTCCAATGCCATGCTCTCGCAAATCAGACAGCACCATGACAGGCATCGCCCGATTCTGCATGAGCGACACGCTGTCCTCATCGAGGAACTGATAATGCGAGGCCACCTTTTGCCAAGGCAGCTTCTGCACCAGCTCGCCGCAGATGGTCTCACAGCCAACATCCGTCAGCCGGCAGGTCACCGGCACATCACCCCCCAACATCCGCTGGGCCTGTCGGACATAAATGCGCACAACGATGCCGCGGTAGCACTTCAACAGGGCAAGCGAAAACGGCAGGAACCAAACAGGGAACCAGTCATCCTCTGACCATCCGCCCAACCACGCGGCAAACACGCGCGCGATCCACAGCACAAGCAGCCCCCATTCAAAGACCACTCCGCTCCTTCCGGCAAAGGCCACGGCTTTCTTGACGGCTTGCGCATACCGCTTCGCGTCGAACTTGCTCGTATAGGTCACGTCCATCTCATTTCCCCTCTGCGTTCGTCACGACGGCACAGCACGAAAGGCGGATGCTCGCCGGCTTTTCGCCGATCGGTCCTGAGGCTCGCAGCTCGTTCACGATCAGCGCCATTCCCGTGCGCAACGGCCAGACCGCATCCTCTGCCCGCAAGTCAAATGTCCGATCGTCCAATACGCGCCCGTTGCACCCGCCGACAGCCAGAATGCGCATGACGCAATCCGTGACATCGAACTCTTCCTTATGCTCGCTGTTCGTCCCCGGCTCCGACAGCACGGCGACCCACCGGTCTGCGCGCGGCTCACACCGCACGCGCCACGAATCCAGGGGCCGCAGACGCGCATATGCCGCAATCGGCACCGTCTCCTCGCGCGGCAGCCGAAACAGCATCGACCCGAAGTCCGCGCACTCCCGATTGCCGGCCAACTTGTTCTCGTCCAGCCCCAACAGCAGCGGCAACGAGACGCCGCCGACATTGCGTTCGCGACACTGCGACGAAACGGTCTTGTACAGCCCCACGGCAAACGTCGGACGATACCACACCGTTGGCCTTAGGCCTTCTTGGCCACCATGCCGCAATACCCAGCCCCACGAAGAATTCGCATCGGTCAGATACCGCCACGACCCGACGATGACCTTGGCGTCGTCCGTCGGAATCTGGACGCCCGGCGGCAGGGAGAGCGCGTCCCCCTGCAGCAGACCGCACCGCGCCAGTGCCGCCTTGAGCCGAGCCTCCTGATTGCGGATCGGAACGTCGACGATGTTCAGGGGCGTTACCGTGAACACGATTCCGGCTGCGGCGATGAACACGAACAGGACAGGGGGACGGCGGTTCAGCGCCGCCAGAACCAGCGCGAAAACGCCAAAGGAAAGCGTGACCATGCCGGCGAGGCGCGGCGTCGAAAGGCCATACGCCCGATAGCGGATGACGATGCCCACGACCTGCGCCGCGAGAACCGGCAGAAGCAACGCCCAGCCCCAGCGCACGAACAGGCGAAAGAACGGACGCGCCGAATCCCGCAACGCCAACCAGAAGAACACGTAGACGGCGAGGGCCACCGACCCGAACCAGTTCAGCTCGCCACTGGGCATCGTGCGCGTCCAGGCGATCTTTCCCAGATAGAGATAGAGGATGCCCAGCAGAATCAAGGCGGCGGGCAGCAGCAGCCAGAAGAAGAACGCCGCCGCCCGGTCGGACGCCCCGTCGTCGCGCTCCCGGCCCGGCAGAAACGAGAGGAACCCGACCGACAGGATGAGTATCCACGAGACTCCGGCGACATCACCGTAAAGCCGAGGGTTCACGGCCGTCACAAGCTTGTCGAACGCCAGAATGCACAGCATCTGGCTCAAGACGAAAACCAGCGTCACCGCGTTCGTGCCGAGCGCATTGAGCGTCAGACGCGCGATGAGCGTACGTTCGTCCGCCACGCGATACAGCACGGCCACAGACGCGGCGACAAGGGAGAAGCAGGTGCCGGAATAGAGCATGCCCCACAGCCGTCCGCTCGGCGTCCCTTCCACAAGCGCAAACCAGAACCAGCAGCCAAGCGCGCCGACCGCCGCCGTGACGAGGCCGACGAGAAGTCGGCGGTGCGGCCACGCGCGCCATTCGCAGAGCAGCTGGACGAACACGCCGGCGAGCGCGCCCCAGAAGATGCCGAGCGACGCCTTCGCCTGTGTCGTCTCGCGGATGACATCGTGGTTCTCCCAAACAAAGAGAGTCGCGACCGCGACCGCGCAGAGATTGAAGATTGCGAATCGGCGGAATCCGCACCGGAACTTGTTCCGTGCCTTGGTCAGGGTTTGCTTGAACATCGCTACCTCCGGGTTTGCTCGTGACTGGTAGCGAAATTATATCACGTTCCACTGAAGCCCGTCAAACCGGCCACGAGGCGGTAGCCTTCGCCGCGGACGCTTTGGATGTCGATGCCGCGCCCCAGTTTCTTGCGCAGGTTGGCGATGGTCTGGTCGACCGTGCGCGTCGTGCCGTAGTAGTCAAGCCCCCACGCCTCGTTCATCAGCGTGTCGCGCGTGACGACTGCGCCCGGATCCGTCGCGAGCAGTCCGAGAATCTTCAGTTCGCGCGGCAGAAGCCGCTCCTCCGTGCCGTCCGCCCGCACCACGACGGCACGCGCCACGTCGACTTGCAGCGGGCCGAGCGTCCAGACCTCGCCGCCCGTCTCCAGGACGGAAAGCCCGCCATGGCCGTCCTTGACCTCGACCCGGTAGTCCGAAGCCTGCAGAAGGCTCACGAGCCGATCCCGCGCACGTCCGTCCGGCCCCACGACAACGACCTTCGGATGGCGCAGCACACGGACGACACCGAGGGCCGTCAACAGGACGGCCCCCGATGCCGCGCCATAGAGGCAGCAGCACGTCCAGCAGGTGCAGGGGAAGCAGCTGCACATCCAAGATCCGGACGCGCAGCAGCCGTCTGCCATCGCGAGAAGTGCCGCCGCCAGCATGGACGCCCTTTCTTACTTGGCGCACGCGCAACCGGCGTCGCACGCGCAGGGATTCTGTCCGCATCCGCAGACGCAGGCCTTGCCCGGCGTACAGTTCTTGCAGCACGCCTTGGACGGCGCCTTGCAGGAACAGCACCCGGCGAGAACCGCCACGACACCGGCGACGAGCGCCGCCACAATTGCATTCTTCATCATGTTTACCTCCTTTGGGCCTTTTGACCCTTATGTGCCGCATAGTATAGTCTTTTTTCGTCGCCGAAGTGTCATGCGAACGTAAAAAACATTGTCTCCCTTGTTCACCTGCTTTCCACGGACGTCTCTCCGTGGATCACCCCGCATAGCGCCTGCTACGCAACTCGCTTCGCTCGGGGGACATGTGGCTCCGATTCCCGTCACTGTATTGCATCCGCTTGACAGTGAAACCGCATTTGTTGTATACTGCACCTCATCAGGAGACGAACCAGCCATGGCACAAGTCAGTTTCAGAATCGACGACAACCTCAAGTCCCATGCCGAAAGCATCTTCAGCGGCATGGGCATGAACCTTTCAACGGCCATCACGATTTTCATACGGCAGACCATTGACCGGCAGGCTCTTCCCTTCGAGGTTCGCGCCTGTGCAAACCCGCTCGCCGATCCCGCGCGCATTCGCGCCACCGCCGAAGACTACCGGAACGGCAAGCGGAACTACCATCTCCACGAACTGCCGCCGCTGACCGAAACGACCGCGCCGCGTCGTGCGCATCGGAGTCGCCGCCATGCAAAAGCTGTGGTCTGACCTCGCTTGGGAACAGCTTCAGGACTGGTCGTTGCGCGACAAGAAGACCCTGAAGCGCATCTACGCGCTCATCCAGAGCATCGACCGAAACGGCTATGCATCCATCGGGAAACCCGAACCTCTCAAAGGGAACTTCATCGGATGGTGGAGCGTCCGCATTGACGAAGCCAACCGCCTGATCTTCCGAATCGACGACGGCCAGCTCATCATCAGCTCCTGCATGGGGCATTACGAATAAGCGCACAGGGTCTCGCCGAGCCGCGCAAGGATTGTCCGTGCGCCGGGTTCTGCGAGGTTGCCTCAATGGGCGAAGTTCCCTTTCAACACCTCACACAGCACCCTCCGATTTTGATATAATTCACGCAGTTCCTCGGTTCGCCGAGAACTCCATAGGTTGGGAACTGACGCGGCACGTGCCACGCTCCACCCCGCGGCCGCATAATCATTGTAGCATCAACGCTACACGCTGTTTCGTAGAAATACTACCACTGTTTCATCTTGGGAACGGCATGCAAGTGAAGATGCGTCCATTCGGGCGTATTTTCTTTTCATGTATTCCCATTGGCCTGTGGTAGGGCTTCTACGAAGTGCATGAACAGAAAATGCGCTCTTTTCATGCATCGGACTCACCGACGGCTAAACCCCTGCGCATGAAAAAGGAAATGATGAAAAAAACGAATCGACTCCGCGTGGTCGCAAGTGGCATCGCCGTCGTAGGCGCAATCGCAATCGGCGGCTATCTGTACTGCGGCGACGCCCCACGCCTCAAGCGCGGCATCGCCCATTACGAAGACGGTGCCTATTCAGAAGCATACGCCCTCCTTCACCCATTGGCGAAGAAAGGCTACGCAGAGGCGCAGGTGCTGGTCGGCGACTGCCTTGCGACTGGGCGTGGCGTGTTGTTTGAAGACACGAAGGAAGCCATGAAATGGTATCGCGCAGCGGCCGATCAGGGATTGCCGAAAGCCCAGCACAGACTGTTCGCGTGCTATCGCGATGGGATAGGATGCGAACGCAATCGGACGAACGCCGCCAAGTGGTGTCGTAAGGCAGCCGAAGCAGGGTTCGACGAGGCGATGTATGACATGGGCTTGCCGTATCTCAGCGGAATCGGCGTCGAGGCAAACGCCAAGAGCGCATTCAAGTGGTTTCACAGGGGCACTGAACGCGGAAATTTACGCGCCATTTACATGGTAGGCGTATGCTATCGGAATGGCACAGGCGTGGAACAAGACGAGGACGAAGCGGCAAGATGGCAAAACAAGGCACTTGAATCATGGCGACAGTGTGCGGATGCGGGCGATGTCAACGCCATGCTCCTTTTGGCAAGGCTCGCCGAGAAAGAGGATTGCGACAGGGAAGAGGCAGCAAAATGGTATCGAAAGGCGGCTGAAAAAGGGAATGCCGCCGCACAGTTCAAGCTGGCGCTTTGCTATTGTCAGGGCGAAGGTGTCGAAGAAGATGCGGAAGTCGCCGCCCAATGGATGCTGAAGGCGGCCGAACAGGGCGCAGACGCGGAGGCCCAGTGGTTTATGGGATGTTTCTATCAGAAGGGCAAGGGCGTCGAGCAGAATCCGGCGGAGGCCGTCAAATGGTTTGCACGTTCGGCAAAAAAGAACTGGCCTCGTGCAAAGCATTCACTTGCCCTGTGCTATTGGCGAGGAGACGGTGTCCAAAAGGATGAGGCCAAGGCCGAAAGACTTCTCGAAGAGGCGGTGGAAAGCGGAAACGCAGACGCCTCCGACGATCTGCGCCGGATTCGAGCCGAGAGAGCCCAGAAGGAGCGAATACTTGCACAGGAGAAAGCCCAAAGAGAACAACGATTGGCCAAGGAGAAAGCCGAAAGGGAACAGGCTCTTGCGAGAGAACGGGCGGACAAGAAGTGGAAGGTAGAAACGCTACTCGAAATCGAAGCGGATATCTCTGCGCGAAAAGAGCGAATCAACAACATTCTCAAAGGGAAGATGAAGGGCGACTGGGACGGGTTTGACGCCCAAAAAGCGAAAGCAACCGATACCTCCATCAGCACTGCCGAAGAACCGCCGCAAGTGAAGTGTTCCGCAAGCATCTCCGAAACCAGTGAGATGCAAGCGATAGACGACGCTCTCGTGTCCGCGCAAAAGGATGCGGAACGCCTTGAAGCGAGGGAACAGGAACTCGCGTGCGTGAAAGATGCTTACACAGCCAAAGAACTTGAGGCGCGCAAAATGACGTGTGCCGCCTGTGGCGGGGCGGGATCCTCCGTCTGCACAAGATGCAAAGGGAAAGGGCTGGTCATCGTCAAAGAGCGAACGCCCTGCCCAACCTGTTCCGAAAGCATAGACGGTCTCGCAGAACGGAAAGGACAGGTTCAGGAAGCAACCGTCTGTCAAACCTGCCGTGGCAAGGGCGAAACGCAATCAAAATGTGCCGCCTGCAGCGGCAGCGGACGCCTACGCATTCGCTATGTACGCGGCGGATCATTAAGGCAGCAGTCGGCGTTCGCGACCTGCAACATCTGCGGCGGCAGCGGCAAGACCGGCTACAGGACTTGCGTGAAATGCGCGGGGAACGGAAAGGTCGACGTGTGGAAGACGTGCAAGACCTGTCATGGACGCGGAGAGGTGACGCGCGACAGCGAGACAACCTGCCCCAGTTGCAACGGCAAGACCAGACTTGAATGCACCCGATGCAACGGGAAGGGGTTTACATACAAGCCGAAGCAGTGATCAGATTGTACACGCTACCCTACCACCGCATTTATATAAAACATGGCCTGAAATGCCCTTGATTCCTGTCAGCACAGACATCCAACCCTACCACTCGAACCCTACCAATAGGGTCTGACACTTTTTATGTACCGCCTTGCAAACGCAACGGCTTTATCGTAAACTACACGCGTTGTTGGAACGAGGCAAACAAAAGGAGGTTCTGAATGGGGCGTCTCAGAGGCTTCGACTACAAGTCGCCGTTTTTCTACATGGTCACCTTGAAGCGTCTCAAGGGGCTGGCGGCGTTTTCCGAAATCGGCGCCAAGGGCCTCGTCGAAAACGAGATCACGCGCGCGTTCAAGGCGGTTATCCGGGGCTTCCCCGCGAAGTGGCGCTGCTGCGAAGAGATCTCGCCGTTCGCAATCATGCCCGATCACCTTCATCTTCTCTTCAAGATTCGCGCGATACCCGACCGCGTCGCGCTGGGGGTGCTCGTCAGCCAACTCGCCAAGGCCCTGCGCAACGCCTATTGGCAAGTTGTCGCGGCAGACGCCGCGACAGGCAATACCCAACCCGTCGGCGCGGGTTTTGCGGTGGGTTCTGCGGGTTGCGCGTCCGCGCAACCTCGCGGCCAAAGCCGCGAAAAGCCCTTCCAAAGCCGCGAAATACCCGCGCCCCGCCCGATCTTCGACCCCTCCTGGCACGATTGGATCGTCAAGAAAGAGGGCCAGCTCGCCGCCTTTCGCCGCTACATTCGCGAAAACCCGGCGCGTGCCGCCCTGCGTCGCGCCCACGCCCGTTTCTTTCAGCAGGTCGCGCCCGTCGACTTCCTTGGCCGCCGCTGGTTCGCCTACGGCAACCGCGCGCTCCAGGACCTGCCCGTCCTCGTGCCCTTCAAGGGCCACCGCGCGACCGCCGTAGGCTCGCCTGAATGGAACGCCCTCGTCGAATCGGCCGCGCGCATCGGCCCCGGAGGCGCGGGCGTCTCGACCTTCATGAGCCCGCTTGAAAAGGCATGCGGCAACGCCATCGCCCGCGCGGGCGGTGGGTTGGTTGTCCTGTCGCCCGAGGGCTTCGGCCCGCGCTGGCACCCGCCGCGCGAGAAGGAGCGCTTCTGCGCCGTCGGGCGCATGCTCTTCCTCTCGCTTTACGAGGCAACCGCGCGTCAGCCGACGCGCAAGGAACTCTACGACCGCTGCCATGAAATGGTCGACCTCGCCCAAGCCGGGCTCAAATAATGAGAAACCTATCGCGCCGAACGCTTGCGAGCTACGTTGGTTTGTTCAAACGCTGGGTTCTGCGGGTGGCGCGTCCGCGCCACCTCGCGGCCAACGCCGCGAAACGCCCTTGCGCTCAACGAAGATCTCTTTCAACGCCTCACACAGCACCATCTGATTTTGATATAATTCGCGCAGTTCCTCGGTTCGCCGAGAACTCCATAGGTCGGGAACTGACGCGACGCACCGCCGCGCTCCACCCCGCGACCGCATACTCATTGTGGCATCAACGCTACACGCTGTTCGCGCGAAATACGACCAAACATTTCATAGTCAAACAGCATGTTGGTGAAGATGCGTCCAATTGGGCGCGTTTTCTCTTCATGTATTTGACTATAAGCCTTTGGTCGGGCCTCGCGTGAATGCATGAACAGAAAATGCGCTCTTTTCATGCATCGGGTTCGCCGACAACGAAACCCCAGCGCATGAAAAGGAAATGATGAAAGAAACGAATCGGTTCCGCATGATCGCAAACGGTATCGCCGTCATAGGAGCAATGGCAATCGGAATCTATCTGTATTGCGGCGATGCCCCACGCCTCAAGCGCGGTATCGCCCATTACGAAGACGGTGCCTATTCAGAAGCATACGCCCTCCTTCACCCATTGGCGAAGAAAGGCTACGCAGAGGCGCAGGTGCTGGTCGGCGACTGCCTTGCGACTGGGCGTGGCGTGTTGTTTGAAGACACGAAGGAAGCCATGAAATGGTATCGCGCAGCGGCCGATCAGGGATTGCCGAAAGCCCAGCACAGACTGTTCGCGTGCTATCGCGATGGGATAGGATGCGAACGCAATCGGACGAACGCCGCCAAGTGGTGTCGTAAGGCAGCCGAAGCAGGGTTCGACGAGGCGATGTATGACATGGGCTTGCCGTATCTCAGCGGAATCGGCGTCGAGGCAAACGCCAAGAGCGCATTCAAGTGGTTTCACAGGGGCACTGAACGCGGAAATTTACGCGCCATTTACATGGTAGGCGTATGCTATCGGAATGGCACAGGCGTGGAACAAGACGAGGACGAAGCGGCAAGATGGCAAAACAAGGCACTTGAATCATGGCGACAGTGTGCGGATGCGGGCGATGTCAACGCCATGCTCCTTTTGGCAAGGCTCGCCGAGAAAGAGGATTGCGACAGGGAAGAGGCAGCAAAATGGTATCGAAAGGCGGCTGAAAAAGGGAATGCCGCCGCACAGTTCAAGCTGGCGCTTTGCTATTGTCAGGGCGAAGGTGTCGAAGAAGATGCGGAAGTCGCCGCCCAATGGATGCTGAAGGCGGCCGAACAGGGCGCAGACGCGGAGGCCCAGTGGTTTATGGGATGTTTCTATCAGAAGGGCAAGGGCGTCGAGCAGAATCCGGCGGAGGCCGTCAAATGGTTTGCACGTTCGGCAAAAAAGAACTGGCCTCGTGCAAAGCATTCACTTGCCCTGTGCTATTGGCGAGGAGACGGTGTCCAAAAGGATGAGGCCAAGGCCGAAAGACTTCTCGAAGAGGCGGCGGGAAGCGGAAACGCAGATGCCTCCGACGATCTGCGCCGGATTCGAGACGAGCGAGCCAAAAAGGAGCGAATCCTTGCACAGGAGAAAGCCCAAAGGGAACAGCGATTGGCCAAGGAGAAAGCCGAAAGGGAACAGAGATTGGCACGTGAAAAAGCTGAAAGGGAACAGGCACTTGCGAAGGAGCGGGCGGACAAGAAGTGGAAAGTAGAAACGCTACTCGAAATCGAAGCGGATATCGCTGCGCGAAAGGAGCGAATCAACAACATTCTCAAAGGGAGGATGAAGGACGACTGGGACGGGTTTGACGCCCCAAAAGCGAGGGCAACGGATGCCTCCATCAGCACTGCCGAAGAACCTCCGCAAGTGAAGCGTTCCGCAAGCATCTCCGAAACCAGTGAGATGCAAGCGATAGACGACGCACTCGTGTCCGCGCAAAAGGATGCGGAGCGCCTTGAAGCGAGGGAACAGGAACTCGCGCGCGTGAAAGATGCTTACACAGCCAAAGAACTTGAGGCGCGCAAAATGACGTGTGCCGCCTGTGGCGGGGCGGGATTCTCCAGCTGCACAAGATGCGAAGGGAAGGGGCTGGTCATCGTCAAAGAGCGAACGCCCTGCCCAACCTGTGCCGCAAGCATAGACAGCCTCGCCGACTGAAAAGGACAGATTCAGGAAGAGGCCGTCTGTCAAGCCTGCCGTGGCAAAGGCGAAACGCAATCGAAATGTGTAGCCTGCAGCGGCAGCGGACGCCTACGCATTCGCTATGTACGCGGCGGATCATTAAGGCAGCAGTCGGCGTTCGCGACCTGCAACATCTGCGGCGGCAGCGGCAAGACCGGCTACAGGACTTGCGTGAAATGCGCGGGGGGCGGAAAGGTCGATGTATGGAAGACGTGCAAGACCTGTCATGGGCGCGGAGAGGTGACGCGCAACAGCGAGACAACCTGCCCCAGTTGCAACGGCAAGACCAGACTTGAATGCACCCAATGCAACGGGACGGGATTTACATACAGACCAAAGCAATAATCAAGTCGCGTACGCCGCTCGCCTGTTGTTTATTATCATGGTCGACAGAGGCTGTCACGATTATTAAGACGGACAAATGGGCATCGACGCAGCAAGAGAACCGTGAGGCGAACGAGACACGATGAGAAGCCGTCCGACAACATCTAACCTACGTCTACGTCCCTGATTTGTATATTAATGTAACTTCTAAGATTTTCAGGGACAACGCTTGACATATCCCACCACTTGAATTCTAAATTAGATCTTCTTGGAGTTTGTCTCCAAAAATCAACAGCCACCTTTTCATCGGAGAACCTCTTAAGCTCTTCTTCATCCTTTGGGACGATGAAACCATAGACACTCGCAGCATGATGAAGTTCACAATAGAAACTCGGCAGATTGTGTTCTGTATTTAGGTTTCGGTAAATGACCAACTGAGGCCGCTGTCGAACTATTGAAGAAACGAAATCCATTACAATTGGAACTTTGGCGAAATCCGTCTCTTTCTTTAACCATGGAACAAGCCATTGATATTGTTCAAAACATTTATCATCAACAACCGAAAGCGCATATTTACACAAACCACGAAAGACGTCCTGATAAACTATCTGTTGGCGGGCGAGCAAAATGAGACAGTCCGGGCGGGCAAAATGAGACAGGCGAAAGGCGGCGAAACCCCTGCGGA
>CAKTZI010000018.1 GCA_934635385.1 uncultured Kiritimatiellota bacterium | reverse complement strand
GCGACATGACGTGGTAGTGCGCGTCGCCGTCGGCCTTGATCCTGTTCGTCCTTGCCATTTCCGTCTCTCCTTGTCTGCGTTTCGTTGCCGTCGGGCGGCCCATCCGCCCGGACGGGAGACAGTATGGCATATTTCCGCGAAAGAAACCTTAAGACTACCTTAAGATTTGCCTTAAGATTTCTTAAGGTTCAGACTCTGACAACGGGGTCTGTCCCCGCGACTGGCTACACGTCTAGCGGGGCCTGTCCCCACAAAAATGGCCGTTAAACGAACAAAACATTCGAGTTCAATGATTTTTTGGAAATGATTCTAGGGGCCTGTCCCCAAGAGTAGAAGGGGTCTGTCCCCAGGGCAGAGATGACGCTCTGCGGCTTGCGGGAGGTCTGGATTGATCAGACCGATAGGGCGGCGCGCCAGCGGGCGCGGTCGGCGGCCGTGGGCTCTTCCGTTCGGGCGAAGCGCACCGGGATGCCGAACTTCGCATACTTCTCCAGCCCCAGCGCATGATAGGGACAGGCCTCCACCTTCTCCGCGTGCCGCAACGTCGCGATGAAAGCGCGGAGCGCGGCAAGATCGGCGTCCGCATCGTTGAGCCCCGGCACGAGCGGACAGCGGATCCAGAGCCGCGCGCCCGCCGCGTCAAGACGCCGCAGATTGTCGAGAATTCGCTCGTTCCCGACACCCGTCAGTTCGCGGTGCCGTGCGGCATCCATACATTTGAGATCGTAAAGAAAGAGATCGACAGACGGCAACAGCCGCGCGAACGTTGTCCACGGCGCCGCGCCGCACGTGTCGAGCGCGACGCGGACGCCCACCGCCTGCGCCGCCGCCGCAAGCCGAACGGCGAAATCCGGCTGCATCGTCGGCTCGCCGCCCGTCAGCGTCACGCCTCCCTCCGTTCCGTAGAACGGCCGGTCAGCGAGGACTTCGGCCATCACCTCAACAACGGACATCTCGCGTCCGCAGACCTCGCCCGTCGTCACGGCCTTCTGCGGCGCGGCGGCCTGCGATTCGGGATTGTGACACCAAACGCAGCGGAGCGGGCATCCCTTCAGGAAGACGCTCGTGCGGAGGCCGGGGCCGTCCTTCACGCTGCCGCGCTTGATGTCAAAGACGATGCCCATGTCCCCCTCAGCGCTTCCGAATGCCCCGCGCGACGAAGACGGACGCCGCGAGCGCCAGCACGGTCGCGACCGCCGCCTTCGCGTACCAGCCGTAGATCCACGCGCCCACCATGTACATCAGGTCGAAGAGCGCGAACGACGAGACGGCCATCAGGACGAGCCCCTTGCCGACGTCGCGTCCGTCCGCACGCACCGCCGCCTTGAACCGCGCCGCCGTCGCCGCGTCCGTCGGCCGCGTCAGGAACGTGACGGTGAGCCAGCTCACGGACGTGACGGCGATCGTGATCAGCATCTTCTGCCATGACGCGAGCTGCGGGAATCCGAGCTGCAGGACGAGCGCGGCGACAAAGGAGACGAACATGCCCGTCAGCTCCGTCCAGGCGTTGATGCGCATCCAGAACCACCGCAGGAGGAAGATCGCGCCCGAGCCCGCGCCGATGAGAAGCATGAGGTCGAAAGCGGCCTTCGCGCTCTTCAGGTGCGGCGCGAGCGCGCAGCCGAGGAGCAGCAGCGCGAGCATCGCGGCGCGTCCGACCCAGATGAGTTCGCGGTCACCCGCCGACGGACGCACGAACCGCTTCCAGAAGTCGTTCACGACATAGGCGCTGCCGAGGTTGAGGTGCGCCGCGACCGTCGAGAAGAGCGCTCCCATCATCGACGCGGCAACGAGGCCGAGCCAGCCGTTCGGCACCTTCGTCAGCATCGCCGGATACGCCATGTCGCCGTGGATGAGCGACGGATCGACCTTCGGGAACGCCGCCTGGATCGACGCGAGGTCCGGGTAGACGAGCACCGAGCAGAGACCGACGATGTACCACGGCCACGGACGGATCACCCAGTTGAGGACGTTGAAGAAGAGCGTGCCGCCGAGGGCGTGCGTCTCCGACTTCGCCGTCAGCATGCGCTGGACGATGTAGCCGCCGCCGCCCGGCTCGCTGCCCGCCTTCCAGACGTTCCACCACTGCACGGCGAGCGGCAGGACGAACATCACGAGAAGCGTGTCCCACGACGAGAAGTCCGGCAGGAGCGAGAGCCGCCAAGCCGTCTCGGAATTCGAGACGATGCCCGCCATCCCGCCGACTTCGGGCAGTCTGAGGCCGTAGACCATCGCCGCGACCGCACCCGCCATGATGACGAGGAAGAGGAAGAAGTCCGTCCAGATGACGCCGCGAATGCCGCCGAAGAACGTGTAGACGACCGAGGCGACGACCGTGACCCAGTAGATGGTCGACGGCTCGATGCCGAAGAGGACGACGCCGATCTTGACCGCCGCGAGGATGACGTTGCCGAGGACGAGCACGTTGAAGACGACGCCGAGGTAGAGCGTGCGGAACGCGCGCAGGAACGCGGCGGGCTTCCCCGAATAGCGCAGCTCGTAGAACTCGATGTCCGTCGTCACGCCCGACCTGACCCAGAGCTTCGCGTAGACGAAGACCGTGAGGAGCCCCGTCAGGATGAACGCCCACATGATCCAGTTGCCGCCCATGCCGTCGCGGCGGATGACCTCGGTGAAGAAGTTCGCGCTGTCCGTCGCCGTCGTCGCGGCGACCATCGAGAAACCGATGAGCCACCACGGCATGGACTTCCCGGAGGTGAAGAAGTCGTTCGCCGTCTTCTTCGCGCGCCGTGCGGCGATGGCCGGGATGAGCGCAAGCGCCGCGAAGAACGCGGCGATGACCGTCCAGTCGAGTCCGTTCAGAAGCATGGTCAGAGGGTCTCCTTGACGAGGCGTTTCACGACGAGTTCGCGGAACGCGGGCGAAAGCGAATTGAAGTAGGCGGTGAAGCCCGTGACACGCACGACGAGGTCGGGATACTTCGACGGGTCCCTGTGCGCCGCGCGGATCTTCTCGGCGTCCACGACGTTGATGTTGACGAGCGTGCCGCCGAGCGCGAAGTGGCCGTCCAGCAGCGCCATGAGCTTGTCCACGGCGCCCGGATCGTCCGCGAGGCCGAGGTCGACCTCCAGCTGCCACGGCGCGGTGTTGCCCCAGCCGGGCTGCACCGAGGCGACGGCGCGCGCCATCGCGGTCAGCGCACCGTCCTTGCGGAAGCCGGGGAGCGGATTCGCCCCGTGCGAGATCGGCTCGCCCGCCTTGCGTCCGTTCGGCGTCGCGCCGACGGCCTTGCCGAAGCGGATCGTGTCCGCCCACGTGAACCAGCCGGGAATCAGCTTGAAGCCGTGCGGCGTCGTGTGCCCGGCGATCTCCGCGTCCAGAATTTCCGTGAGGCGCACCGCCCAGCGGTCGGCCGCCGTGCCGCCGTGTCCGTAGCGGCCGGAGGCGTCGAGCAGCTTGCGGACCCGCTCGCCGTCCGCCCCCGCGAAGTTCGCCGCGACGGCGCGCTTGACTTCGGCGAACGTCAGGGCCTTCTCCTGCGCGACGCGCTGTTCGAGCGCGCCGAAACTGTCCGCGACGACCGCGAGCCCCGCGCCGTCGATGGCCATGTTGTAGTAGGTCGCGCCGCCGTGGCTCACGTCCCTGCCCTTCTCGATCGGGCCGTGCGAGAGAAGGTTCAGCAGCAGCTCCGGCTCGTTGAGATACTGGTGGTCGAGGTGGAAGTCGATGCCCTGCGCCGTCACGTCGACGGCGGCCCTGAAATGCCGGCGGTAGTTCGCCTCCAGCTCGTCGAGGGAGCCCGACTCGGCGAACGCGACCTCGAAGACCTTGGCGATGTTGATCTTGACGACGTCGTTCAGGGTGTATTCGAGCCCCGGCATCGACATCCAGTTGCAGCCGACGGCGATGCGGCTGCGGGCGAGCTCGGCGGAATAGCCGTTCTTCATGAAGCCCTCCACGAGGGCCTTGTCGCCCGAGAAGCGCGGATAGCCGAGGCGGTTCTGGAGCAGGATCTCGACGCCGCGCCGGTAGAGGCGGCGATCCATGCCGTCCCACACGCGGATCGTCAGGTTGCAGCTCGACTTCAGCTTCGCGGCGGCTTCGAGGATGATGTAGCTCATGCGGCTCGTCTGGTCGGAGCCGTCCGCCGCCGGCCCGCCGAGCTGGTAGTAGTGGGGGTCGTTGAGCAGCAGGCAGAAGCAGAGGAACTCGGCCTCTTCGTCGGTGAGGAGGCCGGCGGCCGTGTCGCGCACGTAGTAGGGGCGCAGCAGCTCGTCGAGCTGCCCGCCCGCGCCGTCGCGGTTGTAGGTGCGCGAGGCCATGTTGAAGACCGCGATCCACTGCACGGCCTCGCGGAAGGTCGCGGGCGGCGCGTCGACGATCGCGAAGCAGGTTCGCGCCATCGCGACGAGGTTCGCGCGGCGTTCGGCGTCCGCCTCGGTCATCGAGCGGTCGGCGGCCGCCTCGCCGAGACGGCGAACCCACGTCTGCACGCCGAGAATCGCCGTCTCCTCCGCCTCCAGCAGCTCGGCGGCGACGGGATCGGCGGCGAACTTCCGCCGCGCCGCGCGCACCTTCGCGAGCAGCCCGCCCCAGCCGAGTTCGAGGCCGATCCGGTAGTCGGGCGCGAAGTGCGCATCCTTGCCGATGCCGGTCGTGATGTCGTACTTCTTCTGGAGCGGTTCGAGGAACGAGTAGTCGAACGCGAAGTTCGATCGCGACAGCTGATAGCCGAGGCGCATGCGCGAGAGCATGAACATCCAGCGCCCGGCGATCGCGTCGTCGGGGTCGATGTAGAGCGGATGACGCTCCATGAGCCAGCGGAAGTTCGCCGCCCATGCGCGCGGGCCGGAGAACTGCCCGGTCGCGTCGCGCACGGGCAGGTCGGCCTTGAACGTCTCGGGCGGCAGGACGAGGCCGTAGTCGTCCTCGTCGCGCGCACCGAGCTTCGCCTGCTTGTCGGCCGTCTGGGCGATTTTCCGCGCCGTCAGGCGCGCCATCCGCTCCGCGTAGCTCATTTCGCGAGTTCCTCCTGCATGAGGCGGATGAGGTTGAAGAGCATGCGCGGATAATGGAACGCGCCGGCCCAGCGGGTGCCCTTCATCGTGCAGGACGGCGTGCCGTCGCGACGGAGGTACTTGATGATCTCGCCGTATTCCTTGTCGATGAAGTGGTCGAAGAACCATTTCTCGATCTTCCTGAACCAGGCGAGGTACTTCTCGTCCTTCGTGAGCGTATAGGCGAGGAACGTCGCGTAGATCGCCTCGTTCTGCGGCCACCAGAGCTTGAGCTCGTGCTCGTACTGGTCGGGCTCGTGGCCCTCGGCCTCGTCGACGTTGCGGAAGTAGATGATTCCGCCGTCGCCCTGCACGGTGTCCCAGCCCCAGTCCAGCGCCCAGTCCAGCACCTGCAGGCCGTTCTTGAGGAGCTTCTCGTCCTTCTGGTGCTTCGCCTCCTCCATCGTGAACCAGCTCGTCTCGATCGAGTGGCCGGGGTTGATCGTGCGGCCCTCCGGCGTCTCGCACGGCGTGCCGTCGGCGTTCACGATCTCGCGCAGGGCCTTCTTGTCGTAGTCCATGAACGTCGAGTAGACCTCCTTGAAGCACGTCGCGATCGTCCGGTCGTAGAGCGAGGTGTCGCCGCCGAGCTCGCGCATCATGATCGAGGTGCAGGAGATGATCATCGGGATGTTGTGCGCCCGCACCTTGCGCGCCGGATAGTACTTCGGCGGCAGCAGCTCGGGGTTGTAGTAGTACATCATGATCGTCTTGTAGAGCTTCTCAGCCTTCTCCTTCCAGACCGGGTTCTTCGTCGCCTTGTAGAGCTCGATGTAGGCCATCACCGTGTAGTGTTCGGTGACGACGTAGCGGCGCTTGCGCACGGGACGCCCGTCTTCCGTCACGTCGTAGTAGGTGCGGCCGTCACGTTCGTCGAAGCAGTGGTCCTCGATGAACCGGATGCCCTGGAACGCGAGGTCAAGCCACTCCGCGCGCGGCGCGATCTCGTTGTAGGCGCGCGCGAAAAGCAGGACGTCGCGGCCCTGCTGGCGGACGTTCTTGTCGGTGAAGAGCACCTTGCCGTCGCGGCCGAGGTAGTTGTAGAAACCGCCGTGCTTCGTGTCCGGCGCGTATTTCTGCCACCACTCGACCGATTCGAGCAGATACTTCCTGTACTTGTCGATATGCTGTTGCAACTCTTGCTTGTCCATCATGGTTGTTGTCCCTCCTTGTTTTTGAGACAGTGCGTAGTATACCATATTTTTCGGACAATAGAACCAAAAAATCGTAAAAATTTTACGCCAACGAAACGAAGAGAATTATGGTATACTACACGTCGACATGAAAAAGCCCATCCTGTTTTTCCACACGTCACGGCGGCAGGCCTGGCAGAAGGAGCTCGCCGGCGCCTACCGCTTCGCGCGCATCCGCAAGTGGCGCGTGCAGGTCATCGAGCCGACGTCGCGCCCGCCGTCCATCCCGACGCTGATCGACTTCTGGAAGCCCCTCGGCTGTCTCGTGGAATGCTCCGGCGAGGCGGCGGACTACTTCGATCCGGCGGCGTTCGGCGACGTGCCGGTCGTCTTCCTCGGCCGCGACCCGCGCACCCTGCCGCGCGACGCCTCGTTCGTGAACCCCTCGAACAAGGGCCCCGGCCGCTGCGCCGCACAGGAGCTGCTGACGGCGGGGCTCGCGTCCTTCGGCTTCGTCGCCTCCGGCGGCAACCACTTCTGGAGCCGTGACCGCGAGGCCGAGTTCCGCCGCACGCTCTGGACGAACGGCTACCCCTGCCGCGTCTTCGGGCGCACCGAGTCGTTCGAGACGCCGCGCGCGCGTGGCGCGGCCCTGCGCGAGTGGCTGCGGACGATCCCCAAGCCCTGCGGCGTCTTCGCCGAGAACGACTACGTCGCCGGGGAGGTGCTGGATCTCGCCGTCAAGCTGAACATCAGCGTGCCGAAGAACCTCGCGGTCATCGGCACAGACAACGACTCGTCGCTCTGCGAGAACACGACGCCCCCGCTGTCGAGCGTCCTTCTCGACTTCGAGCAGGCCGGCTACCGCGCCTCGGAAATCCTGGCGGCGCGCATCGACCGTCCCGAAGAGCCACCCGTGCACGAGTCCTACTCGGCGCTGGGGCTGATCCGCCGCGCGTCCACGCCGGCGGGCCTCGGCACGCCGCCGCGCATCAGCAAGGCCCTTGCGACCATCCGCGAAAAGGCCTGTTCGGGCATCACGGCCCTGGAGGTCGTCCGCCTGATGCCGGGCTCGCGCCGCCTGGCGGAGCTCGACTTCAAGAAGGCGACCGGGCACTCCATCATGGAGGAAATCCTGCGCGTCCGCTTCGAGCGCGTCGAGCTGATGCTCCGCAGCAAGTCGCAGCGGCTGAACGCGCTCGCCGCGCTCTGCGGCTGGCGCACGAGCAACGCCCTGCGCACGGCGTTCCTCAAGCGTTACGGCAAGTCCATGCGCGCGTGGCGCGCGAACCCGACGCCGCCGCTGAACCCCGACGCCTGACGCCCGCGCAGCGGAAACGAAAAAAGACCGCCAACCTGCGGTCTTTTCCCTTTGGTGGAGATAAGGGGAGTCGAACCCCTGACCTTCTCAATGCCATTGAGACGCTCTACCAACTGAGCTATATCCCCATGAGATGAAAACGGTGTGTAGTATATCAAAAACGCCCCCGCCCCGTCAATGCCCCCCGGCGCAGGCAACAGGGCTTCAGCATGAAAAGATGGTTCTATCACTGCGCGACAGTCAGCGCGTCGGAGCGGGAAGCTGCTCGCTCGGTCTCGTCGTTCGGGTTTGCGCTTCTTTCAGAAGACAATCGGCCGGCTTCAGCCTGCCGTGCCTCGGCGAGACCACGGGCTGCGGGCGAGACCTCTCCGACGCCTGCAAACCCTCGCTCCTCACTCGCGCCACTTCCCGCCCCTCCGCGCGCGACCGCCCCGTGCGGAGCTTGTCGCACCGATGCCGTCCTGACAGTCTGCGGCTCGCACCTCCGCGTCTCCCTGTCTCCGCTTCCTCCGCGTTCAGCGCCGCAGGCCGACATAGCACGGAGCGCAGCGAAGTCTGTTCGCGCGATCTGTCTGTCGGGCCGACGGGCCAAAATGCGAACGACTGTCGCGCAGTGAGCGGGGCATCTTTTCATGCTGAAGCCCTGGTGCAGACAAAGACTGCGCGGCAGGTCACACGAGGTCGCGCTTCAGGAACGCCGCGCGCGCCACGAGGAGGATCAGCGCGCCGACGAGGTAGAAGCCCGCAAGCGACGCCATCGAATACGACATGTTGCCGCCGAACGCCTTCGCGATCCACGGCAGCACCGTCGAGGACAGCGAGCCGAAGAGAAACGCGATGCACATCATGATGCCGACGCCGGAGGCGTGGTAGCGCGGGTTCACGACGTCGAAGAACGACGCCATGAAGTTCGAGTCGTAGACGCCGCGAAAGACGCCAAAGCCGAACATCGCGACACAGCAGAGGACGAACGACGGCGTCAGCGCCATCCAGACGATGAACGGGATCGCGAGGCCGAGGCCGAGCATGCCGAGCTCGAGGCGGATGCCCGGACGCCCCTTCGCCACCCGGTCGCCGAAGCGGCTGCCGGACAGGATGCCGACGATCGCGCCGAGATAGTGCCACAGGACGGCGTGCAGCCCCGCCCACTGCCGCAGGAACGGACAGTCGTCGAGGAAGGTCGCCTGGAGGTGCGTCGGCATCCAGTTCTTGAAGCCGATGTCCACATAGATCATCATCGCGAGCCCCAGCGCCACGCACAGCGCCGTCGGCTTCGCGAAGACGGCCACGCACGCCTCGCGGATGCGGGGCTTCGAGGTTCGGGAGGTTCGGGATGTTTGGAAGGTTTGGGAGGTTTGGGAGGTCGCGGGCTTCGTGTTGCGCAGGAAGAGCGCGAGCGCGACGGCCCACGCGAGGCCGATGCCGCCGAAGATCCAGAACGGCAGCCGCCAGTGGTCGCCGCCCTTGCCCGCGAGGAAGCCCGCGAGGCCGCCACAGCCGACGATGCCGATGTAGAGCCCCAGCTGGAGAATCGACATCGCCGTCGCGCGCGAGTCCTTGTGCAGCTGCGAGACGAGCGAGCTTGCCGACGGATAGTAGAACGTCTGGCCGAGCCCGTTCAGGACGCCATACGTGACGATCAGGAGCCCCACCGAGGCGACAAAGCCCGACAGGAAGATGCCGAGGCAGAAGACGGCCACGCCGACCGTCACCATCCACTTGCGGCTCAGGAGGTCGGCCGTCAGCCCCGCGAACGGCACGCAGACGCCATAGGTCATCGCGAAGACCGTCCCCACCACGCCGATCGCCACCTTGTCGATGCCGAGAGAGCCGCAGATCGCCGGGACGGACGGCCCAAACAGCTGGCGCGTCCCCTGCTGGAGAAAAAAGGCGACCCACAGCAAGGCGAGCGCCGTCCACTTGTAGTCAAGTTTCTTCATGTGCGTATTATAGCATAAGTCACCCGCGTTTCGGCCCGTCAGGCGTCCAATCGCGCGCGGATTGCGTCCGTCAGCCGTACGGCGGCGGCATGTGGCGAGACGGCGGCGGCCGATGGCGGCGGAATCGGCTCGGACATCCGAAACGAGAAGCCGACGCGCCGCGCGCCCATGTCCCACGGGCGCTGCCCCTTCGCGAGAATCCGCCGCGTCAGCGTCTCGCGGATGCAGACGACCGGCGCGCCCGCGCGGATCGCGAGCTGGGCCGCGCCGCGCCGGAGCGGATGCAGCCCCCCGCCCTGCGGCGAGCGCGTCCCCTCGGGAAAGATCAGCACGTTCCACCCCGCCCGCAGGTACGGCGCGGCGATCTCCGGCAGCCGCGCGTCATCCGGCAGTGCGGTCGCGCGGACAATCGCCGTCAGGAACGGGTTGCCCTTGAGCGCGTGCTTGGCGACGTAGAGCGTGCGCGGCACGAGCGAGACGATCAGCACCACGTCAATGAGCGTCGGGTGGTTCGCGACGACAACCGCGCCGCGCACGGCCGACAGGTTGCCGCGCGCGATGCGAATCAGGCCCGTCGCGACGAACAGCCAAGCCATCAGCCGCCAGAGCGTCCGCACGACCGGCTGCGCACGTTCGGGCTTCCGCAGCACGGCCATGAGCGGCGAGACGGCGAGCGCGCCCGCGCCGAAGACGGCGAAGAGGGCCGTCGCGGTCAGGCCGCGCAGGATCTCAACCGTCGAACGCATAGAGGAACGAGAAGCCGTGTCCGCCGCCCGTCTCCTCGGCGTAGACGAAGAGCGTCGGCGAAATTGCCGCGCCCAGGGCCTCCACGAGCGCGCAGCGGATCGTCTCGTCCCCGGCGGCAATCGCCGTGTAGGGCGCGGTGTTCTTCGTGAAGACGCTCCAGAGCCCCGGTGCGGCGTTGTAGACGGACGTGCTGAAGCGGTGCGGCGAGACGGTGCCGTCCGACTGGAAGTCCGCGACGAGCCGCCGCGTCAGCGTATCCTCGCCGTCGCGCGACGCGAAGACGACGTTTCGCGGCGTCGGCGCGTCCGGCCCGAAGTTCGCGAGGTGGAAGAATATCTTCTGCAGCGGCGAGAGGCGGCGGCGCAGGAGCGGCGGCACGAACGCGACGTCCGGCGTCTCGCCGGGCTGCAGGCTGCGTCGGGCAAGGATGCGGGGCGTCTTCATGCGCGGCGGAAGACGAGCGACGTGTTGACGCCACCGAAGGCGAAGTTGTCGGACATCGCGAATTCCGTCTCGGCCGCGCGTCCCGCGCCCGTGATGAAATCGTGTTCGCCACAGCGCGGATCGGTGTTCTCAAGATTGAGGTTCGGCGCGAACCAGCCGTGCCGCAGCATCTCGATCGTCAGCGCCGCCTCGATCGCCCCGCAGGCGCCGAGCGTGTGGCCCGTGTAGCCCTTGATCGTCGAGACGAGCGGCTTCGCCGCACCGAAGACCGCCGCCGTCGCCGTGCCCTCGGCGATGTCGCCGAGGTCGGTCGCCGTGCCGTGCGCGTTGACGTAGCCGATGTCGGACGGCGCCAGCCCCGCGTTTTCGAGCGCGAGCTTCAGCGCGACCGCCATCGTCTCGGCGTTCGGCTGCGTGACATGCCGCCCGTCCGTGTTCGTGCCAAAGCCGACGACCTCCGCGAGAACCGTCGCGCCGCGCGCACGGGCATGCTCGTATTCCTCCAGGATCAGCGTCGCCGCGCCATCGCCGATGACGAGTCCGTCGCGGTCCCGGTCGAACGCGCGCGGCGTCGTCTCCGGCGCGTCGTTCCGGCGCGAGGTCGCGAAAAGCGTGTCGAAGACGGCGACCTGCGTGACGGAAAACTCCTCCGCGCCGCCGGCGATCATCACGTCCTGCGCACCGTAGCGGATCGCCTCGTAGGCCTCGCCCACGGCGAGCGAGCCGGACGTGCAGGCCGTGCCCGTCGGCAGCAGCCGCCCCGTCGTGCCGTAGTGGACGGACAGGTTCACCGCGCACGTCTGCGACATCATCTTGATGTACGTCGAACTCGTCACGTTGCGCACTTCGCGGTTCATGAGAACGGAGTAGAAGTCAGCATTCGCGGCAACGCCGCCCGAACACGAGCCGTAGGCGACGCCGAGCCGCCCGCCCCGGACGACCGGATCGCCCAGCAGCCCCGCCTGCGCAAGGGCCTGGTCGGTCGCGAAGAGCGCCATTTCCGAGACGGGGCTCATCGTGCGGATCACCTTGCGCGTGTAGTCCGGCGGCCGCACGTAGCCGCACGGCGCCCAGAGGCTCGTCTGAAGCCCCTTGTAGGTCTGAAGCTCCTCCGACCGCCGCACGCAGTTCTTCGGCGTCTTCAGCCGTTCGTAGGCCGCCGCGACCGTGTGGCCGAGCGAACTGACGATTCCCATGCCCGTCACGACGACACGCCGCATCAGATGAGCCCTCCGTTGACCTGAATGACCTGGCGCGTGACGTACGACGCACCGTCCGACAGGAGGAAGCGCACGACCGCCGCGACCTCTTCGGGCTTCCCGAAGCGGCGCATCGGAATCGCCTTCAGGGCCTCCTCCGCGAAAATCCCCTCGATCATCTCCGTCTCGATCACGCCGGGCGCGATGCAATTGACGGTGATGTTTCGGCGCGCGAGCTCGACCGCAAGGGCCTTCGCCGCGCCGATGAGCCCCGCCTTCGCGGCGGAGTAGTTCGTCTGGCCGCGATTGCCCATCACGCCCGAGACGGACGAGACGGCGACGATGCGGCCGCCCTGCCGCGCCTGCACCATCGGCAGGACAAGCGGCTTCAGCACGTTGTAGAACCCGTCGAGATCCGTCCGCAGGACGCGATCCCACTGGTCGTCGCCGAGGCCCGGAAACGGCGCGTCGTCCGCAATGCCCGCATTGAGGACGACGCCGTAGGGCGCGCCGTTCGCCGCGACCCACGCCTCCAGCGCGGCTTTCGCGGCGGATCGGTCAGCGACGTCGAAGACGAGATCCGTGCCGCCCGAACGCACCGAATGCGTGACGACCTCGAACCCGTCAGCGACAAGCGCCGCGGCAATCGACTTCCCGATGCCGCGGCTCGAACCGGTCACGATGACTTTCCGGCTCACGGAACTCACTTCTTGGACGGATCGCCGAAGTAGGCCTTCGAGAAGTTGAAGAACGGGAAGAACGGCACGAAGCCCTTCGGATTCCAGTTCAGGAGGCCGAACTGAAGCGCCGCGCCCTCTTCGGCGACGTTCACGATGGCGATCTGCGCGCCGTTGATGATCTTCTTCGCGCGGCTGTAGCCAATGGAGTACTGAACGCCGAGAGCCCGCTCGATCCGCCCGAAGAGCAGGGAGACCTGCGCGCCCTTCACTTCCTTGCACTCGCTCGCGATGCCGAGCTGGCAGCCCTGAATCTTCGCGTCCTTGTCCGGACCGTCGACCCACCAGCTCCAGCGGCACTCGGCCTGGGCGGCAGCGGCCAGCATCAGCGCAGACGCGACAACCATCAGTTTCTTCATTATCTTGATCCTTTCGTTTTTGTGTTGTGTGTTGATTTGGCGAACCAAAACTGCGGTAATTATACCAAAAAGTGCCGGACAATGGGGCGCAGGACGCCCGAATGGCCTGCGTACAGCCGGAAGAGGTGGGCGATGATCTCGGACTCGGGCGTGTCGGGCTTAAGGCCGTAGGCCGCGAGGACGGCGCGGTCGTTCGCCGCGTGCGCCGCGCGCAGGTCCGGCGGCATCGTCAGCGGGTCGTAGAGGTCCGCGAGCGAGGCGCCCGGATAGCGCGCCCGCGCGTCGAGGATCCCCTGCGCCGTCGCGGCGATCGCCTGGGCCGAAGCAGGACGCACAGGACGGACAGGACGCACAGGACAGTCGCCCGCCGCGTCTCCAGCCGCTTCGGAAGCGACCTTGCCCGCCGCGCCGCTATCCGCGCCGGGGCGTACCTCGCCTATCGCCGCCGCTTCGCCCGCCGCCGCTTCGTCTGCCGTTCCTGTCCTCTGCGTCCTGTCCGTCCCCTGCGTCCCGGAAGGCTCCGCCTCTCCGCCTCTCCGCGTGAGGCCCCCCTCCGGCCAGGGGAAGTTGTTGTAGACCACCGCCGCCGAGTAGCGGTAGTCGCTCTTCAGCCGCCCCGCGACCGTGCGCATCCACGCCATGTGGACGGACGACGTCAGCACCCCGAAGTGGTACGCCGTCGCGCCGGGCACGACGAGCGTCGTGTTCGCCGCGATGACGTCCGGCTCCATGAAGCCGATCGGGATGTACTGCCGCCGCTCGCTCGACACCTCCGGCAGGAGCAGGTAGTTCCCGCCGAGCGGCGGCGTGGAGAAGAAGAGGTACGGCCGCTCCGCCATCTTCCGCGTCGGCGCGGCGGAACTCCTGAGGCGCATCTCGCGGACGGCCGCGAGCCGCCGCATGACCTCCTTCGAGCGCCGGTAGACGGCGGGCGAGACGTCCTTCAGCCAGAGGCAGTACCGCACCTCGTCGTTGTTGATGAAGTCGCGCGCCCCGACGTAGCGCCGGATGCAGTCCGCGAGCGTCGGACCGCTTTTTATAAAAAGTGGTCTTCCTTCGTCCGCGAGGAGCGCATCGCGCTCGGCCCCGGTGAGGATGAGGTTGCCGCCGTCGGAGGGCTTGCAGCCGTAGGTCATCGCGGGCACGTCGCAGAGCGGCGCTCCGCGCGCCTCGACGAAGACCGTCGGCGCGTCGATGAGGTAGGGGCAGATGTTCGCGGCGGCGCGGGGCGTGCCGTCGGCGCCGTAGATGACCTTGGGGAGGGTGCCTGCGGCGCCTAACGCGGAGATGAAGGAGGGGCGGAGACACGGAGGTTCTTCTTCTCCGCGTCTCCCCTTCTCCGTTTCCTCCGTGTTCAGCGCCGCAGGCCTCTCGCCTCGACATCCCTCGGCGTGGAAGCCGACGATGACGCAGTGGACGTGCGCCTTCTCGCTCGCCTCGTTGTCCCAGCGGAACGTGCGCCACGCGAAGTCGATGACGAGGCCGTACCGCTCGAAGAGCGGGCGCCAGAGCGGCGCGACCTGCTCGCCCTGCGTGATCGAGTTCGTCGAGACGAACGCCGCGCGCGCGGACGTGCCCGCCATGAGGGCGGCGGCCTTGGCGTACCAGCACGCCACGTAGTCGATGTCGCGGTAGTCGAAGAACCGGGCGATGTCGGTCTGCTGCTCCCGGCTCTTCATCGTGCGCCCGACGAACGGCGGGTTGCCCATGATGTAGTCGGCGCGCGGCCAGTCCACGCGCAGGGCGTTGCCCTCGACGATGCCGTCGTAGTCACGCAGCGGCAGGTAGTCCGGCTCGCGGTGGAGGATCTCGGCCGTCTCGCGGCGCATCTGCGCCTCGGCGATCCAGAGCGCCGTCTTCGCGACGGCGACGGCGAAGTCGTTCACCTCGATGCCCCGGAACTGCGCGAGCGAGACCTTGACGGTCAGGCCGAGGTCGAGTTCGCCCTGCCCGCGCTGGCGCGCGGCGATGAGGCGGTTCTCCAGGCGGCGCAGGCAGACGTAGGTCTCCGTGAGGAAGTTGCCGCTGCCGCACGCCGGGTCGAGGAACGTGAGCGCGGCGAGGCGATCCTGGAACGCCGCCAGACGGCGGTCCCGCTCGCGGGGAGACGCGGAGGCCAGGATCGCGTCGAGTTCCGCCGTGAGGCCGTCGAGGAAGAGCGGGTCGATGACCTTGTGGATGTTCCCGACGGACGTGTAGACCATGCCGCCCGCCCGGCGCGTCTCGGGGTTCAGGGTCGACTCGAAGAGCGCGCCGAAGATGGTGGGCGTGATCTCGCGCCAGTCGAAGCGCGACGCGCCGAGCAGCAGCTGGCGGATCTCCTCCGTGAGCGGCGGGATGTCGTCAAGCCCGCGCGGCGGCGCGGGGTTTCTCTTTGCGTCCTCTGCGTTCTTTGCGGCTAAATCATCTCCAGATCCCATCCGGAACAGCCCGCCGTTCGTGTAGGGGAACGCGGCGAGCTCCGGCTCCAGGTACGGGTCGCGCCGCGCCGGCGGCGTGTCGAGGACGCGGAAGAGCTGAGCGAGGCGCGTGCGCAGGAACTCGGCGGGCGTCGCCTCGACGAGGCGGCGCAGACAGTCCTTCGGGAAGACGCCGGCGTCCTCCGCGTAGAGGCAGAAGACGAGCCGCACGCAGAGGCGGTTCAGCGCGGCAAGCGCGTCGGGGGCGACTTCTGCCTCACGCGGAGATGCATATCCCCCGAGCGAAGCGAGCTGCGAGGCAGGCGCTATGCGGGGTGAGGCGCGGAGGTCGCGTGCATTCTTGACAGGATTGACAGGATTTACAGGATTGGAAGAGTACAGATCCGCTCGCTCCGCCTCTCCGCCACTCCGCGTGAGACATCCTTCCGCCCCTCCCGCGTACCGCGCCAGCAGGGCGTCGTAGAGCTCACCGACGATGCGCCCGGCCCGGACGGAGATCTCCAGCTCGCGGGCGATCGCCTTCTCCTTCGGATCGACGAGGAACGCGAGGCGGTAGACCTCCTTCGGCAGATCGCGGAGCCGGAGGACGAGCGGCGGCGCGAGGGGCTTCGCGCGGTCGTGGATCTCGAAGCGGTCGAAGTTGCACGTGACGATCCAGCGGGCCTTCTCGTCGAAGGGGCGGGCGTTGTCGTACTCGCAGGCCTGCTCGTAGGGCGTCATGCCATCATGCCCCGCCTGCGGCGCGGCGAGATCGACGCCGCGCGACTTGTGCTCGATCAGCACGCGCGTCTCCGGGATCCAGGCGTCGAGGAACTTCGTCGTCTTCGCGGCCGCCGAGGACGGCGTCCCGCCCATGGGGACGGGCACCTGGTAGCAAATGCGGCTCTCGACGTCCTCCACGCCGAGGACGCTCCGCAGCAGGTCGTTCCAGAACTGCTGGTCTTCGCCTTTCTCGCTGCCGCGCCGGTAAGTCCAGCGCTCGACGAACGCCTTCGCCGCACGCCGCCGATTCTCGTCTGTCGTCGTCATGGCGGGAATTATAGCAAATTCAACGCACGGAGGCATTGCGCGCGTCGGGCCGCTCCTTTGACTGAGGCACGGAGATTTTTTGACAGGATTCACAGGATTTGACGAGCCTGTCCCTTCACCTTCAATCCTGTCAATCTTGTCAATCCTGTCTAAACCATCCCCATCCTCTCCGTGCCTCCGTTCCTCCTCGTTCTCCGTGTTCAGCGTCGCAGACCCCGCAGAGGGCATCGCAGACACCTCCTCAATCCGTGTCAATCCGTGAGAATCCGTGGTTAGAGTCCCCTCAGAGCGTCGCGGCGAACGCCTCCGGCGACACGCCGTCGCCGGGCTGGAACGCCGTCAGCGTGCCGACGGCGACGACTGCGCCGGCGGCGTCGCGGATCGTGCAGTCGAAGGAGCCGAACTCCTCGTCCTGAAACGTGCAGGCCACGCGAATCCGATAGCGTTCGCCCGCCCGGAACGCCACGACCTTCAGCTCCAGCCGCCGCGAGCCAAGCACGAAGCCGACCTGCGGAGCAAGGCCCTTTCGGCGGCGTAGCAACCCCACGCAGAGCGCCATCGTCTGCGCCATGTACTCCAGTGCGACGCAGGACGGCACACCGCCCAGTGCCGTCTCGAAGAACGGCGCCTGCGGCGTCACGTCAACAAACGCCTCGACGGCGTTCTCGTCCGTCTGCGGCTCATACCCCGACAGCAGCACCATCGGCGCGGCCTGCGGCAGCAGGCCAGCCAGCGGCGCCCGGCCCTCATTCGCCTTCTCGCTCATGCTCTCGTTCGCACGTCCGCAAAGACAGGCGCGGGCTCAGGAAAGCCCGCGCCTGCCCTTGCGACGCGCGTCTGCGCGTTCGCGCTCTCGCGGCGACTTACTTCTTCGGCGGAACGAGCGCGTCCTTCGCCGCCTTGGCGAGACGGAACTTCGCGACCTTGCACGCGGGTTTCTTCTTCTCCTCGCCCGTCTGCGGATTGCGGACCATGCGCGCGCCCTGCTTCTTGATCAGGAGCTTGCCGAGACCGGGAATGACCCAGCCCTTCTCGTTCTGGCGGGCGCCCTCGTACGCGAGCTCGATGAGCTTCTCGTAAACGGCGACGGCCTGCTTCTTGCTGATTTCGCCGGCGTCGGCGAGGGCCTGCATGATGCCGCTCTTCGTGGTCGGGACGGGTTGTTTCTTAGCCATGTTTTCTTGATCCTTTTTTGAGTCAGTACTGACGCACGCAGGAACCGTTCCCACGTGTCCAGCGCGTAATATATCAATATTTTCGGGGGTTCGCAAGGGGGTCGGCGAAAAAAGTCCAATAAAGACGGCGGTCGGCGCGCCAAGCGACGCGCGGGATTTGGTATAATCTCGGTCATGCAGACCTTCCGTATCCACGTCCGTCCCGGCTCGCCGACGCCCCGCCGCGTCGGTGCGCTCCTCGCCGCCCTCGCCGTGTGCGGCCTTCCGTCCGGCGTCCGAGCCGAAGCCCTCGCGGAGACTTCCGCCGAGCTGCGGCCCATCGCCTGGTGCGCGGCCGAGGCCGCCTCCGGGCACATCAGCATCGGCCGCGTCAAGGCGACGCACCCCGTGCAGAACTTCGAGGCCAAGCTCGGCGCCGAATACGCGCCGCTCGGCTACGCGACGGCCGGCGTCTGGAGCCTCACCGACCTCTCGCGCGCCTACCGCGACAGCCGCAGCGCGTTCTGGAACGAGATCGACCCAGTCGTCACGGCCGGCCGCCGCCAGGCGCTTGCCGAGGGCTATGCGCTCGACGCGAGCGTCGGCGCGCAGTGGAACGAGATGGTCGGCTACCGAGGCGACGCGCGGCGCTCCTACGACGAATGGCAGGTGGCGACCTCGCTGACGACGCCGCTGGTCACCCCGTGGTTCTCCATGCGCAACTTCTACTGGCCCGTCGCTAAGGCCTCCTTCCGCGTCGGCGTGACGCGGAGCTTCCGCCTGACCGAGAACCTGTCGCTCGCCCCCAACGTCTGGCTCGACGGCGGCAGCGCGCGCTGGAACCGACAGCGCTTCGGCTACCGCTGCCCGGAACGGATCGGGCGGGGCGTCAACTCCCTCTCGGCCCGCCTCTTCGCCGTCTACCGGCTCCACCGGCACGCCGAACTCTACGGCGGCGCGACGGGCTACTGCGTCACCGACCCCGACGTGCGCGCGGAGCTGAAGGACAATCCGTCCGACGAGGCACGGCATCTCTACGTCGTCTTCACCTGCGGCGTGAAGCTCGCGTTCTAATCATTGGCTTTGCCGTCCGCGAGACGCCCTTGCAGACCGACCAAAGGAGAAACGCAGTGCCGGACTTTTGAACGGCTTCGCTCGCTCATGAGGCAACTCGCAGCAAGTCGGATTCCCGCGCGATACCACGCCGAGTTCCCCTTTGCACGCGCGCGCCAAGGGCTCGCTTCATCTGCTCACCCATCAGCCTCGCCAACTGCACGGGGACTGCGTTGCCGATCTGACGCAGAGCCTCGCCCCAAGATCCGCAAATGCGGTAGTCGCCGGGGAACGACTGGATGAGCTTGGCCTCGTGGACGGTCATGTACCGCAATGACCCGTCAGGGAACCGGATCATGTTCTCTCCGCCGGGAACACCATGCACTCCAGCCTTGATGGTCTTGCTGGGCTTGTCGTAGTCGCTTCCCGTGTGTCCGGGATACTCTCGCGCGCCATCGACGAAAACATGGTCGCCCAAGCCGTTGTCGCGTCGCGCATTCGGCAACCGTCCGATGACATCCGCTATCGTCGTCTGCTCCAAGACTTTCGTCGGCCATTCCCATTTCAGGCCAAGGTCATTTCGGAGTCCGACGATAAACACGCGCTCGCGCCTTTGCGGCACGCCATAGTCGACGGCGTTGAGAAGCCGATACTGCACGTCGTACTTCAATCCGCCATAGGCAGGGAATTCAACGCCTCGCAGTTCGGTCAGATGCTCACGCCAATTCTGTCCAGCGGGCGAAATCAGATCCGGAAACGTCAGGCGCAAAATGATGTACTCAAAATAATCGGAAAATCCTTTTCGCAGCAGACCTTTGACGTTCTCGAAGATGAACCCCTTCGGCATCAACTCGTGAATCGCCCGAATGGCCTGAGGAAACATGTCTCTCGAGTCCTCGTCTGCGCGCGATAGTCCCCCAAGGGAAAAGGGCTGACACGGCGGGCCTCCGGCGATCAGATCCACTGCGCCAACAGAGTTAAAGTCAAACGCGCGAACGTCGACCTCATGCACAAGCGCCGGATTGAAGTTCGCACGCAGACTCTTGCACGCCCACTTGTTGACCTCGACGAAAGCGCGGTGCTCAAACCCCGCCTGCTCAAGGCCCTTCGCCAGGCCTCCGCACCCGCTGAACAGTTCCAGACTTCTCATCGCATGCCGACCAGATAGTCCTTGACGCGCCGATTCAGAAGCTTGACGTCCGGCATTTCGCCCGACATCTTTTGCGCCCACGCGCGGCCCGGATGCAGGGCATCCCATTGCGTAATCATGCCCGTGAACCTCTTCTTGCCGGGATTGTGGTTTCCAAACCCGTCTATTACGCTGTTCCACAACGGCCGATGCATGGCAATGAGCGCCGCCTCCACCGAAGCGATCATCGCCACGACAGGGCCTTCAAGGATCATCAGACGACAGGCGAAGTCTTCCAAATTGAGATTCTTTGCGCTCGCCACGCTTCGCGAATGCTGAACCAGCCGGTCAAGGAGTTTGTTGCTGGTCCTTTCAGCCCCAGTCGTTCGGCTCTGTCGCCAACCTGACGGTTCGGCCTTTCCGATGTAGATGGGCAAGCGATATTCTTCTCTGTTGATCTCCTGCCCGAACTTCCCATAAAGCCCCGTCTTCCCGATGTAATACAGCGCATAGACGCCAGCCCCAGAAAACTTCGCGTCAGGCGGAAACTTGCAGACAGGCGTTCCATGAAAGAAGCGAACCGCATCTTTCAGCAATTCACTGAACTCATCGCAACGGTAGACGTGCTTGATTCTTTCAAAAGGCAGAGGCTCAAACATCTTGTTTACTCCTGAAAAAGACAGCGGAAGACTCGGAAGATTATATCAAATTTTCAGGCACGGCGACGGCGACCGCAACCGTCTCGTGCGTGGAGATATCCTTGGCCCACGACATTCATCGCCCCTCCACGGCCAACAGGGCACGGGAGGCCGACTTGCGCGATGGCGTTCGCAATCCGCGCGTTCCTCCCGCGTTTCCGCCCAAACGGGGGCGCGTTTTTGGTATAATTTCCGCCTATGGCAAATCAGACGAATCAGGCCTGGCGCTCGTGGCTCGTGATCGCGCTCGTCGCGGTCGCGTTCTTCGCGATGTACCGGGCGAACCCGAACCCCGTGGCGACGCGCACGCTGTCGCTTCTCGAATTCTACCAGGCGATGGAGCAGGGCAAGCTCGTCGAGCCCGTCACGCGCGTCGTCGACCGCGACGAGGGCGAGACCTTCCTCACGGGCGAGGCCGAGACGGACGAGCTGGACGGCACGGGCGCGCCAAAGAAATACCGCTACCGCGTGCCGCTCGTCCCCGGCGAGAACGAGGCGACGATGGGCGACCTCCTGGAGAAGAGCGTCAAGGTCAACGTGGTCGAGCGCAAGAGCCCCTTCTCGCCGTTCGTGGTGCAGCTGCTCTTCTTCTTCGGCTTCATGTTCCTCTTCTACTGGTTCTTCTACCGCCGCCTCGGCGGGGGCGGCGGCATGTTCGGCTTCGGCAAGTCGAAGGCGAAGATCCTGACCGGCAAGGAGGACAAGGCGAACAAGGTCACGTTCGCCGACGTCGCGGGCGTCGACGAGGCGAAGGAGGAGGTCGAGGAGATCGTCGCGTTCCTGAAGGACCCCAGCGCGTTCAAGAAGCTCGGCGGGCGCATCCCGAAGGGCGTCCTGCTCGTCGGGCCGCCCGGCACGGGCAAGACGCTCCTCGCGAAGGCGATCGCCGGCGAGGCGAAGGTTCCCTTCTTCGCGATGAGCGGCAGCGACTTCGAGGAGATGTTCGTCGGCGTCGGCGCGAGCCGCATGCGCGACGTCTTCACCGAGGCGAAGAAGCGCGCGCCCTGCATCGTCTTCATCGACGAGATCGACTCCATCGGCCAGAAGCGCACCGGCGCCGGCGCGCTCGGCGGCAACCACGCCTACGAGCAGACCCTGAACACGATGCTCGTGGAGATGGACGGCTTCGACGCGAACGAGGGCGTGATCGTCATCGCCGCGACGAACCGCCCCGACACGCTCGACGGCGCGCTCCTCCGCCCCGGCCGCTTCGACCGCCAGGTCGTCGTGGAGCTGCCGACGCTCAAGGGCCGCCGGGAGATCCTGGAGCTCCACGGCAAGCGGATCACCTTCGCGCCCGACGCCGACCTCGACCGCGTCGCGCGCGGCACGCCCGGCTTCTCCGGCGCGGACCTCGCGAACCTCCTCAACGAGGCCGCCCTCCTCGCCGTCCGCAAGAAGCTCGACGGCGTCGACATGGCCACGCTCGACGAGGCGCGCGACAAGGTGATCTGGGGCCGCGAGCGCAAGTCCGCCGGCTACTCGCAGCGCGAGCGCGAGACGACGGCCTGGCACGAGGCGGGCCACGCGCTCCTGCAGGTGCTCCTGCCCGACACCGACCCGCTCCACAAGGTGACGATCATCCCGCGCGGCCGCGCGCTCGGCGCGACAATGGCCCTGCCGGAGAAGGACGTCCTCAACCACACGCGCAAGCACTTCCTCGCGGAGATGCGCCTGTGCTGCGGCGGCCGCATCGCGGAGGAGGTCTTCACCGGCGACGTCTCGACCGGCGCCGCGCAGGACATCGCCCAGGCGACGCAGATCGCGCGCGAGATGATCTGCAAGTACGGCATGAGCGAGAAGTTCGGCTTCCAGGCGTTCATGGAGCCCTCGCAGTTCTCGAACGGCGACCTGCCGCCCGCCTTCAGCGAGGAGACCTCGCGCGAGATCGACGCGGAGGTGAAGCGGCTCATCGACGAGGCGTACGCCGACGCGAAGCGCATCATCGACGCGCACCGCGACAAGCTCGAGCAGCTGGCGAAGACGCTCATCGAGAAGGAGACGATGGACGGACGCGACGTGGAGGCGCTGGTCAATGGCTGAGTGGATCGACCTGTCGGCGATCGCGCAGATCGCGATCCTCTACCTCGTCATCTACGCGATCCTGAAGCGCGCGCGCGGCTCGCGCTTCGGGCAGGCCCTCATGGGCGTCGGGCTGCTCGCCGCGACGCTCACCCTCTTCACGTTCGTCTTCCACTTCGCCGTCCTCTCCGTCATCCTGCACAGCCTCCTCGTCTACCTCGCGATCTCGACGGTCGTCATCTTCCAGCCGGAGATCCGGCGCGGCCTCAGCCAGGTCGGCGCGTTCGGCTCGCTCGAAAAGCGCAAGTACCAGACGGACGGCTCGGCGACGCCGGAGTTCATCGCCGAGTCGATCCTCTACCTCGCCGCGCGCAAGATGGGCGCGCTGATCGCGTTCGAGCGCGGCATCAGCCTCCGCAGCTACGAGGAGACGGGCGTACCGCTCCACGCGACCTTCTCGCGCGAGCTGCTGACCTGCATCTTCACGCCGCCCCTGCCGCTCCACGACGGCGGCGTCACGATCCGCGACGGGCGCCTCTCCGCCGCGCACTGCATCTTCCCCGTCTCGAACAACCCCGACCTCATCGTCAGCGGCATGCGCCACCGCGCCGCCGTCGGCCTCTCGGAGGAGACGGACGCGCTGGTCGTCGTCGTCTCGGAGGAGTCGGGCGCCGTGTCCGTCGCCCACAACGGGCGGCTCATCCGCTACCCCGATGCCGCCGCGTGCGCGCCCTCGCTCGTGCGCTGGCTCGCGAAGGCCATGTTCCGCGAACACAAGGCCAGCCGCCTGCTCGGACGCCTCCAGGACCGCTTCATGAAAGGGGCCCGCAAATGAAACGACTCGAATTCCTGACGGGGAACTGGGGCCTCAAGCTTCTCTCTCTCGTCCTCGCCATCGTCCTCTACCACGCCGTCAAGCAAAGCTCCGCCGAGGGCGGAGCGCCCGCCAGCAACGCCCATGACCGAACAACCCTCCAGACTCCCTGACAGCGCCGAGACGCGGCGCAGCGTCGTCGCGTGGCTTCTCTTTCCGCTCGCGCTCTTCCCGCTGGGCGCGCTGATTTCCTACGACTGGCGCGCGCGCCCGGAGCTGTGCGTGCCACCCGCCCCTTCGCACAACTGGATCGGCGCGCTCGGCGACGGCTTCGCCTACTACGGCTACCTCGTCTTCGGCCTCGCGATCTGGATTGTCCCGCTCGTCTGCGTCATCGCCGCGCTCTGCCTCATTCGGGGCCGCCACATGCGCCCCGGCCGCCGCGAGATCTGGTTCACGGCGTTCCTCGCGTCCGTCTCCTGCCTCCTGCAGGTCCTCGGCACGCACGCGAACGGCATCTCGTCCCTCGCCGCGCACCTCAACCTCGCGGACGCTGGCGGCGCGATCGGCTACCTGCTGATGACGCGCTGCCTCTCGCCGCTCCTGAGCGACTTCGGCTCGGCCGTCCTCGTCGTCATCTTCATGGCCCTCTCGCTCGTCGGAGCCGTCGGTGTGCGCAACCTCGCGGACTTCTTCGCCGCGATCTTCCGCTGGGCGCTGGGGAGAGGAATGAGGGAAGAGGGAAGAGGGAAGAAGGAAGAAGGAAGAAGTTCAGACGGCTCGCCCTTCTCATCTTTATCGGAGCCGGCGACTTCAGTCGCCGACGTCGCCGCCGCGAAGGAGGCCGCCCGCCGCCAGCGCGCCGAGGAGAAGGAGCGCATCCGCCAGGAGAAGCTCGCCGCCAAGGAGGCGCGCCGCGCCGAGAAGGAGGCCGCCAAGCTCGCGAAGTGGGAGGCCAAGCACGGCGGCCGCGTCGAACCCGCCGCGTCCCTCTCGCCCGCGCCGCTCGCGAAGCCCGTTCAGCCCGCGAAGCCGACGCCTTCTGCCGCCGCGCCCGCCGCCGAGGCCGAGGACAAGGGCCCGTACCTGCTGCCGCCGCTCTCGCTCCTGAACCCGCTCAAGAAGTCGTCCGCCGACCACGGCGACGTCGAGGAGATGACGGCGCGCCTCATCAACACGCTGAAGATCTTCGGCATCGACGCCACGCTCGCCTACACGGTGCAGGGCCCCGTCGTCACGAAGTACGCGCTCTACCTCGCGCCCGGCATCCGCTACTCGGCCGTCACGAACATCTCCGACAACCTGATGGGCGCCCTGCACGCGAAGTCGCTCCGCATCGAGGCCCCGATTCCCGGCGAGGAGGCGATCGGCATCGAGGTGCCGAACCGCGCCCCGGCCGGCATCTCCTTCCGCGAGATCATCGAGTCGGACGCCTGGCGGAACGCCAAGGGCGAGCTGCCGCTCCTCTTCGGCAAGGACGCCGCCGGCAAGGAGCTCGTCGCCGACCTCGCCTCCATGCCGCACATGCTCGTCGCCGGCGCGACCGGGCAGGGCAAGTCCGTCTGCCTCAACTCGCTCATCAACGGGCTCCTCATGACGAAGACGCCGGAGCAGCTGAAGCTCATCATGGTCGACCCGAAGTCCGTCGAGTTCACGAGCTATGCCGCGCTCCCGCACCTCATCGTGCCGATCATCACCGAGAACCAGAAGGTCGTCTTCTCGCTCAAGTGGGCCGTCGCGGAAATGGAGAAGCGCCTGAAGCTCTTCGCCCGCGCGCGCGTCCGCAACATCTACGACTTCAACCACCGGCCGAGCTTCACGCAGACGGACATGTTCGGCGGCGACACGGCCGTCGGCAGCGACATGCCGAAGACCGTGCCCTACATCGTCATCATCATCGACGAGGTCGCCGACCTCATGTCGCAGTGCTCGAAGGAGGTCTCGCCGCACATCGCGCGCCTGACGGCCAAGGCCCGCGCCGCCGGCATCCACCTCATCCTCGCGACGCAGCGGCCCGACGCGCGCATCATCACGGGCGCGATCAAGGCGAACATCCCCGGCCGCGTCGCGTTCAAGACGGCGACCGGCATCGACTCGCGCACGATCCTCGACGCGGGCGGCGCGGAGAACCTGATCGGGCGCGGCGACATGCTCTTCAAGTCGAAGGACGGCCTTCTCGTCCGCGCGCAGGGCGCGTGGATCAGCGACCCGGAGATCGAGCGCATCGTCAAGTTCATCGAGGAGCACTCGACCGTCCAGTTCGACGACCGCTTCACGAAGAAGCTCTCGACGATCAAGGAAGCCGAGGAAGACCTCTTCGCCGACCCGGAGGAGGAGGCCGCGAGCGCCAAGGCCTCCGCCGCCGAGGCGCGCGCGCAGGTCAAGGCCGACGCGGCGGCGGACGACTTCAAGAAGGCCGTCGAGTGCGTCATCAACACGCGCCGCGCCTCGACCTCGCACTTCCAGCGCCAGATGGGCTGGGGCTACAACCACGCGGCGAAGATCCTCGACATGCTGACCGAGCGCGGCATCGTCTCAGCCCCGCAGGGCATGGGCCCGCGCCAGATCATCATGTCGCAGGAGGAACTGCTCGCCGTCTTCAACGGCAGCGACGCGAACGCGCCCGCCGACGGGGCGGACGCCGCGCCGTCCGGCGACGATGCGGCCCTCGACGCCGACCTGCCGCCGACGGACGGCGAACCCGATCTCTTCATTCAGGAGGAACCAACACCATGATCGAATTCGGAAAGACCCTGCGCGCCGCGCGCGAGGCCAAGGGCCTCTCGGTCGCCCAGCTCGCGGAAATGACCCACATGACGCCCGCGCGCGTCGAGGAGCTGGAGACCGAGAACTTCACGAGCATCCCCGCCGCCATCTACGGACGCGGCTTCGTGCGCCTCTACTGCAACGCCGTCGGCCTCGACCCGAAGCCCCTTTCGGACGAGTTCACGGAAATCTTCAACGGCAACCGCGACCCGGAGATCCGCGAACGCGCCCCCGAACCCGAGCCGATCCCGACCGCACGGGAAGAGCGCACGCGGGAAGAGTTCACACGGAGACACGGAGGCACGGAGACCGCCACGACGGATTCGGGAGAAGCTGACGATCTCTTCGCCGAACCAACCCCGACCGCCCCAAGAACCACGCCATCCGACGACCTTTTTGAAAAGGACTCCGTGCCTCCGTCTCTCCGTGTGAGTTCCTCCCCCTCCCCCGAAGAGCCGGCCGCCGAACGCGGGCCGACGCTCTCGCGCTACGCCGCGCCGATGCACGACCGCCCGAAGCTCGCCGTGCCGGCCTCCGTCTGGCGCCTCGCCCTGCTCGGCTGCGCCGCGCTGCTCGTCCTCTGGGCGCTGGCGCTCGGCATCCGCGCGCTCTACCGCGCGACCGGCGGCGCGCCCGAGGAAGCCGCGCCGTCAGTCGAAGCCGCACCCGTCGAAACGACCACGCCAACGCCCACGACCACACCCACGGCTGCGGCCGCAACCGACGGCCCGCGCACCCCGCAGGACATCCCCGCCCTTTACATCGACTAATCGCCCCCACGCAACCGCCACGGCCAGGCGGATTGTGGTATAATACCGCGCCATGATGAGAACGGTCTATTTCGACAACAACGCCACGACGCGGGTCGCGCCTGAGGTGCGCGACGTCATGCTGCCCTTCTTCGACGAGCTCTACGGCAACCCAAGCTCGATGCACGCCTTCGGCGGCCAGGTCGCGAAGTTCGTCGATCGCGCGCGCGAGGAGGTCGCGCGGTTCATCAACGCCGAGCCGGACGAAATCGTCTTCACCTCCTGCGCGACGGAGTCCGACAACACGGCGATTCGCGGCACGGCCGAGTACTTCGGAAAGGACCTGAAGGTCATCACGACCGCCGTCGAGCATCCCGCCGTCCTCCAGCCCTGCCGCCGTCTGAAGGCCCTCGGCCACGAGGTCGTCACGCTCGGCGTCGATTCCCTCGGCAACCTCGACCTCGACCAGCTCCGCCGCGAACTCGCGTCCGCGAAGGGAAAGGCGCTCGTCTCGATCATGTACGCGAACAACGAGACGGGCGTCGTCTTCCCGATGGACGAGATCGCGGCGATCTGCCGGGAACACGGCGCGATCCTGCACACCGACGCCGTGCAGGTCGCCGGCAAGATCCCCGTCGACGTGAAGAAGACGCCCGTCGACATGCTCTCGATGAGCGGCCACAAGTTCCACGCGCCGAAGGGCGTCGGCCTCTTCTACGTCCGGCGCGGCACGAAGGTGAAGCCCTTCATGCTCGGCGGCCACCAGGAGCGCTCGCGCCGCGCGGGCACCGAGAACGTGCCCTACATCATCGGCCTCGCGAAGGCCTGCGAGCTCGCGCGCCTCGGCATGGCGAAGGAGGCGGTCGCCGTCGCGGCGATGCGCGACAAGCTGGAGGCCGGACTGCTCGCGACGTGCCCGAACGTGCGCGTGAACGGCGACCCGTCGCGGCGCCTGCCGAACACGCTCAACGTCAGCTTCGAGTACATCGAGGGCGAGGCGATCGCCTATCACCTCTCCGACCTCGGCATCTGCATCTCGACGGGCTCCGCCTGCGCGTCCGGCTCGCTCGACCCCAGCCACGTCATCCGCGCAATGGGCGTGCCCTTCACGGCCATACACGGCTCCGTGCGCTTCTCGCTCTCGCGCTACAACACGATGGACGAGGTCGACTACGTGCTCGACAAGCTGCCGCCCGTCATCGCCAACCTGCGCGCGCTCTCGCCCTTCGGGCCGGACACGAAGGTGACGACGTTCGAGTGAGGGAAGGGATGGGGGATGAGGGATGAGAAGTGAGAGGTGAGATTTAGAAACTGAAATTTGAGATTTGAGAACTGAAATCTGAATTGTGGACAAACGACAAAAGACAGAGGACAACGAAAAAATGAGAATGCCGATGATGATGCCGCTGAGAATGTCGCCGCTGAGAATGTCGCCGCTGAGAATGTCGCCGCTGAGAATGTCGCCGCTGAGAATGTCGCCACGAATGCCGCACTTCTTCCTTCTTACTTCTTCCTTTTTACTTCTCCTTTTCGTCCTCCCCGGCTGCCGCCGGACGGACGTCCGGGAGATGACCGTCTCGCTGCCGGCCCTTCAGGAAGCCGACAAGGCGAAGGTCGTCGAGGCCCTCGCCCGCTACAACGGCGTCGAGAAGGACTCGTACCGCTGGGACATGACGGCGAAGACTCTGACCCTGCGCTACGACTCGATGCAGGTCGCGCAGGCGAACATCCGCTACGCGATCGACGCAAAGGGCGTCAAGGTCGCCTATCCCGAAAAGACAGACGACCGCGCCGGTCATTGACGGGGAGAGGCGATTCTGCTATACTTTTACGCATCATGCGTTCTGCGTTGAATTCAACGCATGTTGACACGAACCGAGATAGGGAAAAAGAAAATGGAAGTCGTAATCTGCAAGACGAAAGAGGAAGCCTCGAAGCTCGCGGCGGACATGATCACCGCACAGGTCAAGAAGAACCCGAAGACCGTGCTCGGTCTCGCGACCGGCTCGACGCCCGTCCTGATGTACGACGAGATGGCGAAGGCCGTCAAGGCGAAGAAGGTCTCCTACAAGCAGGTGAAGAGCTGGAACCTCGACGAGTACTATGGCCTCCCCGGCACGCATGACCAGAGCTACCGCTATTTCATGAACGAGAACCTGTTCAAGAAGATCGACATTCAGATCAAGAACACGCACGTCCTCAACGGCCTCGCGAAGGATCCCGAAAGGGAATGCAGGGCCTACGAGAAGCAGATCAAGGCCGCCGGCGGCATCGACCTGCAGGTTCTTGGCATCGGCTCCGACGGGCACATCGCCTTCAACGAGCCGGGCACGTCGCTTCAGAGCCGCACGTCCATCGTCTACCTCACGCCCTCGACCGTGAAGGACAACGCGCGCCTCTTCTTCAACGGCGACATGGAGGCCGTGCCGAAAAGCGCGCTCTCGATGGGCGTCGGCACGATCTGCGAGGCGAAGAAGATCATCCTGCTCGCGTTTGGCGCGAACAAGCAGGACGCCGTCAAGGGCTGCGTCGAAGGCCCGATGACCCAGTTCTGCACGGCCTCCGCGCTCCAGGCGCACAACGACTGCTGGGTCTTCTGCGACGAGGCCGCCGCGAAGAAGCTCACGCTCAAGAAGTACTACCAGTGGCGCAGCGCCACGAAACTCGGCCTCTGAATCGGAACACCGCTTATGGCAGCCAACTATACGGACTTCCTCTGCACGAAGTGCCACACGGAGATTCAGGCGACGCTCGACATGGTCGGGCAGGAGACCGAATGCCCCGCCTGCGGCGCGCAGATTCGCATCCCCGCGCCGGAAGAGGCGGACGGCGTTCTCCGCCACGGCCCCAACGACGACGACCCCGACACCATCCAGGCGATGAAGTCGCGGACGATCCGCATCGAGCTTGGCGACCTCTGAGGAGAGGGATGGGGGATGAGGTGTGAGAGGGTGAGGGAACGGTGAAGCGGACGAAGCCACGCAAACGGAAAGCCGGGCGCACGCCGTCCCGACGCCGGGCCCTGAAGCTCGGCGTCGGGATGCTTGTCGTCCTGACGATCTGGGGCGGGTGCGCCGAGTGGTTCGTGCACCATCCGCGCAAGTGGCTCGACCGCAAGTTCGCCGAACTCCCCCGCGCCGTCACGGTGCCGCTCTTCTGGCTCGGCAACCCGCTCGCGGACATCACGGACGCGCTGGGCTGGACGGGCCACGACGCCGTCTACGAATACGACCTCGAAGCCCCGGCGGGACAGGTCTTCTTCGCGGGGGCCCCCGTGCGAACCGGCGCGCCCGCGCCAAAGGACATCCGCATCATCCGGCGCGGCGAATTCGTCCTCGGCTGGTCCGACTCGCTGCGACATCCCGTCTGGTGCGCCTACCACGTGACGAAGGAGGCGAAGTTCGAGGTCGGCAAGCGTCCGTCGTTCCGCATCGACCACACCGTCCCCGCCGCGCCGCGTCCCGACGCCTACGCGAAGAGCGGCTACGACCGCGGCCATTTGGCGCCGAACTACGCGATCGCCACGCGCTACGGCGACGAGGAGCGCCGCAAGACCTTCCTCATGTCCAACGTCGCGCCGCAGACACCGGCCCTGAACCGAGGCGTCTGGCGCGAGGTCGAGCACCGCATCGCCGACCTCTGGACGGCGCGCTACGGCGAGATTTGGGTCATCGTCGGCTGCATCTCGCCGCAGTACGGACGCGAGACGCTCGGCCTGACGGACATCGACGTGCCGACCGACTTCTATCAGGTCATCCTCGCGCAGGAAGGCATGGACGTGCGCGCCGTCGCGATGCTGTTCCGCCAGGACGTGACCTGGCGCGAGTGGGCCGCGCGCAACATCATCTCGATCGACGAACTCGAACGCCTCACGGGGCTCGACTTCAACCCCGACCTGCCGACGTTCATTCAGGATCCGCTCGAAGCCGAGACCCCGTCGCGCCTCTGGCCGATCCGCTTCCGCGACATCTTCCGCCAGATCATGCTCCGCTTCATGTGACGCCGCGCGCGCCCCGCGTCAGCACGACGGCACGAGCTCCGCCACGCGCAGACCGTTCGCCACCGCCAGCAGAAGCCCGTAGTTAACAATCGGAACGCCCGCTGCGCGGCAGACGTCGATACGCCGCAAGACCTCGCGACGCGTCAGCATGCAGCCGCCGCAGTGGACGACAAGCGACACCCGCCGACCATCCGCCCGTTCAAGCGGAAACGAACCGCCGCTCGAAAAGACGAAGTCCAGGCTCTTGCCCGTCAGCTTCGCGAGCGCCTTCGGAATCTTCGTCGTCCCGATGTCGTTGCACTGGCGGTGGTGCGTACAGCCCTCAGACACAAGCACCGTCGCGCCATCCGCCAGTTTCTCAATCGCCGCAAGCCCCTCTTGGTAGACGTCAAGATCGCCCTTTTGCCGCGCAAAGAGAATCGAGAAGGACGTGAGGACGAGGGAGGTTTGGGAAGTTTGGGAGGTTTGGGTGGTTTGGAAGGTTTGGAGGGTTTGGCGCACGGCGGCGAACGCCTGCGAATCCGTGATGACGAGCGTACGGCCGGCGGCGGCAGACGGTGCGCCCGTCAGGCACGCCGACAGCTCATCCGGCTGGCAGACGGTGCAGGCGGCATGGCGGTCGAGGCAGTCGCGGATGACCTGCACCTGCGGCAGGATGAGCCGTCCCTTGGGCGCGGACTCGTCAATCGGGCACACGCAGACGACGCGGTCGCCCGTGCGCACAACGCCGTCCAGCAAGCCCGGCGTGTCGTCGGCGAGCGGAATCGCCGCGACCCTCCTCTTCAGTTCCGCGACCGAATCGCCGCGTCGATGGACGAGGACGGCGACCCGCCGCCTCTCGCACGTCGCGCGGAACTCCCGATACCACGGCGACGCCTCGTCGATCGCCGCCCCCCAGACCCAGACGGCGACATCCGTCGTCTCGAGGACGTCCAGAGACTTCCGCACACGCTGCGCGCCGAGCGCGCCGACGTCATCAAGCCCGGCGGTGTCCGTGACGAGGCAGGGGCCGAGCGGCAGGATCTCCATCGCCTTCGAGACGGGATCGGTCGTCGTGCCCGCGACATCGCTGACGATGGCGATCTCCTGTCCCGTAAAGGCGTTGACGAGCGTGGACTTTCCCGCGTTCCTCAGTCCGAAGAACGCGACGTGGATGCGGTTCGCGCGAGGGGTGTCGTTAAGCGAGGGCATTGTAGGCGTTGTAGAGGTTCATCGCGCGGTCGGGGCCGCTGCGGACGATTTCCGCCGCCGCCTTCACGGCTTCGGCGACGACGAGATCCATGACCTTGCGCGTCTCGGGGTCGAACTTGCCGAGGACGTGGGCGATGACGTTCGACCGGTCCTTGCCGACACCGATCTTGAGGCGCGCGAAATCCGGCGTGCCGAGTCGCTCGATGATGTTCCGAACGCCGTTGTGACCGCCGCAGCTGCCGCCCTTGCGGATGCGCAGGCGTCCGACGGCGAGGTCGATGTCGTCCTGGACGACGAGGAGGTCGGCCGCCGTCGCGTTGTGGTACTTCACGATTGGCGCGACCGACTCGCCGGAGAGGTTCATGAACGTCTGGGGCTTGACGAGGAGCGTCGGCACGCCGGCGACGGCGACTTTCGCCATCAGGCACTTGTACTGCCGCTTCTCCTCCCATGCGACGCCCGCCGCCGCCGCGAGGGCGTCGACCGTCTCGAAGCCAACGGAGTGGGGCGTGTTGGCGTACTGTGCGCCGGGGTTGCCGAGTCCTGCAATGATCTTCATCTCGATAGGGTTCCCTTTGACGGAAGATTATACCATAATTGCGGCCAGCGGTCGGCGCGGAAACGCAGGATGCCGAAAATTTGATATAATCCGCAGCCAGATGCTTAAACGTCTCCATGCCAAGCTCGGCGACTTCTGGTGGTATTCGCTGATGATCTTCGCCGCCTGCCGGTCGGGCGACGCGATCCAGGCGTTCATCGGCCTTTGGCTCGTGCCGAAGTACGTCGGGCCCGGGGAGCTGGGCGCGGTCTTGCCGCTCCAGCAGCTCGCTGGGCTCTTCTCCGTGCCGCTCGCGATCCTCGCGACCGTCTTCGCGAAGTACGTGAACGTCTATGCGACGCGCGGCGAGTACGGCAAGGTGAAGGGCTTCATCCGCGACATCATCGGCATGGCCTGCCTTCTCTTCGTTCTCTGCATCCTCGCGGCAAAGATCCTGCTTCCGCATTTCTACGAACGCCTCCGCGTCGAAGACGGACTCCTGACCTTGCTGATCCTTGCAGCCGGCTTCGTCGGCAACCTCTCGCAACTCTTCACCAACGCCCTGCAGGGCCTCAAGAAATTCAAGACGCTGGCCCTTGTCAACATCGTAAGCGCACCCGTCCGGCTCATCACCCTTCTCGTCACGATGCCCATCCGCGCGCTGTCGGGCTATGTCCTCGGGCAGACAACGCCGCCGACGGCGACCTCGCTCATCGCCGTCTTCAGCCTTCGCAGGGATTTCCAAGGCATCCGAACGGACACGAACTGGCGCACGGACATGCCATCCCTGCTGCGCTATGCCGGACCTGTCGCCGTCTGGACAATCGGCTGTTCCGTCTATTCGGCTCTCTACGCGACCCTCTTCCGCCAGCGGCTGCCCGAAGTCGAGTCTGCCGCCTACTACCTGCTGGCAAAACTCTCCGAGATTGGCGGATATCTCGGGCTTTCCCTCATGTTCGTGCTCTTCCCCCTTGCCGCCGAGGCGCATGAACAGGGGCAAGAGGATCGTCGCGTCCTTCGACATGCCATCTGGGGGTCTATCCTCTTCAGCGGCGTTCTTGCGCTCGTCTTTGCGCTTTTGGGGAGACACCTGTTCGCGCTTGTCCCCGTTTGGCGTCCCTACCTCGGCTATGTTCAGCTTCTGGCCCCAACGGCAATCACTATGGGCGTGTCTTGCGCCATCGGAGCCCTCGTCACCTACGAGATGGCGTGTCGGCGCTTCCGCCCCATCTGGATCGTCATCGGAATGAACTTCTGCTGGCTCGCGGCACTCGTTGCACTGCTCGGATGTGAATTCTTCCGAAACACGCTGCCAGACGGGATTGTCAACGCCCTCTCCGCCCTCGACCTCGCCAACCTGCGCACACTGACAGGCGCGGGCCTCGCCTACACTGTCCTGCAGTTCGGCCTCGTCCTGCTCGCCGTTCGCGTCAAGACAACCCGCTGACATGAAACGCCCCTATCTCTTCTACTTTCCCGGCTATGCCCGCTCAAATGGCATCCGCGTCATGATGCTGCTCGCCGAACGCCTCATCGCGGCCGGCCACACGGTCTTCTTCGACGTCAAGAACCCTTCGGGCTGGGAAATGTCAGGGCATCCGCGTCTGACGACAATCGACGAAAACCTGCGTCGCACGGGCATCGTCGTCTACCCGGAGATCATCGCCGGCAATCCCCTGCGTTTTCAAAACGTCGTACGGTTCGTGCTTTTCTACCCCGGACGGAACGGCGGCACGCGCCGCTACCATAAGAGCGAAATGGTCTTCGCCTATCTGCCCGAGTTCTTGCCCGGCTCAAATGTCCTTTCCGTCCCCTGGATCGACAAGACGCTCTTCAACGACCCCGGCTATCCGCGAACAGACACCTACTGCTTCGTCTACAAAGGCGGACGTTGGTGCGACCCTCCCGAACTGCGCGGCATTCCGACCATCACCATGAACTGGCCCGCCACGCGCGAGGAGCTTGCCGAACGCCTCAAGCGCACAAGAGTCCTCTATTCTTTCGACGCCGAGTCTGCCCTCCTTGAAGAGGCATGTGCCTGCGGCGCGCAAGCCAAGATCGTCACGCGAGACGGATTCCGCAACTATACGCCCATACACGCCCGCATGGAACGCGAATTCGAGTCCCAGTTCAGGCGCTTCGTCGAAATTACCCAGGCAAGCGACTACAGAGGCCCCCTTCAGTCTCGGTTTCTCTGGCTCTACTGGGCCTACGCCGTCTGGCGCTATTGGGTCAAGCCTATGCTCATCGCCCCGAAGCTCGCGCTTCGGGCACAGCACAGGCTCGCGTTTCGGGGGCGAGGCGGTCGCGCGTTTCGGGCGCGAGGTTGACCGCCGCGCGCGCCCAGTCGTCGACTTCGGCGAAGGTCACGCCGCGATAGCTGATCTTCGCCGCCCCTTGCCCCGCGAAAGTGCCGCCCCCGTCGCGCGACTCAAACCGCGAACCAACGGCGCGCCCCTCTTGTTCTGCGGCGCGCCCTTCTTGTCCCGTGCCGAAAGCGCGAGCTTTCGGTCTCCCTTCCGCGAGGCACTGGGCGAGGCGGTTCAAGACGAGCGCGTCGCGGCGCGTCATCGGCTTTTCGCCCGGCACGTGCGGCCACGCCGCCGGCGCGAGCATCAAGAGCCGCCCGTCGGCGCAGGCGTCGAAATACCGCCCACTCGGTTTTTCAAGCGGCGCGAAGCCCTTGTTGCGCAAGACGACGAGCGGCAAGCTCTCGGCAAACGCTCGGCGTGCGATTTCGCACTCGCCGTCACTCACGCAAGGCGAAAGCAACGCCGCGCCCTGCTGTGCCCGCGCGAGCAACGCTTCGGCCTTCGCCGTGAACACCGCGCTTTCGCTCGCGACGGCGGGAACGCCCGCCGTATCGCGCACGATCTTCAGCCCGCCGCCACGCTTCGGTTCGCGGCGATAGGCGAAGTCGCGCCGCGACACCTGAACCTGAACGAGCGAGCGGTCGAGCAAAAAGCGATTGCCGAGAGCCGCGAATTCGCCCTCGCCCCCAACCCCGGCAGAGGCCGTCGCAAGACGCCCACGGCGCGAAAAAGGTCGGGGTAGAGCCGCTTGACCACGAGCCGACGCGGGTTGTCGCGCAAGTAGTTGAACATCGCGTCGAGCTGCCCGGCGCGAAAGAGAATCGAGTCTTGAAACCCCGGCGCCCAGAGGCGGGGTACCCCAGGGGCTTGCGCCCCTGGCACAGAACAGGGCCGGCCACCGCCACGCTCGCCGCCGCCAACCGACGACGACGCGCCCTTCTCGACGCCAATCGACGCGGCGCGCGGGCCGTCGCCGCCTTGTCCCGTTCCGAGGGCGCGAGCCCTCGGTAGATCTTCTCGCACCCCGTCTTGAACCCGCCGATCGCATTGCCGAGCGGCTTCGCCATCGGCCGCGTCACGTCGAGAATCGCGTGAAGGTGGTCGGGCATCAGCTGGCAAAAAAGCGGCTTGATTTCGGGCGTAAAGTCGCCGAGCCGCTTCCAGTGCACGAGAATCGCCGCGCCAAGCGCACTCGGCTCCAGCCGCGCCGTCACCGCCTCAGGCGGCGCTTTCGGGTCATCGATCACGAGCCGCCCCAGCAGGGGCCGTCGTCGATCGGCCTGTACGAGCGTGATCTGGTAGATCGCCCGCTGGCGATAGTCCCAGCCCGCACACCGCCGCGTCATGCGGTGAACCGTCTCGCGGCACACCTCATCCATGACGCGCCCTCATCTGCGCACGATGCGTAAATGCATGGCTCTTCAGAAAGGCCAACGCCCGCCAGGAGTGAAAGCCGAACGGCAGCTTTCCGTAAGCGCGCTGCGCCGCGAAATTCTCGCAGCACGAGAATGCGGCGGCCGCTGACTGGGGCGCCAGCGCAATGCGCCGCGCATACCCCGGCTGCCAGCGCGGCAGAAACCGCGTGAAGAACACGTCCTCGTAAAGGAGATAGCAGTCGGGAATCATTTTCCAGAGCCGCCGATAGGCCGCCGCGCCCGCTTCGCAGATCTTGCGCGTACGCAAGGCGAAACCACCGTTGCCCGCGCCGTCCCAGCGCGTCAGGAGACGCCGCGTCACCCAATCGTCGCCGTCAATCCGCCAAGGGCCACCGATGTAGTCCCACGTGCCGACGAATGCGTCCAGTCCCGCGCGCAACGGGAACCCGTCGGGGTGGACGTTGAGCATGTGCGGCGTGTCGAACCTTTCGGGCAGCGTCCGAATCATGTTACGCGAGAAGCCAACGATATCGCCGGGCTTCAGCGTCCCATCAATGTCGACACGCAGCCATTTGCCGCAGGTCACCACAAAGTCCTCCAGTCCCGGCGTCAGGCGGTTGACGACGAGCGTCGTCTTCAGCATCCCACACCAGCGATACGTCTCGCGCAACGCCAGCTCAATCGACTCGCCATAAGGCTTCATTTGCTCCGACGTGCCGAAGACGTAGGCCACGACCGTGACGTCCGGCGTCCCGGCTGCACACGGAAGCCCCGCCGCGCGGTCTTCCGCCAGCCGCGCGGCACGCCAGGCCGATGCCTCGAACGGGCGTTCAGCCATGTGTCAGCCCCTTCAGGCCCCGCGCGAGGGCCTTCGCGTTCGCCCATGTGAAATGCCGCCCCAAGACCGAGAGCGCGAACCAGAAGACGTGCGGAAACAGCCGCCGGAACAGCCGCGCGCCCGTGAGCCCGTTCCGATGCGCGCACGCGCGCATCGCCCGATAGCCCGCGAATGCGTTGTCGATGTAGCGCGGCGTGACGGCCCGCGAGAAGCTGCCGCGATGGGGACGGTTGAAGTAGAGTTCGTCGTCAATCGCCGCGCGCCGCAGCCCCTTGAACCCCAGTTCCCAGAAGAAGGCCGTGTCTTCGCCGCCCGTAATCGGCGGGAAGCGCGTCGACCCGACAGCCGCACGGCGAAAGACATGTTCCCAGACGAAGATCGACTGCGACAGGTGCCTGTTCGACCTGAAATGCACGATGTCGGCGCCGGTCGCCTCGATGGCGGCAAGCGCCCGCGCAACCGCCTGCGGCGCCAGTCGGTCATCCTGGTCGGCGAACATGACAAACGGCGTCTCGACGCGCGCGAGCGCCGCATTGCGCGCCGCGCCGACGCCGGCGTTCGGCTGAGACAAGACCCGGAACCGCGCGTCTTTCACGGCATATTCCGCCAAGATCGCCGACGAGCCGTCCGTCGAGCCGTCGTCGATGCAGAGGCACGTCCAGTCGGGACACGTCTGCGCGCGAATGGAGTCCAGCAGTTCCGCCAGGAACCGCTCGCCGTTGTAGACGCCGACAATGATCGAGACCTTAGGCATCATTCAGCAACTCCTCCTTCGCACGGGCAAGAGCTTGCGAATGCCCATCATACGCCGCGACAAGTTCCTGAAGGCTCGCCCGTCCAGGAATCGCAACGCCCAGTCGGTTCGCCAGACGGCACACCGCCTGTACCCCCCATGCCAACGTCCTTCGGCAGGCGGAAGGATTCTCGGGCACAGACGGACTGATGCCTAAGACCCTTGTTTCAAAAGCCCGCCAAAGGTCTGACTCTTGGCGCGTTCTGTCAAGGCACAGCGCATCATAAACATTCCTGCAGCGCGCCCATGGCCAACCGCCAGAAAAGTGGATGGCCTTGATGCGTCCTTCAAAACCATGGCACTCATGGGTGAACAAGCCCCAGCCATCCGGCAGAATTGCCGTCTTTCCTCGGCAGACATTGTTCAGAACCGTCTGGTCTGGCGACACGGGATCCGGATGGCGGGACAGGAAGTCAAAGCACCTCTTCACGGCATCAGCCTTGCGGAGCGCAGAAAGGTTCATCGTCAGGAGTCCTGCACAGACGTACGACGACGCCTCGTAGGGCAGTCCCTTTCGGCGATGCCAGCGCGCGTCCGGTCCGCATTCGCCAAACGGGTTGCGGTGCCCCGCCAGCAGGATGTCGCCCGGAACGGCCGCCTCGATGTCCGCCGGATCGGCGACGAACAGCATGTCACAGTCCGAGTAGACGCAGACGTCCGCCGTCTCCAGCAGTTCGGGGAGCAGAATGCGCGCCCACGTCGCCTTCGAGCCGTTCGTCCAGCCCGGCAGGTGCGCGAACCGCGCCATGTCGATCGCGTGGCGACGAAGCTCGACGCGAAGGCCGTGTCGCGCAGACAACCTGTCCATCTGCCGCGCATACCACACCCAGCTGTCCTCGTCCATGCCACAGTCAAGGACATGGACTTTCACTGAGCGTCCGCTCCTTCGCATGGCATACGCCGCGCTTCCTGAAGACACAAGGAGCTGCCGAACGAAACCATTGTCTGACGCAAATACGATGTGCATGGACTATCTATCGAAACGTGATCTTTCGGTAAAGCCGCGACAGGGGCCTTTCCAGCCGCCGGGGGACGAGCGCCACCGCCGCGCGGTAGAGGACGCCGCGCGCCGCCGCGACGCGGCGTGCCTCGCGTGTACGCCGCAGGTAGTCCGCCGTGACCGGGAAGACCAGGTGCGAGAACCTCGCCGCATTCGCGACAAGATACGGCGGAAACGAAGCGTCCAGCGGTACGCCGAAGGCGTCGCGACGTCCGCCCAGGACGTTCGCGCCTCTCTGTAGGCGTTCCTCGACCCGATCAGCGAGAGATGCCGCCTCAGCATGAGAAAAAGAGAGCAATTTTCTTCTCACGGCTTCTGCGCCGCCCAGATACGTCATGTGCCAGCCCGCGTTCTCGAGGCGGCGGGTCGGACGCAGGAAGCGCACCCTCTGAATGCATCTCCCGGAAGATTCCGCAGCCGTCGTATAGCGGTCGCACGGGACGCGCCCGATCGCCTCGCCCTGCCGGTATGTCCCGGCGGAAAGCGCGACCGTCCCCAGGTTCCAGCGCGGCGTACGGTAGTCCCTGAAGTTCGCGTAGTAGACAAAGACATCGAGAACCAGGCGGACGATCTCGCCCTGTCGCGCAAGCCGCACCGCCTCGACGACCTTCTCCGGGCGCGGAATCTCGTCGAGATCCGAAACGAGGATGACGTCATCGCCCCTCGCGCCGGCCAGCCCGCGCGCCAAGGCGTTCCGCTGGCGGTTCTCGTTCACCCACGGCAGGTTGAAGGAGTCTTTCGCGACGTCCTCTTCAGGCAGAAGATCATCGACGACGATGTACGTGATCTTGTCGGCAAAGGCGGCGAAGCGCGCACGGTGCTTCTCGAACAGCAGTTCCTTCGGCTGCCCGCGATGCGTCCGTGTCGCCTCGGCGATGACGAAGCGGTCAACCGCCTCGTTCAGCGTGTTCAGCCGAATCTCAAGGAGATCGAGCTCGTTAAAGAACGTGAAGCAATCGTAGGTCATTTCATGCGCCCTTCCCGTTCCGAGCCCGGAACAGAATCTGCGTGCGGCAGACATCCCAGCCGAGGCAGCAGATGAGCGGCGCAAGCAAGACCAAAAGGATTTTCGCCCACCAGATGTCGCCAAGCGCCCGCCCCTTGAGCACCTCAATCTCGAAGCCGTTCTCAACCAACAGCCGACGCGCGCTCTTGAACGTGAAGAATCGGACGTGCGTACTGTCCAAAACACCGGAATCCCGATAGCGCCAGTCTCGCCGGAAAATCAGATCCAGCAGCACCCAGACGCTGCGCACGTTCGGCAACGACCCGACAAGCACGCCATCTGCCGACAGCTTGGCCCTAATCGTCGCAAGGGCCGCCGCCGTGTCGACGATGTGCTCGATGACGTCGTTGCAGACGACAAGGTCAAAGTAGCCGTCCGGCAAAGAAGACGCAACTTCCTCCAACGTGCCAATCCGTACCTGCGTCAGCCCGACGGCCTCCCGAGCCGCTTCGGCGACAGGTTCGACACCCCAGTATTCGACCTCCTGAGGAAAATTGGCACGGAACCGTCCGGCCCCGCAGCCGATTTCCAGAATCCGACGGACACCCAACGGGACAATCTCGAAAACATCCGGACGACTGCCGCGATAATAAGACCTGTCTTCCTTTGCTTTCATGCCGTCGTTTTCTCCCCCTTCAACGCGCGAATCAAGTTGCGTGGACTCTTGACGAACGCCGCGCAGACAAACACGGGCCACATGACAAGCCGTCCCCACCAGCCCCAATTGCGCGCAAACGAATAGAGGATGTTGCGGAAATACTGCACCCAAATCGCGTCTCGGTCAAACCGCATCGAAGTCGCGCCGCAGAGATGGTCGATCGGCGGTGTCGGCACGAACCACGTTTCCCATCCGACATTCGCCGCACGGCGGCAGAAGTCCGTCTCCTCGAAGTAGCTTCCGAAATGGTCGTAGAAGAGAAAGCCCGTGTCCGAGACGACCGCCCGGCGAAAGAGCATCATCGCCCCCTTTGCCGCCGTCACACGGCGCGGCTTCAACACCGTCGTCGCCGTCGGCGCGCCACGATGGAGATGACGCTGGATGCCAAGCGGCGTCATGATCACGCCGCAGTCGTCCAGCCCGTCGTTCAAGGCCGGCACGTTCATCGTCCCCTGCACGATGCCGACCTTCGGATGCCGCGCCAGAAAGTCGATCAAGGGCGTAAAGGAGTCGTCATGAACCACCGTGTCGTTGTTCAGCAGCAGGACATGCTCGCGTGTGCAGCGTTTCAGCCCGACGTTGTTGCCGCCCGCAAACCCCAGGTTTCGAGCCGTCGCCACGTAAATCGCGTTCGGGTAGCCCCCGACCAGTCTGCGCGTCGTCGCCTCGTTCGCGTTGTCGACGACGATGATCTCCGGGCGTGTGCCATAGACGCGCGCGAGCGAATCGAGGCAGTCCCGCAACAGGCCGTCGCCCTTCCACGTCACAATGATAATCGAGACCGTTTCCATGCGGGCATGAAATCAAGGGACGCGCGGCTGCGTCAGTTTCCGAATCGCCTCGGCCGCGAGGGCCATGCCGAACGCACACGTGACCGGCATCATCGACCCCTTGGGGACAGGCCCCGTCCCTTGCGGTGCGCACACGGGCTGCAGCGGTTCGGTCGAGGCCGCGCAAAGGAAAGGCGACGCCGGGAAACGGCCGAGCCGCTTGAACCGCTGGCGCAGCGCACGCGCCAGGCCGTCGCCCGCAATTCGGTCGAACCGCCGGATGACGACTTTCGTCGGGTCGAGCCGCCGCGCCGCGCCCATCGACGAGAGAAGCGGCACGCCCGCCGCCGTCGCCGCCAGGATCAGCTCGGCCTTGCAGTCCACGGAATCGATCGCGTCCACGACCAAATCGAAATCCATCAGCCGCAGATCGGGCGTCGTGGCCGGATAGCGTCCGCTGACCGCGACGACATCGTCGTCGGGATTGATGTCGAGGAGGCGTTCGCGCAGGGCCTCGACCTTGGGCCGCCCGAGCGTCTTCGCCGTCGCCGGGCACTGCCGGTTCACGTTCGACGGCACGACCACGTCATCGTCGACGAGCGTCAGGTGCCCGACGCCCGTGCGCGCCAACGCCTCGGCGCACCAGCTGCCGACGCCGCCGACGCCGATGACGGCGACGCGCGCAACCGCGAGCCGCGCCATCGCCGCTTCGCCCAGCAGGGCTTCCGTTCGCGAAAGATCAATCATGGACGCCCCCCTCCGGGAAGAGGCGCGCGAGAATCAGTTCGGCCGGCGTGTAGGCCTTCTTCTTCGCGTTGCAGTCGACGCAGCACGGCACGCAGTTGCCGCGCGTGGAGCGACCGCCGCGCGCGACGGGAATCACGTGGTCGAGCGTCAGGTTCTCCGCCCCGACGTACCGATGGCAGTAGTGGCACTCGCCCTTCGCGATGCGCGCCTTCCACCAGTCCGTCTGACGAAGATCCCGCGCACGTGCGCGCTCGCGCTTCACGTGTGCGGGATCCGGGTTCAGGTCAAGCCAGTCGGTCGTAGGTGCGTCAGTCGGTTCCATAGGAGGGACATTATAGCAAAATCCCGCCGACAAAACCAAACGCCCCCTCGTCAGATGACGATCTGGCCGTCCTTCGCCGTGACCTTGATCGTCGCGCCCGGCAGGTAGGTGCCCGCGACGATGAGCTTCGCGATCGGGTTCTCAAGGTCGCGCTGGATCGCCCGCTTGACGGGACGCGCGCCATAGGCCGGGTCATAGCCGTCCTTGACCAGCACGTCCATCGCCTTGTCGTCGACGTCGAGCGTGAACTCCTGGTCGGCGAGCCGCTTCTTGAGGTCGGCGAGCTGAAGCTTCACGATCTCGCGGATCTGCTCCTGCGTGAGCGAGTCGAACTCCAGCACCTCGTCGAGCCGGTTCAGGAACTCGGGACGGAAGATGTCCTTCAGCGACTCCTTCGGCGCGTTCGACGTCATGATGACGACCGTGTTCTTGAACGAGACCGTCCGCCCGTGGCTGTCCGTGAGCCGTCCGTCGTCCAGCACCTGCAGGAGCAGGTTGAAGACGTCCGGATGGGCCTTCTCGATCTCGTCCAAGAGGACGACCGAGAACTGCTTCCGCCGCACGGCCTCCGTGAGCTGGCCGCCGTCCTCGAACCCGACGTACCCCGGAGGCGCGCCCACGAGCCGCGAGACGGCGAACTTCTCCATGTACTCGGACATGTCGAGGCGCACCATCGCGTTCTCGTCGTCGAAGAGCTCCTGCGCGAGGGCCTTGGCGAGCTCCGTCTTGCCGACGCCCGTCGGGCCGAGGAAGAGGAACGCGCCGATCGGACGCTGCCGGTTCTTGATGCCGGCACGCGAGCGGATGACCGCGTCCGCAACTGCATCGACGGCCTTGTCCTGGCCGATCACGCGCTTGTGCAGCGTGTCCGCGAGGCGCACGAGCTTTTCGCGCTCGCCCTCGACGAGCTTCGTCACGGGGATGCCGCTCCAGCGCGAGACCACTTCCGCGATCTCGTCCGCCGTCACCTCCTCGCGCAGAAGCGCCGAGCCGGCGTTCTTGTGCAGGTCGTCCTCGTGCACCTTGAGCTTCTTCTCAAGCTCCGGGATGAGCCCGTACTTGAGGCGCGACGCCTCGTTGAAGTCGCCCTCGCTCTCGGCGCGCTCGTAGCGGTGCTTCGCCTCCTCAAGGCTCGTGCGGACGCGGCGCACGTCCTCCAGGGCGCGCTTCTCCTCCTTCCACTGCGCCGTCATCCTGTCGGACTTCGCCTTGAGGTCCTTGAGCTCGTCCTGCAGCTCGACAAGCCGCTTCTTCGAGTTCTCGTCCTTCTCCTTCTTCAGCGCGATCTCCTCGATCTCCAGCCGCCGCACGTGGCGCGAGATCTCGTCCAGCTCCTGCGGGCAGGAGTCCATCTCCGTGCGGATGCGGGCGCACGCCTCGTCGAGGAGGTCGATGGCCTTGTCCGGCAGGAAGCGGTCCTGGATGTAGCGCGAGCTGAGCGTGACGGCCGAGACGAGCGCCTCGTCGCGGATGTGCACGTTGTGGTACTTCTCGAAGCGCTCCTTGATGCCGCGCAGAATCGAGATCGCGTCCTCCTCGCTCGGCGGATCGACCTGCACCGGCTGGAAGCGGCGCTCCAGGGCGGCGTCCTTCTCCATGTACTTGCGGTACTCGTCGAGGGTCGTCGCGCCGACGCAGTGCAGCTCACCGCGCGCGAGCATCGGCTTGAGCATGTTGCCCGCGTCGGACGACCCTTCGGTCTTGCCCGCGCCGACAATGGTGTGGATCTCGTCGATGAAGAGGATGATCTTGCCCTCCGATTCCCTGATCTTCTTCAGGACGGCCTTCAGGCGTTCCTCGAACTGGCCCCGGTACGACGCGCCGGCCATCAGGGCCGTCATGTCGAGCGAGAAGACCATGCGGTCGCGCAACCCCTCCGGCACGTCGCCGCGCACGATGCGCTGGGCGAGGCCTTCGACGATGGCCGTCTTGCCGACGCCCGGCTCGCCGATGAGGACAGGGTTGTTCTTCGTCTTGCGCGACAGGATGCGCACGACGTCGCGGATCTCCGTGTCGCGGCCGATCACGGGGTCGAGCTTGCCCGCCTTCGCGAGCGCCGTCAGGTCCGTGCCGTACTTCTCAAGGCAGTCCTTCGTGTCTTCTGCCGGATCAAAACTTGCATTCATTTTTCTCTCCTTTTAATTTTAGATTCTAGATTTCAAATCTCAAATTTCAGATCTCTGATTCGCGAATGCAAATTCCATGCCATCCCCCATGCCCACGCTCGGCGGCGCAACAAGTGAGACATTTTGTCCCATCTTGTGCCATCTTCACCGCTGGGGACAGACCCCATGAAGCCCAATCTTCACCATTGGGGACAGACCCCGTGAAGCCCGGTGCCATTGGGGACAGACCCCAGAAAGCGTGGAAAACGTGGGGACAGACCCCGTCGTGCAATCATCAAAAAACGTAGGGACAGACCCCAAAAAACGTAGGGACAGACCCCAAAAAACGTGGGGACAGGCCCCGGAAAGGAAATCAAAGTCTCACGCGGGGGCGCGCAGCGACTTCAAAAGCGCGATTTCGTCCCGATAGCCCTGCAAGTCGCACGGCGTCTCAAGATAGAACGGAAGGTCCCGGAGCTTCGGATGGTTGACGATTCGCCGAAAGGCCTCCAGCCCGATCTTGCCCTTTCCGATCTTCTCGTGGCGATCCTTGTGTGACCCCAAGGCGTTCATCGAGTCGTTGATGTGGACGGCCTTGAGACGCTCCAATCCGATGACACGGTCGAACGCGTCCACAACGCCATCGAGGTCGCCGACGATGTCGTAGCCGCCGTCCCAGACATGGCACGTGTCGAGGCAGACGCCCACGCGCGGACGTGTCGCCGAGGCTCTCGGCAACCGGGATTCGACGCGGTCGATCAGCGCGCGGATCTCCTCGAAGCTCCGTCCGATCTCGCTGCCCTTGCCGGCCATCGTCTCCAGCAGAACCGTCGTCTTCCAGCCGTCGTCTGGCGCGGCGGCGTAGGCACGGAGCAGCAGGTCTGAGATGAGGTCAAGTCCCTTTTCGGCCCCCTGCCCCACATGCGAACCGGGATGGAAGTTGTAGAGCGCGCCCGGCGTGAACTCCAGCCGCCTCAAGTCGTCGAGAAAGACGCTTGCGGCGAAGTCGCGCACGCGCGCCTCGGCCCCGGCGGCGTTGAGCGTGTACGGCGCGTGGGCAAGGATCGGCCCGACATCGTGTTCCGCCGCATAGTCACGGAACGCGGCGACATCGTTTCTGTCGATCGGCTTCGCCGCGCCGCCGCGCGGATTCCGCGTGAAGAACTGGAAGACGTTCGCGCCGATCGAGACGGCGGTCTGGGCCATGGCGAGATACCCGCCGGCCGAACTCAGGTGACAACCGATTTTCATAGGACGGAATTATACCACATTTCCCTGACGGCGACAGCCTCAGGCTCTCTTCAGCACGACGGCCGTGCGCGCGGGCAGATAGAGCCGTACCTGTTGGACGAGCTCGTGGCGCGCCGCGTCGGGGACAAGCGCGGGCGCATAGGTGACGCCGGGCTGGATGCGGCCCTGTCCGCCGAAGCGCGGCTCGTCCGTATCGAGGAGGTGCCGCCAGTCGGACGCCGGCGGCACGAGGATGCCGTAGTCCTCGAAGCTCTGCGACGGATGAAAGTTGAAGACGAAGAGCAGGTCGCCGCGCACGAACGCCAGCACCTTGTCCGCCTCGTTGCAGGCGAGCCGCGCCGGCGTCGCACCGAGGGCGCCGCGCTTCCCGAAGAGGGCCTTGCCGGCCTTCAGCGCGGCGACCATCGCCGCGTCGAAGTCGCCAAGCGCCTTGAAGCGCAGGTTCGGGTCCTCCCTGAGCGACCACTGGCGGCGGCAGTGGCTGAAGTCCCAGCCGTTCTCCGCACGCGGAAAGTCAATCCACTCCGGATGCCCGAACTCGTTGCCCATGAAGTTGAGGTAGGCCCCGCCCGACAGCGCCGCCGTCGCGAGCCGCGCCATCTTGTGGAGCGCAACGGCGCGGTCGACCGCAAGCCCGTGCTGGTCTCTGCCCATGCCCCAGTAGACCGCCGCGTCCGCCATCGTGAAGAAGAACGTCTTGCCGCCGACGAGCGCCTGGTCGTGGCTCTCGACATACGAGACGACCTTCTCTTCCGCCCGCCGGTCCGTGAGCGCGTGGTAGAGCCCGCCCATCGACCAGTCCTCGTCGCGCACCTTCTCCGCGAGGCGGAACCAGTAGTCCGGCTCGCCCATCGCCATGCGGTAGTCGAAGCCGATGCCGCAGTCCGCCGCCGGCGCGGCGACGCCCGGCAAGCCCGAGACGTCCTCCGCGACCGTGATCGCGCGTGGGTTCGTCTCGTGGATGACGCGGTTCGCGAGCGCGAGGTAGCACCAGGCGTCGTCGTCCATCGAGCCGTCGAAATACTGCCCGTAGTCGGTGAACGCCGCGCCAAGGCCGTGATCCCAGAAGAGCATGGACGTCACGCCGTCGAAGCGGTAGCCGTCGAAGCCGTATTCCTGCAGCCAGAACTTGCAGTTCGAGAGCAGAAAGTGCAGGACTTCCGTCTTGCCGTAGTCGAAGCAGCGGCTGCCCCACGCCGAATGCCAGCCTTTCGCGCCGGAGTGGAAATACTGGTAGTCCGTCCCGTCGAAGCGCGAGAGGCCATCCCGCTCGTTTGCGACCGAGTGCGAGTGGACGAGATCCATGATGACGCGCAGCCCCATGCCGTGCGCCGCATCGACGAGGCTCTTGAGGTCGTCCGGCGTGCCGAAGCGCGACGAGGCGGCGAAGAAGCTCGACACGTGATAGCCGAAACTGCCGTAGTACGGATGCTCCATGACGGCCATCAGCTGCACGGTGTCGTAGCCGGCGGCCTTGATACGCGACAGCATCTCGTCGCGGAACTCCGCGTAGGTATGGACGCGCGGCTCCTCGCCCGCCATGCCGACATGGGCCTCGTAGATGAAGGGAGACTGTTCGGAAGGTTTGGAAGGTTCGGAAGGTTTGGAAGGCTGTCCCCTGTCCGTTGTCCGCTGTCCGTCTCTCACGTCCAGGCCGATCCCGCCGTTCTTCCAGTGATACGGCCTTTTCGGATGCCAGACGCAGGCGGAAAAGAGCTTCGTCTCCGGGTCCTGCACGACGTAGCGCGCGTAGGCGGGAATGCGCTCGCCGCGCCCGCCTTCCCAGCGCATCTCCAGATGGTACTTGTCGAGGTGGCAGACCTTCGCCGCCGGGATGCGCCGCTCCCAGACATCCGTTCCCGGCTTGCGGAAGACCTCGAAGTCGGGATCGATCTTCCAGCCATTGAAGTCGCCGACGAGCCACATCGACGTCGCGTGGGGCGCCCATTCGCGGAACACCCAACCGCGCCGGTCTCGGTGAAGGCCGAAGTAGTTGTGCGCATTCGCCCAGTCGGCGAGCGAAGTCTGGCCCTGCGTCAGTTCCGCCGCCCGCGCGCAGGCATGCGCGGCGCGTCCGCGCACGGCCGCTTCAAAGGGCTTCAGGTAGGGGTCGTCGAGTAGATGTGCCATCGTGTCCTCCGTTTCAGTTGGACACATTATACCACAAGTTCGCGCCGATTCCCACCGCGCCCGCCGAGAGGGGGGGACAAAAAGACGAGGGCACACGCCGAAGCGCATGCCCTCTCTTCTGTCGCTGTCGACCGAACTCAGTTGAGTTCCATGCGGCCACGGCGGCTGCGGTTGCGGATGCGGGCGCGCTGCGATTTCTTGCGCGCCTTCACGCACGGCTTCTCGAAGTAGCGGTCGTCGCGGAGCTTCTTGATGAGGCCCTCCTTGTCGAGAACCTTCTTCAGACGCTTGAGACCGCGTTCGACGGACTCGCCCTTCTTGAGCTTAAGCACGATTGCCATTGTCACACACCCCCTTTCGAGATTGGCTTAGGAGGTGAATTACTTGGCCTCGGCGGCCGGCGCGGCCTCGGTGGGCTTTTCGGCAGGCTCGCCCGCCGTGACCCACTGGAGCACGCACATTTCCGCCGCGTCGCCCCGGCGCGTGCCGAGCTTGACGATGCGGGTGTAGCCGCCCTTGCGGTCCTTCATCGAAGGCGCAATCTTGTCGAAGAGCTTCTGCACGGCCTTCGGGTCGAGCAGACGGGAGGCCGCGAGACGGCGGGCCGCGAGATCGCCCTTCTTGGCGACCGTCACGATCTTGTCCGCGTCCTTGCGCGCTTCCTTGGCCTTCGGCAGGGTCGTCTTGATCGACTCCGCGAGGATGAGGTTGGTGACGAGGCTCTTCATGAGCATCTTGCGATGCTTGGAAGAACGCCCGAATTTCTTCATGACTCTCTGATGACGCATGTTTGCAATTCCTTACTTCTTCGTGGTGTCCTGAGCGTCCTGGGCTTCGGGTTCCTTCGCGGCTTCCGGCGCCTTGGCTTCGGGTTCCTTGGCTTCGACCTCCTTGTTCTCGGCCTCCTTGTTCTCGGCGGCCGGCTCCTTGGCGTCCTTCTCCTTGGAATCCTTGTCCTTGGCGTCCTTGCCCTTGGCATCCTTGCCCTTGGCGTCCTTCTTCTTGTCGTCTTTCTTCTTCTCCATCAGGTCCGGGTCGAACTTGTAGCCCAACGAGAGGCCCATCGTGACAAGCTTCGCCTTGATCTCCGTGAGCGACTTCTTCCCGAAGTTGCGGTACTTGAGCATGTCCGCCTCGGTCTTCGAGATCAGCTCGCCGACCGTGGAGATGTTCGCGTTGTTGAGGCAGTTCGCCGCACGGACGGACAGCTCGACCTCGTTCACGGACATGTTCACGAGCTTGCGGAGACGTTCACGCTCGTCGGCGGCCTGACGATCCGTCGCGACGAACTCCAGCGTCTGCACACCGTCGTAGTCGACGAACACGTCGATGTGGCGACGCAGGACGGCGCCCGCCGTCTTCAGCGCGTCTTCCGGCGAGATGCGCCCGTCCGTCCAAATGTCGAGGACAAGCTTCTCGTAGTCGGTGCGCTGGCCGACGCGGGTGTTCTCCACGAGGAAGTTCACGCGCGTCACCGGCGAGAAGATGGAGTCGATCGCGATGCGGCCGATCTCCTGATCCGGCTTCTTGTTGCCGTCCGCGAGACAGAAGCCGCGGCCCGTGCGAACCTCGCACTCCATCTCCAACGCGCCGTCGACGTCGAGCGTGCAGATCTCCTGCTTCGGGTTCAAGACGATGACGTTGTTGGCCAGGGCGAACGCCTCGGCCGTCACCGTGCAGGGCCCCTGGACCTTGAGCGAGATCTTCTGGGTCTCGCGGGTGTAGGTCTTCAGCAGGACGCGCTTCAGGTTGAGGATGATGTCAGTGACATCCTCCGCACAGCCCCTGATTGTCGAGAACTCGTGGTTGACGCCTTTGATCTTGACGGACGAGATCGCCGCCCCCTCGATCGAGCTCAGAAGAACACGACGGAGGGAGTTGCCGATCGTCCGCGCATAGCCGATTTCGAACGGTTCCGCGACGAAACGGGTGTACGTCGCGGTCTTGCCTTCGTCCAGCACCTGGACGTTATGCGGCATCTCGAAAGGGCTCAAACGGATAGGCATGTATTACTCCCCTTTGATAGGTTGACGATGAGACTCCGTTAGCGGGAGTAGAGTTCGACGATGGCCTGCTCGTCGACGATCGGCGCGATCTGCTCGCGCGTCGGGACGGCCAGGATCTCGGCCTTGAGGTTGGCCTTGTCGAACTGCATCCACACGGGCAGCTGCGCGCCCGTCGCGGCCTCGACCGAACGGTTCGCGGCGTCCTTCGACTTCGCGGCGTCCTTGACGGCGACGACGTCGCCGACCTTGAGGACGTGCGAGGGAATCGCGGCCTTGCGGTCGTTCACGAGGATGTGGCCGTGCAGCACGAACTGGCGCGCGGCGCGGCGGCTCGGCGCGAGCCCGAGGCGGTAGACGATGTTGTCCAGGCGCATCTCGAGCATCTGCAGCAGGTTCTCGCCCGTGACGCCTTCCTTGCGGAGGGCCTCCTCGAAGAAGCGGTGGAACTGCAGCTCGCCCATGCCGTACTGACGGCGGAGCGACTGCTTCTGGCGCAGCTGGCTGCCGTATTCGGACATCTTCTTCATGCGGCGGCCGACGTGCATGCCGGGAGCCCCCGTGCCCTGTTCGATCGGGCACTTGGCCATGTAGCAACGTGCGCCCTTGAGGAAGAGCTTCTGCCCTTCGCGGCGGCACTGACGACAAACGGGACCAGTATAACGACCCATGATTAGACCCTCCTGCGCTTGCGAGCGCGGCAACCGTTGTGCGGCACCGGCGTGGTGTCGGTAATCTGCGTGACGCGAATGCCCGCCGCCTGAATCGCGCGAACCGCGCTCTCGCGGCCGGCGCCGGCGCCCTGCATGCGCACCTCGCACTCGTGCATGCCCTTGGCGACCGCAACGCGCGCCGCGTCCTGTGCGACCATCGTCGCCGCGAACGCAGTGGACTTGCGGGAGCCCTTGAAGCCCGCCTTGCCGGCCGAGCTCCAGCTGATCACGCCACCGCGCGCATCCGCGATGGAGACCTGGGTGTTGTTGAACGTCGAGCGGATGAACGCGATTCCGGCCGGAATCGACTTGCCCGACTTCTTCGCCTTGGCCTCGGCGGCTTCGCCCTCGGCGGCCGGCGCGGCGGCGGCGGGCGCCTCGACGGGCGCGGCCTCTTTCTTGATTTCTTCTGCCATGTTAAACTACCCCCCTTAGCGGCCGGCCTGCTTCGGCATCGCGATCGAGACGCGCTTGCCGCCCTTGCGGGTGCGGGCGTTCGTCTTCGTGCGCTGGCCGCGGACCGGAAGGCCCTTCTTGTGACGGAGGCCGCGGTACGACCCGATCTGGATCAGGCGGCGGATGTTCTGCGAAACCTCGCGGCGGAGGTCGCCTTCGACGCGGAAATGCTCCTGAATGTACGTCGTGATCGCGTGGATCTCGTCCTGAGTGACGTCGTCCGCCTTCTTCATCGGATCGACCTTGACCGCCGCCAGCACGTCATCGGCGCGCTTCGGCCCAATACCGTGGATATAACGGAGCGCGAAGCGAATGTGCTTCTTCCCCGGAATGTCCACACCCATCAGTCTAGGCATATTTCTTTCTTACCTTTCTTAACCCTGGCACTGCTTGTGGCGCGGGTTGGTGCAGATCACGCGCACCACGCCCTTACGGCGGACGATGCGGCAGTTCTCGCAAATGCGACGAACGGAACTACGTACTTTCATTGTTGTTTTTACTCTCTAGAGTGGTCGAATAGTGGTGTAGTATATCAAAAAGTGCGCTTGTCGCGCAAGGGGGTATTTTCGCCGACCGTCAGTCCGCGTCGCCCATCGTGACGCGCAGGACTTCGGCGAGCGTCGTCATGCCGCTCGCGACCTTGAGCATCCCGTCCTCGCGCAGCGTGCGCATGCCCATCTCGCGGGCGCGCTGACGGAGCAGCGTCGCCGGCGCGTGGTCGAAGATGAGTCGCTGGATCGTGTCGTCGACCTTGAAGATCTCGAAGATGCCCTTCCGCCCCTTGTAGCCCGTCTTGCCGCACTTGTCGCAGCCCGCGCCGTGGTACATGTGGTCGGGGACCTGCGCGCTCGTGCCGCTCGCGAGGCCCGTCAGCATCTTGATCTCGCGCTCGCTCGGCGTGTACGCCTCCTTGCACTTCTCGCAGATGGCGCGCACGAGGCGCTGGGCCATCGCGGCGCGCAGGGCGGACGCGACGAGGAACGGCTTCACGCCGATGTCCAGGAGTCGCGTCACGGCCGACGGCGCGTCGTTCGTGTGCAGCGTCGAGAACACGAGGTGGCCGGTGAGCGCCGCCTCCATCGCGATGTCGGCCGTCTCCGCGTCACGGATTTCGCCGATCATGACGATGTTCGGCGCCTGACGCAGAATCGAGCGGAGCGCGGCGGAGAAGTCGAGGCCGACGTCCTTGTTGACCTGGACCTGGTTGATGCCGCTCATCTGGTATTCGACCGGGTCCTCGACCGTGATGAGCTTCTTGTCGGGCGTGTTGATCTGGCCAAGGCAGGCGTAGAGCGTCGTCGTCTTGCCGGAGCCCGTCGGGCCCGTCACGAGCACCACGCCGTCCGGCAGCTTGATGAGCCGCTCGAACGTCGTCTGGTCGTCGGACAGGAAGCCGAGCTGCGGCAGGCCGAGCGAGAGGTTCGACTTGTCGAGAATACGCATGACGACCGACTCGCCGTGGTTCGTCGGGACGGACGAGACGCGCAGGTCGAGATCCTTGCCGCCGACGGAGATCTGGATGCGCCCGTCCTGCGGCACGCGCTTCTCGGAGATCTTCATCTTCGACATGATCTTGAAGCGCGAGATGATCGCGCCCTGCAGGCGCTTCGGCGGCGAGTCCATCTTGCGGAGCGCGCCGTCGATGCGGTAGCGGATGCGGAACTCCTTCTCCATCGGCTCGATGTGGATGTCGGAGGCCTTCATCTTGATCGCCGTCGTGATGATCATGTTGGCGAGCTTGATGACGGCGTTGTCGTCGCTCTCGCCCGCCGTCGCATCGGAAAGCCCCTCCTCGTCGCGCGTCGAGACCTCCGCCTCGTCCGCCGTCATGTAGAGCTTCGCCATCGCGCTCTTCACCTCGTCGAGCGGACAGAGGACGGCCTGCACGTCCTTGCCGACCAGCACGAAGCGCAGGGAGTCGATCGCGTCATACCCCATCGGGTCGGACAGCGCGACCGTCACCGAGTCGTCGTCCGCCACGATCGGCACGACGCCGTACTTCTTCGCGATCTCCGGCGTGATCACCTTCGTCACGGACGCCACGTCGATCGCGTCGGCGTCGATGTGGCAGTACTTGAGGCCGAACTGGTCGGCGATCGTGCCGAGGACCTCGTCCTGCCCGATCGTCCCGCCCGCGACGAGCGCGTCGAGCGTCGTCTCGTTCTCGGCCTTCATCGAGTTGGCCGCCGTCTCGACCTGCTCGGGCGTCAGATACCCGCGCTCGGTCAGAAGCTGGATGACATATTCGTCGTTGCTCGTCATGGCTTGAATGCTTTTTTAACGTGACCGTCGGCTTACCGCACGACGAAGTTGACCAGGCGTTTCGGAACCGTCACGACCTTCACGATCGTCTTGCCGTCGAGGAAGCGCGCGACGTCGGCGTTCGCCTTCGCCGCCGCCTCCATTTCGGCGGGCGTCGCCGCGACCGGGATGCGCACGCGGCCGCGCAGCTTGCCCAGAACCTGCACCGGGATCTCGATTTCGTCCTCGACAAGCGCGGCGGCGTCGAACGCCGGCCACGGCTCGTAGGCGAGCGTGTCCGTGTGGCCGAGGAACTGCCAGAGCTCTTCGCCCAGATGCGGCGCATACGGCGAAAGGCACAGAACAAACTTTTCGAGAAATTCCTTGGGCAGGGCTGCGGGGGCGCCAGAGCCCCCGTCCGTTCGACCGTCCGTTCCGACCTTCGCGAGGTTCTCCGCCTCGTTGAGGAAGACCATCATCGCGGAAATGCCCGTGTTGAACGCGAGCGCCTCCAGGTCTTCGCCGACCTTCTTCACCATCGCCGCCAGCGTCTTCGCCTCGGCCTTGGTGAGCGGACGTTCCACGGCCTTCGTCTCGGTGACGAGCCGGTTCGCGCGCTTGAGGAAGTTGTGGACGCCCTTCACGCCCGACGTCTGCCACGGCTTCACGACCTGCAGCGGACCCATGAACATCTCGTAGAGCCGCAGCGAGTCCGCACCGTAGTCGCGGATGACGTCATCGGGATTGACGACGTTCTTCAGGGACTTCGACATCTTCGCCGGGAACTCGGTCAGGGGCTCGAGTTCGGAGAGGTCGGCGCCGTCCAGCCCCCAGTTCTTCGGGCCGAAGGGCTTGCCGTCCTTCCACGTGACCTGATCCATCGGGATGAGGACGCCGCGCGCGTTCTTGTACGCGAGGCCGAGGATCATGCCCTGATTGACGAGCTTCTGGAACGGCTCCGGCGTCGGGACGAGCCCAAGGTCGAACAGCACCTTGTGCCAGAAGCGCGAGTAGAGGAGGTGCAGCACCGCGTGTTCCGCGCCGCCGACGTAGAGGTCAACCGGCAGCCACTTCTTCAGCAGTTCGGGATCGCAGAACGCCTTGTCGTTGTGCGGGTCGATGTAGCGGAGGTAGTACCAGCAGCTGCCGGCCCACTGCGGCATCGTGTTCGTCTCGCGCGTGCCCTTCATGCCCGTCTTCGGGTCGACGACGTTCACCCAGTCCGTCGCCTTCGCCAGCGGCGGCTCGCCCGTCCCGGTCGGCTTGTAGTCGTCCAGCGCGGGAAGCGTGAGCGGCAGATCCTCTTCGGGAACGAGCGACTGCGTGCCGTCCTCCCAGTGGATGACCGGGAACGGCTCGCCCCAGTAGCGTTGGCGGGAGAAGAGCCAGTCGCGCAGCTTGTACTGCGTCTTGGCCTGGCCGACGCCCTTCTCGACGAGCCACTTGATCATCGCCTTGCGCGCGTCATCGACCGAAAGGCCATTCAAAAAGCCCGAATTGACCATGACGCCCGTCGCAATGTCGGTGAACGCCTCGGTGCCGGTGTAGGGTTGAGGGGTTGAGGGGTGTGGGTTGAGAGGTGAGGGTTGAGACGGTGTCTTCGCACCCTCTCTCAACTTCTCAACATTCTCAACTTTCTCAACGACCTGCACGATCGGCAGATCGAAGACCTTCGCAAAGTCGAAGTCGCGCTCGTCGTGCGCCGGCACAGCCATGATCGCGCCCGTGCCGTAGGAGGCGAGCACGTAGTCGGAAATGAAGATCGGGATGTCCGTGTCGTTGACGGGGTTGTGGCCCATCACGCCGTCGAGCCGCACGCCCGTCTTCTCCTTGTTGAGCTCGGTGCGCTCCAGGTCGCTCTTCGACGCGGCCTTCTTCTGGTAGGCCCTCACCGCATCGGCGTTCCGGATCGTGCCGTCGGCGAGCCACTTCTCGACCAGCTTGTGCTCCGGCGACAGCACCATGTACGTCGCCCCGAACAGCGTGTCGCAGCGCGTAGTGTAAACGGTGATGACATCCTTGGGCGAGGGTTCGGGGCTGCCAGAGCCCGAACAAGGGGATGCCACATCCTTGGGCTGGGGTTCGGGGCTGCCAGAAGCCCCGTCCGTTCGGCCGTCCGTCGTGACCCCAAACCGCACCAGCGCGCCCTCGGACTTGCCGATCCAGTTGCGCTGCATCTCCTTCACGCCCTCCGGCCAGTCGAGCGTGTCCAGCCCCTCCAGCAGCTTCTCGGCGTAGGCGGTGATCTTCAGCATCCACTGGCGCATCGGCTTGCGGATGACGGGATGGTTGCCGCGCTCCGACTTGCCGTCGATGACCTCCTCGTTCGCCAGGACCGTGCCGAGCGCGGGACACCAGTTCACGGGAACCTCCGCGACGTAGGCAAGCCCCTTCTTGTACAGCTGCTCGAAGATCCACTGCGTCCACTTGTAGTAGTTCGGATCGGTCGTGTTGACCTCGCGGTCCCAATCGTACGAGAAGCCGAGCGCGCGAATCTGCTCGCGGAAGCGGTCGACGTTCTTCTTCGTCGTGACGGCGGGGTGCGTCCCCGTCTCGACCGCGTACTGCTCGGCCGGCAGGCCGAAGGCGTCCCACCCCATCGGATGCAGGACGTTGAAGCCCTTCATGCGCTTGTAGCGGCAGAGGATGTCCGTCGCCGTGTAGCCCTCCGGGTGCCCGACGTGCAGCCCCGCACCCGACGGGTAGGGGAACATGTCGAGGCAGTAGAACTTGGGCTTCTCGGCAACGGACGGGGACTCTGGCGTCCCCGAACCCGTGCCCGTGGACGTCTTGAACGTCTTGTTCTCGAGCCAGTACTTCTGCCACTTCTTCTCGATGGCAGAGAAATTGTAGTCACTCATTTCTGCTTCTGGTCTTCGGCGTGGTCGGCGATCGCCTTTGCGATGAGCCCGGACACGTCGTTGGTCGCCGCAGCGACGCCGGCTTTTACGGCGTAGTAGATGGCCTTGTGGGAGGAGCTGCCGTGCGTGATGATCACGGCCCCCGGCACGCCGAGGAGCGGCGCGCCGCCGTAGATCTCCGGGTCGAGCTGCTCCTTGAGCGAATGGAACGCCCCCTTCAGGAGAAGCGCGCCCAAGAACCGCAACGGCCCCTTGAAGCACTCCTTCTTCAGCCAGTAGCCGATCGCCTTCGCGATCGACTCGGTCGTCTTCAGCACCACGTTCCCGACGAAGCCGTCGCAGACGGCGATGTCGATGTGGCCTTTGTAGAGGTCCTTGCCCTCGATGTTGCCGACGAAGTTGAGGTCCTTCACCCCCTTGAGGAGCGGGAAGGTCTGCTTCGTCATCTCGTTGCCCTTGCAGTCCTCGGTGCCGATGGAGATGAGGCCGACCGCCGGCGTGCCGCGCTTCAGCACCGCCTTCGAGTAGGCGTTGCCCATGATCGCGAACTGCACTAGCCACTCGGGGTGGCAGTCCATGTTCGCGCCGGCGTCAAGCAGCATGAGCGGACGCTTCGGGTTGCGGTTCGGCAGCACCGTCGCGATCGCGGGACGCTTCACGCCGGGGATGCGCCCCAGCGTCAGGATCGCGCTCGTCGCGACCGCGCCGGAGTTCCCCGCCGACACGAACGCATCGGCGCGCCCCTCCTTCACGAGCCGCATCGCGACGTTGATCGAGCAGTCGCGCTTCTTGCGGACGGCATCGACCGGCGACTCGTCCATCTCGGCGACGTCGGGCGCATGGACGATCTCCAGGCTGCCCTTCTCGATCACCTGCTGGGCCGTCGCCTTCAGCTTCGGCGGCAGCTTGTCAAGCTCCGCCTGAATCGGGGCGAGCTGCCCGACGAGCAGGATCTTCACGTCCGGCACGCCAGCCGCCGCCTCGACGGCCCCAATCACGACCTGTTCGGGCGCGTAGTCGCCGCCCATCGCATCCAACGCAACACGTGTCATCCGTCAAGCCTCCTGAAAGATTCGAGAACCTGAAAGGAAAAACCCGGAATCCTCCATCGCCACGCGGCTCCGGAGGATTCTCTCGTTCAAGCGGGCGGGCTTACTTCGCCGCCGCGATGACCTTGCGACCCTTGTACGTGCCGCACTTCGGGCACGCACGGTGCGTACGGACAGCCGCGCCGCACGCGGGACACGTTCCGACCTCGGCGAGGATCGGCTTCTCAAGGGACGCCACGCGCTCGCGTTTGCGGCGCTTGGACACACGGTTCTTAGGACTTGCCATGTCTTTTTCTCCTTACTTCTGGTTCTTCAAATTGTCGAGCACATTCCACCGATCGTCCGCAGGAGTGACCCCCTTTTGTTCGATCCCCGGACAGGACTCGCGACAGACCGGGTATGTCGGTAGGGCGAGTATTATACTCTCTCTTGCGTCAGCCGTCAAATCGACCTCCTGAGTCTGGTCCGTCAGCTCGTAGGACTGCATGAAATCGTCGACCTTGACCGTGTCGTCAAAGTCCTTTCCGCACCGGGAGCAGACGAGGTCGAAGTCCTGCTCCAGGTGCCCGCGCACGAGCAGCTCCGTCCCGAAGACCTGCGCCGTGAGCCGATAGCGGATGCCGCCGAACGGCTTCACGAACGGCTCGTCCAGATCCACGCAATCGACTTCGCCGACAAGCTCCTCGCCCGACGGGTCGAGCCGCGTGACGTCAATGACCAGTTTCTTGTCCACGTCTCTTCTCCTCTTCCCTTTTCAGCCGACGCTGCACGGCCGGCGTCACGAACGCCGCCGTGTCGCCGCCGTAGCTCGCGATCTCGCGCACGGTCGAGGCCGTGACGTAGGCGAGGTTCTCGCTCGGCATCATGAACAGCGTCTCGATCTCCGGCGCGAGGCGGCGGTTCGTGAGCGCCATCTGGAACTCGTACTCGAAGTCGGAATAGACCCGGACGCCGCGGATGACGACGAACGCCTCCTCGCGGCGGCAGAAGTCGACGAGCAGCCCGTCGAGCACCTTCACCTCGACGTTGCCGAGCCGCGCGCGGCGCACGTCCTCCCGGATCATCGCCAGGCGCTCCTCGGCCCCGAAGAGCGCGCCCTGCTTCTTGCTCGTCGCGGCGACGGCGACGACAAGGCGGTCATAGAGCTTCGCGGCCCGCTTGATGAGATCGAAGTGACCGAGCGTCATCGGGTCGAACGTGCCGGGATAGACGGCCTTCGTCAAGACGACGCCTCCCTCTTTTTGTCGGTAGCTCTTTGCATGCGTTTCACAGATAGGCCGTATTATAGCATAAGCGCGCCTCGGTCGGCAAACCCGGCTAGGGGCGCGGCGTGCGGTCGTCCTTCACGAGCTTGCCGTCCTTCATGAGGAGATGCCGCGTCGCGTAGGCCGCGATGTCGTCCTCGTGCGTGACCATGATGATGGTGATGCCCTCTTTCGAGAGTTCGGTGAAGAGCTGCATGATCTCGACGGAGCTCTTCGTGTCGAGGTTGCCCGTCGGCTCGTCCGCAAAGAGGACGGGCGGCTCGTTCATGAGCGCGCGGGCGATGGCGACGCGCTGCTGCTGTCCGCCGGAGAGCTGCGCGGGCGTGTGGCCGACGCGGCCGCCCAGCCCGACGCGGCCCAGCAGCTCGATTGCGCGGCGGCGGCGTTCGGCGCGGGTGAGCCGCCCCATGTAGAGGTCGGGCAGCTCGACCTGCTCCAGCGCGCTCGTGCGCGGCAGCAGGTTGAAGTTCTGGAAGACGAAGCCGAGCTTCCGGTTGCGGATGAGCGCCAGCTCCTTGCGGCTGCGGCGCGCGACCTCCAGCCCGTCCAGCAGGTACGAGCCGGACGTCGGCGTGTCGAGGCAGCCGAGGATGTTGAGCATCGTCGACTTGCCCGAGCCGGACGCGCCCATGATCGCGACGAACTCGCCGTTGTCGATTGACGCCGACACGCCGTCGAGCGCATGCACCGGCTCGTCGCCGACCGCATACGTCTTGCGCAGGTCCCGGACTTCGATCAGGTGTTCCATGGCCTACTTCTTCTTCGGTTCGGGCGCCGTGCCCGCCGTGCCGAACTTCGGACGCTTCGGCATGAACGGATTGCTCGCCGCGTCCGACGGCGGCTGGGCGAGCGTCGCCGCCGTCTGGTAGCCGACGACGGCCTCCTTCCCCTCGAACGCATCGCCGCCCACGAGTTCCGTGAAGGAGTCGTCCGAGACGCCCTCCGTGACGAGATGCGGCGTCAGCCTGCCGTCCGCGCCCACGAGCCAGATCTTGCGTCCGCGCGGCACCTCGCCCGGCGCGCGGTCCTCCTCCTTCGGACGGAAGCGAAACGCCGCCGCCGAGACGACGACCGCGTTCTCGGCGCGCGCCGTCTCGATGGAGAGCGTCGCCGTCATGCCGGGGAACAGCATCTCGTCCGGGTTCTCCGCCTCGATGATGATCGGATACGTGACGACGTTGTTCGTCGTCGTCGAGGCGAGACGGATCTGCCGCACCTTGCCCGTGAACTTGCGCCGGTAGGCGTCCGCCGTGAAGGTGACGGCCTGCCCGACCTTGATGTTGCCGACGTCCGCCTCCGGCACGGTCGCCTCGACCCACACCGTCTTCAGGTCTTCCGCGATCGTCAGGACGGGCACCGCGTTCATCGACGAGACGACCGTCTCGCCCTCCTCGACCTTGCGCGCGAGGACGACGCCGTTCACGGGCGAGCGGATCGTGCAGTAGTCGAGGTCGGCCTTCGCCTTCGAGACGGACGCCTCGGACTGCTCGACGGACGCCTTGGCGCTGTCGAGCGACGCGACCGCGCTGTCCCGCGCCTCGATGGCCGCGTCGAGGTCAGCCTCCGAGCACATCTCCTTTTTGAAGAGCGCCTGCTTGCGCACGAGCGTCTTCTCCGCGAGCGTCAGAACCGCCTCGCACTGCTTCACCTTCGCCCGGTTGCCGTGCAGCTGGCCGACCGCGTTGCGGTACGTCGCCTCGTAGACGAGCGGGTCGATGAGCGCGACAATCTGGCCGTTCGTCACGGTCGAGTTGTAGTCAACGAAGAGCTTGAGGACCTTGCCGTTCACCTGCGCGCCGACGGGGATGCCGCTCGGCGTGTTGCGCGGCTGGACGGTGCCCGTCGCCTCGACCGTGCGCACGAGATCCGTGCGCGTGATCGGCGCGAAGCGGAACTTCGGCCCCTTGGGGCCGCCGCCGAACGGCGCGCCGCCCTCCTTGCCGCACCCGGCGACGAGCAGCGCCGCCGCGCACACAAACATCATCTTCTTCATTTTGCCTCCTTGAACCGTGAACTGTTCCGCCTTCGGTCACTGCCGCACGAAATGCGGCAGACGCGCGAGCGGCGTCGCGACCTCGACCGTCATCGGACCCGTGACGACCGTGCCGTCGTCCGCCTTCCACGTCCCCGGCGGAATGACGACCTTCCGCGACGTCGCGCCCGCCTCGACGACCGGCGCGACCAGCAGGTCGTCGCCCATCAGGAACTGGTCGCGCACTTCGGCGTAGCCGCAGCCGGGGTAAGCGTATTCGAGATTCCGCATGATCGGCTGGCCGTCCTTCGCCGCCCGCTTCGCAAGCTCGACGAACGTCGGCGCGAACCGCTGGCGAAGCGCCACCGCGTCCTGGACGATCTTCTGGTTCGCCGCGCTGAGGTAGCGCCAGGGCGAGGCCGAGAACTGCATCATCGGACAGAGCGCCTGCACCTGCGCCGAGCGCACGAACAGTTCCTCCGAGAACGGCGCGCCGGGGATGAACGTCGACCACTCGCCGCCGCCCACCATGTCGGGGCAGATGAAGGGACAGCCGACGAAGCCCGCCGCGAGCATGTCGGGGACGAGACGCCGCAGGGCCTCCCACGTGTGGGGCTTGTCGTGGAGGCGCATGATGACGGGCTTGCCGGCGAAGCCGAAGCCGTTGCGGTATTCGCTGCCCTTGTGCTTGAGGGCGAACGATCCGTAGAGCGCGCTCTGCTTCGCGGCGGAAGCCGTCCGGTCGTAGGCGTAGGTCTTCGGTGCGCTACCGCCCTCGCCGGACGTGTCCTTCGTACCGGCGTAGTACGAGACGGAGCCGCCGTCGAACTTGAAGCCGTCCACGCCGAAGTCGCGCTTCAGGCCGTCCAGCTGCTCGTCGAACCACGCGACCGCGTTCGGGTGCGTGAAGTCCAGAAGCGCCGAGCAGCCGTTCCACCACTTGATCGGCGCCGGATAGGGCACGCCGTACCAGCTCTTCTTCGGGCTCTCGCTGAGGAAGCCGCCCTTCGTCGGATAGCCCTTCACGTCGTCGGGGTTTCGTCCCCAGGCGACGCGGCGGAAGGCCGGCGTGTCCATCGACACGAACGGACACATCCAGAGCAGCACCTTAAAGCCCATCTTGTGCAGCTTCTCGACCATGCCCTTCGGGTCGGCGAAGCGCGTCGGCTCGAAGCGCCAGTCGCCGTAGCCGGCCTGCCACGTGTCGTCAATCATGAAGACGCCGGGCGGGAAGCCGTGGTCGAGCATCGACTGCGCGTAGGCGAGAATGTCCTTTTCGTTCTGGTGATAGGTGAGCTCAATCCACGTGTTGTACTGGGGCGCGGCGAAATAGAGGAGCTCGGGCTCTTCGCCCGTCGGACGGTACCAGTTCCGCGCCGCGTACTCGAGCGCCTCGCGCAGGTTCGCGCCCGCCTTTTCGACGAGTTCGATTTCGCCCCTGTCGCTCGCGAGCGCGATGGTGCCACCCTTGATCGCGACCTTGACCGGCTCGTCGCACCAAACCGCACGGCCCCTGTCCGAGACGAGCAGCGACTGCGCCTGATGCGCGTAGTTGTTCTCGCGCAGGTCACAGGAGAAGTCGCTCTTCTCCGTGAACGGCAGCTCGCGCCCGAAGTCGTTGCAGAGCCCCCACCAGTTTTCGCCGGGGAGCATCTGCACCGTGCGCGCCCCCGCCGCCGCCGTCAGGGACAGCGCGAGGAGCGAAAGGGAAAGGACAAGACCGCACACCTGAGACAACTTACGCCATTTCATTTTTGTTTTCTCCTGTGCTTTGCTTCGCCAGCCCTCCGGCAGGGCCGCGAGGACGGCCGAGACGACTTCGTCCAGCGTGAGGTCGCTCGAATCGATTTCCAGAACGCCGTCCGCCTTGCGAAGCGGCGCGTATTTCCGCGTCGAGTCGATGGCGTCGCGCGCGAGAAGCGACGCCTTGACCGCCGCCTCGCTCTGGTTCGCAATGCCTTTCGCGACTTCCTCCTTCTGCCGCCGCCGCGCACGCGCCTCCGCGCTCGCCGTCAGGAAGAATCGCGCGGGCGAGTCCGGGAAGACGGCCGTCGTGATGTCACGCCCCTCGACGACGAGGTCGCCGTGCGCCGTCAGGCCGCGCAGGATCGCCGTGATGCGGTCGCGCACCGCCTTGACCGTCGCGACCGCCGAGGCATGCGCATTGATCTCCGGCGTGCGGATGCGGTTGCCCGGCGTCTCGCCCTTCACGTAGTAGGCGATCGCGCCGTCTTCGGGACGGCACGCGATCTCGACTGTCGCGGCAAAGGCAGCGACCGCGTCGGGGTTCGACGTGTCGATGCCGTTTTCGAGGCACTGCCACGTCATGATGCGGTAGAGCGCACCCGAATCGACGTGCAGATAGCCGAGCTTTCGTCCGACGCGCTTCGAGACCGAGCTCTTGCCCGCGCCCGACGGCCCATCAATTGCAATGACATGAGACATAGCGATTCAACCTTTCCTCTTTTCGTTCATTCGACCATTCGATCATTCGATTATTCGATTATTCGAACATTTTCCCCCACGTCCCCGTCTCCTGCAGGAACATGACGACCGTGTAGACGGCGAACGACAGGATCCAGCCCACGGCCTCCTTGCGGTTGATGACGCCCGGCTGCTTCGGGTGCCGCCAGTTGAAGCCGAAGACCATGATCGAGAGCGAGACGGCCGCCATGACCGGCAGGTCGCGCGTGAGGATGTAGGGCGAGAACGCCGGCGTGCCGTCCGCCGCCGCCTCGAACGGCGCGAGGAACGTCGCGAGGCCCACGACGGCGAGCGTGTTGAAGAGATTCGAGCCGATGATGTTGCCCAGCACGAACTCGTGCTCGCCGCGCCGGGCGGACGCGATCGCGCTCGCGAGTTCGGGCAGGGACGTCCCCGCCGCGACGATCGTCAGGCCGATCACGAGGTCGCTCACGCCAAGGTACTTCGCGAAGTCGACCGCGCCCCAGACGAGGAAATGCGACGACCCGACCAGGACGACCAGACCGACCGCGACCTTCACGAGCGACACGAGCAGCGTCCGCGCCGTCGCGCGCGCCGCGACTTCATCCCCCGTCACGCATCCCTCTTCCTTCTCCCTTTTTCCTTCTTCCGTTCCCTTCGTCTTCTGGTCGAACCAGCAGTAGAGCGGCAGGAGAATGGCGAACGCCGCGAGGAGCGCGCCCGCCTCGGCACGCGAACACGAGCCGTCGCGCAGAAGTAGCCAGGAGAACAGTGTGACCGCCGCGAGCCCCGGCCCCGCGACGAAGGTGATGGCCGGCTTCGTCACGAGCGGCAGGATGAGGGCCGAGACGCCGAGGATGACCGCGATGTTGAACGTGCAGCTGCCGTAGGCGTTGCCGAGCGAGAGGCTCGCGTGGCCCGACAGGCCGGACATCACGCTCACGCACAGCTCCGGCGCGCTCGTCCCGAAGCCGATGATCACCATGCCGATGATGAACGGCGAAATGCCGAGCGCCTTCGCCAGCACGGCGGAGCCGTCCACAAAAATGTCGCTCGACCACGCGAGCGCGACGAGCCCGACGACCATGAACGCGATCGACAGACCCAGCGAAATGTCACAGTATGCCATAGTCCTGTAGATTATATCAAATTTGCCGCGCGAGGAAACCGTGCGCAGGGGACGATTCGCGGCAGTGCGGCTGGCTGCGGTAGAGCGACCAGCCGTTGTTGAGCCAGAAGGAGATGCCGCAGACCCACATCGCCGGCACGAGGAGGCCGTGGTTGCCGGAGATCTCCGCGACCATCACGATGGCCGCCATCGGCGTGCGGATGGACGAGGCGAGGAAGCCCGCCATGCCGACGAGCGCGAACGCCGCCGGCTGGATGCCGAACGACGCCGGGAGAACGGCGGCGAAGACCTGCCCGACCGCCGCGCCAAGCGCGCCGCCGCAGACGAGCGCCGGCGCGAACACGCCGCCCGACCCGCCGCTTCCGACGGTGAAGGACGTCGCGACGACTTTCGCGAAGAAGAGGATCACGAGCGTCGGAAGCACGAGCGAGCCGCCCGACAGCACCTGCTGGATGACAGGATAGCTCGTGCCGAGGATCGCGGGCACCAGCAGGCCGAGAAGCCCCGTGGCGAGTCCGCCCAGAACGACGCGCAGCCAGCCCGGCACGGGCAGGGACGCGAACGCGCGCTCGGTGGACGTGAAGAAGCGGATGTAGAAGCGCGCGCCGAACGTGACGACAAGCGCGAGGACGAAGTAGGGCAGGAGCCGCAGCCCGTTCTCATAGGCGATGTTCGGCATCTGGAAGAGCGTCCCCCAGCCGAAGAAGCAGGCGAAGATCGTGTAGGCGACCGTCGCCGCCGTGAAGCACGGCAGAAGGCACTCGTACTCGACGTCGCTCGACGAGTAGAGAACCTCGAAGCCGAAGATCGCGCCCGCAAGCGGAGCCTGGAAGAGCGCCGCGATGCCGGCGGAAATCCCGGCCGTCATCAGGATGCGCCGCGCGCGCGCCGGCAGGGAAAACCACGAGGCGACAAGGCTGCCGCACGCCGCGCCGAGAAGCGTAACCGGGCCCTCATAGCCGGCCGAGCCGCCCGAGGCGATCGTCAGCACCGAGGCGACGGACTTCACCGGCAGCACGGCCGGCGGCACGTAGCCGCAGCGGCGGTGGTAGGCGAGAATCGCGCTGTCCGTGCCGCGCGCGTGCTCCAGCGAGTCGAAGCGGCGGATGAGCAGGTAGCCCGCGAGCGCACCGACGGGCGGCAGCACGACGAACAGCCAGCGGCTTCCCGACGCGGCGGCAGGATCGAATATCCACGCGAAGCCGAGGTCGATCAGGTAGCGGAACGCCACGACGACGAAGCCGGCGATCAGCCCGACCAGCAGGGCCTGCCCAAAATACTTGCCCGTCCGAAAAGAAAGGCCCTTCCCCGCGAGGAAGAACCTGAATGACGAAATGGACAGGCGGCGGAACATCGGTCAGCCGAGGACGTCCGTCACCATGCCGCGCGCGACCTTGCGCGCCGTCGCCTCGTCCGTCAGCGTCTGGAGGACGACAAGGGCGAAGAGGAGCGCGGAACCCGGCGCCTGGCCGGTGACGACGTTGCCGTCCAGCACGACGGGCACGGGCGACCACGGACGGTCAAGCTCCATCTGGCAGGTCGGGTAGCACGTCACGTGCAGCCCCTCGGCCAGCACACCCGCCTCGACAAGCACGGTCGGCGCCGCGCAGATCGCGCAGAGAAGCCGTCCCTCGTCGTTCTGCCGCTGGAGGCGGCGGATGAGGCGATCCGAGTTCTTGAGGTTCTCGGTGCCCTCGCCGCCGCCCGGCAGGACGATCGCGTCGAACTCGCCGTCCGCGACTTCCGCAAGCCGCGCGTCGGCCCTCATCAGGAGGCCGTGCGCGCTCAAGACGTCCGTCGTCTCCTGAAGGGAGGCCGTCACGACTTCGACGCCGCCGCGCCGGAGAACGTCGACGATCGTCACGGCCTCGATGTCCTCAAAGCCCTTTGCCAACGGTACCAACGCCTTCGCCATGACCTTGTCCTCCCTGTCAGATTTCAAATTCGCCGATTCGATTATTCGACGATTCGATCATTCGATTATTTCTCAAATGAGATTCTTCGCCTCGTTGCACTTCATCTTGCGGCCGAGTACTTCCTTGTCGTTCAGCGCCTCGCACGCCTTTTCGGCCTCCGCACGGTTCGGCATCTGGACGAAGCCGAAGCCCTTGGACTTGCCGTTGAACTTGTTCGTGATGAGCCGCGCCGAGTTGACCGTGCCGAACGCCTCGAACTCCTTGCGGAGCTGGTCTTCTGTCATGTCGTAGCTGAGGTTGCCGACATAGATCTCGACCGAGCCGTCCGCCGGGGCGGGATGCGGCTTGCGCTTCTCGAACGGACGCTCCTCCTTCTTCTGCGGCTTGCGTGCGTCACCCTTCTTGCAGGTCGGCGACGCCTTGCCGCACGGGCAGAGGACTTTGGCGACAAGGATTGCCGCGAGCGCGCCGAGGACAAAGGCCACGACGGCCAGTGTGATGGCCGGACAGCACGTCTGGCAGTTCTTGAACAGTTCGATGATTCCGTTGATGCAGTTCATTTTTTTATTTCCTTCCTAACTTTTTTACTTCTTTCGACTTCTTCTTGTCTTTTGACTTCTCACTTCTAACTTCTTACCTTTTACTTTTTACTTCTTCCTTCTTACTTTGCTTCCTCAGCTGTTCTTGTAGTCGCCGAGCGACTTCATCCGGCTCGGGTGGCGGAGCTTGCGCAGCGCCTTCGCCTCGATCTGGCGGATGCGCTCGCGCGTCACGTTGAAGAGGCGCCCCACCTCCTCCAGCGTCCGGCTGTACCCGTCCGTGAGACCGAAGCGGAAGTCCACGACCTGCCGCTCGCGGTCCGTCAGCGTGTTCAGGATCTCCCGCAGCCGCTCCTTCAGCAGATGCCCCTCCGTCACCTCGAACGGGTTCTCGCTCGAGAGGTCGGGGATGAAGTCGCCATAGTGCGCGTCGTCGCTGTCGCCGACCTTCGACTGCAGCGAGATCGGCTGCTGCGCCATGCGCCGCACCGCACGGACCTGGTCCGGCGGCATGTCCATCTCCTGCGACAGCTCCTGCTCGGTCGGCTCGCGCCCGAGCTTCTGGATCAGCCGCTTCTGGACCCGCATGAGCCGGTTGATCGTCTCGATCATGTGCACGGGGATGCGGATCGTCCGCGCCTGGTCGGCGATCGCGCGCGTCGCCGCCTGCCGGATCCACCACGTCGCGTACGTCGAGAACTTGTACCCGCGCTTGTACTCGAACTTCTCGACCGCCTTCATGAGGCCCGTGTTCCCCTCCTGGATGAGGTCGAGGAACGAGAGCCCGCGGTTCATGTACTTCTTCACGATCGAGATCACGAGGCGCAGGTTCGCCTCGACCATCCGCGTGCGGGCCACCTGACCCTTCTTCAGGATCTTGCGCAGCTCGGAGAACGTCGAGACGAACTCCTCGCCGGGCATGCCGAAGAGGGCCTCCTTCTGGGCCATCGCCGCGCGCACCGCCTTCAGCTCCTCCTCGCGCCGCTTCGAGGGGCGCTGCGCCAGCAGGTTCGCCTGCTTCGCCACGAGCGCGCGGTACGGCAGGTAGATGCTCTCGTCCGCGTCCGCGCACAGCGTCTCGAGGACCTTCTGCTTGTAGCTGAGGTCGTCGAAGCACTGGCGCAGCGCCGCGCGCGCGTTCGCCAGGCTCTTCTCCGCGCCCCGCACCACCGTCGGCGAGGCGTCCTTCTGCGCAATCACCGACAGGTACTTCGCGCTCGCGTCGCGCAGGCGCTTGTCGACGTCCTTGATCTCCTTGCGGAACTGCGGGATCAGCTCCATGTAGGCGTCGCGGTTGTCGTCGAACTTGTCCGTCACGATGCGGTCGAAGCGCTCGCACTGCCCCTCCAGCTTGTCGAGGAGGGAGGCGTACATCGCCGGCACGAAGAGGAAGCGGTTGAACATGTCCTTCGTCTTCGCCTCGGCGTCCTCGATGATCGCGCAGATCTCGACCTCCTCCTCGCGCTTGAGCAGCTGCACCTGCCCCATCTGGTGCAGGTACATGCGGATCGGGTCCTCGATCATGTCGGACGAGCGCGCCTTCTGGTCGGTCGTCTTCGCGTTCTTCGCGTCGAGGTACTTCTTCACGTCCTCCTCGCGCAGGACCTGAACGCCCAGCGCCTCGAGGATCTTCAGGTACTTGTCGCTCTGGATCGCGTCGACGATGTTCGACGGCAGGATCTGGTTCAGCTCCTCGTAGGTGATGTAGCCGCCGTTCGCCTCGCTGCGGCGCTTCACGTCCTGGATGACGTCGTTGAGCTCCGTCTCGCGGAGGATCGACATGCCCTCCATCGACGGCAGCACCGTGTCGGCGTCGGATGCGTCGGCCGACTCGTCGCCCACGGCCGACGGAATCGGCGGCAGGTCCTCGTCCACGGCTTCCGCCTCCTCGGCCTTGCCCTTGGCCTCCGTGCGCTCGACCTCCGCCGCCAGCTCCTCGGTGTCAAGCGTCTCGTCCGAGACGTCTTCCTCCTCATCGGGCGGCAGGTCGTCGTCGTCCGACACGCCAAGCACCTCGTCCAGGTCATCCCCGGACGAGCCGCGCGCCGCCTTTTTCTTTGCCGCTTTCTCGGGCGACGGTTTTCGCCCCGGCTTCTTCATTCTTGCCATAGTCACTCCAGTCTACAATTCACCCACTTGCGCCTTGTCAAGCATTCTGCGTATTATACCATAATTTCGGATCGCGTGGCGAACGGCAGCGCCGTGTCGGACGTTTCCGCACGTTCGGTCCCGAAACGGCGCCCGCACCCCGTCACAGCGGCGCACGGACGGCGGCAATCTCCTTCGTCCCCGTAAGGACCATCACGAGGCGGTCGATGCCGAGCGCGACGCCGGCGGCCGAACCGATGCGCGGCAAGGCTGCCAGGAAATCCTCGTCCAGCGGATAGTCAGACTCGCCCAACGCCTGACGGTTCGCCTTCGCGACGGCGAACCGCGCACGCTGCTCCGTCGCATCGCACAGCTCCGTAAAGCAGTTCGCCAGCTCCATCCCGTCCCAGTAGAACTCCCACCGCTCGGCATAAACCCCTGGGGACAGACCCCGTTCTTTTGGGGACAGCCCCCCAAAAATCGTTGGGGACAGGCCCCCTTTCACTGGGGACAGGCCCCCTGGGGCGGCATCAGTATCCGACCGGAAACAGTCAATTTTAGACAATTTCGCCAAAGAAGCGGCTTGCGGCGGATAGTCCATTAAGAAAACGCCCCCGCCAAGAGCCTTGATGGTCGGCTCGATCTTCGTCGCCATGTCGAAGTCAAACCGATCTTGATTCCAGTCCGTCCACGGATCCCATCCGGCGTATTTGAGGTAAGCCTCCCGAACCGTCACCCGCCGGGGACAGGCCCCGCCAGTCGGGGGTCTGTCCCCAGCCGTTGAGGCAGACTTCCCCAAACCAAGGGAGGCAAGTAACGCCTCCAAGTCCGCTGCGATGTCGAGGTAGGTCGCGCCCTTGCGGTACCATTCGATCATCGTGAATTCAGGATTGTGGCGAGACCCCCGCTCGCCTTCGCGGAAGCACGGCCCGATCTGGTAGATGCGTTCCATCCCTGCCGCGAGCAGCTTCTTCATCTGAAGCTCCGGCGACGCACGCAGATAGCCGCCGTCCCGACAGGGCGGACAGTCGATGTGCTCTTCCGGCGCCGGCGCGGGAATCCGCACCGCCGTCTCGACTTCGACGAAGCCGCGCGCATCAAAGAACGCGCGAACCGCCCGAACGATCCGCGCCCGCTCAGTCAGGATATTCACGTTAGTCATACTTTCCACAAGCAACTGTTATTCGTGCGTACTGCCATTTCTTGCTCTTTCAACGACGCCAAATCTTTCTCTCTACGCGTTCTCGACGGGCAGAATCGCACAGACGCCCGTGCCTACACATTGAATAATGCAAAACGCGATCATGAGCAAATAGAAATACCATTTCCGTCTCATCTTCCAGACAATGAGCGCCGCACAGCAAACCGACACGAGCAAGGAAACCCACCCGACACGCCAAGCCACCTGACCGGAATACGCCTGTGCGAAGTCCCACGCCTCCTGGCTCTGCATCGACAAGGCCGTGCGATAGCCGAAGAAAGCATTCCGCCCAGCGGGATAGTGGCCGTGCTTCCACAGCCAACCGAAGACGATGAACAGTCCCGGAACAAGAAATATCAGAAGCCATGAACCTACCATACCCACTTTCCTATCATCAGTCGCACGGATAGAATACAGAATTTTGTGACGAAAAGCAAGTGCGCCACGTCACCGCCCACCACTTCGTCCTGCCGACGTTCCCGAACACCTCGCCCAGGAAATCTTTGCTTCAGAATTTTCCGCAACACATTCTCATTTTGCGCTATTTGCACGAAACAGGCTGATTCACGCCATTTTCAACTGGCTTTCAAAAGAACTCTCTTGGGGGCAGGCCCCGCCGAACGTGGGGACAGACCCCGCCGAGCGGGGGGCTGTCCTCATGCCGAACGGGGGGCTGTCCCCAAGTGGCGGTCACTCCGCCAGGGTTGCGCGAGGGGCGCGGCCTCCCCTCCAGCAACCGGTCTGGGAAGCGCGCGACGCCCCGTCCCGGCTTCGCCTTCGCGATCCACCCCCAGTCCGGCAGCGACTTCTCGTCGCCGTACTCGAGGTCCGCCGGCTCACGCCGGTCGCCGACGAGCCGGTTCCTCCACGTGTTGGACACGCGGACGCGCAACGTGTTGCGCCCCCGCGCGCACGGTCTCCGTCGCCGGGCCGAGCCATATGTTCCAGTCGACGTCCGCGTTCGGCGCGCCCTCCTTCGCCGCGTTCTCCGGCCGGTCGAAGAAGCGAACCTGGTGGGACGGGCCGCCGAGCTTCTGACCGCCGCGCCCGTAGTTCGCGTCCACGTACTTCAGGTCGCCGATGTAGCCGTTGCGGACGATCATGCACGCCGCACGGAACTCGGAGACCTTCGCCCAGCTGCGCTGCATCGAGCCGGTCTGGAAGACGCGCCCGTACTTCTCCTGCGCGCGTTGGATTGTGAGCTTCTTGTCACCCGCACCGTCCACGAGGCGAAATTCTGCGCGTCCGCGACCTTCTTGATCGTCAGCGGCACGACGAAGCCCTCACGGACGCTCTTCCGGTCGTCGACCGTCAGATCCAGCGTGCCGTCCGGCATCGGCGTGTGGTAGGTGATCGTTCAGCCGGTCTCGCCCGCCGTCCGGCAGCCGACCGCGAGATGCCCGACGACCATCTTCTCCGAGCGCAGTTCCAGCGTCGCGCCGGGCGCGACGGAGACGGCGGCGTCCTTGTCGAACGACTGCTCCTCGCCGTCGGCGGGATCGCCCCAGCCCGTCACGGCATAGGGCGTGCCGCCGTCGTATTCCGCGCCGGGCGCATTGGGCGTCGTCTTGACGGAAACCTCGTCCAGCACGTGCCAAGTCTGGCCGTCAAAGCTCCCTTCGACCTTACAGTCGGTCGGGTTGTTCCGATGATACCAGCTCTGCTTGCCTCAGGCGTCCAGGCCCGTGGTGAACGTGTACCCGGCCACGCGCGACGCGTCGTCCGGCAGACGGAAGGCAAACACGATCGGCTTGTCCGAAGAAGGCTTCAGCGCGGTGACAAAGAACATCGTCCCGGCGTTGCCGTCAAAGACGTTGGCGATTTTTCCCAGACGGTTCCTCCGTTCGCGTCCAGCCAGACCTCCCCGGCGGCCAGATCCTTGACCTCTGCAACGGACGCCGACTTGTCCGCAAACGTCCCCTTGTTGACGCGCGTACCGTCCGCCGCGTACAGCGAGAACTCGGCGATGGACGTGAGATCCCACCCCGACACGCGATTCCCCGCAATCGTCACGCGGAAGAACTTGCCGCCGAACGTGGCCGGTCCGTGCGACAGCGTGCCGCCGAGGACGGCGACCGAATGACCTGCCTTCACGCCCGCATCCGTCAAGATCGTGCCGTCGCTGGTGTCGGAAGGAAGGATCACCATGCTTGTCGTCATGGGACGCGGTTCCGCCGGTGACCGCCGTGTCGCCGTTGAGCAGCTTGAACTCGGAAATCTGCACGCCCCACGCCTTCGAGTTGTACACGGCGTCAATCTTGAACCGGTAGTGCTTGTAGCCCTGAGACGCGAACTGCAGCGTGCCCGCCTCGACCGTGACGTCGACGGGTGCCTCGGACTGCGTGAATGTCAGCGTGCCCGCGCCGCGCTTCACCAGTTTCGTCGATGCGGACGTCTTCGCCAACACTGCGACGAGAAGCAGCGCACGGCCGTCCGCCACGTCAAAGACCGCCCAAGACAGGGGATTGGTGTTTATTGCGGCGCCGCGCCACGCGAGCGTGACGGTCGACGCCGTGCCGCCGTGCAGGGTGATCGTGCCGTCGTCCGCCAGCGTGACGCGCTCTCCGGCGGGCCGGCCATCGACCCGGATCTCCGCCGGATCGGACAGCGGAATGATGTCCATCGCGGCAGCGGTGCAGCAAAGCATCACCGCCGCGCAGAAGCCCTTTACAGCGTTAGCTGCAACGGGGGGGGGGGGCTGGAACCGTGCGCAAACGCGTCTACGCGGCTTCTGTCGCGCCCTGCGGAGGCCCTAAGCCTCGCTGTCACAATTGCCGTCTTTTTCATGGTTGGCGACATGTTACCAAATTTCACGGTGGGGGGGGGGGGGGGG
>CAKTZI010000017.1 GCA_934635385.1 uncultured Kiritimatiellota bacterium | reverse complement strand
CTCGCGGACGCGGGTCTTCGTCACGGCGTCCGCCCCCGGCGCGGCGACGCTCGCCTTCCGCTACTGGGGCGTGTTCGACGGCCGGTTCGTCGAGGACGTCGCCCGCCAGCGGCTCACGGCGGTCGCGCCGCGCGTCCGCGCGGACATCGACCATGACGGGCGGCTCGGCGCGTCGGACGACGCGGCGCGCCTCGCGGGGCGTCCGTTCCGCTTCTGGTTCAACGAGGACCGCGACAAGGGCGACTTCGTGGGGCAGGTCGCCGACGCGACGCCGAACGCCCAAGACCTGGAGGTGAACGGGAAACTCGACCTCGTGAACCTCTTCCCCGTCGAGATCGACGTCTCGCCGTTCCGCCGGGCGTGGGGGCGGGCGGCGACCTTCCGTCTGCGCGCGGGGGCGGAGGGCCTGCGCTTCTGCGTCCTCGGCGATGGCTTCTCGTCCGGGAGCGTCCTCGGCCTCGCGTCGGCGCCCGTCTTCACGGCGGACGGCGAGCCGCTGGAGGCGGCGGCGCTGACGCCGCTCGGCTCCGGCGGGCTTGACCTCGGAGACCTGGCCGGACGCCCGCTGTCGCGGCCCGTCGCCCTCGCGTTCGAGGCGGCGCGTCCGGTCGACGCCTGGTCGGGGCCGGAGGTCGTCGTCTCGCTCGGCGACAGGGAGGTCTACCGCGAGCGGCTGCCCGTCTCGATCACGTCCGTGGACGGCCTCTACCGCTACGCGGACCTGCGCGGCGCGGAGGCGGGCGGGGGCTTCGCGCCGTCCGCGCCCGGCGAGCCGCCGAACCTGCCGGACGGCGAGACGGACGGGCGGCACTTCGTCTTCGTGCACGGCTACAACGTGAACGCGGCGGCGTCCCGCCTCTGGGCGCGCGCGATGTTCAAGCGGCTCTGGTGGGCCGGCTCGCGGTCGCGGTTCACCGCCGTGGACTGGCGCGGGGACGAGTCGCAGCGCTACGTCCCGACGCAGGGCGACACGTCCCCGGACTACTACGTCAACGTCCGGCACGCCTTCATGACGGCCCCCGCCCTCAAGGCGCTCTGCGACGGGCTGCCGGGCGCGAAGGTCATGCTCGCCCACTCGCTCGGCAATATGCTCGTGTCCGCCGCCGCCGTGGACGAGGGGCTTGCCTACGACAGGTACTGCATGCTCAACGCCGCCGTGCCGATGGAGGCGTATTATGCGGAGGAACAGGACGACCTGATGGTGGACGGCGCGTGGAAGGACCTCGACCCGCGCTTCCGCGCCTCGCATTTCGCCAACCTCTTCGCCTCGGCGGCCGGCGACTTCCGCGCCGGGCTCTCCTGGCGGGGACGGTTCGCCGGAATCCGCAACGCGGTCAACTTCTACTCGCCGACGGAGGACGTGCTGGCGAACCCGACGCGGGCGAAGGTCTTCGGCGTCGAGGCGGAGGACTTCGGGGGCGCGTGGTCGAAGCAGGAGCTCTTCAAGGGATGCGCGCTCTGGTACGGCGTGAACGCGGTCCTGTTCTCCGGGGCGGAGATCGAGGGCGGCTGGGGCATCAACGCGCGCTACGCCGCCAACCCGCTCGCCTACATCCCGCTCTCCGGGTTCAACGCCTCCTACTTCAGGGACTGCACGCGGGAAGACCTGATTGAAAATCCGCTCTTCACGTCGTTCAATGACGCGCGAATGTCCTCGACGAACGCGCTGGCGTTTTCGGACGCCGCGCTGCGGGCGAAGATGCTCGGCGACGCCATTCCGGCGGAGTCCTTCGCGACGGGGCGAAACGAGACAAGGGGCATTTCGGGCAACTACAACATGCAGAGCGAGTTGCCGAACGGATGGCCAAGACCTGATGATGATTGGCAACATTCGGACATTAAAAATGTATCATATTATTACGTGTATAAACTCTTTGAGGAACTCCAAAAATGAAACGCTTGCTCTTCGCTCTTCTTGTGTCGATCTCATTCTTTCTCAAGGCTGGGGAGATATCTTTTTCTGTTGTCGTCTTGGACGAGCGGAGCAGTCGTCCTGTTCCAAATACATCAGTCTTGGCGACATTCACGGATATTCCGAACTTTTGGGGCGGGGAGTCCGTCACGCGCGAAATACGGAAGATGACAGACAAGAGTGGCCGGTGCAGTTTCACAGGAACATCAAATAATGCGCGGTCTACCTATAAAGTGGAAGGCTCATCGGGCTACTATGCCCCGCAGTTTCGACGGTTTGTTTCAACGGGTATGTCTTCGGGCGTTCTTTCGAGACGTTATGAGCCTTACGGAATCGTCTATACATCAATTATGCAGCGAGTCGAAAGCCCCATTCCTCTGTTTGTCAAACGGGTCGAATGGCGCAACTGGCGTCAGGGACTTCTTGGGTTGCAGGGGACGAACGCCGTCCTGCGACTTGACATGTTCAAGGGCGACTGGCTGCCGCCGTATGGGCATGGCGAGACCGCCGACCTGGAGATTGCGTCAGAACTGCGGATTACGGGAAAGGAACGTCGGTTCAGTTTCTCGTCTCGCACGGAAAGTGACGTGTTTTTCTACGATCTTGTCCAGACGATACGCCCGACGGGCGCGGACGACTGCATCTCCGAGTCCATGCGCGATCCAAGGTTCGGCATCAAGATCCGGCGTGGCGGTGATGACGGCAGGGGTGTGCATATCGTCCGTCAGCAAGGAGACCGCAAACAGTTCTCGCAGGGCGGAGAATGGCATAGCAAGCGTTTCGACGACACGGACGACAATCGTTGCTACACGTTCCGCATACGCTCCAAGTATGACGAGAAGGGCGACCTTGTCGAAGCCTACTACGGCAAGGTCTATGGGGACTTCAAGTTTGAGGGAGACCTCGAACGCGGCATCATCTCCGTGCGCTTCCTCTACTACCTCAACCCGACGCCGCTCGACCGCAACCTCGAATGGGACATGAAGACGAACCTCTGCCCGAATCCGGATCTTGCGAATGCGCCCCAGCCGTGAGGCTATCTGGCAGACCTGATCGGCGCAAGCGCGAAATGGTATAATTTGACGGAGGGGACATAGAAATGCGACTTTACGAGACACTGCAGAACGCGACAAGCGAAGAGGACGTCAAGGCTGCGTACATCCGGGCACTGGGCCTCAGGAACGTCCGCCGAAACCTTATCGACATCCAGACGAAGGAGATCTGGTTCGAGGCAAAGATAGGCCATAGGCACTCGACATACTTCATGTTCACGCAGCTTCTGGGCTACGTGAATTCGGCTCTCCGCGACGGCGAGGAAATCCCGCCGTTTCTCTGCGTCATTGACTCGGTGAAGGCCGCGATCATGAAGACCTCCGTTGCGTTGCCCCTGCTCAAGGACAGGTCCATCAAGATCAACTGGGGGAAATCGGCGAGCGACGTCACGCCAGAAGCCCTTGATGTCGTCTCGCAGTTCATCGGAACCCATTTCGTCTCGTTCCGCATCGAGACGCAGGAGGACGAGTTCATCGCAATGGTGAAGTCTGCCATTGCATCCGGCGAGATCGTCCGCACGGCAATCACGCCCGCGAATCTCAAGCAGGTCTTCGATCGCTGGGTCGAGATGATCGGACGCGAGATCGCTGGTGTCGCAGCCGAGGACTATTGCCTTCTCTTCTTCGCGGACGTCATGAGCGACGGAACGGTATCGACGCACGAGAACCTCTCGGCCGAGCTTATCCACAGGAACGGAAGCCCTGCGTTCCTCATGGGAGGAATGCTCTACCGTCTCGGCAGTGCAGACGGATATCGCCGATTCTGGGCAATCTACGACCGTCCTCCGAAGGAGGAGTACCGCAACTATCTTCTGGAGCGACGCGACTCGCTCATCCCATGCGACGAGCGCAGTTTCAAGGGCGCGTTCTACACGCCCCTTCACGTCGTCGACAAGGCATATGACCTCCTTTCACAGACGCTTGGCCCGAACTGGCAGCGTGAGTACGTCGTCTGGGACATGTGTTGCGGCGTCGGGAACCTGGAGACGAAGCACGGCAACGCCCGCAATGTCTTCATGTCCACCCTTGACCAACCCGACATCGACGTGATGGCCGCTGCGAAGACCTGCCGCGCCGCGACACGCTTCCAGTACGACTACCTGAATGACGACATCGCAGACGATGGAACAATCGACTATGCGCTCACGGATAAGGTTCCGCAGATCCTCAGAGACGCCATCGCCGCCGCCCGCGATGGCAGAAAGAAATTCCTAGTCCTCATCAATCCGCCCTACGCCGAGGCGACGAACGCCGCCAACACGGGGAAGGGTGCGAAAATGGAGAACAAGCCGGGCGTCGCCAAGACGCGCTGGGGGAGTCTTGGCATGAGAAGATACGGGCGGGCGTCAAATGAACTTTTCGTTCAGTTCATGACGCGCATCGCGGCGGAAATTCCTAACGCGACACTTGCGATGTTCAGCACGATGAAGTACCTCAACGCTCAGACGCTCGAAGTCTTTCGTCGTGAATGGAACGCGCGCTACCTCAACGGCTTCATCGTTCACAGCAAGGCGTTCGACGGACTGAAAGGCGATTTCCCGATTGGCTTCCTGATCTGGAAGACGAACAACGCGCCAGACGCCAGGCGAACGCCAATCACGGAAGTCATGACGGAGGTCTTGGACAGAGCAGGGAATGCTATTGGCTCAAAGACGTTCTACTGTCTGCCGAACGATGACATGCTGACGAACTGGATTCCGCGTCCGAAGCCGAATGCGGCGCCATGCGTGCCGCTCACGAATGCCATCGAGCCGCCGAAAACAGCCCGAAAAGACCAGCGCGGCACGAAGTGGTCGGATGGCGCGGTCGGGTACATGTGTACGGGCACCAATGATATGCAGCATGTGAATTACGTGTTTCTCCTGTCGTCTGGAGCATCGATGGGACATGGGATGTACGTCAATCGGTCAAACTCCGACATGGCGGCGGTGCTGTTCAGCGTGGAGCATCTTGTCACGCATACGTGGCAGAATCACAACGACCAGTTTCTCCGACCTGCCGTCGAGTTGCCGCAGTCCTTCAGGGACGACTGTCTTGTGTGGATGCTGTTCCATGGCAAGAACCTGACGGCCTCGGCAGACGGACTGGAGTGGAACGGAGAGACGTGGAGCATCGTCAACCATTTCATTCCGTTCACGGAGGACGAGGTGGAGGCTTCGGGGCGTTTCGAGAGCGACTTCATGGTCCGGCAGATGGAGGGGCGCGTTTTCTCCGCCGAGGCGCGGGCCGTCCTGGATGCGGGACGTGAACTCTGGAGAGCCTATTTCCGTCGTTTCAGTTCCTTCGACTACGTGATCCGTGAGCGTCTGAAGCTCAATCGTCCAGACGTCGGCTGGTATCAGGTGCGCAACGCGCTGAAGCTCTACGCCGCTTCGTCCGAAGGCCGTCCGATAGACTGCACGGCGTTTGAGACCTCTTACCGCGCCCTCGGCGACAAGCTCCGCCCGAAGGTCTACGAATATGGCTTTCTTCGTGCATGATGTCAGTGTCGTGTGCGACGAGGATGCTCCCTGCTGGCACTGCGTCTGGGATCTGTGTTCGCGGGACTGTTGCGCGGACTATCTGCACAGGGGCGCCGCGCTTGCGGAGGCGTCGCTGTCGCCGTTCGCCGACGGGGAGCTGGACATCAGGCGCCTGCGCCCCAAGGCCGTCATGGCGCTGACGGCGGACGCCCGCGTCGGCTACTGGGCGTCCCCGGAGGTGTCCGTGTCCATCGGCGGGCAGGAAGTCTTCCGCTTCCGCCTCCCGATGGACTTGCGCCCCGTGCGCGAGATGTACAGGTACTTCAGCGTCCGCGGCCTCTGCGGCGACACGCGCGGGATTGACGTGGCGACGGGCGAGCCGCCCGGCCTTCCCGACGGCGAGACGGACGGGCGGCACTTCGTCTTCGTCCACGGCTACAACGTGGACCCGGACGACGCTCGCATTTGGGCGGACGCGATGTTCAAGCGGCTTCTCCTCGCAGGCTCGCAGTCCATGTTCACGGCGGTGACGTGGTTCGGCGACTACGCGCAGATCTGGAAAGGCGTTCCCGTCGTCGGGGGGAACTCGCTCAACTACTACCGCAACGTGAAGCACGCGTTCATGTCCGCCGCGCCGTTCAAGGCGGCCGTCGACGGGCTGCCGGGACGCAAGGTGCTGCTCGCGCACTCCCTCGACAACATGCTCGTCTCGTCCGCCATCGTCGACCAAAGGCTCGTCGGCTACGAGCGGTACCACATGCTGAACGCCGCCGTGCCGATGGAGGCTTACGACGGCAAGTCGCAGACGGACAGCATGGCCGACGGCGCCTGGTCGGACGTGCCGCAGTACCGCGCGTCGCAGTGGCACAAGTGGTTTGCGCCGCCCGACTTCCGCGCGGGCCTCGCCTGGAAGGGGCGCTTCGGAATCATCCCGCGCGCGGAGAACTGCTATTCGGCGACGGAGGACGTGCTGGCGAACCCGACGTCCAATGAGATGGGGGATGCGTGGGGCGCGCAGGAACTCCTGAAGGGGACGACCGTCCTCTACGGGACAGACCTTTTGCTCCAGAATGTCGCCGTCGAGGGAGGGTGGGGAATCAACGCACGCTACGTCGCGAATCCGCTGGCCTACATTCCGAGCATCGGACTCCGTGCCGACTACTTCAGGGGCTACACGCGCGAGCAGGCGATCGCGCAGCCTCTCTTCACCTCGTTCGACGACGCGCGGATGGCCTCGACGAACGTGCTGGACTTCGCGGACGCGGAGCTGCGGGCGAAGATGCTCGGCGACGCCATCCCGGCCGAGTCCTTTGCGGCGGGGCGGAATGCGCTTGACGGCTTTGTCAACTACGAGTATCTTGAAAAGGCCAAGCATGGATGGCCGACAAAGGGCGATGAACCGAAGTGGCGGCATTCGGACATCAAGAACGTCGACTACCGCTATGTTCAGGATTTCTTCAAGCACATCAAGGAGGCTACAGAATGAAAGGTGCAGAAGCGATGACAGTGTTGGCAAGCATGGTCTCTATTCTTGGGCTTGCCCAGGAACTGGCATTCAAGGTAAGGGTCTTTGATGCCGAGACCCATCTTCCATTGACGAATGCCACCGTTCGGGCGGGCTTTCAGCATCGGACGTATTCATGGACTGAGGGGGTGAAATCCAACCCAAAGTTTGCCATGACGTCTGCGGACGGAATTGCCGAGTTCAGAGGTGACTCCAATTGCGGTGAGGTGTGGTGCACGGTAAAGGATCAGGCCGAGTACTATAAGCCCCAGCCCGTCATCCTCTATGGTGACAAGGGCGAGTGCAGGGGCGTTGCGGTCAGCATGATCCGCCTCTTCGTGCCGGAGAAGTGGATCGTGACGAATGATGTCCGCATTGTGATGAGGAAGATCGGGAATCCGATCCCTCTTCGTGCCAAGTGGATTGAGCGGTGGAATGAAAACGGGCTCTATCCCGCCGGGACGAACACGGTCGCCTACGACCTCATGCAAGGGGACTGGCTACCGCCTCTCGGAAAAGGCGAACACGCCGACATTGAACTCGTCCATCGCCGACTTGAACGGGGCGAGGGCCGCCTTTACGAATGGGACGAGCTTCAGAAGATTTGGCGCGATGAGGTCGAGATCCGTTTCACGGGTGAGGGCAATGGCCTTGTCAAGTACGTTTCCGATCCGTCGGAGACGTTGCGCATCCGCACGGCTCCTGAATCGGGGTATCGTCCAACCCATCTCATCTGGGCGGATATGGATGCGAAGCTCAAGCGCCATGCGAGTGACGACCCCAATCTCTCGTTCGCGTTCCGCATCCGCACACGGCGCAACGAACGCGGCGAGATCGTCGAGGCGTTCTACGGCAAGATCTACCGAAATCCGCGACTGCTGGGCGGTGGCGGCTATCCGCTCAATGGATTTGAAATAATTTACTACCTCAACCCCGTCTCGCTCGACCGCAACCTCGAATGGGACAGGAAGAACAACGGCTTCAGGGGCGAGTGCCCGCCCTACCGTCTGCCGTAGATGCATGCCTCTTCTTGTCACATTTCAATAACCCAGTGACAAAGTGACATGAAAACACCCCTTGCTTCCTTGTGCGTCTTCGTCGGCTTCGTGTCGGCCCTCGCCCGTCCCCTGCCGCAGCTTCCTGCGCCGGAGTTTGCCGACACGGAAGTGACGGCCTGCCATCCGCTTGACCAGGCGATGCCCAGCGTGTGCGGGCTGAAGTTCGCTCTCTCGTTCAGGGGCACGGCGTCAAACAACGTCGAGATCGCCTTCGGACGAGACGACGACGGCGATGGCGTTCTCTCCTTCGGGGAGTCGGATGTCCGAATTGGTTGGGATTGCGGACGGTACTTCATCGAGCGCGTCCCGACGGGTGCGCGGTTCGAGGAACCGTCCGTCGGCACGAACGGGGCGAAGCGAACCCTGCATTGGGACTGTGCCCTCAAGCATCGCGTGATGCGCGGCCTCTCCGTCTCGAACGAAGTCGGGCGTGTCTTTACGACCGTCACCTCAGATCCTCCGAACTGGCTTTACGACGCGAACTGGGACACGCTACGTCTGACGGCACGCGGCCCGGACGCCACGGGCGAGCGATTCGACGTCGAGGTCTCAACGACGGGAATTGCTGTTATCTTCCGATGAATGGGACAGGGAGACGAACCTCTGCCCCAATCCCGGTGACATCGGAGCCCCGCAGCCGTGACCGCCCACGGCCTCGCCTGATTTTGGTATAATTCGCGCTGTCCTTCGGCTCGCCGAGGGGCCTATAGGTCGGGAACTGACGCGGCGCACCGCCGCGCTCCACCCCGCGACCGCATAAGATGATTTAGCGTCAACGCTAACAAGTCGTTCTCTCGAAATACTCCTACATATTTCACTTCCAGAACGGCATGTAAGTGGATGATGCGCCCATGTGGGTGCATTGTCTCTTCGTGCATTCTGGATGGCCTGTAGGAGGGCTACGAGAGAGTGCATGAAAGGACGATGCGCTCTTTTTCATGTACGCGAGGCGGTCTCCGCGATTTTGGTGCGCAGGAACAGGGCATGGTCTCGAATGGAATGAGAGAATGCCCTTGGCGGAGAGGAAAGTCTCTGAGACGATGGAGACGAATGGAGAGCGAAGCGAGCCGAAATTGCGGTGTCTCGACTTGTTCTGCGGAGCCGGCGGCCTTTCGTGCGGACTCCACATGGCGGGGCTTGAAACGGTTCTCGGCGTTGATTTTGACGCGGCGGCCATACGGACGTTCAATGAGAACAGGCTTGGGCGGGGGATTGTGGCAGACATAGAACAGCTGTCATCGGCCGAAATAAGGGATCTATGCGGCGGCTTTGTCGACCTTGTTGTCGGTGGTCCGCCCTGTCAGGGCTTCTCGCTTTCAGGATTCCGTAACGAAGACGACAAGCGGAACCGTCTCTACAAGTCGTTCGTGCGCATTGTCCGCGACCTCACGCCAAGAGGATTTTTGCTTGAGAACGTACCGGGGCTCGTCTCGCTCTTCGGTGGGAAGGTGCGTGACAGCATCGTCATGGAATTCTCGGGACTTGGCTACCATGTCGGCTACCGAATCCTCCGGGCCTCTGATTACGGTGTTCCGCAGCATCGGCGCAGGGTCTTCTTCGTCGGCCTCCGAGACGGTGTGTTTGTGTATCCGAATCCAACACATTTCGAGAATCCGACGGGCGGTCAGAAGAAGATGGTGTCGTGCAGGGATGCGCTTGACGACCTGCCAGGTCTGTCCTCGCCAGAATTCCTCGGAGAAGAAGTCCAATCGTATCGCTCTGCGCCGGGAAACGAGTTTCAGCGTCTGATGCGGAAATCTTCGGATGTCGTGTTGAACCATGTTGCGGCAAGACATTCGGATTTCGTCCGGAAGACGATCGCGCTCGTCCCGGCTGGAAAGAACTACACGTCGCTTCCTTCTGGACTGCGCGCGAGCCGAAACTTTCACGTCGCCTGGACGCGCTTCCCTGAGGATGCGCCTGCGCCAACGATCGACACAGGGCATCGTCACCACTTCCATTACCGGGAGTGCCGCGTGCCCACGGTTCGGGAGTGCGCACGGCTTCAATCCTTTCCTGATAACTTTCGGTTCATGGGAAATAAGACCCAGCAGTTCCGTCAAGTCGGTAATGCCGTGCCCCCGCTCATGGCAATGGCGATAGGCTTGTCGCTCAAGGAGGCTCTGTCAGATGTACACCATTCCAAGTGAATACTATTTCCGCCTTCATCATCCACGTCCGCGTTTCAAGAACGACGTCGAGAACGTGTTGGGCTACGTGGCGTTCTGCATTGCGCAGATCGGGACACGGGACAACGAGGAATTCAAGAGCCGGTTGAGAAGCGGCATCCGCAGGTACGGCGGCAATGCCAGTGTCGCGCAGAAGACGATCGAGAACTGGCGGACAGAAATTGGCGCACTGTTCGCCATGTACGTCGAGGGTGATGTCCGCTCGTCTCCGACACAGTTGAGCGTTGACCTTGCCGACACAAGCGACCTTCCGGCATTCTTCCGTGGCTTCGTGTTTTCATTTCAGTATCCTTCGGGATGTCTCAAGCCAAGAGCCATCGGCGAAATGCTCGCTGCCAGAATCTCGTACAGTCCCTGTCGATGGCTTTTTAACTTGCTGCTCAAGACGGATGTCGGATCAATCGACAAATGCGAGTTCTGTCATTGTGCGTTCAACGACCTGCGCGTGACACGGGATCATGAGCCTTATGCCGAGACTGCCGCGAGGATCTTGCGCAACAGGCAGGACGGCATCGCATATGATTTGGCCGGAGATGTCGTCCGCTACGCCGGCGACATCCTTGACTATTGCGCTCTTGCGGAACTCCTGGTCGAGCAAAGCGACGGTCGCTTCGTGATCGACGAGAGGAACAGGGATATCGTTGAACTGTTCGCAAGATCTGACGTGTTCTTCCATGAATACGAAGCCGTCCGCCCGTCTGAAATGCAGCGGATTCGTGACCTTGAACCTTTTTGGTTCGCGCATGTGGATCGCGCCTATCAGGATCTGAAGCTGGATGTCAAGAAGGTACGTGAGACTCGACGTGAAGTGGGAGATGCCGTGGGCAGGCAATCGGATGTCGTTCGGGCGGAGGCTGAAGCCGCAGACGCGGAATCCGGCTCTGCGAATCCCGATGTCGGCGAGATGGTCGAGGTTGAAGCCTCACAGGTCGGTGATTTTGGAGAGAACCTTGTCTGGCAACATGAATGTCTTCGTGTCGGAGGCGAGGGACGCCCAGACCTCGTTCACCTCATCAAGCGGATTCCAACCCATTTGGCCGTTGGCTACGATGTGAAGTCCATTGAGGCGGACACGGAACATGACAGGCTGATAGAGGTCAAGACGACCAAGAGCCAGAAGCCCCTGCTGTTCAATCAGGTCCATCTCACGCCAAATGAATGGCGAGCGGCACAGTCAAGCGGCTCGCGGTATTGCATTTACCGTCTTCGGATATCGAGAGACGGCTATAGGCTGTTCGTGCTTCGGGATCCGGCGCAGAAACTGCGGGATGGCCTGATCTCGTTCGTGCCGCGAGATGGCATGGACATCTGCTTTGCGGAAGAGGCCGGAGAGGAGGTGGAACTTCTATGCGCACATTGAGAGTGGCTTCGCTGTTCGCCGGGTGTGGCGGAACGGACTTTGGCGCCGCAGGCGGATTCTCCTTTTGCGGACGAAGCTATCCCCGCCTTCCGACACGGCTCGTCTACGCAAACGACTTCGAGCCGGCGGCATGCGACTTGTTTGACCGTAACTTTCCCGTACAGATAGACCGGACTGACATCCGAAAGGTAGACGCGAGTTCCGTTCCGGAATATGACTTCCTGACGGCGGGTTTCCCGTGTCAAAGCTTTTCGATCTCCGCGCAGAATCCTCCGAGGCTGGGCATCAGGGACAGCGAAAAGGGGGCGCTGTTCGAGGAGGTCTGTCGGTTTCTGAAGGCGCATCAGCCAAGGGGGTTCCTTTGCGAGAACGTCAAGGGCATCCTTTCGGCGAATAAGGGGGGCGCATTCCCCATCATCATGAGAGCCCTCCGGGCGTGCGGCTATTCAGTGACGCACATGCTACTCAATGCCCGCTTCTACGGCGTTCCGCAGCGACGCGAGCGCGTGTTCATTGTCGGCTTCCTCGATCCTTCTGTGATGGACTTGTACAGGCCGCCCGCGCCCGTCTCCGAGGCCTCTGTACTCGGAGACGTGGTGTTTCCAGAAGAGGACGTCGCCGCGAAATACTATTTCAGCGAAAGAGCCGTGGCGGGTATGCGGGCGGCGAAACCTGAAATGAACAAGGGCCGGGCGCAGTCGCTCACCGAACCCTGCAACACGGTAAGTGCGCATCTCTGCAAGGTGAGCCTGAACAGCACCGACCCGGTCTTGTGCATTGGCGGACGCTACCGCCGCTTCATGCCCCGCGAAGTGGCTCGGATCCAGTCGTTCCCAGACTCATATGTGCTGATCGGGCGTGAAGCCGCGCAGTACAAGGCCTTGGGCAATGCAATTCCGCCTGTCCTTTCATGGCACGTGATGAAGTCCGTGTGCGAGGCGTTTGCACGATGGGATGAGCTGACCTCTTGTTGAGATGCCATTCAGGCGACAGTCCAGTCCTGTGAATCCTCTCGAAGAACCTCCATGCCATCCCTTGCGGCGAGAGCAGAGAAAGCGTATACTACACAGAATAATCAAAGAAGGGAAAATCTGACAAAATGAAACGGATGAGAATGAAACTGTTTGTCGGCGCGTGTGCGTCGATGGCGGGGGCGGCCGTGTTCGGCCTGCCCGTAGGCGAGAAGACGTACCTGTGGCCGGAGGGGAAGATGCCCTATGCGCAGGAACACCAGATCGCGGCGACGGACGCCGAGACGGCGGCGCCGGGCTTCGACCCTGCCGCGAACCGCGCGCCGCACCTGCAGTGGTATCCGGCACCGAATCCGGCGAAGAAGACCGACGCCTGCATGATCGTCCTCTCCGGCGGCTCCTACAACCACCTGTGCGACCTCCCGGCGTTCGAGCCGCTGGTGAGGAAGTTCCTGGACGCGGGCGTTCCGTGCGTGAACCTCACCTACCGCACGCCGCGTCCGAAAGGACTGCCGATCTACCAGACCGCGTGGGCGGACGGCCAGCGCGCGGTTCGCCTCGTGCGCCGCGAGGCGCAGGCGCGCGGCTACAGTCCCGAGAAGATCGGCGTGATGGGCTGCTCGGCCGGTTCGCATCTTGCCGTGATGCTCGCGACGAGTGCGCTTACGTCCGCCTACGAACCGGTGGACGACCTCGACAAGTTGCCGTGCCACGTCAACTGGGCGATTCCGATGTGTCCGGCCTATGCGCTGACGGACGGCCTGACGGACGCGAACGCGACGAAGGGCGACGGCCCGGACGTGAAGCTGAACCCGTCCTTCGAGTTCGACGCGAAGACAAGTCCGATGTGCCTTTTCCACGGCGGGAACGATCCCTATTCGCCCATCGGCTCCACCCAGATCTACCGCCAGCTGCGCCGCATGAAGATCCCCGCCGAACTGCACCTCGATGCGGATCGCGGGCACGGGGTCGTCGGTGCGGACACGTTCGAGCGCGCCTTGGAGTTCATGCGCCAGATGGGCTACCTCGGCAAGCTGGCGAACGCGCAGAGCGAGATTCTCCGCTGGCACCCGGACGGCACGCTGCGCACGGAGAAGGAGCTACTGTGGCCGGCGGGCAAGAAGCCGGATCCGCAGCCGTATCAGACCTACGAGCCCTACCTCGTGTGGTACATCCCGGAGAAGCCCACGACCAAGGCGATCCAGGTGATCGTGCCCGGCGGCGGCTACTGGGGCTGCAATCACGTGGGCGAGGCGGAGCCGGTGGCGTACTACCTCAACCAGAAGGGCATGACGGCAGTCGCCGTGAAGTACCGCTGTCCGCCTCCGCCGAAAGGCAAAGGCCCCAAGCACCTCTCCGCCTGGCAGGACGCGCAGCGCGCGATCCGCAAGGTGCGCGCCGAGGCGCCCGCGCGCGGGCTCGACCCGGACCGCATCGGCCTCATGGGCTTCTCGGCGGGCGGCCACCTCACGCTCATGACCGCGACGAACACGCAGACGCCGGCCTACGCGCCCGTCGACGAGATCGACAAGCAGCCCTGCACGCTCCAGTGGGCGTGCCCGATCTACCCCGCTTACGTGCTGACGGACGGCGCGAGCGGGCCGAACGCGGCGGGCGGCAACGACGACTCCGCCGTGCTTGTCCCCGAATTCGCGTTCGACGACGCCACGCCGCCCATGTGCTTCGTCCACGGCGATGCGGACGTCTTCGCGTCGATGGGATCGGTCAAGGTCTGGGAGAAGCTGCGCCGCAGGAGCATCCAGAGCGACCTCCACACGCTCGCCACGCGCGGACACTGCTTCCAGATGAACGCCGCGCCGGGCACGGGCAGCTTCACCTGGCTCGACCGGATCTGGACTTTCCTCAGCCGGAAGGGCCTGAACCGGTGAGGACGGCATGAGAGCATCAGAAAAGGGAAGAGGCGAATATGCTGATAAACTCCGATGATTGATGCTCTCGCGGCCTTCGGCTGTCTCGCTTCGCTCGGCTGTCCCGCTTCGCAGTCTACATCTGGCTTCGCAGAAGCCAGCCACAATACAATCACTTTCTGGGTCGTGAAGTGTGAATGAGGTTGCCTTTGGGAGGGACATTCTGCGGAGCGGGACAGCCGAGCGAAGCGAGACAGCCGAAGGCCGCGAGAGCCACACGAATCGGAGTTGGTTTCCCGGTATCGCGACTCGCTGCCGCGCCGCCCCGGCTGGAGGCATCCCGTCGAGACGTACGTCGTCGAGGTCTGCGGCAACCGGGGCTACAACTGGTTCGCCGTGTGAACCGTGAGAGAAGGAATGTGATGTGACCATGAAACAGAAAGTGGCAGTTGCCTTTGCGGTGGCTTGGGCGGTTGGATGCGCGGTCGCGGCGACCGAAGACCCGACGGCGGGTGATCACCTTTCCTGGAAGTGGACGCCGTCTTCTTGCTGATAGGCACGAACGACTACAACGCGGGTGTGCCGCTCGGTGAGGCGTATGTGCATTCGACGGAGGTCGTGAACAGGAACGGGCAGCCGGTCGAGCTGAAGAAGCGCGAGCCGTCTTTCGACACGGCGACTTTCCGTGGGCGCCTCAATGTCGCGCTGCGGACGGTCAAGACGACGTTCCCCTCGGCTCAGGTCGTCGTGATGACGCCGCTCCATCGCGGCTTCGCCGAGTTCGGCCCCAAGAATGTCCAGCCGGACGAACGCTATGCGAACGTGCGGGGGCTTTTCATTGACGACTATGTGCGGTGTGTCCGCGAGGCGGCCGCGCTCTGGAGCTCTCCCGTCATCGACCTCTACGCCGAGGCGGGGCTGCTGCCGAACGAGCCGGCCTACGCCGCCTGTTTCGCGCGCGGCGGCAAGGGCGACTCGCTTCATCCTTCGACCGTCGGGCACGAACGCCTTGCGCGCGTCATCGCGGCACGCCTTGCGGCGCTTCCGCCGACGTTCCGGTCGCGTTGACGTTTAGAATGTTTTCAGCACGCTGCGGTTTGCCGTCCGTGACGGATTCAGGGAAGTTGAAAGTTAACCGATTAGGTGTGCGTGGGCGGCCCTTTTGGTGTATAATACTCCCACCATGGGGAAGCCAGTTGTCTATCTCTCGAAAGTCCACGAGCTGCGCGAGGCGATTCGCGGCGGCGCGTATGCGGACGGCGCGTTCCTGAGCGAGGCTCAGGTCATGCGCAAGTTCGGCGTCGGGCGCCAGACCGCCGTGCGCATTCTCAACGAGCTGGCGAAGGACGGGCTGATCGTCCGCCGGCGCGGCGCGGGCACGTTCCTTTCGCGGCTCGGCCGCCGCACGACCGGACGGCTCGGCCTCATCATCCACGGGAGCGACTACTGCGAGCTTTTCGCGCCTGTCGCGAAGCGGATCTCGCAGGTCTGCCAGTCGTGCGGCTACAGCCTGATGTTCGGCGACGTGTCCTCGCTCGGCACGGCGGGCCGCATCCAGAAGGTTCTGCAGCTCGTCGACAGGTTCCTGTCGGACGGCGTGGACGGCGTCATCCTTCAGCCGGTCGAGCTGGTGCCGGATGCGGCGGAGATCAACGTCCGGATAGCCCGCCGCATCACGGAGGCGGGGGTTCCCCTCGTGCTGCTGGACAGCGACATCGCACGGCCGCCGGAGCGGAGTCCCTACGATCTCGTCTCGGTCGACCACCTGGCCGTCGGGCGGCGCCTGGCGAAGCATCTGCGCCAGACGGGCGCGCGGCGTGTCGTCTACCTGACGCAGAGGGATCGCGCCCCGTGCGTCCAGGAACGGCAGACGGGCGTGGCGTTGGGCTGCGCGGGACTGCCGCTGCCGGGCAAGGCCGTCTTCGCCGAGCCAGACGACCTTGCGGCGGTCCGTCGGCTGATGAAGCGCGAACGGCCGGACGCCATCGCCTGCTACAACGACCGTCAGGCGACCCTGCTCTTGCAGACGCTGGCGCGGCTCGGCCTGCGCGTGCCGCAGGATGTCCGCGTCGCCGGCTTTGACGACGTGCAGTGCGCGCGGCTGACGATGCCGCCGCTGACGACGATGCGCCAGCCATGCGAGGCGATCGGCTCGACGGTCGTCAAGCTGCTGGTCGAACGCATCAGGGACCCGGCGCGACCGACGCGAACCGTTCTGCTGGATGCGCCGCTGGTCGTGCGAGAATCGACGTGCAATTCCCCCAAAGGCAAAAGGAAAGAGAAATGCAAATGAGACCACTGAAGACTGTTGGACGATCCGTTGGAAAGATTGACAGACGGACATTCTTGGAACTTTGCGCGCTTTCCGCCGCGAGCGGTTGCGCGTCCCCGTTTGGACTTGGAAAGTCCGGCCGGGGTGGTGTCTCGCCCGACTACTGGTGCACCTGGGCCACGCAGTCGCACTCGGTCGGGAAGTCCGTCAAGCTGGGGCTGATGGGCAGTTCGTTCCACGGCGACCAGGGCATCGCGTGGGCGCGCGACAACCTGAACGAGCGCATCCTGTTCGACGGCTGGGCGAAAAGCTACTACCCGTCCGTGCGCGGCGGCCTTTACTGTGTGCTGGACGACGGCTGGGACGTCCCGTACGGCGAGAACCCCGGCAGATCCATCGAGCCGTTCGGCTCGCTGGTCGCGGATGCGGAGCGGTTCCCGTCGTTCGCGGGGACGCCCGCCGCCCGCATGCGGGGACTCAACCGTGCGCTTCAGGATCTCGGCTGGCGCGGGGCGGGCCTGTGGGTCGCCGCACAGGCCAGGGGCGAAGGGCGGAACGCCCGACTGGACGTCTCCGCCGCCCGCGAGGACCTGAAGCGCAAGCTGGCGTGGTGTGCCGAAGCGGGCATCGGCTATCTCAAGGTCGATTGGGGCGTGCATTCTGGTTCGACGGAATACCGGCGGCTGCTCAGTGAGGCGAAGGATGCGGAGGCGCCCGACGTGTCCGTCGAGCATTGCGCCGTCATGGGCGCGCCGTTCAACGGCCTCTCCTTCGGCGCGGACGGCGCGATGACGTGTACGGGGCGCGCGGCGGAAGACGCGCCCTGGCGGGAGCAGGCGCGGCAGATCATGCGCTTTGCGGATGTCCTGCGCATCTATGACCTCATGCAGCCGCTCACGCTGTGCAACGCCGCCGAGCGGACGCAGATCCTGTTGCGTCTGGGCGAGGCGGACGCGGCCAAGGCGCTCATCAATGTGGAGGACGAGATCTATCTCGGCGCGGCGCTGGGCTGCACGTTTGGCGCGATGCGCTCGCCCGACTCCATGCGTCCCTACGGCGGGCGAGACTGGTCAGACTGCTGGCGCCGCACGACGGAAGTCGTCCGCGCAACGAACTGGCGGCGTTATGCGCCCGCCTTTTCGGCGGCGGACGGCTCACGCACGCTCGTTTCCGATGAGACGGTGACGGACGACTGGTTCTTCGAGACGGGTACCGTCTGGTGGAAAAAGATCTATGGGAAGCACCCGGTGCAGTCCGCGCCCGCACGCATTGCGCGAAACCTGCCGCTGCCCGAAGTGAAGGTGTCGGGGGGCGAGCGTCCGCTCGTGTGCGTGTCGCGCAACCCGAACGGCGCCCTTGCCGTCGGCGCGCTGCCGCGCATCAAGTGGCCGCGCGGACGCTTTGAGGTTCCTGCGGACATCCGACTCGACGCCGTTCCGGGGCGGCATCTCGCGGTCTTCGGCACGGTCGCGTCCGTCAGTGTGCGCGACAACGGGGCGACGCGCGTGCTGGCGCGTGACTTGGCGGCGGCGGGCGACGCGCCGGGCGAGGACATCACGAACGCCGTCGTCCGCATGGACGGGCGGCTTGTCCTGCCCGGCGAGGTGCTGAACCGAATCGGCGCGCAGACGACGCGGGACTTGTCGTCTCCGGCCTGCCACATCGAATTTGCCGGATAAAACCATTTATCCAAATCAACGCAAACCAAACCGAAAGGAAACGGAGAAGCCATGAAGACCCTGAAAATGAGAGAGAAAATCGCAGCCTGTGCGTGTGCGACGGCCCTGTGCGCCACGACGGCCCTGGCCGCAGACGCGCGCCTGACGTGGGCGGGCGGAACGTCGGGCGAATGGAACGCCGCAGACGCCTGGACGAATGAGGCGGGCGAAAAGGCTAGTTGGACGGACGGCGCGGTCGCCGTCCTGACCGGCGAGAACGGCACGTCCGTGAGCATCCCCGAAGGCGTGACGATCGCGGCGGACGGCATCGAATGCGAGCCTGCCGCGAAGAGCGCCGTCATCTACGTCAAGGGCAAGGGCATCTTGCGCCTAGGGGGGGGGGGGGGGGGGTAGCCTTGAAGGGCACCTCGACTCAGCTGAACATCCAGAATACGGGCGGCGTGGTTCTTGTCGGCGACCAGACGTGGTCGGTCGCCAAGACGACGACCTTCTGCCTTGACATGCACATTCCGTTCTCCGCCGAGAATGCGAAACAGCTGACCGTGACGGGCGGCGGCACGTTGCGCGTCAATGCGGCGGGCAAGCTCACGTCCGCCACGACGGTGCTGCTGACGGACGGCGCGGTGCTGTCGCCCGCGCCCAACGGCACGATTGCGTGGGGATTGGGTCAGCCTGTGCTTGTCTTCGCGGGCGAAGGCAGTCTGGGACAGTTCGGCGGACGGTATAATAGCTCGTTCCTCGATTCGCGCTATGCGTCGCGCGTGGCGCTGCGGGACGGCGCCGATCTTCAGATGAACCGCTACAGCAACGCGAATCAGCCGACAGCGCCTTCGCTGGGCGTGCCTCTCGCGGTCGAGGGCACGGCTACTGCGGACGGTTCCCGCATCACGGGCGACGCGCCGCTTCAGCTGCTGCTGGACACGAACGAAGTGAGCGTGGCGGACGGGCTGACGCTGACCGTCGAACCGTCGCTGACGAACGCGGCGGCGCGGGAGATGACGGCGGAACTCGTCAAGACGGGCGCCGGCACGCTTGCGCTGACGAGCGGCGTCCAGTTCGTCGGATTCACGGCCGCCGGAGGTACGCTTCGTCTCGCCGAGCCGAAGGGCTATTCGCACTACCGGTTCGTCGTGGACAGCGTGCGCGGCGGCAAGGCGGCGAGCCTGCAGTATTCGGAATTCAAGCTGCTGAACGGCACGACGGACATCACGGCCAAGCGGAGCGGCTTCAGCTATGCGGCGGGTACGCCCGCCGAGAAGTACGCCGACGTCGATCCGGCGACGACATCCTATTGGGTGAACGAAAGGCCGGAATGGGTTGTGGACGGGAAGGTGAACGACCAGAAGTGGCTGGACTACCGGGGCTCCGCCGCGCGCATCGACTCGGAGGGGGCGTCCCTCTACATCCAGCTCGACTATGCGGCGCCTGTCGTAGTGACCGGCTATTCGTGGGCGACGGCGAACGACGGCGGGCCGGACACGGGCGACTACTGCCGCGATCCGTCAGGCTGGCGTCTGCTCGGCAGTGACGACGGCGAAAGCTGGACGGAGCTTGACCGCCGTGTGGACATGGGCCCGTATGCCGAGCGCAAGGCCTGGGTTGGTGCGTTCGCGACATCTTTCGGGACCGACCGTTTCGCGCAGCCGTTTGACAACGTGCAGGTGGACAAGGACGGCACGCTGGAGACGTGCGGCTGTCCGCTCGCCGGCCTCCGGGTCGATTGCGACAACGGCGGCGGCACAGTCACGAAATTTGTGCCCGCGCCCAACGGCGTGCTGGATCTGACCTGTGCGGATCCGTCGGCGCTGGCCGCGTCGTTCGCAGTTCCGCTGACGATCGCGGACACCGCGAATCTGGACAACCTTGCGACGTGGCGTGTGCGCGTGAACGGCGTCGAGAAAGCCGGACATGTCGTGCGCTTCAAAAAGGGGCGGCTCGTCGTCCGAGGTGTCGGCACCCTGCTGATCATCCGCTAATGGGGACAGAGAAAAGAGAGGAGAACCGAATGAGCATGACTGTCAGTCGTCGTCATTTCCTGCGTGGCGCCTTCGGGTTCGCCGCGCTGGGCGCGGGCGATTGCTTTGCGATCGGCAAGCCAGGAAAGCGCATCCGCCTCGCGGCGGTGGGCGTGATGGGCAAGGGGTATTCGGACTGGCTGCCGATGCTGAAGTCCGGCCTCGTCGAGATCGTCGCGTTCTGCGACTGCGACGCGGGCAAGCTTGCGGAGGCGAAAAAGGCGCTGGCGCGCGACGGCGTCGCGTTCGACCTCGCCAAAGTGCCGTTCTACACGGACTACCGCCGGCTGCTCGATGATGCGGGGGCGCTTGGCATACAGGCGATGACGGTCTCGACGACCGATCACACGCACGCCCCCATCGCGATCCGGGCGATGAAGCAGGGCATCCACGTCTTCGTGCAGAAGCCGCTGGTGCGCACGCTCTGGGAACTCGACTACTTCAACCGCACGGCGAAGGAGTACGGCGTCATCACCCAGATGGGGAACCAGGGCAGTTCGCTGACGGGATTTCGCCGTGGCGTGGAGATCCTCAATTCGGGCATCCTCGGCGACGTGACGGAGGTTCACGTGTGGACGAACCGTCCGGTCTGGCCGCAGGGACGGAACGCGGTCGCGGCGATCGGCAAAGAACCGGGCAAACCCATGCCGAAGGAACTGGACTGGAACGCCTGGCTCGCGACGGCGGCGGAGCGCCCCTGGCGTCCGCTCTATCATCCGTTCCACTGGCGCGGATTCTTCGACTTCGGCTGCGGCGCGTTCGGCGACATGGCGTGCCACACGATGAACCTGCCGTTTCGCGGACTGGAGCTGGGCGCGGTGGACACTGTTGAACTCAAGCAGATCGAGGACAAGACGGACATGGCGTTTCCGGCGAAGTCGGTCGTCGTCCTCAATTACGCGGCGCGCGTTTCGCAGGCGCGTCCGGGCGTGAAGCTGCCGGCCGTCCGGCTCACCTGGTACGACGGCAACCTGAAGCCGTCCGCCGACCTCATGCCGCAGGTGATTGCGGCGGGACTGGAGCGCGACAAGGAGACCGGGAAGGGCAAGGTTCCGAACACCGGCTGCCTGATTGTCGGTACGCGCGGCATTCTCTGCTCGACGAACGATTACGGCGGCGACAGCTTCATCGCGCTGCAAGGCGAGGCGAAGGCCGTCAACATCAAAGACCATCCCGCCTGCAAGGCGGTCGCGCACACGATTCCGTACCGCACCGACTCGGTCGCGACGCAGGCCGCGCAGTCCGGCTACGCGGCGATTTCGGCCGACGGGCACTACGGCGAGTTCCTGAACGCCATTCGCGGCGTCGGGCCCGTGTACGCGGCGACGCATTCGCGGTGCTATTCGGACGTCGAGTACGCGATTCCGCAGATGGAGGGCATCCTGGTCGGCTGCGCGGCGCAGCGCGTCGGGCTGACGGGCGCGGAAGGCGTCTTCCACTGGGACGCGAAGAACGGACGCTTCCGCGAAGAGGCGCCCAACCGCTACCTGAAGCCGTACATCCGCGCGGGCTTCGCGTTCTGATTGGGGAGGACGGATATGAGCAAGCTGTTCACGGTCGTTTGCGCGGCGTGCCTGTGCCTGGCCGCAGACGCGAAGACGCTTTTCACCGTCTCGGCCGACCGCCCCGACTGCCGCTACGGCGTCGGGGAGACGGTGACCTTCACGGTCACGGCGACGGACGAGAAGGGTGCGCCGCTCACGTCCGGCAAGGTCGCCTGGTCGCTCGACAACTTCGGGACGGACGTGGTTGCGCCGCGTGCCGAGGCCGATCTCGCGGCGGGGAATCCCTTCCGCGTGACGGGCCGTCTGCCCTATCCGGGCTTTCTGCGGCTCAACCTGAAGGCGGCGGACGGCGCGTCGCGCGTCTGGAGCGTGGCGGTCGCGCCGGAGCGGGTGCGGGCCGCCTCGCCGCGTCCAGCGGACTTCGACGCCTTCTGGGACGGCGCCGTCGCGAAGCTCGCGCGCGAAGTGCCGCTCGATCCGCAGATGGCGCGCGTCGCGGAGAAGAGCCAAGGCGCGTTCGACTACTACAACGTCAGTTTCGCGACGTTCGGCGGACGCGTCTACGGCTTTCTGACCATTCCGAAGGACAGAACGCGCAAATATCCGGCGCTCGTGAAAGTTCCCGGCGCCGGGCCTTACCATAATGCCTCCGGCTATGGTTCAGGCGAACGCGTGACGCTGATGATGAACGTCCTGCCGTTCCCGCCCGATGCGGACACTGCGAAGTTCAAGGCCGCCTACCGCAAGTGGGAAGACGGGCTGAAGAAGAAATACGGGACGAAAGGGCAGTACGGGACGGCCGGCATCGGCGTGTCGCGCGAGGATTACGTCTTCTACCGGGTCATCCTCGGCGTCAGCCGGGCGGTGGACTGGCTTGCGGCGCGTCCCGAAGTGGATGCGGCGCACATCGGCTATCACGGCGGCAGCCAAGGCGGCGGCTTCGGCTACTTCCTGCTGGGGCTGAACAGGAACTTCACGCGCGGCGCGATGTACATTCCGGCGCTGGCGGATCATCTTGCCGGACAGGCGCGGCGACGGGCGACATGGCCGGAGATGATCCGCTGCCAGCCCGATTCGGCGCGCGCGGCGGCGGAGCGGAACGCACCCTACTTCGACATCGCGCACTTCGCGCCGCGCATCCGCGTGCCGGTGCGCTCGATCGTCGGCTTGAGCGACATGACGTGTCCGCCCGCCGGCGGCTGGAGCGCGTTCAACGCGCTCGGCTCGAACGACAAGTCGATGGTTTCCGTGCCGGGCATGACGCACGCGATCGATCCGGCGCTCGAACGCGACCTGTTCACGTGGGTCTGCGGCGACAGCCCCGCCTTTTGCCCGTCGCCGCGCACGCCAGGGTCGAACGCGGCGCGCGTGCTCGAGCAACTGAAGGCCGTCGCCGCGTCGCCGAACTACTACTGGGCGTGGACATATCCGTGGCTCGACCACGGCAAGCGCACGGGCGACACGCGGAACGTCGTGGAGGAGAACGGGATATTCCGGCCCAAGCCGCTTGCCGACGTCAAGTTGTCGTGCGAATACATGAAGTTTTCAGACGGTCGTCGTACGCTGATCAACTATGCGGATCTTGCGAGCGTCGTCGGCACATGGCATTCGCCGCGCTACTACGCCGTCAACCGCGCCGGACTGACGGCCGCGATCCAGAAGCAGTGGGTCGCGTTCGGCGCGATCACGGTCTTCAACTGGCACATGGATCAGCCCTACACGACGAACGGCTTCCCGCAGGCGTCCTACCGCTTCAAGAGCGATGGCGAAAACCGCAACGTCGTCCGGCAGATTCTCGACGGCACGGGCGGACCGTGCGGCACCGGCTCGATCGAGGGCAAGACCATCCGCGAACCGGCGGCGAACCCGCGGGCGTGGTTTCTCGCCCAGCTGGCGGACATTGCGGATTTCATCAACGGGCTGAACGACCCCGTGACGGGCGAGCCGATTCCCGTCATCTTGCGCTACCCGCACGAGGCGGACGGCAACTGGTTCTGGTGGGGGAACGGCTGGTGCACGGCGGAGGAGTTCCGCGCGTTCTGCCGTTTCGAGGCCGACTACTTGCGCCGCGCGTGCGGGCCGGACCGCATCCTCTTCGCCTACACGCCCGACCGACAGTGGAAGGCGTTCGGCAAGGAGGGCGACGCGGCGAACACGTTCCTCGCGCGCTATCCGGGCGACGCCTACACGGACATCATCGGCATCGACGACTACGGCATCGGCAACGGCAAGACGGACGCCGAGGCCGAGCGGAATCTCGAACAGGCGGTCGGCCGTCTGCGGCAGATGTCCGCGTTCGCGGCGGAGCGCGATCTCGTCGTCTGCATCTCGGAGAGCGGCGGCCGCTGGAAGCGCGACGACTTCTGGCAGTACCTCCACCGCGCCGCGACGGCGGAGGGGGTGGCCTGCGCGTTCGTGGACACGTGGAGTACGCTGTGGGGGACGCTTCCGAACACGCCAGCCTCGGAAGCGGACGAGCGGGCGTTCGCCCGCCGCCCCGAAGTGCTGATGGAGGGTTCATCGGGCGCGGGCTTCAACATGCGTTCGGAACGGGTGATGCTGATTGGCGACTCGATCACCGAAATGGCGCTGACGATGAAGCCGAACGGCTTCTACCATCAGCTCACGAACGCCGCCGCCCGCGTCTGCCCGGAGAAGAGCCTTGAATTCATTCCGCTCGGCTACAGCGGCTACCGCGTCGGCACGTGGAAACAGATGGAGCGGGATGCGAACAAACGCGCATTCCCGGCCAAGTTCGACAAGTCGCGCTCGTTGAAGTCCGTTCTGGATGCCGGTGCCGAGACGGTTGTCGTCTTTCTCGGCATGAACGACCTCCTTCTGCCGACAGTCTCGGAGGATCCGGCCTCGCACAGGGTCTGGCTGGCGGACTACGCCGCATTTGTGACGAACCTGACGGCCCGCTGCCGTCCCAGACGCTTCGTCTTCGCGTCCATCACGCCGCTGACGGCGGATGCCGAGAGCCCCAAGAACGAAGTCCGCCGACGGCTGAACGCCCTGCTGCGCGACTATGCCGCTTCCGTGGGCGCCGCGTACGCGGACTGCGGTGCGGCAATTGAGGAACTCCAGTCGAAGACGCGGGCGCTTCGGACGGATTACCGGCTGGTTCCCGACTTCGTCCACCCGAACGGTCTGGGGCATACGGCGCTGGCGCGCGAACTGAGCCGCGCGCTGGGCTGGGAGGAACTGTCCGCCCATTTCACGGCCAAGCTGGATGCGGAAGTCCGGGCGGTTGAAAGCACCGTAAAGAAACCGTCGCTGTCCGTGCGGCTGCTGCCGGAACGGCATCCAAACACCGCAGATGCGGACGAACTCACGTACCGCGTGGAATGGCGGTACAACGGCGCGGGCGCGGCGGCGGTCGATGTGGCGGTTCCGACGGGATGGCGCGTCGTGCGAACGGAACGGATAGGCAAGCATGCGGGCGCGGCGGTCGTGTGCGGTGCTCCCCGCCAGTTGCGCAATCGTGTCGTCCTGACGGCGGGCGCGGCCAAGGCCGTTGTGGACATCGCGCCGCCTTGGCGCGTCTCGGAGCCATTCGATTTTACGGACGCCTGGCGCACGGATCCCACGTCCGGGCGGGCGGTCTGGCGGGCGGACGCGGTTCCGCCCAGGACGGAAGACGCGGCCGGGCCGTGGCATCTTGCCACGCCGACGTGGGACTACACCGGGTCGGGGAAGGGACGCCTTGACCCGGGCTCGCTGGATGCGTTTCAGCTTTTCTTCGGCGGACGGACAGACAGCTTCTATGCGGTGCGCTGGATCAAGGCACCGGCGGAAATGGAACTTTCGGGTGTCTTGACGCACAGCACGTTTTCGGCGACACTGGGGTTTCACGTCTCTGTAGACGGCGTCGAGCAGTTTGCCGGAACGCTTGACCGGCAGGGCGGCAATCGGACGGCGGGGGCGGTGCGTCTGCACAAGGGCTGGAACAAGCTGACGGTTCGGTGCGACCACAAAGACTGGCAGCGCCAGTTCGCGTTCAATCTTGAAACGCGCGACGGTCGGGATCCCGACGGGCTGACGTATGCCTGGAAGCGGCCTCGTCCGCAAGGCGACAGCGAGCGGCAGGAATGACAACAGAAAGAAACGAGAGGAACGAATCAACGATGAACAAGATCACAGGACAAGTTGGGTTCGCCGTAGGGGCGATGGTTTTCGCCGCTGGGGTGGGTTTCGCGGCCTTCAGGGAGGCGCATGTCGAAGACAAGCCCGTCGTGCTGGTCACGGCCAAGACGGTGGAGGGCAAGGCGCCGTCGCGGCTGCCGCCCGGGAAGGCGTGGCGGCTCGTCTGGCACGACGAGTTCGACGGCAAGGAGATCGACAAGACGAAGTGGATGTGTCGCGAAAGTTTCTGGGGGCAGGACTTCCCGGCGTTCGCGCATGATTTCGAGGGCGTCGAGATGACGGGGGAGACGGTCCGGCTGCATCTGCTGCGCAAAGGGGACGACTTCACGTCGCCGCATCTCCAGACCGGCTCGCTCACCTACGACGTCCCCAAGGATTCGGACGGGTTCTGGCCGTTCGGCACGCGGCGGAAGCCGCTGTTCATGAAGAAGTACGGCTATTTCGAGATCCGCTGCCGCCTGCCGAAGTATCCGGGCTGGCACGCGGCGTTTTGGCTGCAGGCGCCCGGCGTTGGCTCGCACCCGGATCCGGCCGTGGCCGGCGTCGAGACGGACATCATGGAGAACTACCGTCAGCATACGCACGGCAAGATGGTCGGCGGAAACGGCTGGGGCGGCTACGGAAAGGACTCCCAGTGGTTCGGGCATTTCCAGTGGACGCACGAGGAAACGCCGGACGGTTGGCACACCTACGGCTGCGAATGGTCGCCTGCCGGCTATACGTTTTACAGCGACGGAAAGAAAGTCGGCGAGCAGAACGCGCCGGTTTCGCACGTGCCGGAGTTCCTGCTCGTCTCGACCGAACCGGGCGGCTACCGCAAGTGCGCCCCGGACGGCGGCTTGACGGCCGGACGCAAGCTGCGCGAATGGGGCAAGCCCGATCCGCGCCTGTTCGACGTCAAGCTGCCGGACTTCTTCGAGGTCGATTTCGTGCGTGTCTATTCGGATCCGCAGGTCGATGGAGGCGAGACCGAATGAGTGCCGTCGTAAAAAGACTCGTCGCCGTCGCGCTGTCGACTCTCTGCGGTGCGGCCGTTGCGGCGGAATCGGCGGATCTGCCGTACTGCGTGGACGGGATCTACCCGCACCTGGCGATGTTCAACGACGAGGGCGAGTGCGGCACGGGCGCGGTCGTCCCGTGGGCGGGGTCGCTGTGGGCCGTCACGTACGGCCCGCACTGCCCGCTCGGCTCGTCCGACAGGCTCTACGAGATCCGGCCCGACCTCACGCGGGTCATCCGCCCCGAGTCCGTCGGCGGAACGCCCGCGAACCGGCTGGTCCACCGCGAGACGAGCCAGTTGCTCATCGGCCCCTACGTCATCGACGCGCAGGGGAACGTGCGCGTCGTGCCGCCCGCGAAGATGCCGGGCCGCCTCACGGGCGCGGCGCGCCACCTGACGGATCCCTCGAACAGGGTCTACGTCGCGACGATGGAGAGCGGCCTCTACGAGCTCGACATGCGCACGCTCTCCGTGAACACGCTCGTCCGCGAGCGCGAGGCGTCCTACTGCCGCTACTCCGACAAGCTGCCGACCCTGCCGGCGGGCTGGGCCGAGGCGCCGCTGACGCGCGTCCCCGGCTACCACTCGAAGGGCCTCGCGTCCGGCTTCGGGCGCGTCTTCCTCACGAACAACGGCGAGGATAGCGCGGAGGCGCGCCAGAACCCGTTCATCGCGTCTGGCGCGCTCGCCGACTGGACGGCACCGGGGCAGGACTGGCGCATGATCCGCCGCTGCCAGTTCACAGAGGTGACGACGCGCAACGGCATCTACGGCAACGAGCATCCCGACCAGGATCCTGTCTGGTCGCTCGGCTGGGACGCGAAGAGCGTCATCCTCGCCGTCACGACGAACGGCGCGGACTGGGCGTACTACCGTCTCCCGAAGGCATCGCACTGCTACGACGGCGCGCACGGCTGGAACACGGAGTGGCCGCGCATCCGCGACGTCGGCTTCGGCGACGGGACGCTGCTCGCGACGATGCACGGCACGTTCTGGAAGTTCCCGGCGGACTTCTCCCCTGCGAAGCCGGACGGCATCCGCCCGCTCTCGACGTACCTCAAGGTCATCGGCGACTTCTGCCGCTGGGGCGACCGCGTCGTCTTCGGCTGCGACGACCAGGCGAAGAACGAGTTCCTCGGCACGCGGACGCTCAAGAAGGACGCGCCGAAGCGCGACCGCTCGCAGTCCAACCTCTGGTTCGTGAGGCCCGAAGACCTCGCGTCGTTCGGCCCGCCGTCGGGCGAAGGCTGGGTGTGGCTGAAGGAGGACGTGAAGGCCGGCGCCGTCTCCGACCCGTATCTCCACGCCGGGTACGACGTGATGGACTTCACGTTCACGGACGCGGACGGCAGGGCCGTGCCGCACGAGCTGCTGCGCGACGGCGACTGGGTGCGCGTGAAGGCGCTCGCGGACGCGAAGGGCGCGAACGCGCACTTCGTCTACGGCCCGGCGCGTCCGGCGGCGTCTGTGAAGCCCGTCGGCAAGATCGACGTCCACGACGACTACTCGAAGAAGACCTACTCCTTCCCGAACGTGAACGGTGACACGACGGTGATCTGCCGCGAGGTCGCGACGGAGCGCGACCTCCTGTACGTCGGCGGCGTGTTCTACGAGCTGCCGGCGGACAACGCGGGCGGCTTCGCGGAGCTCAGGCCGGTCGCGCTCGCGGACGAGCCGGTGCGGTCGGTCGAGGCGCGGCTCGGGCTCGTGTTCGTGAACGGGCGGCCGATGGCGCTCGACTCGCTCTGGAAGAACGGCACGGCGGCGAAGGCCTACTGGCTCTGGCGGGACTGGAAGGGCAAAGCGTCGCATCTGCGGGACAAGGGAGGTGAGAGGTGATGAAGATGAAGGGTGCAATTGGCGTTGTCGCGCTGTTCGCCGCGTCAGCCGCGTGTGCGGCGGACGACGCGGACAAGACGTTTCTCTCGCGCATTCACGCGAAGGCGGAGGCGGATGTCGAGACGGCGTACTGGGCGCGCGGCGCGATCGTGGACACGAACCCGTTCTCGGCGCAGTCCGTCGACCTTTCGACCGACCTCTCGCCGTTCGGCTACGTCGGCGGCTACGCCTGGAGCGTGTCGTCGATGTCGCGTTCCGGGCAGTCGGCGACGCGGCGCAACGCATACAACGAGGTCGATTACGGCGTGTACTATGGCTATGCGTTGGGACTCGCCGAGGGCTGGACGCTCGACTCGACGGTCGCGAAGAAATGGGTCACGCTGCCGGGCTACCGTCCGCACGCCCACACGATCTCGGAGTGGAACGTCTCGCAGGCGCTGCGCAATCCGTTCGTCACGCCGTACGGACTGCTGCGCCGCGCGGTGGCCGGACAGGAATGGTGCTACTGGGACATTGGACTCGAACGCGGCTGGTCGTTGACAGACCGCTTGACCCTGACGGCGCGCGTCTTCGGCGAACTCGGCGACGCGCGGCACTTCCGCGCGCAGTACGGCGCGAACCCGAACGCGGCGGACGGCGCGTATTCGCACGGACTCATGGCGCTCAACCTGCTGCTGCGGCTCGACTATGCGGTGACGGACAACCTGTCCGTCTTCGCGTTCGTGCACCAGTTCGACGTGGTTCAGTCCGACGCGCGTGACGCGCTCGATGCCTCGTCCGCGCCCGAATCGGTCAAGGATCTGACGATCGGCGGCGTCGGGCTGACGCTCAAGTTCTAAAGGCCCAAATCTCCGTGTCTCCGTGCCTCCGTGTGAGGCTGAATCCCCGAACAAGGAAATGCACATATGAACACCCTATTGCTGGCCGCGACGATCTTTCTCGAGTGCGAGAGTTTCTCCAACCCCGGCGGATGGACGGTCGATCCGTCCTCGATGTCGGAGATGGGCTCTTCCTACCTCATGGCGCACGGCTGCGGCGTACCCGTGGCGGATGCGGAGACGACGGTCTCCCTGTCGGAGAAGGGCACCTATTCCGTCTGGGCGCGGACGCGCAACTGGAACGCGGAATGGTCGGCCGTCCCGGCCGGGCGGTTCGGGATCGCCGTGGACGGGCATCGTCTCGACGGCGAACTCGGCACGGGCGGACGCGACTGGCGCTGGCAGTTTGCCGGGGCGCGCGGACTGGACGCGGGTCCGCACACGCTTGCGCTCCACGACCTCACGGGCTTCAACGGACGGTGCGACGCCGTCATCCTGACGACGGAGACGCTGGACGAAGTCGGCCTTGAGAAGATTCGCCGTGCGCGGCAGGACGGCCCGGTCGCCGAGGGCGGCACGTTCGACTTCATCGTGGTCGGCGGCGGAATCAGCGGCATCTGCGCCGCGCAGGCCGCCGCGCGCGCGACGGCGAAGACGCTGCTCGTGCAGGATCGCGACGTGGTCGGCGGCTGCAACTCGTCCGAGATCCGCGTCGGCCTCGGCGGGGACGTCCACGTAGGGCCGAATCCCGCGCTCGGCAACGTGGTGGACGAGATCGCGCCGATCCGCGGCGGCGGGGGCGTGGACCGCGCCGAGGACTAGGAGGATCTCCGAAAGGTCAACTCGTTCAAGGCGGGGCTCAATGCGCGGTTCCTCACGCTACGCACGGGCGAACGTGTCGTGTCCGTCGAGACGAACGCGGCCGGCGCGATCACGGCCGTCGTCTCGCGGCATGTGCGCACGGGCGTGCGGACGCGCTACCGGTCGGATCTCTTCTGCGACGCGACGGGCGACGCGGTTCTCGCCCGGCTTGTCGGATGCGCGACGATGTACGGGCGCGAGGCGCGCGCGACGTTCGGCGAGATTTCCGCGCCGGTTGCGGCGGACCGGCAGGTCATGGGGCATTCCCTGCAGTGGACGACCGTCGCCGAGGCGCAGCCCAGGCCGTTCCCCGACATTTCCGCGTGGGCGCTCCCGATCGACGAGGCGAGCGCGACATATTCGACAGTCGGCGGCTGGGCGCAGGAGGCGGGGCAGTACCGCGACATGGGCACGGAGACAGAGGCGATCCGCGACTACGGGCTTCTCGCGGTCTTCTCGAACTGGCACTACCTCAAGAACGTCTCGCCGCGCCGGGGTGAATTCGCGCGGCGGCGGTTCAGCTGGATCTCGCCGATCGGCGGCAAGCGCGAAGGGCATCGCGTCATCGGCGATTACGTGCTTACGCAGAACGACCTCGAAAGCCCGAAGCCGGTTCCCGATCCCACGGCCTGCGCCACATGGGACATCGACCAGCACTTTCCCGATCCGGCGAACGCGGCGGCGTTCAGTGAGCCGTTCCGCTCGTGCGCCTACCATCGCGGGTTCGGCGCGAAGCCCGTGCCGGTGCCGTACCGCTGCCTGTACGCGAGGGACTGCCCGAACCTCTTCCTCGCCGGGCGGCACGTCTCGGTCAGCCATGTCGCGCTCGCGTCGGTGCGCGTGCAGCGGACGCTCGGCATGCTGGGCGAGGCGGTCGGCATCGCGGCCGCGCTCGCGTGGGAGCACGGGTGTACGCCGAGGGCGCTCTACACGGACTACCTGCCGGAACTGATGGGGCGGATGCGGGCCGGGGTGCCGAAGAACCCTACGTACCACGCCTATCCGCAGGGATGGCACGAGAAGTACCACTTCTGGGGGCGTCCGCAGGTGAACGTCTACCCCGAGACAGAGACGAACCTGTTTGAGGGTGCGCAGTCGGCGATCGCCGCGCTCGGCATGGTCCATCGCAACGAGCACCCGCTCTTCAAGACGCCGCCGGAGAATGTCGCGCGGCGCAGGCTCGTGCTGGCGGACGAGTCGCGCGCCCAGCTCATCGTCTACGACAGCTGCAACGCGAAGGAACGTTTCACGGTGCCGGCGGAGAAGCCGATGTGGGACCTGAAGCGCGTCGGGGCGGGCCTCTATCGCGTGGTCGTCCGGCGTGGATTCATGGTGATCGACATCGCCCGGCGCAAGGTCGTGGAGACGTTCCGCCATCCGCGCCTCAACGAGCTGACGGCGGTCTGCGACCTGCCGGACGGCGGTTTTCTCGCGTGCGTGAGCCCCGGCGGCTACGGCAAGACGAACGACATCGAGGTCGTCGCTTTCTCGTCCGACCGCAAGATGCGCCGCGTGTGGACGTTTCCGGGACTCTTCAACTCGCGGTCGATGGTGCGCCTGCCGGACGGCGAACTGCTCATCACCTACGAACACGGCTTCGTGCGGGCGCGGCTCGGCGACGGGTCGGCTGGCGAGGTCGTGCAGACGTTCCTCCAGCCGTCCGGGCGGAACCTCTTCGAAGTCGTCCCGGACAGGGCCGGTGCGGGCTACTGGGCGGGCACGGGCTACGGGGCGGAACTCGTCCACTTCACGGCGGACGGCGCGGTCGATCGGATCTGGAAGGCCGAGCAGGAGCCGGGGCGGCAGAACGTCTTCTACGCCCAACCGCAGGAGCTCGCGAACGGACACGTCTACGTCTGCAACTGGACGGGGCACGGCTGGGAGGACTCCAAGCGCGGCTGGCAGGTGCTGGAGTTCGACGAGAACGGCAAGGTCGTCTGGCATCTCGACGACTGGGAGATGTTCGGCTCCCTGAGCGGCATCGACGTCCTGGAGAGTCCCTGAAGGCGAGGGCTTCACGACGAGGGGGCGTGAGGGCCTGGGACGGAAATTTGGTATAATACGCGGCATGAAGCGGAAGATACCCTACGGTAAGGGCGACTCGCTTCATCCTTTGCCTCTCCTTGGGGACAGGCCCCGGATGTTCGGCAAGATCGCTTTGGCCTTGTCAGCCTTTGGTCAAACGGACGTGTCGTGCTTCAGTGGCAGGGTGAAGGAGAACGTCGTCTGCCGTCCGGGCACGGACTCGACCGCGACGTCGCCGCCGTGCAGCTGCACGATGTGCTTGACGATGGCGAGGCCGAGTCCCGTGCCGCCGAGCGTGCGGCTCCGCGACTTGTTGACGCGGTAGAAGCGCTCGAAGAGGTGCGGCAGGTGTTGGGCGGGGATGCCGATGCCGAAGTCCGTCACCGCGACCGTGACGCGCGGGCCGGTCGCCGACGACGAGAGGCGGATGCGGTCGGAGCCCGAATAGCGCAGGGCGTTCTCGACGAGGTTGGCCAGGGCCTCCTCCAGCCGCGTGGCGTCGCCCCGGACGAAGACGGCGTCGTTGCGCGTGCAGTCGAGGGTCACGTGGGCCGCGCGGGCCTTGGCCTCCTCGCGCGCGAGGACGGCCGTCACGACGTCCGCGAGGTTCACGCGCGCGAAATCGGCGGTGTCCTCGGCCTGCTCGCGCTCGATCTGCGCGAGCGACAGCACGTCCCCGACGAGTGAGCTCAGGCGTCCGCTTTCCGAGCGGACGATGCCGAAGAGCTCTTTCCGCTCGTCGTCGGAGAGCGCCGTGCCGTCGCCCAGCATCTCGACGGCGCCGAGAATCGCCGTGAGGGGGCTTTTCAGCTCGTGCGTGACATTGGAGGTGAACTCGCGCCGGAACGTCTCGTTCGCCGTCGCGATCTCCAGCTGCCGCGACTGGGCGTCCAGCCGCTGCGTCAGGCGGCGCGTGAAGAGGTAGACGAGCAGGACGAGGCAGCCGCCGAGCAGGAGCGCCGCGAGCAGTCCGCCGGCGGCCAGGCGTTCGGACTTCAGGACGCCCGTGTACGGCACGGCGAGGCGCACGACGCGGTCGCCGACGCGGCGGGCGCAGTAGAGGAGGTCGGCGCCGACCGTCTCCGACCGGCGCAGCGAGACGCTGCGGCCTTTGGCGAACGCCTGCCGAACCTCCTCGCGCGCGGCGTGGCTGTCGGTCGCGGCTTCGGTGTCGTAGAAGACCGAGCCGTCGGCGTTGACGACCGTCACGCGCGTCTCCGACTCCGCCATGTCGGCGATGGCCCGCCGGAAGCTGTGCGCCTCCAGCGCGAACAGCGCGGCGAACAGGACGACGCCCAGTCCGGCCACGCACGCCAAGACCCAGCTTCGCTCAACCTTGCGTCCTTCCATCTCTCAACCTCTCAACGTCTCAACCTCTCAACGTCTCAACCTCTCAACGTCTCAACCTCTCAACCCTCTCCCCCTCACGCCAGCCGATAGCCGAGGCCGCGCACGGTCTCGACGTGATGCGCCCAGTCGCCGAGCTTGCGCCGGAGGCCGACGATCTGGACGTCGATCGTGCGGTCGGTGACGAACTTCTCGCCGCCGGTGATGCGGTCAATGATGTGGCCGCGTTCGAAGACGCGTCCGCGATTGCGCAGCAGCAGCTCGAGGATGCGGTATTCCGTCAGCGTGAGCTTCAGCTCGCTGCCGCCGAGCGTGACGCGGTGCGTCCGGTCGTCCAGCTCCAGCCCGTCGAGCGCGAACGTGCCGGCGGGGGCTGTCGGGTCCTTGCGGAGCGCGGCGCGCATGCGGGCGAGCAGCACCTCCTTCGAGAAGGGCTTCGTCACGTAGTCGTTCGCGCCGGCGTCGAGGCCCGTGACGATGTCCTGCTCCTCGCCTTTCGCCGTCAGCAGGATGATCGCCGTTGCCGCGAGGGCGGGGTCGGACTTGACGCGGCGGCAGACCTCGATGCCGTCCATGCCGGGCAGCATGACGTCCAGCAGGACAAGCGCGGGCTTCTCGCGGCGGAGGACGGCGAACCCGTCGTCGCCCGTGTCCGCCTCGAGGACGGGCGAATACCCCGCGCTCTTGACCGCGAGGGCGATGACGCGGCGGATCGCCGGGTCGTCTTCAACGATGAGAATCTTTGACATGGCGCGTATTATACCCTAAACGCGTGTGCGGCGGAAGAGGTCGCCGAGGATGTCGCGGCGGCGTGTCCAAACGGACGTGGCGTTTTTGCTATAATATCCGCCATGAAGATCAGCAAATATTCGTTCGGCATCGGCGACCGCTTCGCGCACGAGGGCGTCAACCAGCTCAAGGCGCTCGTCGCGGCGGAGAAGAAGTTCGGCGTGCACTTCACGCCCGTCTGGAACAAGTCCAACCGCGAGCACACGATCATCGGCACCGAGCCGATGTCCACGCGTCGCGAGGCGGACGCGGCGGTGCAGGCGCTCGGCTATGCGGACGCCTACTTCTGTGACGCCGACCACATCAACATCACGAACGTCGACAAGTTCCTCGACGCCTGCGACTTCTTCACGCTCGACGTCGCCGACTACATCGGCAAGACGGGGACGGTCGCGGAACGCTACGACGGCGCGATCCGGAAGGCCGGCGAGCTCTACCGCCACATCGCCGCGAAGAAGGGTGCGGCGAACTTCGTGACCGAAGTCTCGATGGACGAGGTCGACCGCGCGCAGACGCCGGAGGAGGTGAAGTACATCCTCACGAAGATCGCCGAGGAGAAGATTCCCGTGCAGACCTTCGCGCCGAAGTTCACGGGCCGCTTCAACAAGGGCGTCGACTACGTCGGCGACCTCGACCGGTTCGCGCAGGAGTTCGAGGAGGACCTCAAGGTCATCCAGTGGGCGATCCGGGAACTCGGCCTGCCCGACAACCTCAAGCTCTCGATCCACTCCGGCTCCGACAAGTTCTCGCTCTACCCGATCATGGGTCGGCTCATCCGCCAGTACGACATGGGCATCCACATCAAGACGGCGGGCACGACGTGGCTGGAGGAGATCATCGGCCTCGCGCTCGCCGACCCGGCGGCGCTGAAGCTCGCGAAGCGGATCTACCGCGAGGCCCTGGCGCGGAGGAACGAACTGACCGTGCCCTACGCGACCGTGATCGACGTTGACACGGCGAAGCTGCCCGACCCGGACGCCGTGGACGGCTGGGACGCGCAGACGTTCGCGAAGACGCTCCGCCACGACGAGGCCGAACCGCTCTACAATCCCTCGTTCCGCCAGCTGATCCACGTGTCCTTCAAGGTCGCGGCGGAGCTGAAGGACGAGTTCATCCCCGCCCTTGAGCGCAGCGCCGACGTGATCGGCCGCGAGATCGAGGCGAACCTCGGCGACCGCCACATCCGGCGGCTCTTCGCGTGAACCGTCCCGAACCCGAGACGATCGGCGCGCGGATGGACGCCCTGGGGCTCTGGGACGTCCTCGTGCCCTACAACTTCGCGGTGAAGCCGCGCGGCACGGTCTTCCCCTACTTCTGCACGGTGCTGAAGGGCGACGGGAAACCCGTGAAGGCGCGCTTCCTGATGCTGGAGGGCTGGCAGACCCTGCACGACTTTGTGCGCGTGCGGATGGACGGCAACTTCGGGTTCTGTTCGCAGCCGATCGAGTTCCCTCATTTCGAGCTTGTCGTGCTGACGGATGGCTCCGTCAAGGTCTTTCGGGACGACGCGGGCTACATGCCGCAGGAGGTCGTCTCGCCGTCGGCGCGCGCGCTGGTCGCGAAGATCCTGTGGGAGGCCTACGGCGTCTTCCTGCGCGTCGAGGGCGATCGCGCGCTGCCGCTCAAGTTCGCGGGTGACCGCGCCGTCTTCGCGCGCGTCGAGGATGCGCAAGGCCAGTGGACCGACGTGCCGCTGGAGATTCCCGACCCGCCGCCGCACAAGGAGACGGTCACGCTGCCGAAGGAGCTGATCAAGTCGGCGCAGGATCTGCCGCTTGTCGCGGCGGACGTGCTGGAGCTCGACTTCCGGATGCTGCCGAACGTCATGACGAAGGAGCCGCGTCCGCGCTGCGTCTACGAGCTGGCGGCGGCGGACGGGCGGACGGGGGCGGCGGCGTTCGCCTGTCGCGTGTCGCTTCTGCCCGACGGCGGCTTGCGCGCGCTCTGGGAGTCGATGCCCGTGCAGGTGCTGCACGAGATCGTCCGGCGCGGCAAGGTGCCGGGCGAGATCCGCGTCCGCTCCGGCCGCGTCTTCCGTCTGCTGCGACCGCTTTGCCTGGAGTTGCCGTTCAAGCTCTCGCTGCACGACCGGCTGGAGCGTCTCGCCTGAAGGTCGGCGGGAGGATGCGGGAATGGCCGGCGAAACCGTCAGGAGCGAGGCGATCTGTCTGGCGATCCGTCCGTGGTCGCAGACGAGCCATGTCGTCTCCTGGCTGACGCCGCAGGGCAAGGTCGGCACGGTCGTGCGGGGGGCGGTGCGGCCGAAGAGCTTCTTTTTGGGGCAATACGACCTCAACTACACGTGCGAAATCCTCTACTATGCGCGTGCGCGCGGCGACCTGCACGCCCTGCGGGACTGCGCGCCGCGCGAACGCCGCGACGCCCTGCGCGACGACTACCGGGCGCTCGCGCTCGCGGGCCATTTCCGGCGGCTCGTCGCGGACTACGCGCCGTCCGGACCCGACTGCGCCGACTGGTACGGGCTGCTCGCGGACGCGCTGGACGCGCTCGCCGTCGGCGCGGCAGGGCCGGGCGACCTGCTTGCGCACTGTCTGCGCTTCGAGCTGGAAGTGCTGCATCTGCTGGGGCTTTCGCCTGAGATCGAGGCGGCGTCGGGCGTCTTCCAGCTGCGCGGCGAGCGCACGATTCCCGTCTCGCGCGCCGTGGCCGACTATCTGCGTCATCCTGTGGCCACGGTCGAAAATTCAACTATCCCCCTTGACGCGGCAAGGGTAATTGGTGTATTCTATCAGTTCCACTTGGACTGCGCCTCCGACGTGCGGCGGGCTGTCCTTGCCTTGATTTCGAAAAGCAATTCGAACAACAAACAAAGAGAGTGAAAGAAAAGAGATGATGAACATGAAGGTGATGGGCGCCGCGCTTCTGGCCGGTGCGATGGCGGTCGGCTGTGCGCAGAAGGCTGCGGACGAGACGGCCCTGACGGTCAACGGGCAGACGCTGACGAAGGCGCAGATCGCGGCGGACGTCGAGAAGCTCCTAGCCGCGCAAGGCGGCAAGATCGCCTCGAACCAGCTCGCCTACGCGCGGCAGATGTACGGCAACCAGCTTGCGCAGAGCTTCATTGTCGAGAACGTCCTCGTCGCGAAGGCGAAGGCCGAGGGCTTCACGGTGACGGATGAGGACCGCAAGGCGCGCGAGGCCGACTTCCTCAAGGCGACGGCGAAGATGCCGGACGCGCCGAAGTCGGTCGAGGACTACTTCAAGAAGTTCCCGCTTGGCGAGGCCCGCGCGCGGCAGGAGTTCGAGAACGGCATCCTCATCGACAAGCTGATGAAGAGCCGCCTCGCCCAGGAGACGAAGCGGGACTACGCGGCCGAGGCGCAGAAGAAGATCGACGAGATCGTCGAGAAGAACAAGAAGGCCGCGACGGCCGAGAGCGACGCGCTCGCGAAGATCAAGGGCTTCAAGGCCGAGCTCGACAAGACGCCCGCGAAGGACGTCCCGGCGAAGTTCGCGGAGCTCGCGAAGGCGAACTCGGCGTGTCCGTCGTCCGCGAAGGGCGGCGACCTCGGCGAGTTCACCCACGGCCAGATGGTCAAGGAGTTCGACGAGGTGGCGTTCAAGCTGCCCGTCGGGAAGGTCTCCGACCCCGTCAAGACGCAGTTCGGGCAGCACCTCATCCTCGTGACGAAGAAGACGCCCGCCGTCGAGGCGAAGGGCGAGGCGCCCGCGACGCCCGAAAAGGTCCAGGCGAGCCACATCCTCGTGAAGACCGAGGGCGTCCAGCCCGTGCCCGAGAAGGAGCAGGTCGTCAAGTACCTCCAGAGCCAGGACGAGCGCGCCTTCACGCAGAAGTTCGTGATGGACCAGATCAGGGCCGCCAAGATCGAGGCGTCCGAGGAATATAAGCAGTTTTTGCCGCCGGCGGACGAGCCGGTTGAAAAGCCCGCCCAGAAATGATATACTACACACCCATTGAATTTGAAAGGAAGAAAAGAAAATGAGCCAGCATGCATCTCTTAAGGGTTCCGGCAAGATCACCTCGAAGCGCAACGTCCTGAAGCGGTTCGAGCGCGTCAACCTCCTCCAGAAGCGCGGGGAGTGGAAGGAAGGCTGCCGTGGCCTTGGCCTGAAGAAGACGAAGCCTGAAGCCTAAGTCTCTTCTCCTCGCCATCCAAAAGGCGCTCGGACGTTTCGTCCGGGCGCCTTTTGCTTAGGGGCGATGAAAAGACGGCCATCTTCTGGAAATGATGCATTTTTACTAGTGTAAAACACATGAAATGATGCGTTTTTATTGTACTGAATATCAGAAAATGATGCAATTTGACTGAATTGAAATAAATATGGTATAATTTTGCCAGTTTATTGGAGAGAGGGCAATGACGCTTAAGCGAAAGTTCTATGATTTCCTTATTTTCTGGAAAAAGACCAAGCGGCAGGAATGCCTTTTGGTCAATGGCGCGCGACAGGTCGGCAAGACGTTCGTCATCGAGCAGTTCGGTCGCGAACAGTACGAGAGCTTCATCGAAATAAACTTTGCCCTGGAGCCTGAGTTCATACCTGTCTTTGACGGTAACTTGACCGTTCGGGCGATCTGTGAGGGCATTACGGCGTTGCGCGGTGACGTGAAGTTCGTTCCCGGAAAGACGTTGCTGTTTCTGGACGAGATTCAGGATTGCCCGAACGCACGCACGGCATTCAAGCCGCTAGCGCTCGACGGGCGATACGACGTCATCGCTTCGGGGTCGCTTCTGGGCATCAAGTACAAGAAGGACAAGCTGCGGAAAACGCCTCGCTCGATTCCAGTTGGCTTTGAGCGCGCAGTCACGCTGTATTCCCTTTCGTTTGAAGAGTATCTTCTTGCGCGAGGCCATTCCGACGAGACGATTGAGAGCCTACGTGGCTATTTCCGTCGACGGGAGTCGGTGCCGGATGTCGTCAACGACCGTTTTCGCAAGCTGTTGCGCGAATATGTTGTCGTCGGCGGCATGCCGGAAGTCGTCAAGGCGTTTGTCGAGCACGGACATTACGGGGAAGTCCAGACGATTCAAGAGCGGCTCATTGCAGACTATATTGCGGACATCCACAAGTATGCGGACAAGACGGACATCCCGAAGGTCGAAAGCTGCTTCCGTGCGATCCCGCGCATCCTCGCGAAGGAAAACCGCAAGTTCAAGTATGCGGAAGTCGAGGATCGGGGAACGGCGCGCAAATACCTCTCAAGCGTCGAATGGCTTCGAGACGCACGCCTCGCGACGATGGCCGAATGCGTGAATGTCGCGTTGCCCGGCCTTGCCGGCTATGTCAAGGACGAGTGGTTCAAGCTCTACCTGTCAGACGTGGGGCTTCTGGCGTCGACCTATGGCATGCTGGCCAAGCGCGGCATTCTCGACGGCTCGCTTGTAGGCAACGTGAAAGGCGGCATTTACGAGAACCTTGTCGCCGGCATTCTGGAGCGCAGCGGCTTTCCGATTCGCTATTACAGGAATGGAGACAGGGAGGTCGAGTTCGTCGTCGAGACAGATGACGGCGTGGTGCCGATTGAGGTGAAGGCGCAGAACGGGCGTTCTCGTTCGCTTGACGAATTGCTTGCGGATGAGACGATTCCGTATGGGTTCAAGCTTGTGGACGGCAATCTCGGCGTCAGCGGAAAGAAGATTACCCTGCCGCATTACATGGCGATGTTCCTCAGTCCGGAGGTCGACGGATGAGGAGCAGGTGATCCGTAGCGGAAATGGCGGGTCTGAAAGTTGCGCAAAATATAAGCACGAAATGCGCCAAAAATAAGAAACTTTTTGGTATAATGTAGGGCGACCTCAAAAAGGCGCATTCAAACCCTTGAAAAAGGCACAGTGAAAAGGACATCGAAACCGATGAAAGACGCGCGAACAGAAGGTGCGCAGGCGTATGCGCGGACTGCCCGTAGGCGGTCTGCAGGCGCGCGCTGTCCGCTTCCCCTAGGGGGGGGGGGGGGTACTCCTTGCCCGCGCCTAAGCTTCTTGCGGCCCTCTGCGTTGCGCTGACGGCGTGTGCGCCGGGCGTGTCGGGCGGCGTTGCCGTGCCGCCGACACCCGCCGCCGATTCGGTGGCGTTCTCGGACTTCAGCCTCATCGCGCCGGCGGCGGGGGCGACGGTTTCGCTTCACACGCCGTTGCAGGCGGCGTTCCTGTCGGCTTCTCGCGCCGACCGGCGTCGCCAGTTCACGAACGCCGTCCGCCGTGTCGAGCTGGCGGCGGGCGGGTGGCATCCGCAGCCGGTGACGTTCGCCTGGACGGGACGCGCGGCAGCTGGCGCGTTTCGTCCCGTCTTCACGTTGGAGGTCTTTCGCGCGAAAGACGGTCTGCCGGTCGCGCTCGTCCGCACGGCGGAGACGAATGCCGTCGTGGACAACCTGGAAGTGGCGACGGCCTATCGCTGGCGCGTCACGCCCGTCGTCGCCGGACGCGCGGGCGCGGCGCGGGAAGGGCGCTTCACGACGGACGGGAACGCGCCGCGCCTCTTGCGTGTGGACGGCATCTACAACAGCCGCGACCTCGGCGGCTGGCGCGGATTCGGCGGGCGGCGTGTCCGGCAGGGGCTTGTTTTCCGCACGGGCGGCCTGAACAACAACGCCGAGACCGTCTACTGTACGGCGGAGGAACTGGCGGCGCGCGACACGAACGGCATCCGAAGGGCGCGCGCAACCGAGATCGCGGACAGCTTCGCGTTCTGGTCGGCGCGGACGAACGGCTGGGACGGCGCGGGGCTGATGCGCGTGGACGTCGGCCGAGACTGGACGCTGTTCCGCGTGCCGGAGGCCGACTTCGTCGCGCGCGGCGGCGAGGAGAAGGCTGCGGCGTTGCGCGCGGTTCCGGCGACGTTTCTCGGCGCGGCGGCGGAGCGGCTGGAACTGGACGAAAAGGGCACGCACGTCTTTCCGTTCGACACGCGCGAGCGGCTGGTGATCTGCCGTGCGTTTGACGCGCCGAAAGACGGGTACGCGCTTCTTGGCGCGAGCGCCGACTGGTTCTGGAGCCTGAGCCTCAACGGGCAGACGGTCGCCGACTTCCGGGCGGGGAATCGCGGCAATCCGGGTGATGCGGCGGCGAACCGAATCCCGGTCGCTGTCCAGGCGGGGCGCAACCTGCTCGTGGCCGTCGTGAAGCACGGCATGGCCGGCTGCACGTGGAGCTGCCGGGGGCTGGAGCCGGGCGAACCGGCGGCGTTCGCGTCCGCGCGGGTGGCGCGGGATCGCGAGTTGCTGGACGGACTGCGGACGGTCGTCAAGGGACGGCGGCGCGGGGCGGACTTCGTGACGGACGTGGGACGGCGGCAGCTGCTGGACGAACTGGGAGTGCGCACGGAGATCGACTTGCGGACGGACGAGGAGACGGCGGGGATGGACGGCTCGCCGCTGGGGCCGCGCTGTCGCTGGGCGCACATTTCGTCCAACGCCTACGCGGGGATGAAGACGCGGCAGGGGCGTGCGGCGTTCGCGGCGGCGTTCCGGCTGTTCCTCGATCCGGGCAACTACGCGATCGACTTCCACTGCATTGCCGGACAGGATCGCACGGGCACGCTGTCGTTCATCCTGCTTGCGCTGCTGGGCGTCGGCGAGGACGACCTGTACCGCGACTGGGAGGCGACGGCGTTCTGGAACAAGTCAACGCACTTTCGGCATGAGAACGCCTTCGACCATCTGGTCGCGTTCTTCGAGACGTTTGAGGGCGATACGCTGAACGCGCGCGTCGAGGCGTATGTGAAGTCGTGCGGGTTCACGGAGGAGGCGATCGCGCGCTTCCGGGAGCTGATGCTGGAGGAGGCGGCACTGCGTGATGTGCCTGCATATCCCCCTGCGAAGCAGCCCGAAGGGGCCGCTAGGCGGGGTGCGCTGAACACGGAGGAATCGGAGGATGGGAGTCGCGGAGAAAGGAAGAATGGTGTGTTCGACAGAGAGGGCACTGGCGTAGCCTGCTCTCTCTTCTCCGTGTCTCCTAAACTCCTTAACCTCCGCGTTAAACGCCGTAGGCAATTCGGCTTTGTCGTCTTCGCGCTGAAAGGATCGAGATGTCTTACGTAGCTTGAACAGAACAGAAAACACCAAACGAAAAAACACTAATAAACACAAACCACACACAAACAACAGGAGGCAAAAATGAAAACGACAAAACTCGCGAAAGCAGTTGCGCTTTCCGCCGCGCTCGCCGGCGGCGCGGGCTGGGCGCAGAACACGACGAACGTGACGGCATCCGGCGAAATGGTCATCTCCTTCAGGGACGTCGGTTCGCACACGTGGGTCGCCCCGACGGACATTTCGGATGCCACGGTGCTGATTGTCGGCGGCGGCGGCGGCGGCGCCGGCGGAACGTCTGCGGGCGGCGGCGGGGCCGGCCAGGTCATCATCGCCTCCAACCAGACGTTTACGGCGGGAACGGCGTATGCGCTCATGGTCGGTGCCGGTGGCGCGGGCGGAGTGGGCCAAAAGTCAGGCGCGGCGGGCAACGTCACGTCGTTTGGCTCGCTGCAGGCGGACGGCGGCGGCGCGGGCGGTTGCCAGAATGCCGACGGCGGCGTCGGCGCGAATGCCGGCGGCAGCGGCCCGAAGGTTGGTTCAATATCGGTTGCCGGGACGGGCAAGACGGCCGTCGAAGGTTCTGTCTCCTATTACGGCGGTCATGCGGGCGGAGCCTCCACGCCGCGTGACCTTTGGGCGGGCGCCGGCGGCGGCGGTGCGCTGTCGGACGGCGGTTCGGCGACGACGAAAGGCGTCGGCTGCGCGGGCGGCGACGGTTTGCCCTTGGACATCACGGGCGAGACGGTCGTCTATGCCTGTGGCGGCGGTGGCGGCGTCAACGGCAAGGACGGCACGGTGTTCGGAAAGGGCGGCTCGGACGGCGTTTCGGGCGGCTCGGCGACGGCGACAGGCGGCGAAGCCGGCCTCGCCAACACCGGCACGGGCGGTGGCGGCGGCTCGTGGTATGACGTGACGCAGAACGGCGGCGCGGGCGGCAGCGGCATTGTCGTGATCCGCTACAGGGCGGTCTCGGCGTATGCCGAGGTGTCGGGCTACGAGGGTCTGCTCGACGGGACGCCGAAGGGCGCGACGATCGGAAAGATCTGGCCGACCGTCGGCGCGATGGTCTGGTATGCGGCGGCGGGCGACACGACGTGGACGACCGAGCCGATTACGTTCAACACGAAGGGCGTGCACACGATTCGCGTGAAGATTTCGGCGGATGGGCTTCAGGATTACGAGACGTCCGTCACGGTGTCGCTGACGGACGAGCCGGGCATCACGGACGGTTCGGTTGCGCTCGTCGCACCGACGGGTGCGAGTACGCCGACTGCGCCTTACGCGACGTGGGCGACGGCGGCGAACGACCTGCAGACGGCGATTGACGCGGTGACGGCGGGCGGCACGGTTTATGTCGCGTCCGGCACGTATGCGCTGGAGCAGACGTTGACCGTCAACAAGACCGTCACGATTCTCGGCTTCGACCGCACGACGGGCGCGGCCGACCCGGAGAAGGTTGTGCTGGACGGGCAGAACGCCGTGCGGTGCGTCAGCGTGCCGCAGGGCGGTCACAACCCGGTTTTCCACGGCCTGACGTTCTCGCGCGGCGCGGATGCCAACGGCGCGGGCGCGCTTGTGTACGGGCCCGTCAGCTCCACGGTGCCGGACTGTCCGGGCGCGGCGCCGAGCTTCGTGAGCTGCGTCTTTGCGCAGTGCACGGCGAAGCAGGAGGGCGCCGCCCTGAACGTGCGCGGGAGCGTCTACCTCGCGAACTGCCGTTTCACGGGCAACGTGACGATGAGCGGCAGCTATGGCAATACGGTGTCCGTCAGCCCAGATTCGGGCAAGACGCAGTCGGGCGCGGCCATTCTCGGCTGCACGTTCGAGGAAGATCAGGCGGCCATCCCCGGCAACGCCTGCACACTCGCCCTGCGCGGATACGGCAATCTCGTCTCGAACTGCACGTTCACGGCGTGCGGCAAGGCGGGCGTGATCGTCTCCGATTCGGCGAACATGAAAGCCGAGAATTCGCTTGTCGTCGACAGCATCTGCCTGGACGCGGGGGCGCCGTTCCTCGCGCCGATTGCGGGCCAGTCCTACGGCGGCGCGACGCTGCGCAACTGCCTGATCGCGCGCGGGGCGTCCTACGGCGTCGTGACGGGCGCGGGCAAGACCGTGATTGACAACTGCACGATCACCGGCAACACGAAGGCCGGCGTCCGGGTCACGGCGGGCACGGAAGACGCGCCGTCGGAATGCCTTGTCCGCAACACGATCGTCTGGAACAACAACGGCGCGAAGGCCGATCTCGCGTTTGGCGCGAAGGATGCGGCCGCGCCCGGCGCGACCATGACCTACACGGAGACGACGAGCTCGACGGGCTGGGGCGGCGCGACGTCCACGGCGGCGGCGAACGCGGTCAATCCGATCTTCAAGAACGCGGCGAAGGGCGACTACTCGCTGAAGCGCCGGTCGCCGCACCGGGACAAGGGCACGAAGCTCGACTGGATGACGGCGGAGACGACCGACCTCGCAGGGAATCCGCGCGTGGCGACGGACGGGAAGCCGCTCGCCGAGGACGCGGGCGCCTTGCCGGATCTCGGCTGCTACGAGAACCAGGAAATCCGCAAGGGCATTTTCCTCATCGTTCGATAAGCCAAAATCAGCAAACCAAAATCAAGTATAATACTGTCATGACATTGAAGACAATCAGGCGTTGGGGTGCGCTGCTCGCGGCGGCGGCGGCGATGGCCGTCCACGGCGGTGCGGCGGTCGACTACACGGGCGACAACATCGGCGTCAAGGGGTGGAAGCTCCCCGTGACGGCCGAACAGATCGCACAGCCGTTCCGCATCACGTTCAAGTTCCGCGCGACGGGGACGAACCCCGCGTCGAAAGGCCACCACTGGGGGCTGGACTTCACGGATCGCGACGGCAACGCCGGCAAGCTCTACACGAGCGGCACGGGCGTCTGCTTCGACCTGAAGTCGCCGGGCGGGAACTGGCTGACCAGGGGACAGGTGACGGCGAAGGACGTGAACGTGCCGGTCGGCGCGGACGCGCCGTGGGCGACGTTCGAGCTGAAGGCGACGGACGTCGGGTTCTCGGTGCGCTACAACGGCGAATACGCGACGATGGAGACGCGCCGGATCCTGCCGCTCAAGAAGCTGTCGCTCTACCACTACAACACGGCACTTGAAGTGAAGGACTTCACGGTCGAGCCCGTGGACACGAAGGCGGACGCCGCGGTCGGGCCGCCGACGTTCCGGGCGGCGTTCGACGGCACGCGCGACGCCTACGGGCCGGACGGGCAGAAGATCGCGCCGTCCGCCGACCGGGCGAGCGCGTTCTCGGACGAGGGGGTGACGGGGAAGTCGCTTGTCTTCACCGACAAGGGCTTCGGCGGCAACCATCCGCACCTCGTCTACCCGATCTCCAACGCGGTGTCGTCCGCGCAGGGCGGCGTGATGGCGTGGGTGCGGCATCCGTCGCGGGGCGGCGCGCCGATCCGCTTCCTGAACGCGGCGGGGCAGCAGATGCTCTCGCTCAGCACGTCGCAGAACGACGACTGGGCGCTCGTGCACGTGGCGATGGAAGGGGGCAAGACGCTCGCGTTCCAGCGGCGCGTCGGCATGGGGGCGAAGCGCGACGGCGACTGGTTCCACCTCGCGTTCACGTGGCGGCCGGACGGCGTGGCGCTGCTCTTCATCGACGGCATCCCGTTCGCGACGACGAGTTCGCCGGGCGAGCGCTACCAGTGGCCGGTCATCGGCAACCGCCTCGGCGAGATCACGCAGGTTCGCTTCGAGAAGTTCGCGCGCGGGGAAGACAAGCAGAACTGGGTCTCGGACGTGCGCGTCTACCACCGCACGATCGGCCACAGGGAGATCGACGACGTGTACCGCCGGGGCATGCCGGTCGATCTCGTCTTCAACGAGGCGGCGTATCCGGCCGGCGTGCCGATGCAGGTCACGCCGACGATCGCGCCGGGCGGCTGGTTCCGGCGTCCCGCGCCCTACGAGGGCATGGGCCTCACGAAGGCCCTCGTCGACCTGAAGATGGCGATCGCGCGCTACGAGCCGGTCTACGGCGACAGGAAGGACGCGACGCGGCGGACGGGCTGGAAGAAGATCCCCGTCGCCGGCGGCGAGACAGTCTACCGCAACCTGCGCGTCCATGAGGTGCAGGACGTGCCGTGCGACACCATCACGCTGCCGGAGGGCGAATACGCGCTCACCTGCGAAGTCTCGCACCGGCGTCCCGACGACGGCGGCACGTCGCGCTTCGTGCGGACGCTCTGCTTCGAAGTCACGAAAAACGTCGACCTGACGGCCGTGCCCGCGACGAAGGAGCCGTGGACGCTTGGCGAGCAGGTCGTCTGCCGCGTCTTCGACCAGCCGGGCGACATGGAGCTCAAGAGCGGCGCGGTCGCGATGCGCGAGACGGGCGCGGGACGCTATCTCGAAGTCGGCGCGGCGGGCGGCGAGCGCGTCTCGACGGTCGTCGACTTCCCCGAAAGCGCGCTCGGCCAGCCGTGCGTCCTCGAAGTGGAGTGGCCGGACGACAAGACGCGCCTCATGGGCCTCTACATGCATCGCTACACGGGGCCGAAGGGCGTGGAGAACCGCGACCGCCTGCAGTGCGGCATCCAGGCGGGCGACTCCTATCCGAACACGGGCAAGATGCAGAAGAGCCGCTTCTACTTCTATCCGTCGACGGCGAAGATGCTCTTCGAGGTGCGGACGCTCGCGGGCGGGCGTCCGGCGGCCGTGCGCGCGCTGCGCGTCTGGCGCATCGCCGAGCTGCCGCGCCTCGCCGTGCGCAAGCCGAAGGGCTTCAAGGCGCGCTCGTTCGGGCACATGGACGAAGACCAGACGGTGGACAACAACTTCAACCCCGAGCACACGGGACGCAACTCGGCGAAGACGACGGACGAGATTGTGAAGTACTGCGCCTACACGGGGCAGAACGCCTTCCACTACGCGCTCGTGCGCTACTGGTTCACGCTCGGCCCGGTCGAGGGGGCGCGGTGGACAGGCATCTATCCGAAGAACCAGGGCGACCTCGGCTCGATGATCGACGCGCTCGGCCGCAACGGCATCGACTACTACGGGCGCATCTACCTGCGCAACGCGCCGCAGGGCATGCGCTTCCGCGAGACGGACTGCAAGTACTTCGAGCGCGGCTGGCTTCAGGTCGACCGCGAGGGCAACGTCAACAAGGGCTATGACCGCAACGTGCAGTGCAACATCGGCAACCCCGACCTGCAGGACGCCCTCATCGGCTACTTCGCGGACTTCGTGCAGCGCTACTCGACGCGCGGCATGGCGGGCATCGACTACGACCTCATCGGCGGCTGGTTCGGCGCGTTCGCCGGCCTGCAGTACGGCTACGACGACTACAACGTCGCGGCGTTCCAGCGTGACAGCGGCGTGAAGCTGCCGGCGGACTGCGCCGTGCCCGCGCTCGTCGCCGACCGGCTCGACGTCACGAGAGCGCCGACGCCCAAGGCGGCGTATCCGAAGCGCCACGACTTCCTGACGGACACCAACTCGGCCGTGCGCGCGAAGTGGCTCGCGTGGCGGGCGGGGCGCGTGACGGACTACATGAAGAAACTGTCGCGGCGCCTCCGCGAGGCGAACCCCGACTTCACGATTTCCGTCAAGGTCGGCTCGTCGCTGATGGGCATGGGCGGCAACAACCTCGAGACGCAGTACGAGGACCGCGGCATCGACGTCCCCGCCCTGCTGAAGATTCCGGGGCTGAAGATCGGCGTCTCGCGCGGCTACACGAGTCATGCGTGGAACCTGTTCCGAGGGCTCGACGAGGGCGACTCGCTCGACAGCCTCTACGACGCGAACCTGCCGCTCTACAGGATGGTGAAGGAGAAGTACGGCGCGTGGCCGACGGCCGCGTCGTCCGGCGCCTACTTCGAGACGTTCGTCAAGACGCTCGACGACGTGAACTTCCGCAGCTACTTCCAGGACCAGGACGTGAAGCCGTGGGGACGCTACTTCCTCAAGGAGCCGGCGTTCTGCATCGGCGTCGGCGACGCGCTCAACTACCAGATCGGCGACCAGCCGCCGGGGATGCTCGGCGCGGAGGACGAGACGCGCGAGTTCTGCCAGGCGTACTGCGCGCTTCCGGCCGTGCCGTTCACGGACATGGGCGGCGTGGCCGATCCGGTCGTCGGGCGCTACCTCGTCACGAAGGAGGGCACATACTTCTACGTCGTCAACATGCACCACACGCCGCAGACGGCGGTGCTGTCCGACAAGGCGAGGGCCGTCGACCTCTCGACGGACGAGACGGACACGTGGAAGAAGATCGAGCTGAAGCCGTTCCAGCTGCGGAGCTTCTTCGTGCCGGGCGCGGCGCAGGCGTTCGGGCCGCTCACGGTGAAACTGTCGAAAGAGGCGAAACGCTGCTATGACGGCCGCATCGCCGAGGTCGGCCGCGTGCTGGACGCGCTGGAGAAGGCGGGCGACGACGTGGCGGAGGCGCGGGCGGCGCTCGCGGCGGGCCAGGCCGCGCTTGCGCGCGGCGCGCTCTGCGAGGCGCACCGCCTGTTCTACCTGCAGCCGATCGAGAAGGCGTTCATCGCCTTCGGCGACATCGCGAACCGTACGGAGCAGCGCGCCGACCGCGCGAAGGGCGTCGTGCGCATCGACTGCGGCTCGAAGACGTTCACGCGCGCGGGCGGACGGCTCTTCTCGCCCGACCAGGCGTGGGACGGCAAGACCTACGGCTACCTCGGCAAGGCGTCGCGCTCCTTCCGCGAGACGCGCAACATGGAGGCGACGACCGACTGTCTCGAAGTCTACAACACCGAATGCTACGACGTGGACGGCTACCGGTTCAAGCTTGAGCCGGGGATCTACCGGCTGCGGATGCTCTTCCACTGCGGCTGGGAGCCCGACTGGCGCGCGGACTGGTGGCTCTTCGACGTGACGGCGAACGGGCAGGCGCTCGCGAAGCCCTTCGACCTCTACAAGGCGGTCGGCGGCGACATCAACAAGGCCGTCGCGTTGGAGAAGGACGTCACGGTCGGCGCGGACGGTCTCCTGACGGTCAGCTTCGTCCACGTGCCCGGCAAGGGCCGCGATCATCGCGGCCAGTCGGCCTATCCCTGCGTCCGCTTCGTCAACGCGATCGAGGTGCTGAAGAAATAAGTGCGCGAGAGATTGATAAACACAGAGCGGCCATCGGCCGGGCGAGGTGACAGGGAGTTACGCTTCGCGCTTGTCTGTCGGCTTCGTCGCTCCTTCAGGGTGTCAGGGCTTAACGCAAAGAGCGCGAAGGGGAGAGACGCAAAGGTACGCAAAGACCTTGGTCGGATTGATGTCTACAGCCTTTGCGAACTTTGCGTCATGACCTTTGCGGACTTTGCGTTGAAAAAGCGTATTGGGTGCAAGAAAAGGTCGCACAGGATGCGAAGCACATCTCTCGCGACACTCACCTTGCCCCGCGTAGCGGCTCTGTGTTTTCCAAAAAACACTCAAGATGCAAAGGTAAATCCAAGATGAATTGGCCTGTATTGCTCATGGTGGCGGTTGTCGCATTGACTGTCGCGGACGGGCGCGCCGCTGCCTCGCCGGACGTATCGCGTCCAGAGGCGCGCGCGCTTGATTTGGCGTCCGTCCGCAACCGCAGCTGGTGCGACGGCGAGGCAGTCCGCGGCTGGAACGCGACGCCGGGCTTCGTGTCGCCGGACGCCATCCCGGACGGACGGATGGACGCCTTCGGCATCCCGTTCGAGGTCGTCAACGGGCGCAAGGCGGGCGGGAAAGATCTCGTTCTGCTGTCGGCGGAGGGGTTCGGCGGCGCGCCGCGCCAGGTGTCGGTTCCCGTCCCTGCCGGGGCGGAGGCCGGCGCGTTTACGGGGACAGGCCCCGGCGCGCTGGCCCTGCTGCACACGGCGGGGCGCGCGGCGCGGCCCGGCACGCCGCACGGCTTCATCCGCTTCGCGTTTGCCGACGGCGCCACGAACGTCGTGCCCGTCGTTTCGGGGACGGACGTCTCCGACTGGTGGATGGGGGCGGGCGGCACGAACGCCGTCTGCGCCTACCGGCAGGGCGACGCGCCGCAGCCGGTGCGCGTCTTCGCGAGCGTCTTTCCCCTGCCGGAACGCAAGCCGCTCGCGTCCGTCGCGTTCGAGGTCGGCGATTCGCCCGGCGCCCTGTGGATGATCGGCGCGGCGACGCTGCTGAAGGAGCCGGTCCGCCTGCCGGACTGGCGGCCGCCGCGAAAGCCCGTCTGTCCCGCGTCCTCGAAAGCCGTGATCCGGCAGACGCCCGGCGGCGCGCGGTTCGAGAACCCCGTCATCCGGCGCAACTGGTCCGACCCGACGGTCTGGACGGACGGCGTGCGCTGGTATTCGGCGGCGACGGGGTTGGAGGACACGCTCGCGAGCGCCGATCTCGTCAACTGGACGAGCCTCGGGCTGCCGCCCGTCCCCGAAGAGGAGCGGCGCAAGGCGGCGGCGTGGACGACATCGACGTCGTTCTGGGCGCCCGACGTCGTGAAGATCGGCGGACGCTGGCTCCTCTACTGCACGGTCATGGAGTCGTCCGAGAGGAACCGCGTCGCGGCGTTCGCGGCGGACAGGCCGGAAGGGCCGTTCGCCTTCCAGGGCTTTGTGCGGGATTCGGAAGGGACGGGCATCCCCGACCTGTGCGTCGATCCCGAAGTCGTCGTGGACGAGCGCGGCGAGGTCTGGCTCTTCTCGGGCTCGGTCGGCGGCATCCACCGGGGGCGTCTGGCGGCGGACGGGCTGCATCCGCTGCCGGGTTCGCGGCTGGAGCGCGTGACGGCGGACGGCATCGAGGGCGGGTATCTCTTCCGCAGGGACGGCTGGTGGTACCTGTTCGGCTCGACGGGACACTACAACGAATGGACATACGCGGTCAACGTCGTGCGGTCGCGCACGCTGGACGGCGTGTTCGCCGACCGTGCGGGCGAACCGGCGACGGCGGGGCGCTACGAGAAGATCCTGTCGTCGGCCGAGGGAGAGGAGATCGACGGCCCCGGGCACAACGGCGAGATCGTCACGTTGCCCGGCGGGCGCACCTACATGTTCTACCATGCGCACCGGCGCAGTCTGATGCCGCGTCCCGATGACGCCATCCAGATTCCGCGCCCGACGTGCCTGCAGGAGATCTTCTGGGACGCGGACGGCTGGCCGCGCTTCACGGACGGGAAGCCGCAGCTGCTGGAGCGGCTTCCGCAAGAGGAAAAGCCCCTGTTCGCGAATCCCGTCATTTCGCCGAACGGGCCCGATCCGACGGTGTGGGACGGTGGGGACGGCTGGTTCTATGCGCTGACGACGCCTGTGGAAAAGATGCACCGCAGCCGCAACCTCACGGACTGGGAAGCCGTCGCGCACGATCCCCTCGCGCCGCCGGCGCGCGCGGCGCTGACCAACGTGACGTCCGCCGTCTGGGCGCCGTGCGTCGTGAAGATACAGGGCAGGTGGCTGCTGTACGTGTCGCTGTTCGTCAGCAACGAAGACTGCCGCATCCCCGTTCTGGCGTCGGACCGTCCCGACGGACCGTTTTCGTATGTCGGCACGGTGATCGACGGACGGAAGATCGACATCCTCAACGCGATCGACCCGTGCGTGCGCGAGGCGGACGGGCGGGTGTGGATGTTCTTTGGCAGCTGCCAGGACGGCGTCCACCGCATCGAACTGACGCGCGACGGGCGGGCCCTGAAGCCGGGCGCGAAGCCTGTGCACGTCGCGGGACGGCGCAACGACGGAACAGACCTGTTCGGCGCGCCGGGCTGCTGGGAGGGGGCGTACATCCTGCCGCGCCACGGGGCGTGGTGGCTGTTCCTGTCGGGCGGAAGGTTTGACAAGGGCACGTACCATCTGCTCGTCGGGCGCGCGGAGGCGATCGACGGTGCGTTCCGCGACCGCGAGGGGAATCTGCTGACGGCGGGGCTGGCGCAGCCGATTCTCGCGTCCGCGCCGGGCGGCCGCTTCACGGGACCGGGGCACAACGGCGACGTCTTCACGGATCTGGACGGACGCGACTGGATGTTCTACCATGCGCACGACGCGGCGCTGACGAACGCGCTGGACCGTCCGATGATGCTGCAGGAGCTGCGGTGGGGCGCGGACGGCTGGCCGTGCTTCGAGGAGGGGCGTCCGCAGCCGCTGGAGAGACGCCCGAAGCTCGGCGGCGGCCAATCGGCTAATTGTAGAAGCCTTATTAGGTCCATGGTGCAGAAAAGTGTGCTGTTTTAGCATTTGAAGGTGCAGATAAATGTATCATTTCTGCGCCCTTCAGGGTGTCTGGGCTTAACGCAAAGGGCGCGAAGGGGGAGAGACGCAAAGGCACGCAAAGACCTTGGTTGGCTTGATGGCAAGAGCCTTTGCGACCTTTGCGTCAAAACCTTTGCGACCTTTGCGTTGAAATCAGCAACGGCAGGGAGCAAGAAGAGTTCGCTGAACGCGAGAAGCACATCTCTCGTGACCCTCTCCTTGCCCCGTGAAACGGCTCTGTGTTTTTCTAAAACATTCAAGAGCCAAATCTGTGTCCATAGTGACGCAGTTGACGTACACGCAGCCGCTTTGGCATACTTCCATCACAAACGGCTGTATGGCAAACGCTCGTATGGCAAACGGCTGTTTGCCAAAATTTTGAGGGCTTCGCGTGTGCGTAAAATATAAGCACGTCGTGCGCCAAAGATAAGAAACTTTTTGATATAATTCACGTATGCGAAAAATCCTCATGACACTTGCGGCTCTGACGCTGGCGGCGGCCACGGCAGAGGCAACCTATTCGGTGGGCGACCTGAAGCGCTGTCAGGCGACGGCGGGCGGCTATGCCCTTGCGAACGGCGGCACGGCCGCGTTCAAGGTGGCGGACGCGGACGGCCCCTGCGAGATCTCGTATCGCTTCCGGGTGACGGAACGCCTGCAGAACAAGTCGGGGTATGCGCTCATGCTGACGCTGGAGAGCGGCGACACGCGCGCGCTCGTCTCGATGCGCGACGCGAAAGTCTGCGAATCGTACTTCTACCGCCACGGAAAGAAATGCGGCGGGCCGCGCTACACGGGAAACGCGGCGCATGCGGATGGCGCGTGGCACGAGCTGAAGGTGTCCGTCCTGCCGAAGAACCTCGTGGTCATGCTGGACGGGCGCGAAATCGCGACCGGGCTGCATCCCGGCCTCTGCCCGGTCACGTCGTTCGGCCTGCGCGCCTACGGGGTTGTCGCCGAGGTGGCTGATCTCGTCCACGCGACCGTTCGGCTGGAGCGGCCGAAGACCGTCCGCGAGCCGACCCTTTCGCTGGACGAGGTGCCGCCGGAGCAGTCCGAGATTGCGTTGACGAACGCGCTTTCGTCTCAGGTCGGCGGCCTCATGTTCTGGGCGCGGGCGAAGACGAAGGACGGGCCGCTCTTCAGCCTGAAACGTGGGGCGACGGAGGTCATCCGGGCCAGCCTGAACCAGAATCCCGATGCGCGCGCGAGCATCTGGGTGGCGCGGACGGACGACCCGCGCGGACTCAACTACAACCGCTCGTACGTCGGGCGGAGCGGCGACTGGGTGCTCGTCACGCTGACCTGGAACGCGGACGGCGAGGCGCGCTACTTCATCAACACGCTGCCGTACTGGGTCTGCTTCAATCCCGGCCAGCGAAGCCCCGCGTTCCTCCACGCCGACGTGGACGGCATCGACCGGATCGCCTTTCCGAAGGGACAGGCGCGCACGTGCGAGATCCGCCGTCTGCGCATTTTCCGCCGCACGCTGACCAATACGGAGGTCTGGAACGAATATCGCCGCTTCATGCCGGTCGATCTCGTGATGAACGAGTCGGTCGTCGATGCGGAGAAGCCCGTCGAGGTCGCCGTCCAGATGGCGCCGGGCGGCGATTTCCGAAAGGCCTGTCGGCTCGTTGCCGACGGCGTTGTGCCGAACGCAAAGGGCGAAATCGAGATTGCGTGGCATCCCGGCGAGAAGACGCATCCGTCCGTCCCGCTCGCCAACGCCATCGAGGTCTTGCCGCTATGATATCGGTGATGTCTCCAAGGTTCACGCAGAGGCCGCAGAGCCTTTGGGGTGGCAAACACACACGGAGCCACATATCCCCCGAGCGAAGCGAGCTGCGAAGCAGGCGCTATGCGGGGTGAGGCACGGAGCTGCCCGGACATTCTCCGTGTCTCCGTCTCTCCGTGTGAGACCTCTAAGGAAAGCGATAGATGAAAAGACTTGTGTTCTTGTTGCCGGTGTTGTCGGTTGCCGCGTTTGTCGGTGCGAGTTCGTGTGTCGCCGTGACGAATGAGCCGTGCGCACGATGGATCGCCGTCGCGCCGGGTGTGCCGCGCCACGCGGCGACGGCGTTCTTCGCGCGCGACAGGAATCTGGGCGCGGACATCCGGCGGGCGACGCTGCGCACGTCGGGGCTGGGCGTCTACGAGCTGACGGTCAACGGCGTGCGGCCGGGCGATCCGAACGCGGTTCTGCGTCCCGGCTTCACGACGCCCGGCAGGACGCGGCAGCTTGCGACTTTCGACGTGACGGATCTCGTGCGCCGCGCGGACGGGCGGTGTGCGATCCGCGCGTTCGTGTCCAACGCCTGGTGGGGCGACGACTGCACGGGCGTCGCGAACGGCGAGCCGGGCTTCTACGCCGAACTCGTTGTCACGGACGGCGCGGGCGGCGTGCGCCGGTTCGGCACGGACAGGACGTGGACAGGCTCCTGGGCGGGGCCTGTCCAGACGGCCGGCATCTTCGAGGGCGAGGACTACGATGCGCGCGCGGCGAACCCGCCCGACCCGACGGTGTCCGTTCGCGTTCATCCCGAGGCCGTTGGCGTGTTCCGTCCCGAAGAGGACGCCGCCGTCGTGCGGCGCGAAGACCTCGCGCGGAGGCCCGTCGCGGCGTTCGTCTGGCGGACAAACGAAGTGACGGGTGCGGACGCGGCGCATGACGGCAAGATCGTGGCGCGCGCGGCGGATTTCGCCGCCGGGGACATCCGTCTGGCGAAGGGCGACATGCTGATTGTGGATTTCGGGCAGAACGCGGCGGCGCATCCGCGCCTTTCGTTCTCGGGCGCGGCGGGCGTACGGGCGCGCATCCGCGTCGCCGAGATGCTCAACGACGGGAACGGCGCGAAAACGCGCGGCAACGACGGCCCGGAGGGCAGCCTCTACCATGCCAACTACAAGACGGCGCGCAGCGAGATCAACTACACGTTCGCGGGAACGGGCGTCGAGACGTACCAGCCCGCGTTCACCTACTTCGGCTATCGGCATCTCTCCCTCGTGGCGGACGGCGACATCCGCGTGCGGTCGATTCTTTCCGTCCCGGTCACGTCCGTCCGGCGCGAACTGGAACGCGGCACGGTCGAGACGGGCCATGACGGAGTCAACCGGCTGATCCAGAACTGCGTGTGGGGGATGTACTCGAACTACCTCTCGATTCCGACGGACTGTCCCCAGCGCAACGAGCGGCAGGGATGGACGGCCGACACGCTCGCGTTCGCGCCGAGTGCGCTCTACGTGGCGGACGTCGCGGCGTTCCTGCGCAAGTGGCTGGGCGATCTCCGGGACGTGCAGCAGCCGAACGGCAGTTTCGCGTCCGCCGCGCCGCGCGGCGCCTTCTACGGACACACTACGGGGCGGACGGGCTGGGGCGATGCGGGTGTGCTCGTGCCGTATCTCGTGTGGAAGTTCGGCGGCGGCACGTCCGTCCTGGACGAGAACTGGGACGCGATGACGAGCTATCTCGGCTTCCTTGCGCGCAAGACGGCGACGGTGCCCGTCGCGACGACGTGGGAATACGGCGACTGGCTGTCGTTCGAGAAGCTCGAGTCCCTGTCGGGGCGCATCAACGGCGCGGACGGGAAACCGACGGCGGCGGCGTTCAAATGGTGGAGCTACCTGACGGACGCCTATTACCTCTGGGACGCGCGGGCGATGCGCGAAATGGCGGCGGCGTGCGGACGGGCGGACGAGGCGATTCAGTTCGGGCGTCTCGCCGATTCGCTGCGGACGCGGATGCGCAAACGCTACCTTCCCGATGGATTCCTTTACGACGAGATTCGTGACATGCAGACCGCGAACCTCTTTGCGCTGAAGCTCGGCCTGTTCGCGACGGACACTGCGCGGGAGGAGGCGAAACGCCGTCTGCTGGCGAACTTCGACGCGCACGGCGGCTGCCTGCAGACCGGCTTTCTCGGCACGGCGATCCTGATGGACACGCTGACGGAAATCGGGGAGACGCGCCGCGCGTATGGCCTCTTGCTCAACCGCACGTTTCCAAGCTGGCTCTACACGGTGGACAACGGGGCGACGACGGCGTGGGAGCGCTGGAACTCCTACACGAAGGAGAAGGGGTTCGGCCCCGTCGGCATGAACAGCTTCAACCACTACGCCTACGGTTCGGTGCTGGCGTGGCTCTACGCGACGGCGGCGGGGATACGTCCGCCGGCGGGCGGTGCGGGGTTCGACCGCTTCACGCTTGCGCCGCAGCCTGACCGGCGGCTCGGCTCGTGTGCCGCGACGTTCCGCACGCCGAAGGGCGAGATACGCAGCGCGTGGCGGTATGAAGGCGCGAAATGGATTTGGAAGTTCACGGTTCCGCCGGGCGCGGAAGCGCGTGTCCGCATCCCCGGCGAAGCCGCGCCGACGGTTTATCCGGCGGGTGCCTATCGCGTGGAACGGGACGGCATAGATCATTAACACAGAGCGGCCTGCGGCCGGGCGAGGCGAGGTGACAGGGAGTTTTGCTTTGCGCATTTCTGTCGGCTTCGTCGCCCATTCAGACCTCTTTCTATTTATGATTCATAACGCAAAGAACGCAGAGGGGAGAGACGCAAAGGCACGCAAAGATCTTTGTCGGCTTGCCGTCAACAGCCTTGGCGTATCTTTGCGTCAAAACCCTTGCGGACTTTGCGTTGAAAGGATGTACTGGGCGCAAGAGGCGGTCGCACAGGATGCGAAGCCTGTCTCTCGCGATCCTCCCATTGCCCCGCGCCGCGGCTCTGCGTTTAAATTCCACACACTTGCGGACAAAAAGGGACGAAAAAAAGTTGATATGTCATTTGCTCTACAGTGGGGAGTTTTATGATATAATGTCGGCATATGCGCGAAAGAATGCGTAAACCAATAAATGAAAACAAGGAGGGAAATAGACTCATGAGAGTAAGAAAACGTTTGAACAAAGGCAAGATCGCTCTTGCGGGCGGGCTGTTCGTCGGGGCCATGGCCGTTCAGGCCGACACCGTCTTGTGGTATCACTTTGACGAGGAGCCAGCCGGGACGCGGACGACCGAATCCTCGCGCATCCTCAATGCCGTGGACAGGGAAAAGTTGCCGGGCATCCCCGAAAATTACTGGAACGGGGCGTCCGGCGCCTGCTCGGACCAGATGCCGGTTTATGCGAATGCGTTTCCAGAGGGACGCCGCTGGGTCGATCCGCGCACGGGCCAGAAGGGAACGCTCAATCGGAGTCTCCAGATCGTCAACCCGGTGCAGTCTGGCGAGTGGGGAGACGGCAAGCAGGGCGTCGTCAAGATTGAGGACGAAGCGGCGCTGCATCTTCAGACGTTCACGATTGAGATGTTCGTGAAGGATCTCTACCTGGGCGATCCAAGCGTAAGGAATGTCGAGAATCGCCAGTCCGATCACTACGTGCTGAGCAAGAAGAACAGCTGGGCCTTGAGCATTCCGGGCGGGACGGGCAACGGCTCGGCGGCGTTGCAGTATTCCGTCTCCTATGAGGGGGGGGGGGGGGCAACCCTTCAAGTCTTCTGTAAATGGCAATGTCCTGCCGCGCATTTTGCGTGACGGCCGCTGGCACCACCTCGCGCTTGTGGTGGATGGCAGCGACCCGTCGGCCGTCAAGGTCGATGTCTACATGGACTACGTCCTGCTGCAGACCAGCAGCTCGGCCTACGGCACCACAATGCCCGGAGCGATCTCCTATGACGATTCGCCGATTTTCATCGGGCGGATGGACGGCTCTCCCAACTTCGGATGGAACGGGCTCATCGACGAACTGCGCATCTCGAACGAGGCGCTGAAGCCGGAGGAGTTCCTTCATTTCGCGCATGACAACGCCGACACGGACACCGTTTCCTACTTCTCGTTCGACGACTGGTTCGGCAATCCGTTCACGACTTCCCCGGCGGGCAACTGGCGCTGCCTTTCCTTTGTCAACGAGACGCCGCGCGTCAACCCTGTCGCGGGCGTCATGAACCTCCGTTCGACGCCTGCGCGCACGGCTGACGGGGTGGGGAGCCTTCGCGGCTCGCTCATGGCGGAGGGTACGCCGAAGGATTTGGGCTCCCTGAAGCCAGAGGCAGGGTCTAACCAGACACAAGGCTTTGCCCAGACGTTCGCCCGCGACAACGGCTTCATGTGCGGCGACTTCACGATTGAGGGATTCCTGCGGCTGGAGGCCCTGCCGAAGTCTGAACAGTATGTCTTCCGCGGCACCTACGGAAAGGATTTCTACCTGTACGTGACGTCCGAGGGCAAGCTGGAATACGGGTTCAACTGGATGGCGGGCAAGAGCGTTGCGTCGCCGGCCCCCGTGCTGGCCGATCTCAAGTGGCATCACTGGGCGGTCGTCTCGCGCAAATCCGCCGGCACGACCGAACTGTATTGCGACGGCGCTCTGGCCGGAACGCTCACGGGCTCTGACGTGACCGTGGATGCTTCGGACACGGAAAGCGCGAAGCTCGCCTGGTTCTCCTTTTACCCGGACGGAAACGACACGTTGGGGCTCAAGGACTGCCTCATCGGCGACGTGCGCGTGACGGCCCGCGCGCTTGATCCCCAGGAGTTCCTGACGGACAAGGCGTCTGTCGCCTCGCCGCTTGCGGCCATGCGGTTCGAGAACGACTTCGCGGTCGGCCCTTACGGGGCGCCGGTGCCGTCCGGCACGCCTGTCGACGGCGTGGCGGCCTTCACGAGGCGCGTCGCGTGTTCGCCCATCGTGAGCCGCCGGGGCGAGACGATCTCTGCGGAGAACAAGGCGGCGTTGCGGCTGAACGGCGACATCGTGGACTTCGGGCGGAACCTCGCGGTCGAGAAGGCGAAAGACCTGACGGTCGAGTTCCTCCTGCGTCCGCGCGAAGTCCCGTCGGGTGGCGCGGAGGTGATGCGCCTCGCGTCGGGCGAGACGACGGTCTGGGCGCTGACGCTCTCGGCCGATCGGCGGACATTCACCGTGACGGCGGGGGCGGATGCCCGCTGTACGTTCTCGGTCAGCCCGGTCTTCATCGGGTGGAGCGAGTTCGCCTTCGCGTTCGTGAAAACCGGTGCGGACACGTCCGTGACCTGCTACCAGAACGGCCTGCCCGTCGGCACACAGACGATTGCGGGCGGTGTGCCGGACGTGACGGCGGAGACGAGCCGCCTGACGGTCGGGTCTGTCGGGTTCAAGGCCGACATCGACGAAGTGCGCATCTTGCCGGGGACAGCCGATCCGTTGGATCTCATCGACTGTCCGCTGCCGCGCGGAAGCGTGCTCATCCTGCGTTGACAAGGAGGCATGATAAATGACGAGGTTTTCTGTTGTGTCCTGTTGGACGGTCTTTGCATTCCTGCTCGGCGGCGCTTCGTTGGCGTCCGCCGCGCCGGAGAACGCCTGGACGGCGCTGCCGATCAACGGCGGCGGGTTCATCCAGTCGGTGGAGATTTCGCCGTCCGATCCGAACGTCTGGTATTCCTACGTGGACGTGGGCGGACCGTACCGCAGCGACGACGCGGGGCGCACCTGGCGGCCGCTCCACGGCAACATGCCGCAGACGCTGCGGAACTGCTACGCCGACCATCTCCGCGCGCTGTCGGTCGATCCGCGCGATCCTGACCGCATCGTCTTCGCTTCGGGGCGTCTGGTCTGGCAGAAACCCGCCGGCGTCTACGTTTCGCGCGACGGCGGACGCACCTGCAGCCGCACGCTGAAGGCGGACTTCAACGGCGAGGGGCCGTTCAGGTTTTCCGGCCGGGCGCTGCGGCGCGATCCGGAGAACCCCGACCGCATCCTCGCCGCTTCCGACAACGACGGCATCTTCCTGTCGCGCGACGGCGGCGACTCGTGGGTCTCCTGCGGCCTTGACGGATGCTGGCTGGTCGACGTCTGGTTCGATCTCGCCGTGCCGGGGCGGGTCTACGCCTGCGCGCCGGTCTGGCTGGACCCGAAAAACGACGGCAAGGCGTACGGTCTTTTCCGCAGCGAAGACGGCGGCGAGAGCTGGAAGAAGATCGCCGGCGACGCGCCGTTCGAGATGACGCAGATCGCGGGACGGCGGGAACTTCTCGGCGTCTTCTGCGCAGAGGGCGGCAACGAGCTTCGCCTGTCGCGCGACGGCGGCGAGAGCTGGGCGCCGTTCATGGAGGGGCTGATGACGGCCGCGCAGGCCAAAGCCGGCGGCGAGGCGCTTGACGCGACCTATCAGGCCGTCGCGGCAGGGCCTGATTTCTACCTGACGACCGGGTGGTACGGCCAGATCTACCGCCGCGCGGCGGCGGATTCCGCCTGGCGGAAAATCCCGGTGGAACGGCTGGAGATGTCCCATCCCGGAAAGGACAACGGCATCGCCGAGCGGGACGGACGGCTGACGAAGCCCCGTTGCTGCACAGGCCGGATCATCGTCGATCCGAAGGACCCGGACCACATCCTCACGACGGACTGGTTCCAGATCTGGCAGACCTTTGACGGCGGGCGCACGTGGCGCACGTCGGCGGACGGGATTCATCCGCTCGTGCCGTTCATCATCGCCTGCGACCCGAATTCGCCGGACAACATCAGCTACGGCTGCGCCGACATGGGAATGTTCAATTCGCAGGACGGCGGGCGGAGCTTCCGAAAGGAATACAGCATCTGCGGCGCGAATTCGATAGCCTTCTGTTCCCGTGCGAAGCACCGCGCCTACGCCGTCGGCGGCAAGTTCGGCATCCAGCTGATTGTCACGGAGGACGGCGGGAAAACCTGGCGGTATCTGGCCGGGAAGGGCCTGCCGGCGCTCGGACAGAAAGAGGGGCAGCACGGCATCTACACGGTCACGGTCGATCTGGCCACCGACTGGCCGTATCTCTGCGTTTCGGGGCGGATCGCGCCGGGCGCCGGCGGAATCTGGCGCTCGAAGGACGGCGGCGACACGTGGGAGTGGTTCGGGCGCGGCATGGACGGCGACAAGCTCTCCTACAAGGCGAGCGAGTTCGAGTTCGGCGGCGCGGCGCTCTGGCCCGACCAGCTCGTCTTCGGCCCCGACGGAAGCGCGATCACCTTCCAGCCGTACACGGGCAAGATGTACTATTTGGATAAGGAGGCCGGGGAATGGAGGAAGATGCCGAGCTCCAACAAGGGCGGCTGCTTCACCATCGCCGCAGACCCGTTCGCGCCCGGACGATTCCTGATGGCGTGCAAGGACTCCGTCATGGAGTTCACGGACGGCGGCCGCAAGGTCAACTGGCAGCTGGCGGGCTCGAAGGGCCTTGGCTATGCGATCGCCTTCGACCCGTTCACGCGGGGGCTTGTGGTCGCCTCCAGCTGGGATGCGCAGGACGTCTGCGTCTCGATGGACGGCGGGCGGCACTGGACGTGCCTTCTGCAGGGGATGGACGTGCCGACGGGCACGCAGCACAAGCTGGTCGTGGACCGGATGCGGCTGTTCCTGCTGACGCGCGGCAGCGGCGTCTGGACGCGCACGCTGACGCGCGGCGCCGGCGGCGCGATACGGTAAGGCTAGACTGAAAACGGAAAGGACATCAAGTAAATGGACATCACGATGAAAAAATGGGCTGGAGGGCTGACTCTTCTTCTGGGGGCGGCTCTCGCAACGGTCGGGTACGCCGAATCGCTGTCGTTTGTCGGTTCCAGCACGCGGAATCCGTTCGACTACCGAACGGGCGACGAGATGACGTTCAAGATCTCGCTTGTCGACCTTGACGCGGCGAAGAAGCCCGTGCCGGGCCGCCGCCTCGTCTGGAAACGGCAAGGCGATGACGGGCGCGTCGAACAGGGCGAGGCGACAAGCGACCGTCCGCTCGTCGTGAAGACGTGGTCGGACAGGCCCGGCTTCGTGCGGCTCACGGTCAATGTCCTTGACGCGGACGGGCACAGGGTGCGTGACGCGAAGCGGGGCGGCGATGTCGTTTGGGACGGCGGAGCCGGCGCAGACGTCTGGAACATCGCGAGCCAGCCGATTCCAAAGGACTTCGACGCCTTTTGGGACGCGCGGGTCGCGGCGCTTCGCGCGATGCCGGTGCAGGCGCAGCTGACGCCGCTGGCCTCACCGTCCGACAGGGTCTGTTTCGCGAAGTTCCGCGTGCCCATCGAGGGCGAGGATTTCCCGGCGCAAGGGCTCGTGGCCTGGCCGAAGGCGGCGAAGGACGGCCAGCTGCCGATCGAGATCTCGTTCGACGGCTACGGCTTCCACGCGACGAGCTTGGCGGCGGAGCGCGCGGCCGAAGGCGGCGGGCGGATCCTCCTCGCGGTCACGCGCCAGGGTGAAGACCCCCGGCGGGACGCGGCCTACTACGAGAATATCCGCACGAACGTCTGCCGCAGCTTCTGCTTCCGCAACAACGACGGCGCGCCCGAGAAGACGGACTTCTGCCGGATGCTCCTGCGCGGCGCGCGGGCGCTCCAGTGGGCGAAGACGCTGCCGCAGTGGAACGGCCGCGACATTCTGGCGAAGGGCGGCTCGATGGGCGGCTATCAGGCGCTGGGCGTCGCGGCGCTGGACGCGTCCGTCTCGCGCGTCGACGCGTTCATCCCGTGGTGCGCGGACTTGGCCGGCGCGGCCAAGTTCGGGCGGCTGGGCGGATGGACCCCCGAGTGGCGGCCGGCGCTCGACTACGTCGCGCTGTCCCATCTGGCGACGCGCGTGACGTGTCCCGTCGCGATGCAGATCGGGCTCGGCGACTATGTCTGCCCGCCCTCGGGCGAGACGATCCTCTACCGGAACCTCCGGGGACCGAAGTGGCTGACCGTCAAGCAGAACATGGGCCACGGCGCAGACCACGGGCCGGATGCCGTGTCTTTCACGATCTCGGATGCGTCCGCGCGGCGATAAGAAGGAATGTTGGGGGGACAGACCCCAACAATGGTGTCAGAAAATAGTGGGTTTTCGCGAATTTTGGCGAATGTTCGTCTGTAAGTGCTGAACCTTAAGAAATCTTAAGCCAAATCTTAAGGTAATCTTAAGGTTTCTTTCCGAAAGATTTGGCATACTACCCTCCGTTCGGACGGACAGGCCGTCCGGCTGTCAATCCAACAAGACAAGGAGGCGAGAATGGCACGGACAAACAGGATCAAGGTCGACGGCGACGCGCACTATCACGTCATGTCGCGAACGAATGGGAAGAGGATGCTCTTCGAGCAGGGCAATACGAAGACGGCGCTCGTCGACGCGCTCAGGCGCGCGGCGGCGTTCAGCGGCGTCGAGCTCAAGGCCTACGCGGCGATGGACAACCACTTCCACGCCGTCGTGAAGGTCGTGAAGCCCGACGCGCCCGTGGGCGCGGACGAGCTCCTCCGCCGCGTCGGCGTCCTGAAGGGCGAGCGGGCGAAGGCGGCGCTGGCCCGGAGCTGGGCGGAACTGTCCGCCGCGGGGTTCGAGGCGACGCTGAAGGAAGATCAGGACCGGCTGCGCGCGCGGATGAACGACGTGAGCGAGTTCGTGAAGACGTTCAAGGAGGAGTTCGACCGCGCGTTCAAGCGCGAGCGTGAATACTGCGGCAGCATCTGGTCGGGTCGCTTCACCTCGACTCTGATTGAGGACGGCGCGTACCTCGCGCGGTGCAAGCGGTACGTCGTCTACAATCCCGTCAGGGCGGGGCTCGTCACGCAGGCGAAGGACTACCCCTGGTGCTGGTGCGAGGACGACGGGCCGTTCTTCGCGGGGACAGGCCCCGGCGGGGCTGGTGCCGACGGTCAGTGCGAGGATACAGGGAAAGGCGGCTCTGCGGGGCTTGTTCCCACAGGGTGGTGGTTGAGGCGAGTGGCGCAGATCGGGGAGGGGAAGGTGTTCGGGAGCGCGGGATTCGTCTTGCGGACGGCGGTCGCGCTGGGCGACCGGTTCCGGTCTTGCGGCGTCGGGGCGCACCCGGTCGGCGGGATCGGCTACACGACGCACGGCTGGCGGCTCGCGAAGGCGGCCGAGGCGAGGGCGCTGGCGGCGGTGGCATGACGCTATGTGGCGGAAAAGGGCGCGAAATGGAAGAAAAGAGAAATCACGTTGGGGCCTGTCCCCAGGGGACATTTCATGCTCGCGCCGCAGCCTGACCGGCGGCTCGGCTCCTGCACGGCGACGTTCCGCACGCCGAAGGGCGAAATCCGCAGCGCGTGGCGGTATGAAGGCGTGAAATGGATTTGGGAGTTCACGGTTCCGCCGGGCGCGGAAGCGCGTGTCCGCATCCCCGGCGAAGCCGCACCGACGGTTTATTCGGCTGGCGCCTATCGCGTGGAACGGGACGGCATAGATCATTAACACAGAGCGGCCTGCGGCCGGGCGAGGCGAGGTGACAGGGAGTTTTGCTTTGCGCATTTCTGTCGGCTTCGTCGCCCATTCAGACCTCTTTCTATTTATTTATGATTCATAACGCAAAGGTCGCAAAGGGAAAACACAAAGGTACGCAAAGACCTATGTGTTTAAATTCCACACACTATCGCGTGGGCTGTCCCCACGCCGACGACGATGCAGTTCGTCGTCGTCGGCGAATTTATGGTATACTACAACTGCTCGTGGGGAAACTCACGAGCGTGGATTATTGATATCGGCAGCACACGTTTATGCAAGCGTGTTGTTGCCATCATCAAAGGAAACACATCAATGACTGCGACCAGAGAACGTCCGAAGGGGTTCAATCCGGCTCAATATGAAATCATCAACATGATGTCGTGTCTTCAGGACGCGGCGGACTATGCTGCTTTGAAGTCCGTTCTGGTCAACTTCCTCAATGCACGTATGCAAGCCGAAATTGACGGGCTTTATCAAAGCGGCAGCCTGTCGGACGAAAAGATGGATGCCTTGTCTCAAATGCATCTTCGTACGCCTTATGGGGCTCGTGTCTGATGCGCCGGATTGTCCTTGATACGAATTGCCTGCTGCAATCGCTTTCCTGTCGTAGCCGATACTATCTAGGGCCCAATGGGAAACGTAGGAGCCGTTGCGGTTTTACTATTGTTTAGAGCTGGCGAAAGGCCGTTGGCGCCTTTCCCGTGTGCTTTCGGAATGTGTTGCAGAAAAAGGCGGTCGAGTTGAAGCCACATCGGCGCGCAATGGATTCGACCGTTTCGCCGGGGCGGCTTTTGAGGAGTGCCTCGGCACGCTCGATGCGCCGACGGATGATGTAGTCGTTCGGCGGCATCCCCATGGCGGCGCTGAAAAGGGCGAAGAACCGGCTTCGCCCGTAGCCGGAAAGCGTCACGAGACGGTCGTTGGTTATGCGATTCGAGAGATTCGCGTCGATCCATTCGCAGATTTTCGGGATGAGACGGTCGTCGTGGCGGATCGCTTCCTCGGACTTCAGCACACGGGCGGTCTCGGCGAAAAGCAGTTCGCACAGGATGCGCAGGTGAAGGGCCGTCTCGGGGGCTCCCGGCTGGAAGGACGTGATGGCGTCGCGCGTCCGGCGGAGGACGTTCAGGAGCGGCGAGGGAATCGGCGTGGCGGAAAGAGCATGGGCGGAGAAGTTCCCGAAAAGGCGGCTCAGGTCGTCAGGCGTGAAAGCCGTGCCGTTGGCATACCGTGCCGTGGGCGGTTCGCAGATGACGCCAATGCGCACGGAGGGCGCGCCGACCTCATCCACGGCGCGATGGTTAAGTCCGGGCGGCAGGATGGCGAAGTTTCCGCCGGGAACGACCAGCGGCTTTCGCGCGCCTTGTAGCTCCCAGACGAACCGGCCGCGCAGGACAAAGTGGAATTCGCATCCCGCGTGGCAGTTCCACGCGACACGACGCGACTCCCGGTCTTCGATGAGACCGATTCGCCGAATGAGCGGAAAGCCAAAGCGGACGCCCTTGAAGTGGTTCATGCGCGACAGTATACCACATTATTTCTCATGTGTGTTTGTTGAATCGTCCAGAAGACCATATTTCAATCCATTGTGTGATATAATTCCAGCCATGAACATCCAGATAAACGGACTTGACCTTGCGGTGATCGCGGCCTATCTCGTGGGCACGACGGTCTTCGGGGGTTCGTTTTACTTCCGCAGGGGCTCCGGCGGCGCGGCGGACGATTTCACGAAGGGTGGTGGGCGGCTTCCCGGCTGGGCGCTGGCCCTTTCGGTGTTCGCGACGTACGTCAGCTCGATCTCGTTCCTGGCGCTTCCGGCGAAAGCGTATCTCGAATCGTGGAACGCGCTTGTCCTCTCCTTCTCGATTCCGTTTGCGGCGACGGTGGCGGCGATCTGGTTCGTGCCGTTCTACCGTCGGCAGACGAGCGCATCGGCGTATTCGTTCCTGGAGGCGCGCTTCGGCGTGTGGGCGCGACTCTATGCGAGCAGTTGCTTCCTCGTGATGCAGTCGGTGCGCAGCGGCATGATCCTCTTCCTGCTGGCCCTGCTGCTGAAGACGATGCTGGGCTTTTCCGTCCCGGCCGTCATCTGCGCGGTCGGGCTTGCGACGACGCTGTACGCGATGATGGGCGGGCTGAGGGCCGTCGTGTGGACGGATGCGGTTCAGGCCATCATCCTGATCGTCGGCGCGCTCGTCTGCCTTGTCGTGCTGGCCTGTTCCCTGCCGGACGGCCTCGCGGAGGACTACCGCAAGCGCTTTGCGCGGGGCGAGGTCCAGGCGCGCGGGCAGATCCGGTTCCTGCGGCTGGCGACGGTCGGGCTGGGGGCGTTCGCGGTCGGCGTGGCGCTGTGCGCGATGAACGTGACGAGCGTGCTGACGGCCTGGTGGGGGCTTCAGAGCGTCCTTTCGGGCGGCATGCTCGGACTTTTCCTGCTGGGGGCCTTTGCCCGGCGGACGCGTCCGGTGCAGGCGGCGGTCGCCACGGGCGTGGGCATTCTGGCTGTCGTGTGGATTGTCTTTGGTGCGCGCGCCTTTGGGTTGCCGCAGATTCTCCATGTCAATCTCGCGATCGTCGTCGGGACGCTGGCGCTCGTCCTGACGGGCTTCGCGCTTCTTCCTTTCGGAGACCGAAAATGAAGATCAACAATCTTGAGACGTTCCTTGCGAAAATGCGCGGCGGAAAGGTCGCGCTGGGCTGCTGCGTCACGTTCGCCGACCCGGCCGTGACCGAAATCGCCTGTGCGGCCGGTTTCGACTTCACGTGGATCGACGGCGAACACGGGCAGATGGATCGCAACACGGCGATGCTTCACCTGATGGCCGTGAAGGGCACGGGCGTCGCACCGCTCTACCGCGTGCCCTGCTGCGACCACACGGAGATCAAGCGCGTGATCGACTTCGCGCCGGCGGGCGTCATCGTGCCGATGGTCATGGACGCGGCGGACGCCGCGCGCGCCGTCGCGGCGTGCCGCTACCCCTGCCATGGCGGTACGCGCGGCTGCGGCTACCGGCGCGGACTGGACTACGGCGCGGCGGATGTCTCGGACTACCTTGAGACTTCGCGCCGCGATCCGCTCGTCATCATCCAGATCGAGCACATCGACGCGGTGCGGCGTCTCGATTCCATCCTCGCCGTCCCCGGCATCGATTCCATTCTCGTCGGGCTTTACGACCTTTCGATGTCGATGGGGCGTCCGGGACGTTTCGACGATCCGTCCGTGCGTGCGGCGATTGACGAGACCTGCGCGAAGACCCGTGCGCGCGGCCTTCTGCTGGGGGCCTATGCGGAAGACGACTTTACCGCCTGGCGCGCGCGCGGCGTGAACTACCTGGGCGTGAAGAACGACACGAACGCGCTGCTGTCCGGCTTTCGCGCCGCAATCGCCCGCTACACGTCAACGGACAACAACAAGAAAGTCATGAAATGATGATGAAGGTCATGGCTGTTTCACTTTTGCTGGCGGCGGGATGCGGATGTGTCTGCAAGTCGGACAAGCCCGTGACGACGGTTGGACGTGCCGACGACGGCGCGGCGGTTGTCCATGACAGGATCGAGAATGCGTCGCGCCACTTCGGACGAAATCGGCTGCTGCGACAGGCGTTTGACTTCATCCGTACGCATGACTTGGCCAACCTGCCGACCGGACGCTATGAGATTGCCGGCGACGACGGCTACGCGCTCGTCCAGGAGCTCGACCTGAAGCCGGTTTCCGAAGGACGTCTGGAACTCCACCGGGACTACATCGACATTCAGATGCCCGTTGACGGAACGGAGGCTTTCGGTCTGGCGACGCCACCGCCGCGCGTGCTTTCGGAGGCCAAGTGGGACGGGCGGGACATCGTGTTCTTCGATGCGCCGATGAAGACCGTCACGGTCAAGCCGGGCGAGTTCATCATGCTGTTTCCCCTGCGCGGCGCGCATGCGCCCTGCCTGACGGATGGCCCGGCTCGCCGCATTCGGAAACTCGTCGTCAAGGTAAGGGCCGACAATTCTGGGACGGGGACAGTCAACGCAAACTAATAAGCATTCACTACAGGCAACAAGAAGATAAGGAACAACTCCATGAAGAACCAACAAATCGAAAGAGGCACTGCGAGAGAGATATTCCGCAACACGATCAAGAGAACCGTCTGCCGAAAGGGCGCACTGCTGTTCCTGATGGCGATGGCAGGTCTGCGCGCCGTTGGCGATTCCGTCCTGGAGAATGCGACGGGGGCGGTGGGCGTCATCGACACGGGCTACTCGATCTCGACGAGCGCGTTCACGGTTGAGGCGTGGGTGTATCTGGACGACGTTTCGGTCGAATCGATCTTCATGGGCCAGTTCAAGGGGGGTACGACGGGCGACTTCAACATGCACGCCCAAAACGGCAAGGTGACCTTCTTCTATCGCGGATTCTCCAATCCTCTCCCCGTGGCGTCCGAATCCCTGACGGCCGGTGCCTGGACGCATGTGTCGATGGCGACCGACGGCGATACGGCGTCCGTCTACCTCAACGGCGTCCTGAAGGGCCGGGTCGCGCGGACGGCCAGTGAACCGATCACGCCTCCGATGGACTGTCCCCTGCTTCTCGGCGGACATCAGAAGACGGCGGGGTTCAAGTGCCGCTTCCGGGAGGTGCGCTACTGGAACGTCTGCCGGAGCGACGAAGAGATCCGCGCCAACTTCGCACGTGAACTGAACGATGTCGAAGACGGACTGGTTGCGCGTTGGCCGCTCGACCAGACGGAGGGGACGGTCGTGGCCAATGCCGTCGATCCGTCTCGGTCGGCGACGCTTCCCGCCGCGTTTTCCTGGCGGGAAGACGCGGGCAGTCCTTTCGGCGAAAAGGTGCTGGATCGAAACGGCGCCTATGCGGCACAGGGGACGGGGGCGTTGGATACGGGCTATACGATCTCCTCTAGCGCCTTTACGCTTGAAACATGGTATCGGCCCGATTCGGTCGCTTCCGGCTACGAGGAGTTTGTGTTCGGCCAGTGTTCTCGCCCGACGGCAGCGCGCTGATGGGCGGCAGGCACACGGGCGAGGCGTATCGGCTCGACCGCGCGGCGGACGCCTGGGTGAAGCTGTCCGAACGGTATTCGGTCGGCGAGTACACGTGCGCGGCGGATCCGTTCGCCCCCGGACGCTTCCTCGTCGCCACGGCCAACGGGATCATGGAGTACGCGGACGGCGGCCGGACGTTCGGGGGGCTTCTGCCGGGCAGCGAGGGACTCGGCTACGCGCTCGCGTTCGACCGCCACCGGCGCGGGCTGGCCGCTTCCGTCACGAGGGACTTCGAGGACGTCTGCATTTCGCGCGACGGCGGCGCGCACTGGACGGCGCTGAAGGACGGCATGAGGGTCCCGACGGGTCAGTACCGCCGTCTCGTCCTCGACCGGGGGCGGCTCTTCATCCACACGCGCGGCAGCGGCGTCTGGCAGCGGAAGATTGACTAGTTGTCGTCCTCTGATGTCGGACAGGTGGCCAATAATCTTGGCCAGAAACGAGCGGATGTGGCCAAGAAAATTGGCCACAGGATTGACGCGCGGCGGCGTGTCGTGCTATACTTCACGGCATGAAGCGGCAGATTGGCGAAGTCATGCAGGAGTTCTACGAGGAGGGCGTCCCGACGGACGTCAGGCCTCGTGCCGTCGATTACCCGGAAAAGGCGCATGACGCGACCGTTGTCATGGGCATGCGCCGGACGGGGAAGACCTACGTCACGTATCAGCGCATGCGGGGGCTGCTCGACGCCGGCATACCGCTGGAGCGGATCGTCCACGTGAACTTCGATGACGACCGCCTGAAGCGCGTGCGCCTTGAAGACCTGCGGCTAATCGGCGACGTGCATGCGGAGCTCTACCCCGATGCGGCGCGGCAGAAATGCTGGTATTTCCTGGACGAGCTGCAGGATGTGGAGGGATGGGAGCTGTATGCGCGGCGGCTGGTCGATTCGCGCCTCGTGCAGCTGTGCCTGACGGGCTCGTCGTCCAAGATGCTGTCGTCCGAAATCGCGTCGCAGATGCGGGGGCGCTCGCTGGAGACGGAGATCTTTCCGCTTTCGTTCCCGGAGTTCCTGACGTTCAACGGGCTCGTGAAGGCGCTTCCGTCCGCGTCGTATTCGTCCCGCACGGCCGGCGTGCTGCGCCATGCGATGGCGCGCTATCTGGAGGAGGGCGGCTTCCCCGATGTCCAGGGCGAAGGGGCGCGCGTCCGCAACAAGCTGCTTCAGGAGTACGTCGATGCCGTCGTCTACCGCGATGTCATCGAGCGGCACGAGATTCCGAGCGTGCAGGCCCTGCGCTACACGCTGGACGCCGTCATCCACAACTACGCGCGCAAGATCTCGACGCGCGCGCTGTCCGGGACGCTGAAGAACCTCGGCGTGTCGGACAACCGAGAGTTCATCTCGGACTACCTGTCGTATTTTACGGACGCCTACCTTCTTTACCGCGTGTCAATCCGCACGGACTCGCTGTCCGTCCGCCGGGCGAATCCTGACAAGTACTACATCGTCGACACGGGGATCATTCGGGCGCTGACGCCCAAGAACGCGGCCGAGCGCGGTTGGCTGCTGGAGAACCTGGTGTTCATGCACCTTCGCCGGGGTTTCAACAAGATTGAGTATTACGTGACGAAATCGGGAACAGAGGTGGATTTTCTTGTCGAAGACCGTGACACGCATCTGCGTCGGCTCATTCAGGTTGCGTGGGAGCTGTCGCAGGAATCGACCGCGAAGCGGGAACTGGCGGCCTTGCGCGAGGCCCGCGACGAGCTGGGCGTTTCGGATTGCCTCCTCGTGACGTGGGATGACGAGCGTCAGGCGGATGACGGCGTGCGCATCGTCCCCGTCTGGAAGTGGTGCCTCGACGAGGCGGGGTCCGGCGACTGATGATTCTCAAGAAGACAAACAGTGAAACCTGAAGAGAAAGGAATGACGGAAATGAACGTGAAACGACTGGTGGTTGCGGGGGCACTGACGGGCGCCTGCCTCTGCGCGCAGGGCGAGTGCCTCTCCCTTGCGGGGGAGTGGCGGTTCGCGCTCGGCGAGACGGACGCGCTCACGGACACGATCCGCCTGCCGACGACGACTGACCTCGCGCAGAAGGGCGACGGGCGCCTCGGCGGCGCGGTCGTCGAGCGCATCCACCCGCAGCTCCTCGGCGCGGAGATGGCGGGCGCGCTCACGATGCACCCGGCGCGGCGCTTCCCGTTCGTCGGCGTGGCGCGGTACGCGCGCGACGTCGAGATCCCCGCGTCGTGGGCGGGGAGGCGCGTCTCGCTCTTCCTGGAGCGCACCAAGGCCGTCCGGGCCTTCTGGGACGGCGCTGACCTCGGCCGCCGCGACACGCTCGCGACGCCCGCCGTGTTCGAGCTGCCGCCGGACGTGCGGCCGGGGCGCCACGCGCTGCGCCTCGAAATCGACAACCGCCTCGACGAACTTCCCGTGTCGGGCCACCAGGTCTCGGACGACACGCAGACGAACTGGAACGGCGTGATGGGGCGCATCGAGATGCGCGCCGAGGGGCCGACGCGCTTCGGCCGGATCCGCCTCTTCCCTGACCCGGCGACGCGGACGGTCGGCGTGGAGGCCGAGGTCATCTCGCCGACGGGCGTGACGACGAACCTCCAGACGGTCGCCCTCGCGAAAGACGCCGCGCCCTGGAGCGAGTTCACGCCCGTCCTGCACGAGATCGAGGTGCGCGTCGGGGACCTCTCCCGCAGGATGCGGGTCGGCCTGCGGTCGTTCCGCGCGCAGGGCACGCGGTTCGCGGTCAACGGGCGCCCGACGTTCCTGCGCGGGCGGCACGACGCCTGCGTGTGGCCGCTCACGGGCGCCGCGCCGATGGACGCCGCGTCGTGGCGGAGGTACTTCCGCACGCTGAAGGACTACGGCCTCAACCACGTGCGCTTCCACTCGTGGTGCCCGCCCGAGGCCGCGTTCGAGGCGGCGGACGAGCTCGGCTTCTACCTCCAGCCCGAGTTCGCGTGCTTCGGCGGCGACTGGTCGAGGCCGGAGCTGCGGGACTACTGCCTCGCCGAGTCGAGGCGCATCCTCGACGCCTACGGCAACCACCCCTCGTTCGTGATGTTCTCGCTCGCCAACGAGCCGCTGAAGGGGCGCGAGGGGCGCCGCGCCGTCGTGGAGGCGCTGCGCGCCCACGACCCGCGCCCGCTCTACGCGCAGGGGACGAACGCGGACTTCTTCGTGCCGAAGGCGTGCCCCGGTGACGACTTCTGGGTGACCTTCCGCAGCGCGCCGGGCGCGGAGGGGAACGTGCGCGGCTCGTACGCGAACGCCGACCTGCCCCTCGGCGGTGTGCAGGCGCCGGGCGGCGGCACGACGCGCGACTTCGCGTCAGCCGTCGGGCATTCCGCCGTGCCGCTCGTCGGGCACGAGGTCGGCCAGTACCAGGTCTACCCGAACTACGCCGAGATCGAAAAGTGGACGGGGCCGCTGAAGCCCGTGAACCTTGAGATCTTCCGCGAGCGCCTGCGGAAGGCGGGCATGGCGGACAGGGCGGACGACTTCTTCCGCGCGTCGGGCGCGCTCGCCGTCCTCAACTACCGCGAGGACATCGAGGAGGCGCTGCGCACGCCCGGCTTCGGCGGCTTCCAGCTCCTCGACATCCAGGACTTCCCCGGACAGGGCACGGCGCTCGTCGGCATCCTCGACGCGTTCATGGAGCCGAAGGGGCTGGTCGCGCCGGAGGCGTGGCGCGG
>CAKTZI010000016.1 GCA_934635385.1 uncultured Kiritimatiellota bacterium | reverse complement strand
GGAGAAGTATACCAAAAACAATGCGCGACGTGTTGGCCAATTTGGAACGAAAACCTAATTTCTGAGTTTTCGTTCCAAATCTTTGTCAACTCCTCTCTTCCGCCCTGCGGCTACAGGCTCTCCTTCTTCGCCTCGCTGTGCCAAGCCCTCATCGCACGACCGAGAGGAAGAGAGGCGCGGCGAAGGAGTCGAGCCGAAGCGCGGCCCAGTCCGCCGTCGTGTCGTCCGAGAAGAGGAACGGCATGAGCAGGTAGGACGGCAGCCACGTCACGTTGTCGCGCCGCGCGGCGACGCAGAAGTCGCGTCCGCCGCCATGAAAGCGCGCGAATGGCACGACGCCCGAAGCCTCTTTCTCCGCGTAGCGGCAGACGGGCTTCGTGAAGCCGTTGACGTTCGCGCCGCGCTTCTGCGGATACGTCCGTCCGCCCCACGTGACGGACATCTGTGTCCAGTCGCCGCCCTTGTCATCCGCCCACGCCTCCGACGCGGGCACTTCGTGGTTGTCGCGCAGGTCGAGGACGTCCTTGAAGCCCGCGATGTCGAACGGATCGTCCCCCGCGACGTAGATCAGCTTGCCGCCCGCCTCGCGCCACGCCTTCAGCTTCGCCGCGATGTCCGGCGGAGGGCCGCGAAACGAGCCGTTGTAGCGGCGGCCGCTCACGCCCGCAACCAGCATGAGGCGGACGTCCGACTGCGGATCGGGGAGCGAATCCGGCTTGCGGATGTCATAGAGCGAAATCGGCTTGACCGCCCAGCCGTTGTCGCGCAGCGTCCGCGCCGCACTCGCGCCGAGCATCCGCCCGACGTAGGCGAGCGCACTGAACGTCGGCGCCGTGTAGGCTTCGCAGACGAGCGCAACCGTGCCCTTCGGGTTCGGCGGATTCCTTGACAGGTCGAAAATTCCATCGAACACGAACTGCCGCGACGGGTCTACCGTCGGGATGATCCTGTCGACGGCGGCGCGATAGGCGGTCTCGAAGTCCGGGCCGGGCAGCGCGGCGTCCGGCGCACGACGCACCCACGCCGTCCACGCCATCGTGACGAGCGTGCGGCGTAGGCCGACTGGCGTACCGTGTCAGCGACAAAGTCGAGCACGACAGCGTCGAACGGCCCGTCCGGCGCCTGCAGCGCGAAACCGGCGAGCAGCTGCCGCGCGCGGTGGACGATGAACCCGTCCGAGCGAAAGCCGAACACGTTCTTCGCACCCGGCTCGACCTTGCGGTTCGGATACTGGACGCCGGCAAAATCGGAATACTGCACGAACTGCAGGATCGGCGGATGGTTGAGCGCGCTTTCATCCGCGTAGGTGTGGGTCAGGACGGCGAGGTAGTAGGCCGCCGCACGGTGGTCGCCGCGCCCGAACGCCCGTGCGAGCAGTCCGATCAGCGCGCCCTTGGCCTTCGGCGAATGAAACCATCCGGCACTGTCGAAGCCAAGCCCCTTCAGCACCGCCGCGTCCGCCGCGCCGACGTGCGCGGCCACCTCGTCGAGCGTCGCGTAGCGGCGCTTGCCGTCCGCCATCGGCCAGTGAATCATGTCCGGCGCATGGCAGTTCGCGAGCAGAATGCCGAAGTCGTCGAAGTCGAAGAACGCCTTCATCTCGCGCGGCAGACTCTCGCCCGTCAGCTGCGCAACCTCGTCATGCTCCACGTCCCACGCACACGCATCCGTCGCCGCACCCACGGCGCACACAACGCAGACGGAAACAACCGACGCACTTTTCAGAGAAATTCTCTTCAACATCCTTACAAACCTCCAATGGTGTTTTTCAGAATGTGAATTATACCATATTCCGCCGTCAAGCCTTATCCATTTGCGCAAAATTTGCGACGCCTAATTAGCGGGGTTTCATACGGCGACAAGCCTACGGCCTCAGTGCCGAGAGCGGACAGACGAGAATGCCGTCCGACCGCCGATATGCGGCGTCGCCAGTCGCCGTCACGATCATCTTGAAGGCGACTTCCCTCTGGCGCGACGTGTCGATCAGCCCCGAAAGCTCGTTCAGGGTCTTCGCCCCCTCTTCAATGAGCTTTTCTCCGCCCAGCTTGATCTCGACAAGGCCGCTCGCACCGTTTCGCAGATGCACGACCGCATCGCATTCGAGTCCGTTTCGATCCAGGTAATGGCTCACCTGCCCGTTCAGGGCATCGGCATAGACGCGCAAGTCGCGCACGGCCATCGCCTCAAAGAACCATCCGTAGGCGCGGATGTCGTTCATCAGGTCTTCCGGCCCCAGGCCAAGCGCCGCCGTCGCTATCGACGGATCCGAAAAGTACCGCGTATCCGACAGGCGAACCGCCGCCTTTGAGCGCAGGGCCGGACACCACGCCTCGGAATCCTCGACGACGAAGATCTTCCTCAACGCATTCAGATAGGACGAAATCGTGTCGTCGTCTGGCCCGTTCCGATCGCCCGCCATGTCCTTGCGAATGCTCGGAATCGTGGCCTGCGTCCCCTGCAATCGCGCATACGATCTCAGCAGACGGCGGACACGGGCGGGGTCACGTGACACGCCATCGACCCGCGACACGTCAGAATTCACGACGGCATCGACATAGGCGAACGCCTGATCCAGCGCAACGTCGCCCTTCAGATTGACCGCCTGTGGCCACCCGCCACGGCAGATCAGGTAGGCGGCATCCGTCAGCGACCAGTCCTTGGCCTTCGCCGCCGCAAGGCGTTCGCCCGCGAACAGCGCGGACAGGGAGACTTCGCCGGACGACTCGCCCGATTCCCAGAGCGACATCGGTCGCATCCGCACACGCACGATGCGCCCCGTCCCCGAATGGACGATGTCCTTCTTGCCGCTTCGCTCGTTCCTGTCGTCCAACGGAACGGCCGAGCCGGTCAGGATGTAGTGCCCCAGTCCCTCCGAATGATCGACATCGTAGCGAATCGCGTCCCAGAACTTCGGCGCATCCTGCCATTCGTCGATCAGACGAGGCTGTTCGCCTTTCAGCAGTTCCGTGATGTCAACCGATGCCTGCATCAGATAACGGTCGCGGCGCACGGGATCGGCCATATAGAGAACGCTCTTCGCCAGCTGTTCACAGGTTGTCGTCTTGCCGCACCATTTGGGCCCTTCGACGAGAACAGCACCCGCGCCCGCCAGTTTCCGCTCCAAAACGGTATCAAGTATGCGTTTTCGGTAGATTTTCTCGACTTTCATCGAAAGCAGTATACCACATTTGCATCCAAGAGGTCAATGCCGTTCGGTGATTTGACGCGCTTTTGTTCGGTTGTTTGACGTATTTTCGTTCGGTGATTTGACGCATTTCTGTTCGGTGATACGGAGCGCTGCCGGCTACATCTTCCGCTACGACGACACCTACCGCGCGAATCCGGCCTATGGCGCAATCGGAGCCGTCTATGTTTTCGTCGACCGTCTCTGCGCCATTGCGCAGTAGCCGTGAAGCAAAGACATCTTAGGCAAACGCGCTACTCAAACCGCAGGTCGCACCAGTCCGCCATCGTGTGCGGATCGCATTCGCGCCCCGGCGTGTGGAAGAGCTGCTGCTTCTCCTCGCCGCGCGCATAGCGTGAATAGACGACGCCGGTCGCCTGCACGCGCAGCGGATCGCCCGGCCTGTAGTCGAGGAACTTCGTCCGAATCGACGCCCACGGAATCGTGCAGACGCCCGACCAGCGTTCGTCGCGGTCAGTGTCGTCGTTCAACGTGCCGACGACCGTGACCGCATTCGTCAGTCCGTCGAACGGCAGGTAGCACACATGCTCCGGCATCCGCTTGCCGCGCGACGGGAACCAGATCGCCCCCGCCCGTCCCGACGCGGCGAAATGGAACTCCCAGTAGGCGCGCGCCCCTTCGGACTGGAGGAAAAGCTCCATCGTGTCGCCGAAGGCGTAGAGGTTGTTGCACGTTTCCGGCGCGGCGTGGAAAATGTCGTCGTCCTTCACCTCGTAGCGGAAGTAGAGGTTCTGCGCGTCCCACGCGAACTTCACGGCCTGCGGGAAGTCGCCGCGAAAGACGTACTTCTCGCGCATGTCCATCAGCCGCGTTTCCGGCACACCCGCCCAGAACGCCGCATCGTCCACCGCCGTGCCGACCGGCAGCTCCTTCGCGACGAGTGCGGGCTTCAGCGACCGCTTGCGCCAGACGAACTTCTCGCCCCAAATCGGATAGATCACCGTGCCCGCGTCCGTCGCGCGCGCAGCCTCCTCCTCACAGGCCGACCAGTCCCAGCGTCCGGGACCGAAGCCATGGCTCATCTCCTGCGCATGCGAGACGACGAGCAGATCAGGACGGAGAACGCGCGCCGTCTTCTCGGCGTTGTGTCCGTCAAACGGCCAGACATGGCAGATCGCGACGTCGACGGGCGCGAAGCGCACGAGCTGCGCACCGTCCCAGCCGTCGCCCGCGTGCAGGAGCGTGACGGCCTCCGCCCCGCGTCCGCACGTCACCTTGTAGGGCGTCATGGATTCCGTCCAGTAGGCGTTGTGATCCGTCACGCCCGTCTCGACCGTGCAGTCGCCGAACGTGTACGTCTTCGGACTGCGCGCGTTCCACGGCGAATACATGAACGACGAGACGACGGGCTTGCCGTTCGCGAAGCCGCCCTTCTTCTGCATCGCGCGCAGCACGCGCTCGGAGGCGTGGTCGCCGTGGTTGTGCGTGACGAGCGCGAAGTCGAGGAGGTCGGCGAGCTCGTCGTCGCGCGGCCCGCTCAGGTCGATGCCGAAGACCGTGCCGCCGGGCGTCTTCACGACGTGCCCCATGTCGTAGTAGTACCAGACGGCGACTGTGCCCTTCGCGACCTTCGTCGCGGGCACTTCCGCGAGGATCCTGTCGACCGCCGCGTCGATGACCGCGAGCGCGGGCGCCTTCGCGAACAGCGCCGCGCTCCGGTCACCGCGCACGGCCTTGCCGAAGTCCGCGCCCGACGTCATGTCGATCGCGCGCTGGACAACGGCCATGTCCGCGCGCCGCCGCGCGTCGTTCCGTTCGTAGACGTCGCCCGCCCAGATGCGCCGCGCCGCCGCGAGCGCGTCGGCGACCGAGACCGGCTCCTTCGCGACGACGGGACGCGGCTCCGGCTTGCCGAGCGCGAACATCAGGCCGCCCATGCCGTTGCGGAGCGTGACCGTCAGCGTGTGCCGTCCCGCCGTCACGGGGAACTTCGCCGTCTTGTTCCAGTAGCCGTACTCGCTCGTGCCGTTGCCGCCGCTACCCGTCGTGAAAACGGTCTTCCCGTCGAGCGCAAGGTCGTAGAACCAATCGCCTGTGAGCCCCGTCGCCACTTCGCCGTCGGACGGCACCTCGAACGTGCCCGTCATCACGACCTCGTTGCGGGTTCGCGGATCGAAGCCAGGGAACGTCCAACCGCTCCGAAAGCGGTGGAAGCCGCACCGATGCTCGCCCACGACCAGTTCATGCGGCTCGCCGTTCACGGTCGCCGACCAGTCCGCAATCACGAGATCGCGCGATGCGCCGCCCGTCGGCGTGAAGAGACACGTGCGCGTCGGCGCGGCGGACAGCGTCAAGACGGACAGCGCCACGGCGGCAAGCAGACTCGGCATTTTCATTTCATTTTCTCCTGTTTTTTCATTCCTGATTCGGGTTGCCCCATATTGTACCAAAAATTCCCCGGCCGTTTCTCATTTTATCCGCACGATGTGCTTATATTTTACGCAACAGTCAATCGGTCAAAAACCTCCTCGGCCCGAATGCCCCGTGACGACCGGCGCGAGACGTCTGCCGCGTCACCGGTCACGGCCGAGCGCGCAGAGGCAAGGGATGAAATAGAGCGAGACGAGCGACGAGACGAAGATGCCGCCCACCGAGCCGATGCCGATGGACTGGCGCAGCTCCGCGCCGAAGCCGCCGACAAACGCCATCGGCAGCATGCCGAAGAGCGCCGCCGCGCAGCTCATCAGGATCGGCCGGAACCGCGTCGCCGCCGCCCGCCGCACCGCCTCGCGGTTCGGCACGCCCGCCTTCAGCAGGTTCGTCCGCTCGTCCATCAGCAGGATCGCCGCGTTCACGACGACGCCGACGAGCATGATGCCCGCGAGAAGCCCGAAGATCGAGAGCGTCGTGCCCGTCAGCCGAATCGCCGCGAACAGGCCGAGGTACGAGAACGGAATCGTGAAGAGGATGACGAACGGCTGCAGCCACGACTCCAGCACCGCCGCGAGCAGCAGGTACGTGAGCGCGATGGCAATCACGGTGACGGACTTGAACTCGTCCACCGTCTCGCCCATCAGCTCGGCGGTGCCGCCGAGCATCGTGTCCATGCCGGGACCGAGCTTCGACGCGGCGATCCGCTCCATCGCGTCGATGGCCGGGCCGAGGCCCTTCCCGTCCGCCGCGTCGCCGTAGACCGTCACGGCGCGGCGCTTGTCGCTGCGGACGATCTGTACGCGCTGAAGCCGCCGCCGTTCCGTCGCGAGCGTGCCGAGCGCGAACGGCACGCCGTCCGGCCCCGGAAAGTTCAGCGCCGGGATCTGCTCGACGCCCTCCTCGCCCTTCAGGCGCACACGCACGTCGTAGGAGCGGTCGCCCTTCGTGAACGTCGTCGGCGTGAGGCCCGCGAGCGACGCGCGCAGCGTGAGGCCGAGCGCGTCCGGCGAGACGCCGACGTCGTTGAGGACGGCGCGGTTCGGGAAGAGGCGCACCTCCGGGCGGCCGGGCCGTACCGTGTGCGCGACGTCCGCGCAGTCGGGCGACGCCGCGCTTTCGCGCGCCGCCGCGAGCGCGGCGCGGTCGATCGCGGCGAAGTCGTCGCCCCGCACGCGCAGCGCGATCTGCTGCCCCGCGCCGCCGACCACGCTCGGCACGAGCACCGACCAGACGACGTCCGGCTCGGCGCGGCAGATCTCGCGCAGCCGCTCGGCGGCCTCGAAGATCGTCTCGCGCCGGCCGGTAACCGGCTTCAGGACGACCGTGATCTCCGCGAGATGCGTGCCCTGGCTGACCTGCCCGGCGATGCCCTGCGTCTTGCCGACGGCGATCGCCTGGCGCAGGACGAGCGGCTCGCCCGCCGCGTCCCGCGCCGCCGCCAGCTTCGCCGCGAGGGCGTTGGCGCGCGCGGCCGTCTGCGTAAGCGCGAAGTCGGGCGGGAACTCCAGGCGCACGGTCAGCTCCGCCTTGTCGAACGTCGGGATGAAGTCCATCCGCACGCCCGGCGCGACGAGCCGGAACGCGACGGCCGTCAGGGCGACGATCGCGAGCGTCGCGAGCCACGGATGCCGCAGAAGTCCGCCGAGCGTGACATTGTAGGCCCTCTCCAGTCCGCGATAGAGGAGATTCCACGGCGCGAGGACTTTCGCGAGCAGGCGGTTCACCCCTTCGCCGCGTCCCGCGAGCAGCGCCGCGAGGATGGGCGTCAGCGTGAACGAGACGAACAGCGAGGCGAAGGTTGCCGCCGTGATGACGACCGCGAACGGCGAGAGTATCTTGCCGACGACCGTCTTCATCGTGCCGATCGGCAGGAAGACGACGACGTTCGTGAGGGCGGACGCAAACACGGCGAGCGCGATCTCGCCCGCCGCGCGCGCGACGGCACCGCGCACGTCCGCCGCGCCGGTCGCGGACGCCTCGGACAGCCGCTTCGAGATGTTCTCCAGGACGACGATGGAGTTCGCGACGAGAATGCCGGTCGTGATGCCGATCGCGCTCATCGTGATGAGGTCGAAGGTGTAGCCGAACGCCGGGAAGACGACCATCGTGACGACGACCGTGACGGGAATCGAGACGAACGCCGCACACGCCGTCCGCCAGTCCGCGAGGAAGAGGACGAGGATGACGCCCGTCAGCAGGATCGACTGCCAGATCGAGCTGAAGCCGTCCCCGACAGACGCCTGCACGAAGTCGCCGTCGTCGCGCACCCAGTCGAGCTTCAGCCCCTCCGGCAGCTGCGCCGAGACCTCGCCGAACGTCTTCCGCACGAGCTGCACGGTCTTGAGGGCGTTCGCCTCGCCGCGCTTCGTGACCTTCAGCAGCACCGCCGGGCGGCCGTCGTAGAAGCCGAGCGTCTCGACCTTCTTCGAGCCGAAGCCGAACGTCGCCACGTCGCGCAGGTAGACCTTCGCCCCGCGCGGCGCGCCCAGCTCGACGTCGCCGAGCCCCTGCGGCGTCGCCGCCTCGGCGTCGAACGTGACGGGGATGCTGCGGCCGTGGTCATCGACGTCGCCGGACGGAACCTTGAGGTTGCCCTTGCCGACCTTCTGCACGACCTCGGCGACGGTGAGCCCCTTCGCCGCGAGGCGTTCGCGGTCGAGCTCCACGACGACCTCGCGCTTCTCGCCGCCGATCAGCTCCACCTGCGCGACGCCCGACAGCACCGAGAAGCGCGCCTTGAGCGTGTCGTCCGCGTAGTCGTAGAGCGCGCCGACATCCGCCACGCCCGACAGCGCGAGCGTGACGACGGGCGTCGCGTTCATGTCGTACTTGAGCACCTTGGGCTGCTCGGCGCCGGACGGTAGCTCGTTCCTGATGAGGTCGATCTTCTCGCGCACGTCCGTCGCCATCACGTCGACGTCGCGGTCGCCCTCGAATTCGAGAAGCAGCTGGCAGAAGTTGTTCGCACACGTCGCCGTCACGTGCTTCAGACCGTTCACCTGCGTCGCGGCGTCCTCCAGCTTCTTCGCGACGGATGTCTCGATCTCCTCCGGCGACGCGCCCGGATAGACGACCGTGACGGTCACGTAGGGCACGTCCATCGCCGGCGTGATGTCGTAGCCGACCGTGCGGAACGCAAGGTAGCCGAACAGCCCCAGGACGATCAGCACGACCGTCATGGCAATCGGACGCTTCAGACTGAAATCAGAAAGGAACATAGAATGGAAATAATCGAATGATCGAATGGGCGAATGATCGAATGGGCGAATGGGGATGGTTAGTCTGTCTCTTGTCGCGCGTCGCTCGCGTCCCTCTTGTCCGCGCCCCTGATGACCCTCACCTCGTCGCCTTCGTTGAACAGCAGCATCGCCGCCGCGACGACATCGGCGTCGGGCGGCACGCCGCGCACGGCCCGAAGCCCGTTCCGCTCGACGCCCGCCGCGACCGGCAGCAGCGCGAGGCGTCCGTCGCGCACGACCGCGACGCAGTTCGTGCCGTTCAGCGGATTGACCGCCGCCGCCGGCAGCGCGTCCGACACCGTGCGCGCGAAGACGACCGTCGCGTCGCGGATCATGCCCGGCGCGAGGTCGTCCGTCTTCGGCACGGCGATGCGGATCTCGAACGTGCGCGTCGCGGGGTTCACGGACGGCGACCTGTAGACGACGGGGAAGCCGTTCGTCGGCGCACCGTCCGCCCCGGCGGCCGACGCAAGACGCACAACCGTCTCGCCGACCTTGACCTTGCCGTAGTCGGACGCATTGAGCGCAAAGCGGATCTCGTAGGCGGACGTGTTGTCCATCTTCAGCACCGGCGCGCCGGGCGCGACGAAGTCGCCCATGTCCCTCTTCTTCTCCGTGACGACGCCGTCGAACGGCGCGCGCACCTCCGAGTCGGCGAGGTTCTTGCGCGCGACGGCGAGCTGGAGCGCGGCGGACTTGGCCTGGACCTCCGCCCGCTCGAAGGCATCGCGCGTGACGGCGCCCTCGGCGACGAGGCGCGTCATCCGACGGTAGTCGAGCGACGCCTTCAGGTCGGAGATCTCCGCGAGCTTCACGGCGTTTTCGAGATTCGCGTGATCGACGCGGAAGAGGACGTCGCCCTTCTTCACCGTCGCGCCCTCGGCGACAAGCAGTTCGTCGATCGTGCCGGGCACGCGCGCCGCGACCGTCGCGGACTCCTTCGTGCGCACCGTACCCTGCGCGAACGCCGTGTCCTCGAACACGACGCCCTTCTGCACGCGGCAGACCGTCACGAGCGGCACCTCCGCCGCCCACACAACTCCGACAAGAGTCAGGAACATCAAGGCGATCAACTTTACGTTCATTTTCTTTCTCCTCTCTCAACCACGGGAAGACAGTCTTGAGCACAGAGGCACGAAGGCACAGAGGAACACGTAGTGCCGCTCCACTTCGTGCCTCCGTGTCTCTGTGCCTCTGTGTTAAAATAGCCAGCACCTTTCATTTCCCATCCCCTTCATTTTCATGCCCCCCCAATACGTCGAGGCCGACGGCCTGGCGGAGCATGATCGCCGACAGCGCGGCGGCGTAGCGCGCGTTCACGAGATTCACCTCCGCCTCGTCCCGGACGGCGACCTTGTCCAGCACGGTCGACAGCGTCTCACGGCCGTCGTCAAACCGTCGCACGGCCTCGGCGTGGTCGAGCGTCGCCGCCTCGGCCGCCTTCGCCGCCACCGTCGCCCGCACCTGCGCCTCCTGCAGGGACCGCCAGCAGTCTGCGACGGACAGCACGACCGCGAGCATGCGATCCTCGTTCAGGCGGAACTCCGCCGCACGCGTCGCCCGAGCCGCCCGGTACTGCTGAACCGTGCGGAAGCCCCCGAAGACCGACCACACGCCCGCAAGCGAGCCGGCCCAGCCGCGCAAGGCGACGTCTTCAAGCGTCAGGCTCGCGCCGCCGCCGCCCGCGATCACGTTCGGCAGGAACCCGGCCAGCGCCTCGATGACCTGCGCCTTGCGCAGGGCCAGCGTCTCGTCCGCCGCGCGCAGGTCCTTGCGGCTCGTGAGCGCCGTCCAGACGAGCTCTTCCAGCGGCGTCTCGGCTTCCGCGCCGCCGCCCGGCGCCGCGACCGCCGAGAGGATGCTCTCGCCGTCCACCTCGAATTCGGCCAGCGGCCAGAAGCGCAGGATGTCCGCCAGCTCCTGCCACGCCTTCGTGCGCGCGTGCTGCGCCTGAAGGAGGCCGTAGGCGTCCGCCGCCACGCGCGCCTCCGCCCGCGCCTTTTCCGCCGCGCGGGCGTATCCTTCCGCCGCGAGGCGCGCCACGCGGTTCGTCAGCGCCTCGCCGCTCTTCAGCTGCAGCTCGTAGGCCGTCACCATCCGCGCGGCGACCGCCGCCTTGTAGAAGCGCACCGCGACCTGCACGTCCAGCAGCTGCTGGGCGCGTGCGCGAATGAAGTCCTTGATGCGCACGCCGTAGAGCGATTCGGCGAACAGCGTCCACGCGACGGGCGTGAAGACGGGCTGGGAGATCAGGAGGCCCGCGCTCTCGAAGTCCGCGCCGGACGTCCGCAGCGTACCAAGTTTCAGCGGCAGGTCCGTCGCCCGCCCGCGCACCCACGTGCGCCCGTAGGCGAGTTCGACATTCGGCAGAAACGCCGAGAACGCCGTCGCGCGGTCAACCTTCGCGAGCTGAACCTCCAGTTCCTGCTGCGTCAGCTTCAGCGAGCGTTCACGCGCAAGCGCGAGCGCATTCGTGAGCGTCAGCGGACCCGGATGCGCCGCGAGCCAGTCCGCCGTCTCCTGCACGAGGCGCGTCTGCATCTCCCGCGCGGCGGCCTCGCGGTCGGCCTCCGTCGTCGCGCACCCGCCCACGAGCAACAGCGCCACCAGGGAGACCCGTTTGGCCGTCGAAGCCGTGTACGAAACCCTTTTTCTTTTAAACATACGTTTAATTATACTCCATTAGGTCTCGGCCTGTCAACGGGCGCTGGCCCGCCAACGCACTAGTGTTCCTTGATCGTGCCCTTCAGCACGGCGATGAACGCGGACTGCGGCACGTTCACGTGGCCGAACTCCTTCATGCGCGCCTTGCCGCGCTTCTGCTTCTCCAGCACCTTCATCTTGCGCGTGACGTCGCCGCCGTAGAGCTTCGCGAGGACGTCCTTGCGGAACGGGCGGATGTCCTCGCGCGCGATGATCTCCTTGCCGATCGCCGCCTGCACGGGAATCTTGAACTGGTGCGGCGGAATCGTCTCGGCGAGCGCCTTGCACATCTGGAGGCCGCGCGCACGCGCCTTGTCGCGGTGCACCATCGTCGCGAACGCGTCGACCGTCTCGCCGTTGAGGAGGATGTCCATGCGCACGATGTCCGAGACCTGGTAGCCCGCCGGCTCGTAGTCCATCGAGGCGTAGCCGTGCGAGACGGACTTCAGCGTGTCGTGGAAGTCGATCAGGATCTCGTTCAGCGGCAGGCGGCAATGCAACATGACGCGCTTCGCGTCGATCGTCTCCGTGCCCTCGACGAGCCCGCGCCGATCCATCACGATGCGCATGACGTCGCCGATCGACTCGCTCGGCGTGATGATGCGCGCCGTCAGCACCGGCTCGGAGATCGTCTCCAGCACGGACGGGTCGGGCATCTGCAGGGGGTTGTCGAGGTCCTTCTCCTCGCCGCTCTTGAGCTTCAGCTTGTAGACGACGCCGGGCGAGGTCGAGATGATGTCGAGGCCGAACTCGCGGCGCAGGCGCTCCTGCACGATCTCCATGTGCAGGAGGCCGAGGAAGCCGCAGCGGAAGCCGAAGCCGAGCGCGAGCGACGACTCGTGGTGGAACGTGAAGGCCGCGTCGTTGAGGTGCAGCTTCTCCAGCCCCGCCTCGACCTTCGGGAACTCGTCCGTCGACATCGGGTAGATGCCGCAGAAGACGGTCGGGCGGATGTCCTGGAAGCCCGGCAGCGGCTCGGTCGCGCCGAGCTTCGCCGTCGTCACCGTGTCGCCGATCTTGATCTCGCTCGGATCCTTCACCGTGCCGACGATGTAGCCGACCTCGCCGGCCGAGAGGCGGTCGACGGGCTTCTTCGTCGGCGAGAAGATGCCGACCTCATGGACGTTCGTCGCGACGTTCGAGCCCATGAACTTCACGTTCTGTCCGGCGGCGAGCGTGCCGTCCATCACGCGCACGTAGGTGATGACGCCCCGGAACTCGTCGAAGACCGAATCGAAGACGAGCGCACGGAGAGGCGCGTCGATGCCGCGCGTCTCCGGCGGCGGGATGCGCTTCACGATCGCCTCCAGCACGTCGGGGCAGCCGACGCCCGTCTTCGCCGAGACGAGAAGCGGCTCGTCCATCGGGATCGCGAGGATGTCCTCGATCTCGCGCGAGACCTCCTTCACGTCCGCGCCGGGGAGGTCGACCTTGTTCAGGACGGGCACGATCTCCAGCTTCGCGTCCTGCGCGAAGTAGGTGTTCGCGACGGTCTGCGCCTCGACGCCCTGCGCGGCGTCCACGACGAGCAGCGCGCCCTCGCACGCGCCCATCGAGCGGCTGACCTCGTAGGCGAAGTCGACGTGGCCGGGCGTGTCGAGCAGGTTGAAGAGGTAGGTCTGGCCGTCCTTTGCCGTGTAGTGCATCGAGACGGGGTGCGACTTGATCGTGATGCCGCGTTCGCGCTCGAGGTCCATCGCGTCGAGCGTCTGCTCCTTGAGCTCGCGCGCCGAGATCGCGTGCGTCAACTCAAGGATGCGGTCGGAGAGCGTCGTCTTGCCGTGGTCGACGTGCGCGATGATGCAGAAGTTGCGGATGTGGTCGAGCTTCATTCTACTAGTCCTTCGGCAGCATCAGCTTCTGGCCGATGCGAATGTCGTCGTTCTTCAGGCCGTTCATCTCCTTGATCTTCCGGATCGGCACGCCCGTCGCCTGCGAGATGAGCGAGAGCGTGTCGCCCTTTTCGACGACATACTCGTTGTGCGGCCCGACGACCGTCCGCCTCGGCGGCTCGTGCCGCGTCGACGGGGGCGACGGCGGCTGCATCTTCGCGAGACGTCCCGAGAGGTCACGGACAATCTCGTCGCGCTGCGCGCCGAGCTGGCGGCGGAGCGACGCGACTTCGGCGCGGAGCGCCTCGACCTCACGGCGCAGGCTCTGGCCGTCGTTGCCGGACTCCAGCTGCGCGACGCGGCCCTGAAGATCGTTCAGGTTCGACTGGAGAACGGAAATCTGCCCCTGCACGCGCTGCATCTCGGCATACGCCTGCTGGACGATAAAGGATTCCTTGCCCTGCGCGAGCGCAAGGCAGGGCACGACCGCAAGAACGAACATTGTCTTTTTCATGTTGACCGTCGCCATTTTGTTTTCAGAATCTTGACATTATACCAAAAAAGGCGTCCGCCATTCCGCCCTCGGCGTGGCCTGTCCCCTTGAAAAGCCCCTGGCCCCTTACGCGCGCAGCCGCTCGGACGGATCGAAGCGCGAAGCCTCCCACGGGTAGGCCCCCAGCTCGACAAGGGCCTCCCCCGCGAGAAAGAGCGATCCGCAGACGAGCGTCGAGACGTCCGGCGCCGTGCGCGGCGCACAGCGCGACAGCGCCTCCCGCAGCGTGGCGCAGGGTGTCGCCGCGAGACCGAGCGCGCGCATGCGCGCCGCGAGATCCTCCGCCGCAAGCGAACGCGGATTGTTCGTGCGCACGGCAAAGGCGCGCCGCACGAACGGCGAGAGCGTCCGCAGGACGTCCGTGACGTCCTTGTCGCCGCACGCGCCGAACACGAGGTCGAGCCGCCGAGATGCGCCCGACAGCAGCTGGGCAAGGGCCGCCGCGAGAGCGCGCGCCGCCGGCGGATTGTGCGCGCCGTCGACGAGAAACGAGCCGACGCGCTGGAAGCGGCCGGGCCAGGCGACGTGCGCGAACGCATGGGACGGCAGACGGAAAGCGCCGACCGTCGCCCCCCCGTTCGCGACGCGATGCAGGACCTTCAGCGCGGCGAGGGCCGTGACGGCGTTCTCCCGGTTAAACGCGCCCGGCAACGGGAAATCTGGCGGTATCTCCGCATCCGAGGCGAGGTCCGGCGCGTAGAAGAACGGCGCCCCCTGCGCACGGGCGGCCCGGCAGACGACTTCGACGACCGACGGCTCGTTCGCCGCAAGGACGACCGGCACGCCGGGCTTGACGATTCCGGCCTTTTCCGCCGCGATTCTCTCGACCGTGTCCCCCAGCCAGTCGCAGTGGTCAAGTCCGATCCGCGTGATGACGCAGAGCTCGGGACGGCAGACGTTCGTCGCGTCCAGCCGTCCGCCGAGGCCGCATTCGAGGACGGCGTGGGCGACACGCGCCTCGGCGAAGAGGAGGAAGGCGACGGCCGTCAAGGCTTCGAAGAACGTCAGCTCGTCAGCGGACGGCAGACGGGCGGCCACCGCGTCCACCCTGCGGGCGAGGCGTTCGAGCGTCGCATCCGCCACCGGCGCTCCGTCCAGGCAGAAGCGTTCGTTGAGGCGCACGAGATGCGGCGACGTGTAGCGACCGACGACGTTCGCCGGGCCGTCAGCGGCGGACGCGCGCAACGCCGCATCGAGGATCGCACAGACGGCACCCTTGCCGTTCGTGCCGGCGACATGAATCGCCTTGAAGCGTTCCTGCGGGTCGTCCAGCGCCCGGCAGAGCGCGGCAATCGTCCCAAGCCCCGGCTTCATGCCGAAGCGCCGCCGCGCCGCAAGTTCGGAAAGGAAGGAATTGCTTGTCTGTTTTGACATAGGCGCGGATTATACCACACGCCGCCCGTCCGCCGCAAACGCCGCGCCGCCATCGCTCGTCCGCATGCCGTCACCGTACATCCGTAACCACGTCTCTAATGATGCGGCCGCCCTTCACCTCGCGGTCGACCCAGCGGCCCTTGCCGTCGGGAAGCCGGAAAGCGTAGTCCGTCCACGTCTCCGGCACCGTGCCGCGCACGAGCATCTCGTTCACCGCGAAGACGCAGTTTCCGCTCGCCGTCGTGAACCACGGGTGGATGCGAAGCCCCGGCTCGTTGATCTCCCACGTCTCGCCGAACGGGCCCATCGCCCCCGCCGCCTCCAGGAGCCAACGCACCGGCTCCGTGCGGTCACCGAGTTCCGTCATCGAGGCGGACATCTTCGCCGCATACCACGGGCAGACGCTCTTGCCCATCGGGTACATGTTCCCAGCCGCCTTGCCAGCGTTTATGAAGTGCCATGCCGCGTTCGTCTGCCGCGCCTCGCCGTTCGGGAAGATCGGGAAGGGGTAGAGCCCGCCGAGCGTACCGACAGACTCCTCCGTGCAGTTCTCGTAGGCGACGTAGCGCGTCCCCGTCGGGTCGGTCGGCAGACCCTTCACGAGGCGGTCTGCCGCCGCGCGGAAGTCCGCCGCCTCGTCCCGGTCGATGCCGAGGACGTCCGCAGCGTCCGCCGCGACACGCAGGGCGTAGATGGCCGAACAGGTCGAGAGGAACGCCTTGTCCTTCGACGGGCCGAGGCGTTCGAGGTCGGTGCAGCGTCCGATCCACGCGACGCCGTCCGGCCCTTCGAGGATCCAGTTATTGCGGTAGAAGCGCGCGCATTCGAGGACGATCGGGTAGCCGACCTTTTCGAGGTAGTCCCGGTCGCCCGAATAGGCGTACTGCGTCCATGCGCTGCGGGCGATGGAGCCCATCGCGAAGATGTGATCCATCCAGAAGCCGATGCCGGCCGTCTCGACGTCGCCCTCCTCCAGCGACATCCAGAGCCACCTCGCCCCGTACTTGCCACGCTGCGTGTAGTGGCTCTGCCGCGTGAGCGCTCGGTGCATGACGGCGTAGCGCCAGTCGGGACACCGCCGTGCGACCGAAAAGTGGCCGGACGAGACGAGGCCGTCGTGGATGTACATCTCGTCGAAGCCGAAGTACTTGCCCTGCCAGTGGAACGGGAAGATGCCGACGGGGAAGCCCCAGCGAGTCGCGTTGCACCGCAGGTGGTACTGCTGCACGTCGTACATGCGCTGGAGCTTCGCGTCCGGGAGGCGCACGAAGCTTTCGGCCCAGTAGTCGGCCCAGAGCTTCGTGTGCGCGGCGAAGAGGCCGTCAAAGTCCGTCTTCGGAATCGCCGTCGGCGTCTTCTCATAGGTGTCGGAGTAGGTGACGAACCAGGTGTGGGACGTCTTCGCGCCCGGCGCGAGCGTGACGTCGCGGCGAATGAGTCCGCCGTCGCACGCCGTCACGGCGATGTCGAAGCCGATCACGTTCTGTCCGTAGGTGAGGCCGTGGAAGACACGGCGCACGTCGGTGTTCGGCTCCTCCCAGACGCCGCGCATGCGCACGTAGGGCGAGGTCTCGAAGTAGCGGTCCTGCTTCGTCCACGCGCCGACGAGACGGCCATGCGGCTCGATCGTGTAGTCGAGGTCGAGCGTCAGGTTAAGCGGCTTGTCACTCGTGTTCGTGACCGTCCGGCGGATTGCGACGACGTTGCGGTCGAGTGCGCAGAAGACCTCGGTCGTCGTCTCCAGCCCTTCGGCGAACGCGCCCGCGCACGTGACGAGCGCCTGGCGGACATCGAGCGTCTGAGACCACGCCGTCGGGAGGCCAACGGCCTTCCCCTCCACCGCCATCGTCGGGTTGAAGCGTCCGAACGCGAAGAGTTCCGCGTCGCGCGCCGGGCCGCGCCGTCCCTGCCAGTAGACGGTCGTGCACATGTGGTTGTAGACCTTGCCGCTTTGCCCGCCCGTCCATTCGACGAGCATGTTGAGGTCGCCGTTCGAGATCAGCGGCGGCGAGTAGCCCTCGGGCGGCGTCGGCCCCTTTCCGCAGAGCCGTCCGGCCAGCGGATCGGACACAAGCGCAATCGCGCAGAGTAGTGTGGGTGTTGTCATGGTTGATTGTTCCCTGGTTGGTTGTTTAGGATAAAAGCGTCGCTTTCATTTTTGTGGGACTGCATAAAACAGTCCACGATTTCTGTATTTGTCTGGGTCTTGGCGATAGGCTTCAAGATTCGTTCGCCCAGATGCGCCAACGATCCCGTCAGGGCCGTCAAGCCCATAGGGACTCAAAGGATCAAGCCCGCTGAGATATTCCCACCCGTCGGGCAGACCGTCTCCGTCGGTGTCCGCGTTGAAGGGATCCGTACCCGTGAACGTCGTCTCTTCAAAGTCCGTCAGGTAATCATGGTCGGAATCGACGGGATGCGGATCCCACGGGTTCTTTCCGTAAGGCACTTTTCGCGAGACGCACCCAACAGACAAAAGCCAAGCAAAAGCAAGCACTGACGATAACGGAAGGTTGCTTTCGCTGAACACGGAGTTGTTGGAGGTGGTGAGGCACGGAGTTTCTGTGACAGGATTCACAGGATTTGAGGATCTTGGAGATTTAATTCCAACAATCCTGTCAATCTTGTCAATCCTGTCTAAAACACCCCCGTCCACTCCGCGCCTCCGTTCCTCCTCATTCTCCGTGTTCAGCGTCGCAGACACTCTCTGCTTGTAAGCCCGCGTCACCGAGCCCTCCAGCGTCGCAGAAATCTTGACCATGACACTCAACCCGCTACCACACGCACGGCCGCGCGTCCTCCAAGTTGGTGTCGTTCTCGTTCGGATTGAACCAGCTCTTGATCGAGAGGCCGATGTACTGGCTGAACTTCTCGCCGATGCGCCCGTAATGCGCCCGCGTCACCTGTCCGAGTTCGTTCGTCTGTGTCCGAACACGGTAGATGAGATACTCGTCGGCGGCCAACCGCTTCGACTCCGTGATGCCCTCCGCCTTGTGGACGTGGCGGAACGCGAACGATTTCCGATACGTTGCGTTCGTGTCCGCCGCGTAGGCGTACTTGAACGCGCTCGTCGGCTCGGTCTTCGCCACATAGAAGCCATCCGCACCATTCGGCATCTCGATTTTCAGATGTTCGTGAAAATCGTCCCAGTCGTTCGGATTGCGCCAGCCGTCAAAGACAAGGTGAAGGTCATCGTGCTGACCATTCCCGTAGGGCGGACACCACGCCAGCGTCTCCAAGTCAAGTTTCACGACGACGTTCGTGTCCGGGAACGGCTTGAAATCGACAGAATGGCATGTAAGCTTCAACGGATTCCGCATGGCTTTCAAAACGAACGGAATCGCAACAGGCTCTTGCGACCAACGACGAGAGCCGATTACTTCCTTTTTCGCCCGCACAGCCACGCTTTTGCGCACGTGCGTCTTGTAATAGCCATCTTTCTCAGCCCACACGTTGACAATGGATGTCGTTTTCTCTTCGCAACAGAATGTGCCCTTCGCGTCCGTCGTCCCCATGACCGTCTTGCCGCGTTCGGGAGATTGCTGAAACCCGATTATCAGATGAGCATTCGGTACAGGCTTTCCGCGTTCATCGCAAACGACAATTCTGATTGCCGCTCGCGCCCCATCGACATAAGGGTTATAGTTTTCTGAAAAACCATAAAGTGCCAGCAAGGCAAATCCAAGCGTCAACAGCCGCGTCATTTGAGACCTCCTATCTCTACAATTTTCCTAAAAACAGGGTGAACAAAGGAAAAGGCTACATCCTTGACATCCGAGTGCAAATGACGATTAGCCAAGTCCTGAAAACGAGCCGCATCCCTCGGCCATGCATTGGCCTTGAACTCTATTGAATTCATGTCAAAGGATGGAATGCCAAAGGACGAAAGGTCTGTCCGGCCTGTCGGCGGCGACAGCGCAGGGATGCCTTGCGTCAGATGGGCATCGAGGACGAGCCTTGAACTGTCCGCATCCGTCAATGATTCCGGATTGATTGAAAACACGGTATTTGTGGAAAAGACGTTATAATCCGTGACTGCCTGCGCCTCAGCGGCAGACCACACACGCAGATTTAACAGCCCCTTTGTTCTAAATCCCCAACCAGACCAGTCTGTCGTCCCCATGAAGCCGAGAAGAGACTTTCTGCCCTTCCACAATTCCTGCTTGTGCCACGAATACCGCTTTCCCTTGCCACTCGGAGAATCCAATCCGTCCGTAACGCCCAGATTCTGCTCTTCGGAATAGATCTCCAGAACCTCATCGCCAGACGAATAGAAGTTGACCGCAACAGACTTCACCTTTGAGAAACGCCCTTTCCACGTCAGCTTGCCGCGCGCATCATTCGGGTCATTTGCGAAGAACTCATGCCACCGCGCCACCCAACATTGGGACGGATAATCCGTCCAGTCCGCATGAACAAGATGGTTCGCGGACGAATAGTCGGCCAACGACGGTTCAAACGCCTCCGACGGAATCGCGGAGTTGAGCATGATGAACTTGTCGACCTGCAGGCCGTAGTCCTGAATGGCCGCCGCAACGACCATCGTGCCGAGGCTGTGCGCAATCACAACCTTGCGCCCGGATGCGCCGTTGACGAGCGGCGCGAGACGACGGGCGGTGACGAATGCGTTGGAGGCGTTGACGTGATAGTTGTAGGCCGGGCCAATGTCAGACTCCCACGCAACGGGGCAGAACTCCATGTTCGCGCCCGACTGCCAGAGACGCTTGAACATTTCGGACGCCCAGACGTGAGCCTCCCGCTCGCTCACGTTCGCGCCATGCACAAAGAAGACATTCGTCTTCTCGGCCGCGTTCAGTCCCTGCGCCAGGCAAAGGAACGCAATGAGTGGAATGGCGTTCAAAAGTGATTTCATAAGATTCGTCTCTTTTGAGCTGCGTATTGAATCGTATGTGCATCACCGTCTAGACGGACAAGCCACCCGTCAACGGCCGATTCTCGGTCAAGCCCGAACGCGGTCACGTGCGAATCGATTTGCGACTCGATCCACGCCTCGGCCCTCTCCCAATCCGCAAACGCCATCGCATCCACCTCGTCCGAGTGCATCGCCTGCTGTTCGTGGATCGTGACGACGACACACGCATGTGGCATCGCATCCACACTACCTGAACACTGTTCTCTTCGTTGATCCATAACGTAAGCAAGCCATCCTGACCCTAATCCAATTCAATTTCACGGCTCGATCACGGGAATTGCGCTCAATTCGGGATCGACGTTCTTGACGATCTCCTCGACCGAGTAGTACTGGAACAATTCCAGCTTGCTTATCCCATAGTGGAATCCTATGTTCCTCTCGACGTACATTTTCGAGAGAAGCTTGCGGGCAATTCGACCCTCTGCCCGATGAACCGCCGAATGGCAATAGGGGCACAGGCTATAGAGGTTGTTGAGGCTGTCCAGTTTCTTGTTCCGGGCGTCAAACTCGTTCTGGAACTCAAGAGGAATCACATGATGGACCTCCACATAGCGGCATCCCGTCGCCTTTGCGATGAACAGGCGATGCATTTCGCTGTACTCGCACGAATATCGGCTCAATTCCATCCGCTGCTTCACAAGAGCCGGATTCCGTTGCTGCCGAGTTTTCCTCTGCGTCGCCTCACGCTCTGACAGGGCCGTTTCATTCTCCGTCCGCCATTGAGATTCCGGCAAGGCCCCTATCCAAAGTTCGCCATCCGTCTTTGACAAATACAGAAACCAGATATCCCCTTTCTTCGGCATGAACCCTGCGCGAGAAGAGAGATAGAGGCGCAGTTCGGTTTTGTTTGGCTTGGGGTAGACAAGATTCAGGCCAATGCGGTCTCCCGATGGGAACAGCCTGAACATCTTGCGCGCAGCATCCCGATTGGAGTTTACGTTCCCGACGTAGATGCCTTCGCCCTTACCCCTGAAATACTCGACGAGCAGTTTCGCTTCTGCATCCGTTGCCGTGATCTGCGAATCATAGAGTTCGCGATCGGTGACGGGCGAATACGACCCCTTGACGGCCTTTAACGCGGCGCACTGCAGGAAACTGAACTCCATTTCACACCTCCTTCAAAGCCTGTTCGTCAATACATTCCGCGATGCGCTTCAGGACAGGAACGGCCACGGAATTCCCCATCTGCTTGTACGCGGCAGACCGCGAACGCGGCAAGATGAAATTTTCGGGGAAGCCTTGAAGCCTCGCGCATTCCCGTGGCGTCAACATGCGCGGATTCTTCCCTTCCTGCGGAACAAGGCATTCCTTCCCGTCCTTGTAATAGCGGGCAACAAGCGTATGGGACGGCTCGTCAAGATTTGCCGTATAGGCGGTGAACCCTGCACCCCTTGCCAGGTTGGTTCGCGTCCTGCGCTGATGCCCGGCCCACAGGTTGTCGGAAATCGTATACTCATCAGAAACGTTCCTGTCCAAGACGCTTCTCAATGGCAATGGCGCACCTTTGATCTCGGGGAACTCGAATTTCACCCCGTTCCGTAGGCACACCATGTAGCATCGGACACGTCGCTGCGGGACGAGCGGGCTTGCGTCGATCAGCTTGTACGAGAACGAGTATCCCTCGTTTTCGATTGCCTGCCGAATCACGGCAAATGTCCGTCCGCCGTCATGGTTGACGAGATTCCTCACGTTTTCGAGAAACACAACCTTTGGACGGCGCTGGCGGATGATCTGAAGGACATCGAAGAACAGCGTCCCCTGCGTCTCGTCGTCAAAGCCGTGCGCCCTGTGCATCGAGTTGCGCGCGGACACGCCGGCGAGGGAAAAGGGTTGGCAGGGGAATCCCGCGCAGAGAACGTCAAATCCTTCGGGTATCTTGTCCTTGGTCGTTTGCGGACGGATGTCGCCAAACGGCCGCTCGCCGTAATTGGCCTGGTACGTCGTCTGCGCGTTCTTGTCCCATTCAGACGTGAAGACGCACTTTCCGCCTATGCTCTGCATGGCCAACCGAAATCCGCCAACTCCCGCAAACAAATCAATGAACGTGAACTTCGGATTCGTAGGAGGTGGGAACGGTGGATCGTACATCATTGTCATAAAATCCATCTGCACGCCCGGCTCGCAGACGCAGAGGGCCTCACGCGGCACCTGCAGGAGAATTGGCGGGAGGCGGTTCGCGAGGCCGGGGTCGCTGCGGTCGGGCGATTCGAGATACGCCTTGACCGCGCGCGCGATTTTCGGCGACCGCTTCGCGAAGTCTTCCGCGCGCACGATCACGCGCGCCACCTCCGCCGCAAGCACATTCGACGTGTTCGCGGGTGCATAGGTCGGCTGGATTCGGTAGAGCAGGTACTTTTCGCCATGCGCCGCGCCCTTCGCCGGATAGCCCCAGTCGCGCACGAGTTCGTCGCGCGTAAATGTGCCGGCGAACTCCGCCGCGAAATGCCGTCCGTCCTTCGCGCCGTTAAAGAGCCAAATCTCATCGACCCGTTTCGCCGACTCGGCGTCTACCTTGTCCCCGTCCGCAAGCGGATAGTTGTAGTAGCCGGGCCATTGCTCCAGCTGCCCCGCCCGGTACGTCCCGACGAGAACGACCTTCTTCTCTTTCTCTTCCTTGAAACTCATGCCCGTATTATACCATACTCATGCCTGTCGATTCGGCAGAGCGTCAGGCTCGCGAGGCCTGCGTGACCGCGATCTCCCAGGGCGGGTCGAAGCGCACGTTGTCGCGGAAGTTGCGGCGTTCGATAAAGTTTCGTCGTGTCAGCATCAACATACGCGCCCCCTCACTTCAACTCCAGGACGCCGTAGCGCATCGGGTCGAGCGGATCGACGATGCCGCCAAAGAGGCGGTTCGTCTTCACCGCACCGCCGTCGGACGAATAGAGGACGGCCGCGAACCCGATCTTCGCCCCCGCCTTCAGCTGCTCGTCGAGACCGAGGTTCGCCCACGGAATCCAGACCCAGTACTTCGTCACGCCGTTCGCGTGCCGCACGTTCGCGCGCACGTTCGCGCCGACGGACTCGAACTTCTTCATGTCGGGAATCCAGCAGTTGCGGCGGAAGACCTCGCTCTTGCCGTCCGCCCGCAGCGCGACGGAATACTCGACGCAGTTGTGCCCCTTGTAGTTCATCCAGATGTCGTTCGCCCGCCACTCGTCCGTCTTGTTGACGTCGAACGCGAACGTCAGCGAGTCGCCCTCAACGAGCCGTTCGCGCGAATGGGGCTGCATATGCCGTGTGTCCTTGACCTCGGCTTCGAGGATGAAGCCCGCATCGCGCGCATAGGCAACGCGCAGCGTCGGCGCGGACGCGGGGTCGCTCCACATCGCCGCCGGCACGGGCGCGGCAGTCGCGGCGGACTTGACGCCCGGCTCCAGCGCTACGGCCGTGCAGTCGGTCTTCAGCTCTACCTGCGGCTTCTCGCGGTAGCCGCCCGGCGGCGGCGTCCACTCCGGCCCCGTGTAGTCGCCTGTCGCGTGGATGTAGACGGGATCTTCCGAGACCGTCAGCGTCTCGCCCAATGCGACGGGCGTGCCGAGGTAGTCCTCCGCCGACACGATGCCCGCGACCGGCGGCGCGACGCGCTCCTCGCCCGCCGACCGCCAGAAGACGTGAACGAAGCGCCCGTTCGCGCGGCGGCCGCTCACGAGATACGTCTTCGGGCCGAGGCGGTGGAGCTTCATGTTGCCCTGCACGTCCGAGAGGTTGTGCGTCACCGTCGCGAACGCCTGCAGCATCGGCTTCGGCCACGCGGCCTCGTGCGCCTTGACGATCGCGCCGAACTCGTCGAGCATCGTGAAGTCGACGTGCCAGATGATCGCGCGGATGTCCTCGGTGGACATGAGCGCCATGCCGCGCGTCAGGTAGCGCGCCTGGTTCTCGTAGGAGACGGGCACGAAGTAGTTGCCCTTGCCCGTCGTCCATCCCGTCTCGGTCATGTAGACGGGCTTGTCGATCTTCGCCTCCTTCAGGAAGTCGAACAGCGCGACGAAATCCTCCCAGTACTCGCCCTCCGGCTTCGTGCCGTCCACGTAGTGGTGGACGTTGATGCCGTCGATGAGGTCGAAGTAGCCGAGCTTGTGCAGACGGCGGAAGTAGGGGAGCTTGATGCGGCTCGCGTCCGGCCCGGTGAGGAAGACGTTGGGGTTGCGCTTGCGGGCCTCCTCGCAGAAGATGCGGCACATCTTCACGTATTCCTCGTCCGTCCCGCGCCACTGGAAATCAAGCTCGCCCGTCAGGCAGAGGTTGCGCTTCAGCAGGTCGGGCTGCGCGTCCATGAACTTGCCGACGTAGGCGCGGTAGGCGTCCCAGTCCTCCGGCGGAAACTCGCCCTGGCGGCTGCGGTCGGCGGGACGCCGCAGGGCGTGCGGCACGGGACTGCTGTGGAACGTGAAGATTGCGTCCGCCGTCTCGTTCGGCATCTTGAAGTTCACCTTGAAATTGTCGGGCGAGAAGAACCGCTGATCCCAGCGCGAGCCGAGCTTTTCCCAAAGGTCGGGCGTGCCGAGAACGACCATGAAGCCGTAGCGCGAGTTCTTCACGAGATCCTTGGAGAGCGGCGTACCGCAGACCGCGACGCGGCCCGGCGTCGTGATGCGCGTGCCGTCGGGATAGTCCGCCGTCGCCTCCAGCGCCCAGTAGCCGCGCGTCGGGAAATCGACCGTCGCGTGTCCGTCGCGTCCCGCAACCGTGCGGACGACCCGCCCCTTGACGTCCTTCACCGTGACGCGGCAGTCGGGCTTCTGTTCGGGATAGGCGAAGTCGACCGTCACCGTACCCGAATCAGCGAAGAAAATGTTCTTGAGGCGGAAGTACTTCGTCTGCTTGATCTCGTATTCGCCGCCCCGGATCGCGTGCAGCGCGTGGCGCACGAGGCGGATCTCGAAGTTCTTCACCTCGACCTTGCCGGCTTTGTGCCCGAACCGCCGCTGCCATTCACAGCGGTAGGACTTGCGGATGACGTTCGGCAAGTCGACCTCGACCGAGACGCGGCGGAAGTCCGCGCTCTCGCCGAGGACGTAGGTGTCCTCGCGCTTTCCGGTGAAGGTGCTCGGCCAGAGCCACGTCGGCGCACGCGAGCCGTCGTCCTTGAGCGGCTGGAGACGCAGCGCGACCGCGTCGCCCGTCACGCCCTCGGTGCGGTAGTCGAACGAGACGATGAACGTCCACGGACGTTCCCAGCCGCCGTCCCACGCGAGCGCAAACGGCGCGTCGCGGATCTCTGCACCCGAATCGAGCGGAATCGTCCGCACGTCCGGCGCCGCGAAGACGACTTCCGTGCGGTCGGGACGCGCAACGGCGTCGGAGGCTTTCTGCGGAGCGAGCCGCCCGCATCCACCCAACGCGGCGGCGACCACCGCCGCGCATCCGAGGTTTACGATGATGTGGGTCTTTGTTCTCATCTTTTAGTCTCTGAGGAATTATAGTGAAAATTTGTTTCTTATGTCAATCATGTAGACAGGGTTGACTTTTGAATGTTTATAGATAAACACAGAGCCGCTACGCGGGGCAAGGAGAGCGTCGCGAGAGGATGGCTTCGCGCCACGAGCGAACTCTTCTTGCACCCTGTATATTTTTTCAACGCAAAGTCCGCAAAGGTTCTGACGCAAAGATCGCCAAGGCTCTTGACGTCAAGCCAACAAAGGTCTTCGCGTACCTTTGCGTCTCTCCCCTCTGCGTTCTTTGCGTTAAAATACAAACGATCTAAGGGGGCGACGAAGCCGACAGACATTCGCGAAGCGAAACTCCCTGTCGCCTCTGATCGCCCGGCCGCAGGCCGCTCTGTGTTAAAAAATCTCCGCAGAGTATTGCGGCCTACGGCGTTTAACACGGAGGTGTCGGAGTTTGTGAGGCACAGAGTTTTTTTGACAGGATTCACAGAATTTACAAGATTGGGGGAACTTGACAAACCAATCTCAACCATCCTGTCAATCTTGTCAATCCTGTCTAAAACATCCTCTCGCACTCCGTGCCTCCGTCCCTCATTTTTCTCCGTGTTTAGCGCCGCAGGCACAGCGCCCCCCTCCACCTGCCGGAAGAACGCCTCGGCGGCCTGGGCGCAGACCTCACGCGGCCAGTAGGCATCGACAATCTGCACGACCAGCATCCGCAGCTCCTTCCGCCGCCAATTGACGAGGCACTGCGACGCCCACGCGCCGCCATGCCCAAACCAGCCGTCCGCCTCGTCCGCGAACGGCGCGACGAAGCCGAGCGAATAGCCGTCCTTCGCGAGGCTTCGCGGACGCTGCGAGACGGCCAAAAGCCGCTTGACCGTCTCCTCCTTCAGAATCCGCACACCGTTCTCGCCCACGCCCAGGTTCATCAGCATCTTGTAGAACTTCAGCTGATCGCGTGTTGTCGTCCACAGCCCCGCGCCGGCGGACGGAAACACGCGGTCGCCGCGAAACGGCGGCGGCATCGACGGACAGGACGGCACGTGTTCGGCCTTCTTTCCCTTCTTCACGCGGTAGATCTCGATGCGCGTCTTCAGCTGCTCGTCCGTCGGCTGAAAGCCCGTCGCGTCCATGCCGAGCGGCTTCAGGATTCGCGCGGCAACGACATCCTCCCAGCGCCGTCCCGTCACGACTTCGGCGACTGCCGCCGCGACGTCGATGCCGACGTTCGAGTAACGCACGCCCGTCCCCGGCGCGAAGAGAAGCGGCGTCGCCGCCGCCGTCGCCGCGACGCTCCGCAACGGCATGCGGTGCGACCAGCCGCCCATCGCGGTGAAGTTCGCAAGCTCGAACGGAAAGCCGCCCGTGTGCGTGAGGCAGTGGCGAAGCGTCAGCGGCTGCCGCGCCTGTTCGAGCCGGCGGACGCCGTTCGTGTTCTCGGTCTCGATCCAGAGCGTCTTGAATTCGGGCAGATATTTCGCGACAGGATCGTCGAGATCGAGCCGCCCTTCCTCGATGAGTTGCGCGACCGTGACGCCGCAGAAGCCCTTCGTCTGCGAACACTGCTGAAAGACGGCATCAAGCGACATCGGACGCTGCGCGGCGACATCGGCGAAACCGAGACAGGCGATTTCCTCGTGTCCGTCCTTGTGGAAGACCGTGAGTGCGCCGGGAATCTCGCCGGAGTCGAGGTAGGGCTGAAACGCGCGCCGGGCAAAATCCGTTTCCGTTGCTTCGGCATTTGCCGAGCAGATTGAAACAAGGAGTGCGCTAAAGATCAGGTGTTTCATTTTGTTTAGGCTTTAACAACCACCGAACGATTGGTTTCTAACACAGAGCCGCTGCGCGGGGCAAGGGGGGCGTCGCGGAAAGAAAAAGACGCACAGGACGCATGGGACGCACAGGACACGGGCGACGCCCGCCATGCGCGAGGCCGTCCTGTGCGTCTTGTCAGTCCCATGCGTCCCATCACTTCCCTTCGCAGACGAACGTGCCGTATTTGGTCGGGTCGGGCGTGCCGGTGATGCCGCCGAAGAGGTCATACGTCTTCAGCTTCCCGTCCGTCAGGTCGCTCACCGAGACGGCGATGCCGAACTTTGTGCCGGGCGGCGGCGGACCTTCCAGCCCCAGCCGCGGCCACGTGAGCCAGATCATGTAGCGCGTCAAGTCGCTGCGGATGCGCGTGACGCCGTTGAAGACGACGACCGGCGCGTTCGGACGAATGTCGAAGTCCCAGGCGTTGCGCCGCCAGGCCTCGCGCTTGCCGTCGTCCCGCAAGGCGACCGTGTACTCGAACGCGCGATGCCCCTTGAAGCTCGTGATGTGCGCGTTCGGCTGCCAGTCAAGCCCTCGATCGACATCGACCGCGACCGTGACGGCATCGCCCTCGATCAGGCGCTCCTGCGCATATGGCTGCTCGTGCTTCGAGTCGTAGATGTCCACGTTGAAGATCAGCCCCTCGGACGAATAGGCGACGCGCATCTTGGGCAGGCGCGCCGCCGCGTCACCCGTCCAGCAGCGGTCGGGCAGAACCGGCGTCTGTAGGTTGTCGCGGCATTTCCAGCCCGTACCCGTCAGGCCGAGCGGATATTCGTCCGCAGCGACGACGACCGGCTGCGCCGCATCCACCGTCGGCGCGACCCATTCCGATCCTTCGTACGTCGTGTCGCCGAAGAGGTAGATCGGCGATTCGGAGACGCGCAACGTCGTGTTGCCGAGCGCAACGGGCGTACCGAGGAAGCTCTCCGCCCGCGTGGTATGCACCGGCAGCGAAATCTCCCGCTCGCCCGTGCGCGTCCAGACGAGCGTGACGGCCGAGCCGTCCGTACGCCGTCCCGTCGCGAGCCACGTCTCCGGGCCGATCATCTGCGCACGCATCCGCCCCTGCACGTCCGAGAGGTTGCGCGCGAGCGTCGCGAACGCGGCGACCGCCGGCTTCGGCGAGATGCAGTCGTTGCCGAGCCGCAGCATCGAGAACCCGCCCTCGCCATAGTTGCGCGCGATGTAGAAGTCGCAGAACCAAACCGCCGCGCGGATGTCCTCGGCGGCGATGAACGTGCAGGCGCGTGTCAGGTAACGCGCCTGGGTGAGTTCGCTCACCGGCTCCTGCCACGTGCCGTTCTCCGTCGTCCAGCCGAACTCGGTGATGTAGACGGGTTTCGCACACGCGAATTCGCGGCGGATGACGTCCATCCCCTCGCGCAGCTTCGTGCGGAACGTGCCCTCCGGCTTCGTGCCGTCCACGTAGGCGTGGAGGTTGACGGCATCGATGCAGTCGAAAAAGCCCTCCTGTCCCAGCGCACGCAGGTACTCCGGCTTCACGCGGCTGCAGGCCGGACCCTGCACCTCACACGTCGGGTAGAGCCGGTGGACTTCCTCGGCGAAGATACGGTGGGCGCGCACCATTTCGGCGATCGTGCCGCGCCACTTGAAGTCCGGCTCGTTGACGAGGCAGAGGCGACGACCCGCAAAGCACGGATTCCTCTCCAGAAACGCCCGCGTCAACGTGCGCTGAACGTCCCAGTCCTTCGCCGGCCACATGCCGCCTTTCCCGACGTGCGCCGGATCCATCGCCGCCGGGTAGATCGGCGACTGGTGTCCCGCGTAGATCGCGCCGTCGCCGAACTGCGGGCCGACGAGTGCGGCGTTGTCCTTGCCGTGGAAGAAGAACCGCCAATCCCAGCGGCTGCCGAGCGCGCGCGTAAACGCCCCCGCACCGCCGTTGACGATCATCGCGCCGAAACGCGAACCCGCCGTCTGCGCGGCGGTGAGTTCCGGGCCCAGCACAACGGCCGAGCCCGTCGTCGTCACCTTCGTGCCGTCGGTGTAGGACGCGGCAACCTCCAGTGTGTAATATCCGCGTCCCGCAAGAGTCACCGCATCGACGGCGGTCAGCGCACGCGTCGCGCCCACGACATTCCCCTCGGCGTCACGCACGCGAACGGCAGCCCGCACGACGTGCGCCGGATCGGCAAGCGCGATGTGGACGGTGCCCGTCTCGGCGAAGAAGACGTGCTTCAGCACGTTGCCGCCTTCGAGCGGAAACTCGCCGCCCGTGAGCCAGTGGCGCGGCTTCAGGACGAGCGCCACCGCAAAGTCGGCGAATTCGACGCGCCCCGTCGCGACCAGGCCCGCACAGACGACGCGGACTTCCGGCGGCAGCGCGTTCTTGAAATCGACGTCGAGATCGACCTTCTTCCAGTCTTCGGACGCACCGCAACGATAGGTCGTCCCCGCATCCCAGTTCAGGTTGCGGATGGTGGGCGTGAGGTTGTCCGTCCGCGCACCGCCGTCGAACACGGCCTGTGTGACGAGCCGCAGCCCTTCGCCCGCAAAGCCCGCCGTGCGGTAGCGGAACGAATAGCGCACGCGCCACGGACGAAGATCCGTCTCCGGCGGCACGGCGAACGTGCCGACCGTCGCGTTCGTCACGCCCGCGACCGTGAACGCGCGCGCGAACGGCACGGGGCGAACAACGTCGGCGCGCACCGTCGCCGCCGCTCTTGCCGCACCTATCAACAGAATCGCGGCAAACAGAAAAGTCACACTTTGTTTCATTCGCATTTCTCTCTTTCTCATCAAGCCTTAGATTTTAACACAGAGCGGCTGTTTTTAAACACAGAGCCGCTTCGCGGGGCAAGAGGAGTGTCGCGAGAGAAACGCTTCGCGTCCTGAGCGACAAGTTCTTGCACCCTGTATATCTTTTTAACGCAAAGGCCGCAAAGGTTCTGACGCAAAGTTCGCAAAGGCTCTTGATGCCCAGCCAACAAAGGTCTTTGCGTACCTTTGCGTTTCTCCCTTCTGCGTTCTTTGCGTTAAAACACAAACAGTCTAAGAGGGCGACGAAGCCGACAGACAGGCGCGAAGCGAAACTCCCTGTCGCCTCGCACCGCCCGGCCGTAGGCCGCTCTGTGTTAAAAAACAACCACTCCGTGTCTCCCATCCTCCGCTCCCTCCGTGTTTAGCGCCGCAGGCATCTACCTATCCTCACTTTCCACTCCGTTCAGGTTCAGGGCCGAAGAGATCGAGCTTCTCCGCCGGCACGTCCCGCAGCGCAACGCCCTGCCGCACCGCATAGGCCGCCGCCGCGCCCGCGCCAATGCCCGTCGCCATCGCATTGCCCATCACGCGGCACGACGCCAGCGCCTCATGCGACGCCGAGAGGCAGCGTCCGCAGAACAGCAGTCCCTCGACCTTTTTCGGCACGAGCGCACCATACGGGATGTCATACGGCTTTACGCGCCGCGCACCGCCCGTCGCGCTCTCGCCGCGTCCATGCGCCTGTCCGCCGCCCGCCGGATTGTGGATGTCGATCACGAACGAGCAGTTCCGTGCAATCGCGTCCGCACGCTTCCGACCCGTCAGCACGTCCTCCGTCGTCAGTCGGTCGACGCCCTCGAACCGCCGCGTCTCGCGCACGCCGACGACCGCCGGCATCTCCACGATCTGCGCCTTCTCGTAGCCCGGCACCCGGCGGCGCAGGACGTCCAGCACCTGAAAGGCCTGCTTGCGGCAAACGATCTCCGCACGTGTGCGGTCGGACGACTTCGCGCCGTCGAGGCCACAGACCTGCGTCGCGTTGACGACCGTCATCGTCTCTTCCGGCGCCCAGTAGAGGCGGATGACCGAAACCTCCGGCGGCAGGTTGCCGACGGCGATTTCCTCGGCGACGATCGCCTCCCACGTCTTTCCGCCGATCTTCTGCTCACGCGCCTGTTCCTCCGAAACGGCGATCAGCCGCCGGCCCGGCGCGATGCCGCCGACCGTGAACATGACGCTCATCGGCTGGACGAGTCCGTCGTCCGCACGCCCCTGTTCGTAGGGAACGCCCGCCGCCGCCGCGACAACGCCGTCGCCCGTCGCGTCAATGACGACCTTCGCTCGGAAGACGCGCCGTCCCTCGGCAAGGTTCACCTCCAGCCCGACCACGCGATGGCCCTCCATCACCGGCGCAATCACGTCCGCGTGCAGAAGGACGTCCGCGCCGACTTCGGTCAACGCATCGTAGGCCAGCACGTCCGCGCGCGCGAAGTCGACGGTCTTGCCCATCGCGAGCCGCGCGGCGAGCCGCCGCACGACGGGGCTGTCGACGGAGAACGAGAACGGACTGACCATCGCCTGAACGGCCATGCCGCCGAGGCGACCGGACTTCTCCAGGACGAGTGTCTTCGCGCCACGCGCCGCCGCCATGTACCCGGCGCCGATGCCCGCCGGCCCACCGCCGGCGACGATGACGTCATACGTGTCCGCGCCAGACGCCGAGCACATCAACGCCATCCCGGCAACCAGAAACACCATCAATCGCTTCATAGGTTATCTCCTTCTCTTTTTGTTGTTAGATTGTAACACAGAGCCGCTTCGCGGGGCAAGGGGAGCGTCGCCCGGCCGTAGGCCGCTCTGTGTTAAAACCAACCACCCCTCAAAGCCCGAGCAACAGGATCTGCCTACGGCGTTTAACGCGGAGGTTACGGAGTTTGAGAGACACGGAGGAGCATCGATCACGTCATCCTTCTTTTCTTTCTCCGTGCCTTCCATTCTCCGCATCCTCCGTGTTTAGCGCCGCAGGCCTCTCGCCCGACGACCGCTCCCTACCGCAGGATCACCAACACGCCCGTGTCGGCCTTGAGCGACGACAGCACCGTCGAGCCGAGCGCATCCGCCGTGAAGACAAGATCCGTCAGCCCCGTCTCGCCCGTCGCATACCGCGCCGCATTCGCGCCCGCCGTCAGCGTCGCCGCCGCGTCGCCGTCTCGCGTGACCGCGCACGTCGCGCCGTCATCGACCGTCGCCTTCAGGACATACACGCCATTCGCGCGTCCCGCACGACCAATCGTCGCCGCGAGCGACGCGCCCGCCGGGATCTTCACGCCGTCCTCGACCAGCTCCACCGCCGAATCCGCCGCCGTGACGGCGATCCGCTTGCCGATCTTCTTCGCGTAGGCCGCCTTCCAGTCGCCCTCGACGGCGCCGACGTCCAGCCGGTTGCCGTTCATCGTGCGCGGATTCCCGTAGACGTCGCGATCGCCCCATTTCTCCGCGTCATAGGCCGCCGCGTCCGCCGCATCGACAGCCGCGTTCGCGCCGATGACCGGCGCGAGGTTCTCGTCCACGGACAGATCCGCTGTCGCGACGCAGCTCGTGTCCACATAGGTCTTGTTGACCGTCTTGTCCAGGTAGGCCTTCGTCTCCATCGAGAAGACGCAGTTGTAGAACTTCGTGTGCGTGACGACGCCCTGTTCGTCTGTCTTCCCGGACGCGCTCTTCGTGCCGAGGATCAGGCAGTTGCGGACATCCCCCGCATCGCGGATCACCCTCATGCCGTTCCTGTTCCCGCCCTGCGTGTTGTCCGCGCCAAGCGTGCAGTTCACGAGTTCGAGGTAGTAGACCGTCGCGTCGCCCTCGTTCCGGTCGATCAGGCAGTTCACGAGGAAGCAGTTCCCGACCCCATCGCCGCGCACGGCCGAGCCGTTGCCGCTCTGGATGATGCTGTTGTCGAGGAAGCGGACGCGGTTGTAGACGCCGAAGAAGCCGCCGCCGCCACGCCGCGCGACGCAGTTCGAGATCACGCAGTCCGTGACGACCGCCAACTCGGATTCCGTTCCATACTCGGCCAGCACGCCGCCGCCGTGGAAGTCATCGCCGTTGTTGAGGGCGGCCGTCCCCACGTCCGTGCGCCCACCCGTCAGCGTGAAGCCCGAAAGCCGCGCACCCTTCGCGAGCGCGACACAGCGAACCGCCGCCGGACCGCAGCCCTTGTTCACCGCCTCCGCCGACGGGTCATCTGCGCCGACGATAAACGTCTTGTCCGCGCCCACGCCGACGACCGACACGTTCGCCGGCACGACGGCGCGCGCCTTGTGCGTGTACGCCGTGGTGGCGATGTTGCCGAACCGCTTCGTCTGCGTCATCGTCCCGTTGTCGTAGACGCCCGCCTTCACGTACACGGTCGCAAACGCGCCCGACGGCACGGCCGCCAGCGCCGCCGGAAGGCTCGCATACGGCGCCGCCTCCGTCCCGTCCGACTCGGCGGCGGTCGCGGCGCGGTCCACGTGGAGGACGGCCGCGTTGAAGTTCGGCGTCAGCGTCAGCGTCTTGCCGACGGACGGCGCGACAAAGACGAACGCGCCATCTTCGTTCGCATAGCGGCGCATCGTGTCCGCGCCCGAGGCCGTGAACGAATGGAGACCCTTCTGCGCTGCCGCCAGCCGTGCGCCCGACGGATCATGCGTGACCGTGACGACCGTGCGGCCTTCCATTGTGCGGATGTAGCCGAGAACCTTCGCCGACATGAGGCACACGCCGTTGAAGAAGTAGAACCCATAATCCGTCGTTGGCGCGAACCCGGACTTTCGGTCAGCAGTGTCAGTCGATGACATGCAGTCCTGTCTGGCAAACGAGATCGTGCCGCCGGTCGGCGTGACGATCTCCTGCGCACAGCCGAGGCTTACGGACGCCGTATCGACCGCATGGCCGTAGAAGTCGAGGGTGCGATAGGCTTCGGGAATCTTCTCAAGAAACGAAGCGTCGCCTTTGCCGATGACCGCCGTCGCGCCGTAGTGGAGACGGTAGTCGACAAGCGGCGGTGCCATGAAGAGGTCGTAGCCGGGATTGAAGACGCACGCCGCGTTCGTTGTCGAGGTCGTGGTGGCGTCCTGCTTGTTGAACGCGCAGTTAAACCACTGGGCCTTGCCGTCGTCCTTGAACCACGTGTCGGCGAAGAGACAGTTGTAGCCGACAACGTTCGCCGTTTCGCTGTGGTTGCGTCCGAAGCCATCCGCAAACGTGCAGTTCACGAACGTCGCCGCATATGTGATCGTTCCGCTGCTGTAATGCCCCGTGAACAGGCAGAACGCCGCGAAACAGCCGCGCACGTCCGGATCGCGGTCAACCGCCTTGTTGGCGTGAACCCACGTGCGCACGAGAAGGCAGTTGCCGTGGTTGGCCGCACCATCTGCACCATAGCGCACCGCACCCGCACGCCGGGCGACGTTGTTGGAGACGATGCAGTCCACCAGGACAATGCCCTTCTTCCCGTTCACCGCATAGACGCCACCGCCGTTGTTCTCCTCCTTGTCGTTCCCGGCGGTCGTGCTGCGCGTCGCGCCGCCCGTGAGCGTGAGGTTCGAGACGACGACGTTGTCCGCGTTGATGCCGAGACAGCGGACGGCGTTCGCGCCACAGCCGAGGCCCTTGTCGTCAACGCCCTCCGTCGCGTGGGCGCCCTTGATGATCGCACCTTCCTTCGACTCGCCGATGAGCGTGAGGGACTTCGTGACGTAGACGCGGTTCGACATGGAGGTCGAGAAGCCGTCGAGTTTCCCGCCCACGTCATGGACGCCGTTCTTGATGAAGACGGTATCGCCTTCTGCGGCCGCATCAACGGCATCTTGAACCGAAAAATACGGCCCGTTGAGCTTATCGACGACCCTCGTTTCCGCCGAGAGCCGCGCGCCCGTCAAGGCGAAAGCCGCCCCGAAAAACGCTTTAACTATTAGTTTTGTATTCATTTTCGTTATTTTTTAGCATTTATGGGGGGGGGGGGGGGGGCCCACGGCACCGCACCGCCACACCCGATTCCTCCACATTGACAAATGTGAAGTCTATCATAAATCGGGTCTGCTTGTCAAATTCTTCCGTCTACTTTGCGCAAAAATCGCCGTCTATTTCGCGCAAACACGTTCCGTTTTCGACCACGGAAAAGGCTCTGCCATTCAGCAAATAAAGGCTTTTGCTGCGCGACAGTCGTTCGCATTCGTGGCCCGTCGGCCCGCCAGCACGCGCGTCGGAGCGGGAAGCTGCTCGCTCGGTCTCGTCGTCGCTCCTCACTCGCGCCACTTCCAGCCCCTCCGCGCGCACGACACCACTCATTCGAGTATGGTGGCGATTCCTCGGAGGACGGTTCGCGCGAGCTGGCGGGCCGACGGGCCAAGCCACAGAGTTGTCTGATGGGGCGGCGAAGCTGACGGAAAACGGCCGAACCTCACTTGGCTCGCCCGTCGTCAGCACCCGCCAGCAGTCCCGCGACCGCCACGATTCTCTTGGTTCTCTGCAGATGCATATTCTTTTTCATGTTGTTCGGTTTCATGGCGGCCGCAGGCCGCTCTGTGTTTCAAACTACTTCTTTAACGTAACGCACAGGTCACAGGCCACTGGCATGAGACCTCTAAGAGGGGAGTATATCATCTGCAACCCTCCCACGTCAATGAGGGTAGGTCGTTTATGTTTTTAACACAGAGCCGCTTGCGCGGGGCAAGGGGAGGTCGCGGAAGGAACGCTTCGTGCCACGTGCGAATCTTTCTTGCGCCCAGCATCTCTTTCTTTTCTTAACACAAACAATCTGAGGGGGCGTCGAAGCCGACAGAAAGGCGCGAAGCGAAACTCCCTGTCGCCTCGCACCGCCCGGCCGCAGGCCGCCCGAAGGGCGTTTCATCCTCCTCATCAGAATTTGGTATAATTACCACCATGAGCCAACCTGTGCGAGACAAAATCGACTACATTGTTGCTTGCGTAACTGAATTCTCGGATGCGCACGGCCTGACTTACGTCGATGGCTTTGACTACTTGAGGAATCATGCAGGCATCGACTTTCTCGACCGCCATTATGCCGTCGAGCACGCCTATTCGATTGAAGAAGCCCTTTCCGATCTCTCCGCCGTCTGTCGTCGAAACGGAGGAAGACTAAAATGATCCTCTATCATGGGACAAGCGCCTCTTTTAGCCAGATAGACCTTGCGAAAGGGCTTCCCGGAAAAGACTTCGGTCGTGGCTTCTACACCTCAGACTCGCTGGAATGTGCGCGAAAGACCGCCTTGCAGCGCGTCGATAGGCTCGGCGGAACGGCTGTCGTTCTTCGTCTGGAATTTCACGAAGACCTTCCCCCGGGATTCCGCACCAAACGATTCCCTGCGCCTTCTCGGGAATGGGCCTTGTTTGTCCGCGCCAATCGCCGCGGTTATGTCAAAGCGGAAGACCACAACAGAGACTGCCGGTACGACGTTGTCGTCGGCCCCATCGCAAACGACAAGCTGTCACTTCAATTCCGGCTCTTCGACAAGGGACTTATCACGCTCGACGCATTTGTCGATGCCCTACAATTCAAGCATCTCTACTTCCAGTATTCATTTCACACGCAACGCGCCATCAGCCGGTTGCGATTCCTTGGGATTGAAAATGTCAGCCGAAGTCAGACAGTTGATTGAATTCGCCGTCCAAGATCTCGTCGCGGAAATCGTCTCTCGCGAGGGCCTTTCTATTGAAGAGGCAATGGATGCGCTCTATCACAGTCCGTTCTTCAAGAAGGTGGCAGACCCTGCGACAGGCCTCTATCGCGAGAGCGGCGAGTACCTGTACGCAGCCATGCGTCAGCTAAAAGGCTGAAACCGCCCGAAGGGCCGTTTCGGCCCCCTCCGAGGCGAAAATGTTTCTAACACAGAGCCGCTTGCGCAGGGCAAGGGGAGGTCGCGGGAGGAACGCTTCGCATCATAGGCGACATTTTCTTGCGCCCAGTATCTCTTTCTTAACGCAAAGGTCGCAAAGGTTTCTGACGCAAAGCTCGCGAAGGCTCTGCCCCCCAGCCAACAAAGGTCTTTGCGCTCTTCGTGTCTCTTTTCTTTGCGACATTTGCGTTAAACCCAGACGCCAGAAGGGGCAACGAAGCCGACAGAAATGCACGAAGCGACACTCCCTGTCGCCTCGCACCGCCCGGCCGCAGGCCGCTCTGCGTTAAAACACACTTCGTTCGCGTTGGCGCGTCTGCTCAACGCACCGCCGTTCGCCAGAACATGTTCGTCGGCGGCTGGGGGCGCGGACGCACGACCGGAATGTTCGCCGCACGGAAGTCCGCATCGCCGGGCGCGAGATCCTGCCACGCCCAGATCGCCACGCCGGGGCGTCCTGACGGCGGACTGACCGTCCGCGCCTGCAGTCGGCGGACGTGCGCCGCGTCCGCGACGACCTGGCGCGGACTCAGCCCCGCGTGCAGCGCCGCCGCCGCCAGCGCGCCAGCGCACTGTCCGGACAGCACCATCTGCGGATGGAGGCGAAGCGCGGACTGCACCAGACTCGAAACGCCGACGTTCTTGCCCGCGCCCAGCAGCCCTTCGGCACTTTCCGGGACGAACGCCGCATAGGGGAAGAACGAGCGGTTCGCCGAACGCGACCAGTTGCGCACACCGACATGCTCCGGCGTCCAGACGTCCGGCCTGTTCTGCGGATCGCGAAAGCGGCGGCGCGTCGGATGGAAGTCGAGGTGGAACTGGAAGCCAAATGCCGCGTCCGCCGGGCACTCCGCCCAGACGGGCTGCCCGCCCTGCGGGACGGCGACCTCGTTCGCCGTCAGCATCTTCACGGCGGCGAGGCGCAGACCTTCGCGGATGTAGGGTTTCGGCGGAAGACGGTCATCCGTGCCAAACTCGTCCGAAAGCTCGAACCTCCGCATCCGCGCCGTCGTCTTCACGTTGTCGTTCTGCAGAAAGTAGAGATACTGAAGGCTTCGGCGCTTGGCGTCCGCATACACCACCTGCCGCGCCTCGTGCGGCAGTTCGGCGAAATTGAGCGTCGATGACCCCCTCTGAATTCGCTCCAGCCGTTCGGCCACATGCTTCGGCCATTGACAGAGCGGATAGTCCATGACCGTCGCATTCAGCTGGATCTTGTCGCCGGCCACGTTTTTCAGCGTGAAGTGCCGCGCATCGACCAGTCGCCGCTGGGTATAGGGAACGGCCGAAATGCCGGTCGGATACGGCTCCGCGAAGATTCCGTCGTCCCGCCAGAAGTCCTCCTGCTCGAAGATGTCCCGGTCATAGCCCGCCGGACGGGGAATCGGGCGCGCGTCGGGCTTCTCCTCCAACGTCATCGTCCAGGTGATCGGGTTCATCTCCATCCGTCCGATCTCGTCCACCTCCTCCGGCGCGTCGGCCTCGCCGAAGCGCGACCGGGGATCGACGCCCGAATAGTGCCGCACACCGCCCAGGCGGATCACGTCACCCCAGTCGCTGGCGTCGATGGTGATCTCCGCACGGACTTCCAGCCCCCCGTCGAACCGCACGCCGAGAATGCGGTCACCCGCCTTCAGGACTTCGACCGGTCGCTGTCCGCGATACACGCGAAGCGCCGCGCCGCCCTCGGCCAGCAGCCGCTCGAAGATCTGCGCGGCAGGACGCGGCTCGATTGTGCAGGTGGCGCTCCAGCAGTTGCCGGGCCACATCCGCCCGTAGCGGACTTGGTTGTAGGCCCCCATCGCCTCGATGATTTCAAGCGCCATCCCCGAACGCGGGAAGTCGAGACTACGGCCCTCGATGCACACGCGCTCGTCCACAGGGCCGACGCCCTGCGCCGAATACTGGCCACCCAGCATTTCGCAGTCCGAGACGAGCACGACGCTACGCACGCCGTCGCGCGCCGCCTGAAGCGCGGCGACACAGGCCGCCTCATTGTCGCCGACCACGAGCACACGAGCCGACACGGGCGTCTCGGCGGCGATCGTCCCGGCCAGCGTCACCAACAGCAGCAAAAGGAAACTTCTCATCGCGGGTCTTCTCATTCGGAAATCGGCATTCACCAGTTTTCGTTCTGGACGACGCGAAAGCCGTGGTACAGGCTCGTATGCTCGACTGTCGCGTCTCCGTTGCGGGACACGCAGGAGACATTCGCCGCGCCACTGGCAAAAGAGCCGCCGCGCGCCGTGCAGACAGACGTCTCCGGCCCCACCGGATCGAAGCCCCCCGTCACGCCCGCAGCGTCGAACCGCGTCAGCACATGCTCCCACGCGAGCCCCAGCATGTCGTAGAGCCCCCAGGCGTTCGGATACTTGGTGCCGACCTCCGCACAGCCGCTCGCCCCGAAGACGGCGACTTCGCCCAGCGTCCTGTCGCTTCGGTAGATCGCATTGTCGGTCGTCCCGGAGCGGCAGGCGTATTCCCACTGCGCTTCGGTCGGCAGGTCGAAGCCGCCCTCCCCCACCAAGGCGGCAAGCTTGCCGAAAAAGCTGTCCGACGCGACCCGATGGCCGTCGCGCGGCCACGACAGGTCTGCGCCGCGCAGGGCGTTCGGCGAGATCCGCCGCTTCGGCAGGTTCTCGTTCGCCGCCGTGCTGTCCGCCGTCTGCGCAACGGTGTCATACTGAATGCCCGTGACGGGAAAGACGCCGATCCAATAGCCTTGCGTGAGCGTCGTCGGCACGGCCGTCGCGCCAAAGCCGAACGTCCCCGGACGAATCCGGCGCAAGACGAGGATGTCGCGGCAGTAGGTCTTGTCCGCCGCGACACCGGGCCACGCGATGGAGGTGACGCCCGGCACGAAATCAGCCGCCCAGAGCCCATAGGCATTGGTCTTCAGGTCTGCCGCCGTGAGATAGCGGATGTGCCCGTCGTCGCCGCGCCGTTTCGTGAGGTCAATCAGCTTATAGAGGACTTCGCCCACCTCCGTGCAGGAAACCGTCAGGCGAAAGGCCGAAAGGCGACCGACGTCGCGGAGCGCCGGCACGAGCGCGGGGTCGATCAGCACGGTCTTGAGGCCATTCCGATCCGCGAACTTGTCCCCGACGATCGCCGCATCGGGAATCTCGCCGAGCCGCGTCTCTCCGTCATAGGCCGTGAACGCGAACTTCACGTCGGACGTCCCCCTGCCGTCCAGCAGAAAGTCCACCCGAATCGAACTGCGCCACGGCCACTGCTGACGGACAAGGACGTCCGAAACCGAGGGCGCGGCCAACGCCCCAGACGCGGCACACACGCCGACAGCAATCAAAAGAGTCTTCTTCATGTTCCGTTCCTCCGAATCCGCTTACCACCGCCCGTTCTGCACGAGGCGAAAGCCGTAGATGTCACCGCCCCTGTCGGGCACGGTGTTGCCGTCCGCCGTCCGCGACACGCACGTGCAGTTCGCCGCGCCGCTGGCCTTGCAGCCGCCTCGGACGAGACGCCGCCCGGAGGCCGCCGACGGCGCGCCCCACGGATCGACACCGCCCTTCTGCGGCCCCTCCCAGTCGAGGACGCGCTCCCAGACGTTGCCGATCATGTCGTAGAGCCCCCAGGCGTTCGGCAAGTAGCGTCCCGGCGGCGCGAGCGCGTTGCCGCCGTTCGCGGCGTAGTTGCCGAGCGCGTCGAGCGGCGCGTCATCGCGGTAAAGCGTCCCCGTCGTGCCGGCGCGGCAGGCCCACTCCCACTGCGCCTCGGTCGGCAGGTCGAAGCCGTCTTCCCCCGTCTTTGCGCACAGGAGCCCGCACACGCTCGCCGGATCGACCGTGTGCCCGTTCTGCGGCCAGACGGACGCGGCACCGCGCATCGCGTCCCACGTGAGGGTCAGGCCACGCGCCGGAAGCGTCGTCGCCGGCATCACCTGCACGTTGACGAAATCGGCATCCGTCGGCTCGCCGACCAGATGCGCGTACTGCCCCCACGTAAGCGGAAAGACACCAATCCAAAAGCCCTTGGAAATCGTCGTTTCCACGCCGTCCGCCCCCATTCTGAACGTGCCCGCCGGCACACGCCGCAGGACGAGCCGTGCGTTGACGTAGCGGTTGTTCGTCGCGACGCGGTTGGTCACGCCCGTCCAGACGAACGAGTCGACGCCGCGAACGGGATTGACTTCGAATCCGCCGAGCGCGCCGGGAATGCCGGGATGCGTGCCCGCCTCGATGTCCGCCCGCGTGAGATAGACGATGTGATGCGGCGTGCCCGGCTCGGTCGCCAGGTTGATGACCTTGTAGAGAATCGGCGACGTCTCGAACGCCTCGACGCCCACGCGAAAGTCCTGGAGCCCCCGGCGCGCATCGGCCAGCGGATGCAGCCCCGCCGTCTCGATCAGCACCTCGCAGACGCCGTCCGCATCCGCATAGACGTCGCCCGACACCTTCGCGGGATCGATGTCGCCGATCTTCGTCTCGCCGTCGTAGGCCGTGAACCCGAATTTCGCGCCCGTCTCGGACGTGACGCCGGAGACGGCGAACCGCACCTTCACCTGATTGGCCCACGGTTGGCGCGAGGCGACGCGCACATCCGACACGGCGAGTTCGCCCGAGACGGACAGGGCGGCGGCTGACAAGAGAAAGAGAACCGACTTCTTCATGCGTTTTTTCCTTTCGCTCACTTGAAGACCAGCACAAGACCGGGGCCCATGCGCATAAGTTCGACATCGTAGACAGACGCGCCGTCCGCCGACGTCAAGGCGACAGACGTCACGACACCACGCGCCGCCCACGCAAGCGTCCGATAGAAGGAGACGACCGGCTGCACGGGAGCGACCGTCTCGCCGTTGCGCGTGACCGCATCATCCGCCGCCAGCGTCGCGATCACCGGGGTCTTCTCGACATATGTCGCCCAGTCCGACGCCGACAGTTCCGGCGAGACGAACCGAGCCGCCGCACCATTCAATCCGGTCACGGCGTAGACGACGGCGCGGTCTGTCCGACGGACGTTGCCATCGCCGTCCCGAAACGCCACCGACACGACGACACACGCCTCTTCGGCGGACGAGGCGGGCACGGCGAGGGTGAGCGTCGACACCGACCGATCGTCTATCGTCAGCACCGTCTCGCGCCCCTTCCGCGTCAAGGTCACCTCGGCTTCCGTCGCCGCCGTCGGCCAGTCCAGCGGCAAAGTGTCCGCATCCTTTCCGACGGACTCGAACAGCAGGGAACGGTGCGCACCGAGTTCCACGCGCACGCCGACCGGCGAGACGACCGGCGCCGCAGACGTCCGCGCGCCGATGAAGGACAAGACGGCGCCAACCAACAAGGACTTTCTCATTTCAGTTCTCCTTACCGACGAAATTCAGCAGATGATGCTTCCGTTCGACATTCTCGTACCGATTGCCGAAGATCTCGACTTCCGTGATGGGGCTGTCGACGGACGACCGGGCGTTGATGTCCGTGTAGACGGAATGGATCGCGACGCCGCAATCCGAAAACACGTTGTCCCGCACGACAACGTCGTAGGGCGGCGTCCCCTCAAACCAGTTGTTCAGGCCGGAAAGCTTCACGCCGCAGCCGACCCGCGTGAAGACGTTGCTCTCGACGAGCGCGTGCGGCGACTGGACGTTGATGCCGACGCCGCGAAGGTCATGGATGCGGTTGCCGCTGGCGACAAAGCCCGTGCCCCAGGCGAGCGGCGCATACAGCAGGTCGGCCGTGCGCTTCACCCGCCCGATCCCCAGCGCCACCCGATGCCGGGCGTCCGCGTCAAGGCCACCCACCTCGTCCACCGTGACGAGTCCGTCCGGCAGGGGTTCGGCGAACGTCAGACGCTTCCCCGCGACCGCGCGCACCGTCAAGTCGGCGAGGAAATGCCCGTCCGACGAGCGGACAACCTGCACGACGTCGCCCGGACGGACGCGCCCTTCCAGAGACTCCACCTCCACCGTGTGCGCGTCGAGCCGCACCTTGATCAGCGTCCCGTGCCCCAGGCAATTCGCCCCGTCGTCGTTCATGCCGCCGAAGTCGCACTGGGCGAGATAGGCGCCGCGCACGCAGAAGCAGGTGTCGGCATTCGTCGACAGCACCAGCGTCTCGTCCTTCGGCAGGACGCGGCAGCGGAACAGCGTCACATAGGCCGCGCCGAACCCCGTGATCGCGCTCGAACGCGCATTCCGGAACCAGACGCGATCGAACGTGCAGTGACGGCTCTCGAACGCATTGGCACCCTGCAGGCCGTTGTCCCGGTCGGGGATGACGAGGTACGAGCCGGCTTTCGCCGCGAACGATTCGCCCGGCTTGCCATAGGTCGCGTCAAAGTAGATGCGATACCGCCCGTTCCCAAGGTCGTCCGCCCGTCGGCTGAAATAGCGCGGCGAGCCGCCTTCTCGCCAGTCCTTTCGTCCGTCGGCGTCGAAAAGGCCGCAGATCAGGGAACGCGGCCGCCGCCGGAAACGCGCGTCGTCGGGACGAAGCGTCCCCCGGCACCAGACGACCTCGGCGGAGTCCGTCACCGGATCGTAGCTTTCTAGGCGGCATTGGGAAAACGGCGTTTCCCGATACAGGCAGTTCACGCCGGAGAGCGTCGTGTTGACGGAGCGGTTCAGGGAGAGGCCGCTTCGGTCATAGACGCCGAAGACGAACGTGACCGTCTCGGGCGATGCGCCCCGAATCCAGCAGTTCGTCAGACCGGAGAAGTCGACATGCACCGGCTTCCCGATCACGGGGCTTGTCACCGAGTCAAAGCGATACGTCCCGGCCGGAACGTCCAGCACGACCGGACGGCCCGCCAAAGTCCGAATGTGAGACGCCGCCCGCGCGAAAGCCGCCGTCTCGTCCGAGGCGCCGTCACCCCGCGCACCGAACGCGCGCACGTCCAGCCGCTCGGACGCAACGCCGGGGAACGAGGGATCGACCGCAAGGTTCTCCCTCATTTCCGCGAACATCCGGCGGAACTCCAGACGTTCCGCCTCCGCCACCGCCGTCTGCACGGGCAGCCGCGCCAGCCGCTCGGCCAGCGCCAGCCGCTTGCGGGCCCGTTCCGCGTGAAGCGTCGCCGGGTTCGCGCCGAACGAACGCACCACCCAGTCGCGGATGTCCTGAAGCGTCGGCAGCGACTCCGCCCGCGCAGATACGAAGGCCAAAAGGCAGAAAGCCGCGACGGCGAGCCGAACGTTTGCTGATGGATGAATAATCATGTCCGGCATTATATCAAATCGACCGTTGCGGAATCTACCGCATTCCGAACGATTGCGCAAACAAAACAACCGAACGTCTGCGCAAGGACGCGCTACGTTCAGGCCATCTTCTGCCGCCACGCGCGGGGCGTCAGTCCCGTCGCGGCGCGAAAGACCTTGCCGAGCGCTTCCGTCGAACGGTAGCCGCAGGCCTGCGCGACGGCGGCGACCGAACGCGGCGAATGCGCAAGGAAATGCTGGGCACGCGCAACCCGCACGGCGATGATCTCCTCCAGGATGGAATGCCCCGTCACCTCCCGGAACCGCAGCTCGGCCAGACGCCGTGAACACCCCATCCCGGCGATGACCTCTTTCGCCGTGAGGCCGTCACAGGCGTTGCGGCGAATGCGCTTCAGCGCGACGGACACGCGGTCGTCGCGGCGCGAATAGACGAACGTCGACTGGCGGTGGAACACGTAGGCGGAATCGACCACGGCCCCGTCGACCTTTCGTTCGGGATGCGCCATCTTGAGTTCCAGCAGCTCGGCCGCCAGGTAGCCGCCCCGCTCGCAGTCGAGCTGAATGCTCGTCAGCGTCGGCGTCGTCTGCTCGCAGGTGCGGACATCATTGTCCACGCCGATGACCGCCAGCTCGTTCGGCACGTCGATCCGCTCGCGCTCGGCACAGGACAGGACATCTGACGCCATGTAGTCGTTCACTGCGAACACGCCCATCGGCTTGGGCGCGTTCCGAAGCCACGCCCTCAGCCAGGAACGGTACGTTTCCGCATCGTCGCCGAACGGACGCTTGCGGAACTCGTGGAACTTGCAGCCGTTCATCTTCACGAGGCGGGCGAACTCCTCGCCGCGCGCAACGCTCCACGACGTGCGCGTCTTCCACGGAATGTAGGCATAGGTTCGAAAGCCCAACGACAGCAGTTCCCTGGCCGCCAACGCCGCAATCGGCTTCGCGCCGAACGTGACGCACGTCTCCTGTTCGGACGGGTCGCAGTCCAGAAAGACTGTCGGAACGGGCTTGAAGTCCAGCGGATCCAGAAGGCCCCCGGCCGCGCCGCATTCGACGATGACGCCGTCCGGGGCCCAGAACGCCAGCAGCCCCTTCACGTCCGGGCGAGCCGCCTCGTCCGCCGAACCGCCGCAGGCGCGGGCCGCCGCCGCGTAAGACGTGACGCGTATGCACCAGCCCGCCATCTTGGCAAAGCGGCAGACCCCCGCCAGCTCGGCGTTGTTGCTTTCATTCAGCGACGACTGGAAATAGAGGACTGTCTTCTTCACCGCATCCCCGTCGCCATCCTGTTACCTGCGACTTTCATGCCGACACATGGCATATCTTAGGTCGCTAAAGTCTGCGCATCTCATCTCTGCGCGTTAAAAAGGCAGACTCAGATCTCTTCGCAGAGGGCGACGTCGCCGCCGTGGAAGACGACGGCGATGCGGTGCAGCGTCACCGTTCCGCCGTTCTCGCGCAGGTTCCACGCCCGCGCGAGGTCGTGGTCGGCCGCGTAGCGCGCGAGCTGCGCCGCCGCCGCGTCTCGGATCTTCGCGAGCGCGGCGGGCGAGGCGTCGTCCGCCGCCTTCAGGTACTTCAGCTCCACGAGCGCCGCGTGGCCGATCTCGGGCCAGCGGTTCAGCTGCGGCTCGAAGGCAATGTCCACGAACCCGCCTGCCGACTCCTGCTCGTGGCGGACGATGTACGGGCCGTGCCCGACGTAGAGGAGCGAGCAGAGCGCGGTCTGCACGACGCGCTCGCCCTCCGCCGCGTCGCGCACCTTCCAGTACCGCGAGACAACCCCGCAGGCCGTTTCGATCGGCGTACGCCAGTCTCCACGCCGTGCGAAATCCACCATGCCGTTCGCGATGTCGAAGATGCGCGAGTCGATGCCGTTCAGGTCCTGGTACGCCTTCGGCACGAAGTCGTGCAGGAACTCGCCGACCGTCAGGTTCGGAATGCCGAGCGTCGATTGCCCGAAGTCCTCGCCCGTCACCGTGACGAGCCCGTTGTAGAAGAGGAACGAGACGAAATTATCCGCGACGCCCAGCTCCTTCGCCTGGAAGGAGTCCTGCAGCGTGGCCGTCGCGCCGAGGCGCGCAACGATGTCCTCCAGCCGATGGAAGTTGCCGTTGATCTTCCGCCCCTCCGTGATGACGTGGCGGATCTTCATGTAGTCCGTCCGCAGGTTGCGGTCAACAAGCGCGGGGTTCGGCTTGTGGTTCCGCAGGAAGTACTGCATGTAGTAGAGGACGAGCGTCGGGTTCGCGACGCGCGGCGGCTCCCGCCCGTCCGGTCCCGTCTCGGGCGCGAAGCGGTAGCTGTCGTACCAGCGGCGCATCGTCTCGAAGACGGCCTCCTCGTCGAACGCGAAGCCCGCGTGGGCGCGGTAGTAGGCGAGCATCTCGCGGAGGTCGTCGTGCGTGAAGCCCGTGAACGCGGCAAACGCGGGGTCCATCGAGACGTTCGCCGCGATGTTGAAGCCGCTCGTCACGTCGTCCATCGTGACGGGCGTGACGCCCGTCACGAAGAGCCGCGTGACGGGCGCGTCCGTGCCGGTCGTCGCGAGCTTGAGCTCGTTGAAGAACTGCTTGAAGAAGCCCTCGCCGTGGCAGAGGGCCTCGTAGTTCGCACGCGACTCGGCGAGGATCGTGTTTGTGAAGTTGTCGTACTCGTCGATCGTGATGTAGAGCCGGAGGCCCGAGCCCTTGAGCAGCATGCCGAGCGCGTTGAGCTTGCCGTGGCAGTGCCGCGCCGACAGGATCTGGTCGGCGACGCCGGGCGGCAAGACGGCGGCATGGTCGCGGGCGAACTTGTCCAGCCGCAGGCAGCAGTATTCGTCGAAGCTGTCCTGCACGCGGTCGAACCGCTTCTCGACCCCCGTGAAGTTGAAGTCGATGAACAGGTATTTCCCCTGTTCGCCCGTCGGCTCGCGCCCGATGTCGAGCCCGCCGAAGAACTCCTCGAATCGCCCGGCGTAGTCGCTGTCGTAGTAGCACTGGAGGATCGAGCAGAGGAGCGACTTGCCGAAGCGGCGCGGCCGCAGGAACATCGCGTAGCGCGTCTTCTCCAGCTCGCGGATGAGCGCGGTGCGGTCCACGAAGTAGCCGTTCTCCGCGCGGATGAGCGCGAAGTCCGTCACGCCGTACATGATCTGCTTCATCTTTTCCATGCCGCCATTATACCATTTACGGCGGTGCAAGCGCAAATCGGCCAATCTCATCTCGGCGCAAATGCAAAAGCGCCGCGGCGAACCGCGACGCTTTTGGTCTTGTCTGGGAAAGCGGAATCTTTCGGGTTACCAGGCGTAATGCGCGAACGCCTTGTTGGCGGCGGCCATCTTGTGAACGTCGTCGCGCTTCTTGATGACGTTGCCCTGACCGGCGAACGCATCGAGAATCTCGGCAGCGACCGCAGCCGGCATGCCCATGCCGTGGCGGGCCGACGCATACTGCGTCGTCCAGCGCAGGGCGAGCGAGAGCTGACGGTTCTCCTTGATCGGGGTCGGAACCGGGTAGGTCGTGCCGCCGACGCGGCGGGTCTTGACCTCGACCTGCGGCTTCATGTTGTCGATCGCGATCTGGACGACTTCGAGCGGGGACTCCACCGGCTTCTCGTCCTTCACGAACTTGGCCGGCTCTTCCTTCATCTTCTCGGCGATCTTGTCGATCGCGCCGTAGACGATCTTCTCGGCGACGGTCTTCTTGCCGTCCTTCATGATGACGCGGATCATGTGCGCGACGAGATCCGAATTGTACTTCGGGTCGAGGACGACGCGCTTGACGATGACTTTACCTCTGCGGCTCATGGCTTACTTCCCCTCTTCCTTCTTCTGACGCTTCATGCCGTACTTCGAGCGGCTGCGGTTGCGGCCCGCGACGCCGAGGGAGTCGAGCTTGCCGCGCACGATGTGGTAGCGGACGCCCGGAAGGTCCTTCACACGGCCGCCGCGCACGAGCACGACGCTGTGTTCCTGAAGGTTGTGGCCTTCGCCCGGAATGTAGGCCGTCACCTCGTAGCCCGACGTCAGGCGCACACGGGCGACCTTGCGGAGAGCCGAGTTCGGCTTCTTGGGGGTCATCGTCTTGACGACGAGACACACGCCGCGACGCTGGGGGCAGCTCTTCAGCGCGGGCGACTTCGAATGCTTGGCGAGGGGACTGCGCCCCTTGCGAATCAGCTGATTGATTGTCGGCATTTAGTTGTTTTCCTTACTTTCCCAAAACAATTTCGATATAGTATATCATGATTCACCCCCCTCTGACAAGGGGGTATTTTCATTTTCTTCTTTTCCCGCAAACGCCCCTCAGTGCGCATCAAGCCAGTTCGCCCCTTCGCCAAGGCCGACGTCAAGCGGCACGCCGAAGTCGAGCGCCGTCGTCATTTCGCGGCGGACGATCTCCTTCACGCGCGCGGCCTCGTCCTTCGGGCAGTCGAAGACAAGCTCGTCGTGGATCTGAAGCACCATCTTCGACCGCAGGCGCTCGGCCTTGAGCGCGCGGTCGACCTTCACCATCGCGAGCTTGATGAGATCCGCCGCGCTGCCCTGGATCGGCGTGTTGATCGCGTCGCGCTCCGCCGCCTGCCGCGCCGTCGCGTTGCGCGAGTTGATGTCGCGCAGGGTGCGGCGGCGGCCCAGCACCGTCTCGGCGTAGCCGGTCGCGCGCGCCCGCTCGATCGCCGCGCTCATGAAGTCCTTCACCTTCGGATAGAGCCGGAAGTACGTCTCGATGAGGTCGGCCGCCTCCTTGCGCGGCACCTTCAGGCGCTGCGAGAGGCCGAACGGCGAAATGCCGTAGATGATGCCGAAGTTCACCGTCTTGCACTTCGCGCGCTGCTCGTCCGTCACGAACGCCGGCATCAGGTTGTAGACGCGCGCGGCCGTGTCGCGGTGGATGTCCTCGCCGCGCGCAAACGCCTCCTTCATCGCCGCGTCGCCCGAAAGCGCCGCCATGAGGCGCAGCTCGATCTGCGAGTAGTCGGCCGAGACCAGCACGTGACCCGCGTCGCGCGCAACGAAGGCCCGGCGGATGCGCTTGCCGCGCGCGGTGCGGATCGGGATGTTCTGCAGGTTCGGGTCGGACGACGAGAGACGCCCCGTCTCGGTGAACGCCTGCGCAAACGTCGTGTGCACGCGCCCTTCCGCGTCGATGAGCGTCGGCAGCTTGTCCACGTAGGTCGACTTCAGCTTCGTGCAGGCGCGGTACTCGAAGATCAGCGGCACGATCGGATGCGCGTCGGCGATCTTCGAGAGGGCCTTCTCGTCCGTCGACCACTGGCCGGACGACGTCTTCTTCGAGCCCGGCAGCCCCAGGCGGTCGAAGAGCAGCGCCGCGAGCTGCTTCGGCGAGTCGGGGTTGAAGCCCGGCTCGGCGTACTGGCGGATCTTCTGCGTGTCGTCGAGGATCTCGCGGTCGAGTTCGCGCCCGTAGTCCCGCAGCGCCTCGGTGTCGATCTTCACGCCCTCGCGCTCCATTTCGCAGAGCACCTTGACGAGGGCCTCTTCGGTCTCCAGCACGGGCGGAGCGGGGGCAACGCCGCGCTGCTCCAGCGCGAGGGCCTGTCCCCGCAGGAGGTCGTCGAGCTGCAGCGTGACGTCCGCGTCTTCCGCCGCGTAGTCCGTCACCAACGCGATGTCCTTGCCGACGAGCGTCGGCTCCGGCTTGCGGCGTTCCTGCGGACCCGCGACGTCCTCGAAGCGGATCATGCGGTAGCCGAGCAGCTGCTCCGAAAGGTCTTTGAGGCCGTGCCGCGCCGCCGCGTCGAGGCAGTAGTGCTCCAGCAGCGTGTCGCGCGGCGTCGTGCCGAAGCCGATGCCGTAGCGGTGCAGGACGGTGCGGTCGAACTTGACGTTGTGGCCGACGAGGATCTTCGTCGGGTCGGCGAAGAGCGGACGGAACACGTCGATGAGCCCGGCGTCGACGTACCACGCCTTGCCCTTCGCCGTCGCGAACGAGAAGCCGATGAGGCGGCACGTCGTCGCGTCCGTCGCGGTCATCCCCGGCTCGCGCGCCGTCGTCTCGGTGTCGAACGCGACGCGCGCTTCCTTCATCAGCTCGTCGAGCAGGCCCTGCGCGTCGGCTTCGGTCGAGACGTAGCGGTAGTCGTGGGGAACCGAGGCGATCGACGTGAGGGACTTGAGGGGCGCGGGCGACGCGAGGCCGGCCTCAGGCCCCTCCTGACCCTCTTGACGCTCTCGTCCGGCGCTGTCGCCCAGCAGCTCCTTCGCGAGGCGGTTCAGCTCGAACTTCGCGCAGACCTTCGCGAGCTTTTCCCGGTCGATGCCGTCGAGGCGGTAGGCGTCCCAGTCCGGCTCGATCGGCACGTCGGTGCGGATCGTCGCGAGAAACTTCGAGATCTTCACGTCCTCGCGTCCGGCGAACACCTTCTCCGCGAGCTTGCCCTTGAGCCGGGGCTGGTTCTCGAGGATGCCCTCGACCGAGCCATACTGCGAAAGGAGCTCCGCCGCCGTCTTCTCGCCGACGCCACGGATGCCGGGGATGTTGTCGGCCGAATCGCCCGCGAGCGCGAGGTAGTCGATCATCTGCGCGGGGCTCGCGAGATGCCAGCGTCCGCAGACGCCCGACACGTCGTAGACCTCCGCCGCGTCGCCGGCGCGCGCGGGACGGTAGAGCCGCACGCCGGGGCGGACGAGCTGCGCGGCGTCCTTGTCGGGCGTCGCCATGTAGACGTCAAAGCCCACCGCCGCGCCCTTCACGGCCAGCGTGCCCATCACGTCGTCCGCCTCGAAGTCGTCGACGCGCACGACGGGGATCTTCAGGGCCTCGGCCAGCTCGAAAGCGTAGGGAATGGACGCGGCGAGGTCTTCGGGCATCTTCTCGCGCTGGGCCTTGTAGGGCGCGTAAGTGCGGTGGCGGAACGTCGGGCCGCCCGGATCCATCGCCAGCACCGCATGCGTCGGACGCTCCTTCTTGAGGATCGCCTGAAGGCCGTTCGCGAGGCCGAGCAGCGCGGACGTGTTGATGCCGCTCGCCGTCAGGCGCGGATTGCGCAGGAAGACGAAATGCCCCCGGTAGAGAAACGGCATCAGGTCGATGATGAAGAGCTTGTCCATGTTCAGCCCACCCGACCGTCCAGCGGCGCGACCGTCATCGTGAGGTTCTGCTGCGAGACGACCGTGACGTCCGCGCCCGCCGGAATCGGCGTCGCGGCCGTCGCCGTCCACTCCGCGTCGCCGAGGAGGACGCGTCCCGTCTTCGGCGGCTCGATCGCCTCCGTGACCTTTCCGACGCGCCCGACGTAATCGTTCGTCAGTCCGCGCGCGCCGCCGTCCTTCTCGCCGACGAAAACCTTCTTCAGGGCGCGCCGCAACAGGACGATGTAGAGAATCGACAGCACCGAGAACGCGGCCATCTGTCCCGTCGCGCCGAACGCCTCGCCGCACACGAACCGCAGCGCGCCGACCGTCACGGCCGCAAGACCGAAGAAGCAGAGAACAAAACCCGGCGCGACAAGCTCCAAGAGCATCAGCGCCAACCCGGCGTAAATCCACAACCAACCGCATGTCGTCATTTCTTCGCCTCCCGAATGTTCGCAATCGTCGCGCCGGGGAACTCCCCCAGGATGTCGTCGTTCAAGCGCGGATCGTCCAAGACCTCCCGCCGCGAAGCCGGTGTCGGTGCCGCCTCAACGGGCGCGGGCTTCGATGCAGGAGGCGGCGCGGGCTTCGACGGAACGGGCTTGGCCACTGGCGCTTCTGCGGGTGCCGAAACGGGCGCGGCGGTGGCCTTGGGCGCAGCCGTCGGCGCGGCGGCAGCCACCGGCAGCCCCTCGCGCATCCCCTTCACCGCGCGCAGCAACTCGTCAATGGTCGCCGTCGTCGCGAGGCGCGAGGCGCGGATGAGCGACATCTCGATCAGCGTCCGCACCGACAGCACGTAGCGCAGCTTGTCCTCCATTTCCGCAAGCTGGTCGCAGACCCGGAAGACGCGCCCCGGATCGATCCCCTGCGCCTGGGCCTCCAGGATCCGGATCTGGTCGGGCGTCGCCTCCAGCGACTTGGACTTCGGGCCGAGCGCCTGGAGGACGACGAGGTTGCGGAAGTGCTGCAGGAGTTCACCGGAAATCCGCCGCATGTTCTTGCCGGCGGAGTCGAACATCTCAATCGCCTCAAGAATCGCCGCCGTGTCGCCCTTCAGGATCGCGCCGGCGAGGTTTTCCAGCGCGCCCCGGCTGACGAGCCCGAACACGCCGAGCGCGTCCTCTTCGGTAATCTTGTCGCCCTTGAAGGAGATGAGCTGGTCGAGCGACGAGAGCGCGTCGCGCATGCCGCCCTCCGCGCCGCGCGCAATGGCGAGAAGCGCGTCTTCCTCGGCCGAAATCTTCTCCTTCTCGCAGATGTACTTCAGGCGCGAGACGATGTCGTGCGTCTGGATGCGCCGCAGGTCGAAGCGCTGGCAGCGCGAGACGATCGTCGGCAGGACCTTGTCGCCCTCCGTCGTCGCGAAGATGAAGCGCACGTGCGGCGGCGGCTCCTCCAGCGTCTTCAGGAGCGCGTTCCACGCCGCGCCGGAGAGCATGTGGCATTCGTCGATGATGTAGATCTTGAACTTCGAGCCGGTCGGCTTGAACGGACACTGCTCGATGATGGGCCGCACGTCCTCCACCTTGTTGTGCGAGGCCGCATCGAGCTCGGTGACGTCGATTGAGCGCCCGGCGGCGATCTCCGTGCAGTTCGTGCACGCGCCGCAGGGCTCGACCCCGTTCGGCGAGAGGCAGTTCAGGGCCTTCGCGAAGATGCGCGAGAGCGTCGTCTTGCCGATGCCGCGCGGGCCGATGAACAGGTAGGCGTTCGCGATGCGGTTCGCCTCGATCGCGTGCCGCAGCGTACGCACGACATGCTCCTGCCCGACGACGTCGTCGAACGTCATCGGGCGGTACTTCAGCGGCAGGGCGATATGCGTGGTCTCGGCCATGCGCAAATTATAGCATAAATCCGCGTGAGCCCCCGGACGCGCGGTCAGCGCTGAACGCGGCCCGTGCCGTTGCCGGCCGCAAGCGCCTCGACCTCGGCGACCGAAACGAGGTTGAAGTCATGCTCGATCGAGTGCTTCAGGCAGCTCGCCGCCACCGCGAAGTCGATCGCCGCCTGATCCTTCCGCCCGGTCGCGAGCGCGTAGATGAGCCCGCCGCCGAAGCTGTCGCCGCCGCCCACGCGGTCAACGATGTGCACCTTGTATTCAGTCGAGAAGCAGGCCTTCCTCGTCTTCGCGTCATAGAGCATGCCGGCCCAGAGGTTATCGAAGGCCGAGAGCGACGTGCGGAGCGTGATTGCGACCTTCTTGCAGCCGAAGCGCTTCACGAGCTGCTCGGCGACCGAGACGTAGCCCGCCTTGTCGAGCTTGCCCGACTCGACGTCGCTGCCCTTGCCGACGATGCCGAAGACGTCCGCCGCGTCCGCCTCGTTGGCGACGAGGACGTCGACGTAGGGGACGAGCTTCGCCATGCACGCGCCGGCTTCCGCGCGCGTCCAGAGCTTGCCCCGGTAGTTGAGGTCGCAGCTGACCGTGATCCGGTGCGCCTTGCAGAACTTGAGCGCGTCGAGGCAGATCGCGGGAAGCTCTCCGCCGAGGGCCGGGGTGATGCCCGTGAAGTGAAACCACTTCGCGCCCTTCAGGATCTTCGCCCAGTCGAAGTCGCCGCGCTTCGCCAGCGCGATCGATGAGCCCGCGCGGTCGTAGACGACCTTCGACGCGCGCTGCGAGGCGCCCTTCTCCACGAAGTAGATGCCGAGGCGCGGCCCGCCCCAGACGATGCCGTCCGTCGCGACGCCGAAATGCCGCACCGCGTTGCGCGCGCACGCGCCAAGGGGATTGTCGGGAAGCTTCGTCACGAACGCGGCATCCAGCCCGTAGTTCGCGAGCGAGACGGCGACGTTCGCCTCGCCGCCGGCGTAGGACGCCTCGAAGCGGTCTGCCTGGACGAAGCGGTTGTAGCCCTCGGGATTGAGGCGCATCATGATTTCACCGAATGTAACGACTTTCATGGGAATGTGTTTTGTGTTTAGGGGTTGTAGGGTTGGAAATGGGGAGAACTCGGATTCCGCCTGCGGGGTTGGCCTGTCAGGTGCGGCTGTTTTCGACAAGGCGCTTCGCCACGTCGGCGATCCTGTCGTAGGCGCCCGCCGCGATCCACTCCCGGTTCGTGAGGTTGCCACCGACGCCCGCGCCGACGCAGCCGGCCTTCATGAAGTCCGCGACGTTCTCGGGCGAGATGCCGCCGACGGCGAGCATCGGGATGTGCGCGAGCGGCGCGCGCAGGGCCTTCACGTAGCCGGGGCCGAGCGAGCCCGCCGGAAAGACCTTCACGAAGCTCGCGCCCGCCTCCCAGGCGGCGACGGCCTCGGACGGCGTGAGCGCGCCCGGCATCGCGACGAGGCCGTCCGCGACGCACGCGCGGATCAGCGCCGGGTTCACGTTCGGCGTGATCATGTACTCGCCGCCCGCGTCCTCGCAGATCTTCAGCTGCTCGACCGTGAGTACCGTGCCCGCGCCGACGCGCATCTCGCCCGCAAAGCGTTCGCGGATTGCGCGGATGGCCGCCGCCGTGCCCTTCCAGGAGGCCGGGTCCCTCTGGTTGAACGTCACCTCCACGAGGCGAATGCCGCCCTGACGATAGGCTTCGGCGAGACGCAGGCAGACGTCCGGGGCAAACCCCCGGATGATGGCGACGATGCGGTTCTCCGCAACGGCTTTCTCGATTTCCTCTTTCATTGCGGTTGCGGATTATAGCAGAACGCCCCGCGAAAGGTCAATGGCGGCGATTTCCTTCGGCACCGGCATTTGGTATACTTCACGGCATGAGCGACCGAAAGAAACTGCTTGTCAGCCTCGACGTCCGCCACACCGCCTCGCGGCGGATGATCGGCGGCATCATGCGCTTCGCCGCGACGCACCCCGCCTGGGAGGTCCAGCTCGCGGAGGCGCACCCGTCCGACCGCCCCCTCGCCGACTTCATCGGCTGGAAGCCCGACGCATTCATCACGGACGGCGGCTGCCATGCGCTGCCGCGCGAGACGTTCGCGCGGCTGTTCAAGACGGCCGTCGTCTACGTCAACACGCCGCCGCGCCGGGACTCGCGCAAGACCGCCGCGACGATCCGCTCCGACGAGCGCGCGCTCGCGACGGCGGCGGCCGAGCTCTTCCTGCGGCGGAAGCTCCAGAACTTCGCCTTCGTCGGCGCGCCCGGCACCGAATGGTGGAGCGAGGCGCGCGAACGGCTCTTCCGCGCCTACCTCAAGGATCGCCACCATCCGCTGCACGTCTTCGTCCCGCCCGCGTCCGGCAGCTGGCACCAGCGAGAGAGAGCCCTCGCCGGCTGGCTGCGCGACCTGCCCAAGCCCTGCGGCGTGTGGGCGGCCTACGACCAGCGGGCCAAGTGCGTCCTCGACGCCGCCCGTCTCGCCGGGCTCGACGTCCCCGAACAGCTTCTCGTGCTGGGCGTGGACGACGAGCGCACCATCTGCGAATACACCTCGCCCACCCTGTCGTCCGTCGTGCCGGACTTCGAGGCCGGCGGCTACCAGGCGCTCGAATTCCTTGACGCGGTCGTCTGCCGGGGACAGCACCCGGCGAAACGCCTGACCTCGCTCAAGTTCGGGCTGCTCGGCATCGTCGAGCGCCTTTCGACCGCCGACACGAACGGCGTCGTCCGGCGGCGCGTCGCCGAAGCGCGCGAGTTCATCCGCCGGAACGCCACCGCCGGCATCAGCGTCCCCGCCGTCGCGGCCGCCGTCCGCGTCTCGCGGCGGCTGCTGGAGCAGAGCTTCCGCGAAATCACAGGACGCACCGTCCTCGACTTCATCCAGGACGCGCGCTTCGAGAGGGTCATGCAGATGCTGAAGGAGACGGAGACGCCCATCGAGGCCCTCAGCCATTTCTGCGGCTTCCGCTCGCCGACCCACCTGATGACGCTCTTCCGGCGGCGCTACGGCCAGACGATGACGGCATATCGGCGGCAGCTTCAGCGCGCCGTCGAGTAGGCGGCGGAGGCGAACGGCGGCGTGTCCGTGCGGCCTTCGCGCCAGGCGCGGACGGCCTCCAGCCGCGCCTTCAGGTTCGCCTCGCGTCCAAGCCCTGTCGGCGTGTAGTAGCGCCGGCCTTCGAGCGAGTCGGGCAGGCACGACATCCGCGCGATCTTCTCGTCCGTGTCATGCGCGTAGACGTAGCCCTTGCCGTAGTCGAGGCTCTTCATGAGCCGCGTCGGCGCGTTGCGGATCTGCAGCGGCACCGGCTCGGCCATCATCTTCTGCGCGTCCGCCGCCGCCCGGTTGTACGCCGCCTCCATCGCGTTCGACTTCGGGGCGAGCGCGAGGTAGACGACGACCTGCGTCAGATGCACGTTGCACTCCGGCACGCCGAGGTTGTGGCAGGCGTCCCAGACGGCGTTCGCGAGCAGCAGCGCGTTCGGGTCGGCGAGCCCCACGTCCTCGCTCGCGAAGCGGACGCACCGCCGCGCGATGTAGAGCGGGTCCTCCCCGCCCTCCAGCATCCGCGCGAGCCAGTAGACCGCCGCGTCCGGGTCTGAGTTGCGCATCGACTTGTGCAGGGCCGAAATGATGTTGTAGTGCTCCTCGCCGTTCTTGTCGTAGAGGAGCGCCTTGCGGCTCACGACCTGCGCCAGCACGGCCTCCGTGATCTCCGGCCGCCCGTCCGCCCCGAACGCCGCGTTCGCGACCGCCGTCTCCAGCGTGCCGAGCGCATGGCGCGCGTCGCCGTTCGCGTAGACCGCGATCTTCGCGAGCGTCTCGTCGCTCGCCCGCACGTTCAGCTTGCCGAAGCCGCGTTCCGATTCGAGCGCCCGCCGCAAGAGGCGCACGAGGTCGGCCTCGGACAGCCCCTTCAGGACGAACACCTTGCACCGCGAGAGCAGCGCGGAGTTGACCTCGAAGCTCGGATTCTCCGTCGTCGCGCCGATGAGGATGATCGAGCCCTGCTCGACGAACGGCAGAAAGGCGTCCTGCTGCGCCTTGTTGAAGCGGTGGATCTCGTCCACGAAAAGGACGGTGCGGAGGCCGACGCGGCGACCCGACTCGGCGCGCGCCATGATCTCCTTGATCTCCTTGATGCCGCTCGTCACGGCCGAATAGTTGACGAACTCGGCCTTCGTGAGGTTCGCGATGACGTTCGCGAGCGTCGTCTTGCCGACGCCGGGCGGACCCCAGAGGATCATGGAGGGGATCTGGTCGCGCTCGATCATCTGGCGGAGGATCTTGCCCTCGCCGACCAGGTGCTCCTGACCGACGAACTCCGACAGGTCGCGCGGACGCATCCGCGCGGCCAACGGCTCCGGCGCGGCGCTTTCGCCGTCCGCCAGAGCCCCCTCGATAAGCGACATCTGCCTCATGACGAGGCGTATTATAGCACACTCAGTCGCATTTCGGGCAATCGACCGCGCGCGTCTTGAAAAGCTTGGTCGCGTGCGGCGGCACGAGGGCCGTATACGCGCCAGCGTGACGCCCCTCGCACTTCTGCCGCCAGAGATCCTTGACCCACCGCTCGCCGCCGCCGAGGCCGAGTTCCGCGAACGTCACCGTGATCTCGCGGGCGAACGGATACTTGTTGACGAGGGCGACGGCCGTGAAGCCGCCGACGAGCGGACGCGCCCAGACTTCCTCCGCATCCGTCCGGCGGATGCGCCGGGCGATCTTGCCGAGCCGGTCCTGGCTCACGGCAATCACCTCGTCGTTGACGAGCAGGCTGCGCGTGAAGGCGTCGAGCTTCGTCAGGTCGCAGCCGATCAGGAGCGGCGAGCCGAGCATGCACCACAGCGAGACGTGCGTGTACTGCTCGTTCGGCGTGAGGAACGTCGGATGCGTGAAGCCGCACGAGCGCTGGTCGCCGACGATCATCATGTCGAGGTCGATCCAGCATCCGGGGCCCGACCACTTCCAGTAGTTCTCGGCGCCGAGGCGCGACTCGACCGACCGCCACATCCACGGCCAGGAGTCCTTCATGTCCTCCCAGACGCGCCAGGCGTTCGCCCCGGTCTCGCGCGCCCACTCTTCGGCGTGCCCCATGCCGTACTGGCAGAAGGAGTAGAGGATGTCGCGGTTCTGCCGCTGGAGGCAGTCCCGCATCAGCCGGTAGGGGCGCCGCTTCGACTCGCCGCGCACGTCACGCCAGTCGCCGATGTGCCACGGCAGCCCGCCGCGCTCGTCCGCGATGACCTCGTCGTAGGAGCACCAGTCGTACTTGACGTAGTCGAAGCCCCAGTCCGCCCACTGCGCCGCGTCCTGCAGCTCGTGCCCGTAGCTGCCTTCGCAGCCGCCGCAGGTCGTCGGACCGGGCGAGGAGTAGAGGCCCGCACGGAAGCCGAGCGCGTGGATGTCGTCCGTCAGGCCCTTCATGTCGGGGAACGACGGGTTCGCCCGGATGCGCCCCTCGGCGTCGCGGGCGGGCCCGCGCAGTTCGGGACGATCCTTGTTCTGCGGCGCGTTGTTCATCTCCCAGAAGTCGTCGAGGTTGATGTAGGCCCAGCCGTGGTCGCCGAGGCCCGTGGCGTCCAGCGCGCGCGCGGCCTCCCGCGCATGCTCGCCCGTGAACCGCGAGCCCCAGATGTTCCAGCTGTTCCAGCCCATGGGCGGCGTCAGGGCGATCGTGTCCCCGACCGCGAGGCGGATCGTCCGCGTCGCCCGGCCCTTCGCGTTCTCCGCCGTCACCTCGATGTCGTAGTCGCCCTTCTGCGCCGGTGCCGTGCCGCGCAGGATCCCCTTCTCGGCATCGAGCGTCACGCCGTCCGGCAGGTTCTTCGCCGTGAAGCGCAGCGGGCGTTCGCCGGACGTCGCGACGCGGAAGACGATCGGCCGTCCGGGGCGGACGCCCCAGATGTCCGCGCCGTTGATCTGCGGCTCCGGCTTCTCCGGCGGCGTGAGGATGCCGAGCTGCCGCATCGCCTCCGGACCGGAGACCGGCTCGATCCGCGCGTCGTCCGCACACGTGATCCGCGCGTCGAGCCAGTCGCCGTAGGCGGCGTCGAACGCGGCCCACGGCGCGTCCGACGACGTCTCCAGCACGAGTTCACGGACGCCGGCGAGATCGACGTGCACCTCGACCGGCTGCATGCCCTCGCGCAGGGACGGCGACCGCCAGACGACCTTTCCGTCCGCCCAGACCCGGAAGACCATCTGCACCTGACGGTCGCCGCGCTTCAGGCTGTGCGCGACGTCATCCACGCCGACGCGTGCGTCGAACGCCGTCGCGCGACCGTCCAGCCGAAAGCCGACCGCGCCTTCGGCCCGCGCGCCGATGCCGCGCGCCGCCGTCTGCGCGGCGACCGTCAGCGGCGTACCGCCGATTGCCTGGCGCACGCCCATTCGGTCGCCGCGCCCGTTGTAGGAGCCGGACAGATCCAGCGCATCCACATACCGCACGTCGCCGACCGCCAATCCGACCGCCAGCACCGTCCATCCGGCCAGCATCATGAGTGTTTTCATCTTCGTTGTTTTCCTTTGTTGTGTCGTCATGCCGGATAGTATACCAAAAAAACGCGCGCCGTCCACAAATGACATATCCACTTTTTTACCGGGAGGGACAGGCCCTGTCCCGTCTTCTATCGCGAAGGTCTTGCATTTGCCTCGCCAAAAAAATCGCTGACGCGCGCGAGCAGGTCGTCCGCCTCGGACACCGTATGCACGGACGCGGGAATCGACTTGCGGAAGAGCGCGCCGTAGTTCTTCGTCACGAGGCGCGGGTCGCTCACGATCACGACGCCGCGATCCGACTTCGTGCGGATGAGCCGCCCGAAACCCTGGCGGAACTTGATGACGGCCTCCGGCAGCGCGTAGTCGCGGAACGAGCTGCCGCCCGCGCGGTCGATCATCTCGGCGCGCGCCTCGACGACGGGATCGCCCACCTGCGCGAACGGCAGGCGCGCGAGGACGACGCACGAGAGCGCCTCGCCCGCGACGTCGACGCCCTCCCAGAAGCTCTGCGCGCCGAACAGCACCGTGTTCGACTGCCCCTTGAGCCGCCGCGTCATCGCCTCGCGCGACAGCCCCTCGCCCTGCACGAGCAACGTGACGCCCGCCGCCGCGAGCGGCTCGTGCGCATGCGCGGCGACGGCGTTCATCATTTCGTAGCTCGTGAAGAGGACGAGCGCCCGCCCCTGCGTGATCGCGAAGAGGTCGCGGAGAAACGCCGCCAGGGCCTCCGCATACGCCGCCGAGTCGGCCGCCGGGTCGGGCAGGCAGTCCGGCGCGAGGACGAGCGCCTGGCGGAAGTAGTCGAACGGCGAGGCCGCCGTCAGGAACTGGAAGCGCTCCTTCGTCCCCAGTCGCCGCGCCATGTACTTGAAGTCGTTGCCGACGCGCAGGGTCGCCGAGCAGAGCACGACCGAGTCCTTCACGTCGTAGAAGATGCGTTTCAGGTCGTCCGCCACCGACAGCGGCGCAGCGACGAGCCGCACGTAGGCGGGCCGCCGCTCCAGCCGCACCCGCTCCGCCCAGTAGGCGTGCGTCGCCTTGTCGCCGCGCAGCACGAAGTTCGTCTCGTTCGCGAACGCGATCAGCGACTCGGCAATGCCCGCGACCTGCGCGGAAAGGTCGCCGAGGTAGTTGAGCTCCCCTTCCGGCACGGCGCCGTCGAGCGTGTCGCGCAGGTCGTGCAGCAGGTTCACGAGCGCGGCCAGCTCGGCCTCGAAGCGGTTCTGCGCCGCCGCGAGCTTCTGCTCGTCCCAGACGTCGGCCTCGTAGGGCTTGAAGAGCCCGTGCAGGGAATAGGCGCGCACGCCGTCGTCCGCCACGCGGTAGCGGCAGACCGCGCGGTCCTTCGCCGGCTTCAGGAGCCGCGCGGCGACCTCCGCGAGCGCGTCCGCCGCGTTCACGATGCGCAGCGAGAGGCGCGAGGCCTCCGTCACGAGCCGCATCACCTTCTCGCCGGCCGCGCTGCCCGCGAACGCGCCCTTCTGGAACTGGCGCTCGACCGACGCGAGCGTGCCGGAGGCGCGCGCCGCCTGCCGTCCGCGCCCGCGCCGCTGGAGGCGGTTGAGGATGCGCGTCAGGGCCGGGAGCGAGAACTCCGCGCTCAGGTAGTCCGTCGCGATCGACTCCAGGTTGTGCGCCTCGTCCATCACGAGGCGTCCGTAGCTCGGCAGGATGCCGCTCCCCGGCGCCGTCGCCTCGGCGAGGACGAGCGCATGGTTCGCGATGACGAGGTGCGCCTCGGCGGCGGCCTTGCGCGCCTTGTAGACGAAGCAGCGCGTGTAGTAGGGGCAGCGCCGTCCGCTGCACTCGTCGCCAGGACAGGAGAGGAGCGCGCGCGGCAGACCCTCGTAGGAGTCGAGGTCGCCGTCCTTCGTGTGCCGGAGCCAGTCGATGAACGCCGGCATGAGCGCCTGCTCGTCGGCGGACATCGTCCAGTACCCGGCAGCGAAGAACTCACCAACCGCCCGGAGGCAGAGGTAGTTCGTGCGGCCCTTCAGCAGCGCGACCCGAAACTTCGCGGCCTCGTCGCCGAGGATGCGCCGCGCGCGGGGGATGTCGGACGAGACGAGCTGCGACTGGAGGTTGCGCGTCGCCGTCGAGACGACGACGGGCGTGTCGTTCGTCCACGCCCAGAGGATGGACGGCACGAGGTAGGCGAGCGACTTGCCGACGCCCGTCCCGGCCTCGACGACGAGGTGCTCGCGCGCGTTGAACGCGGCGGCGATCGCACCCGTCATGTCGATCTGGCCGGGACGCTCCTCGTAGCCGTCCATCTGGCCGAGCGTGCCGCCCGCGCGCAGATGATCCTGCACGGCCGCGACGTCGATCGGCGCGCAGTCCTCGTGCGTGGGCAGGTGGCGCGTCCGCGCGGCGTCGGGACGCTCCGGAATGAACCCCGCCCAGTTCGGGTCGTCGATGAAGGCCGCCGGCGTCATGCTGCGGAACTGCTCCCCTGTGTCTTCTGCATATTCTGCATAGGGGCGGCATTATAGCAAAAAGCCGCGCCGAAAAATAGCCCATTGCGCACGGGGGGTAAAATTTGGTAGAATGTGCACCTGTTTTCACGGACCCTTAGCTCAGTCGGTCAGAGCGGGAGACTCATAATCTCTTGGTCGTGGGTTCAAGTCCCGCAGGGTCCACCATTTGGCAAAATGAAAGGCACGGCCGCAGACGGCCGTGCCTTTTCGCTTGAATGGCAATCTTCCGATTACCAGCGGGTCTCGCGACGCGGGCCGCGGTCGCCGCCGCGGAAGCCGCCGCGACCGCCACCGAAACCGCCCCGGCCGCCGCCGAAGCCGCCACGCCCGCCCCGGCCGCCGCCGAAGCCGCCCTCGCGCTCTTCGCGGGGCTTGGGCTGCGACTCGTTGACGCGCACGGTGCGGCCGTCGAGCTCATGTCCGTTCAGCGCGTCAATCGCAGCCTGCGCCTGAGCGGCGTCGGGCATCGTGACGAAGCCGAATCCCTTGCTGCGACCGGTCATGCGATCGGTGACAACGCGAACGGCGGTAACTTCGCCGAATGGCGCGAACGCCGCCTTCAGACCGTCGTCGGTCGTCGCGTACGCGAGGTTACCAACATAGATTTCCATCTGATCTTTTTCCTTGTGTTTCTTTTTTGCACCTGAACGCGAAAGCACCCGCCCTCTTCATCCAAGCACGAAATCGTTAGAAGTTGAACGTCACGCCGACGCCGCCCCAGGCGTAGTCCTTCGCATACGCACCGTAGGCGTTGTTCGGCAGGTGGTCGACATTGTCGCGGAGGTCGGGGTCGACGACCGAGCAGTAGGCGACCTTCGCGAAGAGCCCGAAGTGTTCGCTGAGCTGGTAGTTGAGGTCGAGGCCGATCTTCGCCGTCGCGACGCCGGAGTTCTTGTTGCAGTCATACCCGTTGATCTCGCCGTTGAACATCGTCGGGAAGCACCAGTTGTACTGGCGCTCGCGCCAGACGCCCTCGATGTACGGCGTCAGCGACAGCCCGTCCGAGACGGCCACCGTCTTCTTGAGGCCGAAGATCACAAGGTTCGCGCCCTTCGAGTACTCGCGCACGACCGTGATGTACGGAACCAGATAGGGGTTCACGAGCGCGAGGCTGTGGTCGAAGTCCCACGTCGTGTGGGTATGCGTCGCCCCATGGTAGTTCTTCGGCGGATAGTAGAACCACACGACCGTCGAACGCCAGTCGAGGCCCCAGGTCTTGTCGTCGTCAAACCAGAACGTGCGCCCGAAGTGGACGTTCGGGTCGTACTCGTTGAACGCCTGCCCAAGCCCCCAGACGCGGCGGCGCTTCGTGAGGTCGGTGTTCGACCAGAGGCCGACGCCGACGTAGCCGATGTCGCCGAAGTTGACGTTGACGTCGATGTAGCCCTGCGCCGTCGGCTCGTTGTTCACGAGCGACCCGTAGAGCTGGTAGCCCGAATAGATCCCGTAGTTGCCGAAGCCCCAGACAGAGATGAAGCTCTGATCTTCGGTTTCGGCCTTTTCCTCTTCTGCGAACGCAGACAACAACGACGCCGCGCACACAGCGGCCATCAGCTTTTTCATGTGACTCCTTGGTCGGTTAGTTGGTTTTGGTTTGGGTTAGGAACATTCCGTTGAAAGAAAGTTTCGGACATTATAGCATTTCACGGCGCGGTTGTGCAACGGGTGCGCCATCGCCGTCAGCGCAAGCCCCCCCCCTTCAGCGCGTCGCCCAGCCCGGAGGCCCCCGCCGACGAGACCGGCGCGACGATCGTCGCGTCCAGCACCTCGACCTGCTCGGAGTCGATCCAGAACTTGATCTTCGAGCCGCGCAGCGTCTGGTTCTGGCCTTTCGTCGCATCGACGATCTCGGCGTTCACGCCCTCCCCGCCGTAGAGGACGACCATGCCGCTTTCCCTGTAGTACGACGCCTTCGCCCCGTACGCGCGCTTCAGCTCGTTCGTCAGCGCGACGTTCCCGAGCGCGACGATGCGCTTCAGGGTGTTTGTCGGGGTCATGAAGACATAGGCCTTCTCGGCGTGCATCTGGTACTGCTCGTCGTCGACGTGGACGTGCCCCGTGAAGACGGCCATTCCCTGCTTGCGGTCATAGTAGGTCGTGTCGGACGTGATGCGCGCCAGCCGCGTCGCGGCGGGCTTCGTCAAGGACGCCGCCGACGGCCCCTCGGCTGATGCCGGGGCCGCCGAATCGGCCGCCGGCGTCACCGACGCCGCGCACAGGCAAAACAGGAAGAAGAGAAGGCGAAACTTCATTGAGAGGGGAATTATACCATAAATTCGCGCGTTCCGCCGAATCACACGTCCTGCCGACCGCGAATGGCGCGCCGAAGCGTGAGCGGATCCGAATAGGCGATTCCCGAATCGGCCGGAAGCCCGAAGGCGAGGCGCGACACCCGCGCCCCCGTTCCGCGCAGAAGCTCGGCGATGTAGCCCGCCGTCGCGTCGCCGTCCATGTCCGTCGAGAGCGCGAGCAGGACCTCCCGGACGCCTTCGCGCACGACGCGATCCTGCAACGCGGCGAGGCGCAGCTTCTCGGGGCCGAGGCGCCGCGCCGGCGAGAGCTTGCCGCCGAGCGCGTGGTAGCGGCCGCGAAAGGCCCCCGACGCCTCCAACGGCAGGATGTCCGCCGGCTCCTCGACGACGCAGAGGAGCGCCCCGTCGCGCGCCGCGTCCGTGCAGAGCGCGCAGGGATCGGCGTCTCGCGTCGTGAACGCCCCGCAGCGCGAGCAGCAGCAGACCGCGTCCGCCGCAACGGCCAGCGCCGACGCGAGCGGCTTCAGGAGACGCTCCTTCTCGCGGACGAGCGCGAGCGCCGCGCGCGACGCCGAGCGCCGTCCGAGGCCCGGAAGCCTGGACAGGCACTTTTCAAGCTCGTCAACCGGCGCGAGCATGGACACGGGCAGACCGTCGGCTTTCGGCTATTTCCCGAACAGGCCGCCAAGGCCGCCGTTCTGCTGCATCATCTTCGCCATCTCGGACTGCACGGTCTCGCGCGCCCGCTTGAGCGCGCCGTTGACGACGTTGAAGAGCATCGTCTCGAAGCGGGCCGGCTTGCCCTTGATGACTTCCTCGTAGGCTTCAGGCGTGACGGCGATCTTCTCGATCGACATGTCGCCCCTGGCGATGACGGTGATGCCGCCGTTCGAATACTCGGCGGTGATCTTCTTGATTTCGGCTTCGATGCGCTTCGCCTCCGACCGCATCTTCATCGCCTCGCGAACCTGGTCAAACATTCCCATGTGGTGGATTCCTTTAATGGTGGAAAAGTGGAAAGGTGGAAAAGTGGAAAGGTGGAAAGGTGGAATGGTGGAAAGGACTACGCCAGCTCGTGGCCCGTGAGGTCGCGGAACGCCTTCCGGTAGATCTCGCGCGTCTTCGCGATGACCTCGTCGGGAAGCTCCGGCCCCGGCGGCTGGTGGTTGAAGTGAACCGAATCGAGCCAGTCGCGCACATACTGCTTGTCGAGCGACGGCGGGTTCGCGCCGACCTTGTAGCTCGCCGCCGGCCAGAAGCGCGAGGAGTCGGGCGTCAGCACCTCGTCCGCCAGGACAAGGGCCCCCTTCGCGTCCCGCCCGAACTCGAACTTCGTGTCGGCGATGATGATGCCGCGCTCCCGCGCATAGTCGGCCGCCATCGAATAGAGCCCGGTCGTCGCGTCCTTCAGCAGATACGCCGTCGACTCGCCGACAAGCTCTTTCGTCTTCTCGAAGTCGATCGCCTCGTCGTGGTCGCCGAGCGCGGCCTTCGTCGTCGGGGTGAAGAGAACCTTGTCGAGCTTCGCGGCGTTCTCGTAGCCCGCGCGCAGCTTCTCGCCGTTCACCGTGCCGGACTTCTGGTATTCCTTCCAGCCCGAACCCGTGAGGTAGCCGCGCGCAATGCACTCGATCTCGATCATCTTCACCTTCTTCACCAGCATCGAGCGCCCGCGCAGGTCGTCCTTGTAGGGACGGAGCTTCGCCGGATACTTGTCGACGTCGGCCGTGATCAGGTGGTTGTTCACGCCGAAGAAGTCGAGCCAGAAGAGCGAGAGCTGGTTCAAGACCTTGCCCTTGTCGGGCACTCCGCACGGCAGGATCACATCAAACGCGCTGATGCGGTCGGTCACGACCATGAGCAGCTTGTCACCGAGGTCGAAGACATCCCGAACCTTTCCGCTCTTCTGCGGAATCCCCGGAATCTCACACGCCAAAAGCGCCTGGTTTTTATCGTATTTCATGATTGTCCTTCCATACGTGGCGCTCGGCGACAGCCGCCTGATGGCGCGCTCTTGCGCAGATGCCACGCATGAGGGTGTAGTATACCAAAAATTCACCAGCAAAGGAAGGGCTGCGGCAGATTGCCGTAGTCCTTCCTTTGCGCGGGCGCGCGAAACCGCGCGCCGTGTCGGATGGCGTTACTTCGCGAGCGCCGCCGTGACGTCGGCGAGAACCTGGCGGAGCGCCTTCGGGACGCGATGCGCCGTCTTCGAGGCGACCTTCGAGTCCTTCGACGGCTTCGCGTCGTATTCGTCATAGGACGCGCCGATTGTCTCGATCTCCTTCTTCCAGCCCTCGACGTCGACCTTGAGGATCTCCTCCAGGTCGGCCTTGACGACGTGGAACTTCGCCGTCTCGTCGTTGTTGGCGAGGTCAATGTCCTCCGCGAACGGCAGGTTGCCGATCGCCGTCTCGTTCGCCTTGACCGTGCCCTCGATGCGCTGGCAGATCCACTTCAGGACGCGGCTGTTGTCGCCGAAGCCCGGCCACATGAAGCGGCCGTCGTCGCCCTTGCGGAACCAGTTGACGAAGTAGATCTTCGGCAGCTTCGTCGCGTCGGCGGAGGTGCGCTCCATCTCCAGCCAGTGCTGGAAGTAGTCCGCGACGTTGTAGCCGAAGAACGGCAGCATCGCCATCGGGTCGCGGCGGACCTGGCCGATCTGGTCGGAGATGACGGCGGCCGTCACTTCCGAGCCGGCGGCGGAACCCATGAACACGCCATGCGTCCAGTCCTTCGCCTCGTTCACGAGCGGAATCGTCGACGGACGGCGCCCGCCGAAGAGGATCGCGTCGATCGGCACGCCCGTGGGCTTCTTGTTGAACTTGCCGTTGAAGCCTTCCTTGTCGAGGACGGGGCAGTTGACCGCCGGCGCCGTGAAGCGGCTGTTCTTGTGGGCCGCGACGTACTTGGACTCCTTGATCTCCTTCTTCGTCATGCCCGGCTTCGGACCCATGCGGTACGGATCGTCCGCGCAGACGTAGCAGGGGTTGCCCTTCCAGTCGATGCCTTCCTTCGGAGCCTTGATGCCCATGTCCTCCCACCAGATGTCACCGTCGGGCGTGAGAACGACGTTCGTGAAGATCGTGCCCTTCTTGCAGCTCTTGAGCGCGTTCGGGTTCGAGTCCATCGACGTACCCGGCGCGACGCCGAAGAAGCCGTTCTCCGGGTTGATCGCGTAGAGGCGGCCGTCGTCGCCCGGCTTGAGCCACGCGATGTCGTCGCCGATCGTCTGGAGCTTCCAGCCCGGAAGCTTCGGCAGCATCATGGCGAGGTTCGTCTTGCCGCAGGCGGACGGGAACGCCGCCGTGACGTGGTACTGCTTCTTCTCAGGCGAGGTGAGCGTGAGGATGAGCATGTGCTCGGCCATCCAGCCCTGATCCTTCGCGAGCTTCGAGGCGATGCGGAGCGCGAAGCACTTCTTTCCGAGGAGGGCGTTCCCGCCGTAGCCCGAGCCGAACGACCAGATCTGGCGCTCTTCCGGGAACTGCGTGATGAACTTGTCCTCGATCTTCTTCGCGCAGGGCCACGCGACGTCCTTCTGGCCCTTCTTGAGCGGCGCGCCGACGGAGTGGATGCAGGGGATGAAGTCGCCGTCCTTGCCGAGGTGGTCGAGGACCTCCTTGCCCGTGCGCGTCATGATGTTCATGTTCACGACGACGTAGGGCGAGTCGGTGACCTCGATGCCGTACTGGGTGATCGGGTTGCCGATCGGGCCCATCGCGAACGGGATCACGTACATCGTGCGGCCCTTCATGCAGCCCTTGTAGCTCTTGAGCATGAGCTTCTTCATCGCCTCGGGCTCCATCCAGTGGTTCGTCGGGCCCGCGTCGATCTCCTTCTTCGAACAGATGAACGTGCGGCCCTCGACACGCGCGACGTCGCTCTCGTGCGAGCGGGCGAGGTAGCAGCCCGGACGCTTCTTCTCGTTGAGCTTGATGAACTGGCCGTTCTTGACCATCATCTCGCAGATCTTGGTGTGCTCTGCCTTCGAGCCCGTCACGACCACGATCTTGTCGGGCGTGCAGACCTTGTTCCACTTGTCAACCCAGTCGAACACCTTGGCGTTCGCGAATTTCGGCGTCTTGGCCATGTCTTTTGTTTTCTCCTTGAAGTCGCCCCGAAGAGGGGCATTCTTGTGAAAAATTGCGCATATTATACCATAGCGGCCATGCGGAAATCAACCGCGCGCAGAACGGCCGTCCGTCTCCGCCAATTCGCGGATGCGGCGCGAGGTGCGCACGGCGCAGAACTCCTTGCCGCACATCGAGCAGTGGTCGTCGCCGTGGGCCTCGTCCGTGAGCGCGCGCGTCTTGAGCCAGCGCGTCCTCGCCCGTTCGGGATCGAGGGCGGCCGCGAACTGCTCGTCCCAGCAGAAGTTCCGTCGCGCCTCGGCCATGCTGTCGTCGCGATCCCGCGCGCCGGGCAGGCCGCGCGCGACGTCGCCCGCGTGCGCGGCAATCTTGAAGGCGACGCACCCCTCGTGCACCTCATGGCCGTCCGGCAGCCCCAGGTGCTCGGCGGGCGTGACGTAGCAGAGGAGCGACGCCCCGTAGGTCGCCGCCGCCGTCGCGCCGATCGCCGACACGATGTGGTCGTAGCCGGGCGCGATGTCCGTCACGACCGGGCCGAGCACGTAGAACGGCGCACCCTTGCAGACTTCCTGTTCGCGCTCCATGTTCATCTGGATCTGGTTGAACGGGATGTGCCCCGGCCCCTCGACCATCACCTGCAAGCCGCGCGCGCGGCAGCGGTCGACCAGTTCGCCCAAGACCGACAGCTCGGCGAACTGCGCGGCGTCGGAGGCGTCCGCAAGGCAGCCGGAGCGCAGGCCGTCGCCCAGCGAGACCGTCACGTCGTGCTCGACGAGGATGTCCATCACCTTGTCCCAGTTCGCGTAGAGCGGATTCTCCGCCTTGTTCTCCATCATCCACTCGGCCATGATCGCGCCGCCCCGGCTGACGATGCCCATCTTGCGCTTCATCGCAAACGGGATGTCCTTGAGAAGCAGCCCGGCGTGCAGCGTCATGAAGTCCACGCCCTGCTCGGCCTGGGCGCGGATGACGTCCAGCAGGAAGGTCGGATCCATGTGCGGGATGTCGCCCGCCAGCCGCGAGATCGTCTCGTAGACCGGCACCGTGCCAAGCGGACGGTCGCTCGCGTCGAGCATCCCCTGCCGGATGGCGCGGATGTCCTCGCCGACGGAGAGATCCATCACGAAGTCGGCGCCCGCCTTCACGGCGATGGCGAGCTTCTCCAGCTCGTCGCCGCGCCCGGAGTGCGTGACGCTGCGTCCGAGGTTCGCGTTGATCTTCGTGCGGAAGAGCCGCCCGACGCCGACAGGGTGCGCATTCGCGTGGTGAATGTTCAGGGGAATCACGGCCTCGCCGCTCGCGACGGCGGCCCGCACGGCCTCCGCATCGACTCCCTCGTCCGCCGCGACGACCTTCATCGCCTCGGTCACAAGGCCCTTGCGGGCCGCCTGCAGTTGCGTCATGTGTCCTTATCCTTTCCTACGCGGGCATTATCCCGTTCAGGTTTCACCGGTCTTCTCTCAGCCGGGACGCCCCATGCGCCCCCAGCACCCGGAGATGAGTGCGTATTGTACCAAAAATTCGGCGACTTTTCCGTGCCGCGAATTTTCCGCATGTGATTCTCATTTCCCCACACCCTTGACGCGGGAGAGACGAGACACTATACTACGCGCCCATGTTTCGACAGGCTTTCAGGTTGACGGCGCCGCTTTTCGCGGCCTACTGGCTGATCGGGCTCGGCTACGGCATCTTCGCCACACGGCTCGGGCTCGGCTGGTGGTTTCCCGTCGTCACGGCCGCGTTCGTCTATTCGGGCTCCGTCGAGTTCATCCTCGCGACGATGGTGCTGGACGGCTTCCGTCCGCTCGGCGTCTTCCTGATGGCGTTCCTCGTGGGCGCGCGCCACCTCTTCTACGGCGTCTCGATGCTGGATCGCTTTCGCGGCGCGGGTTGGCGCAAGTTCCTCATGGTCTTCATGCTGTCGGACGAGACGTTCGCCGTCACCTACGCGAACCCGCCGCCGCCCGGCGTCGATCCGCACCGCTTCCAGACGCTCGTGAGCGCGCTCGTGTGGTCCTACTGGCTGACGGGAACGGCGATGGGCAGCGCATTCGCCCATGCGCTCGCGCACATCGACCTGTCGGGCGTCGAGTTCATCATGACGGCCATGTTCGCGGCGATCTTCGCCGAGAACTGGCGCACGGAGCGACGCCACGCCGGCTCGTGGATCGGGCTCGGAGTCTCCCTGCTCGCGCTCGCCGCCTGCGGCGCGGAGAACTTCATGCTGCCGGCGATGGGCGGCATCCTGCTCGTCCTCGTCGCCCTTCGGAGGAAGCTCTCATGAACCTGACGCCTGTCCAGCTGACGCTCTCGATCCTGCTCGCCGTCGCCGGCGTGATGCTCACGCGCTTCCTGCCGTTCCTCGTCTTCCGTCCCGACCGGCCGACGCCGCCGTTCGTCGTCTACCTCGGCAAGTGGCTCGGCCCCGCCGTGTTCGGACTGCTCGTCGTCTACTGCCTGCGCACGCCGCTGACGACCGGATCGCACCTCGTGCCGACGCTCGTCTGCACGGCCGTGACGATGGCGCTTCAGCTCTGGAAGCGCCAGATGATGCTCTCAATGGCCGTCGGCACCGGGCTCTACATGACGCTCCTCGCCCTCGGCGGATGAAAGGGCTGCCGTCGCGACCACTCACCGCTCCCACGGCGGAGGCTCGCGGACTTCGAGGGACATGCGCGAGTCGATCCTGAACGTCGCCTCGGTCGGGGGGACGATCTTGTCGAGCTCCGAAAGGAACGCCAGGTTCACCGCGACGCGGAACTGCGGACCGAGGTCGATGTCGAGGACGCGCCCGTCCGGGTAGTGCAGCTCGATGAAGACCGAGAGCGTCCCCGGATTCTTCAGGATGACGGTGCGGATCGCCGCGACCCTCTTCTTGAGGTCAGGCGCGTCGTAGCGCATCTTCAGCCGCAGTCCCTTCGAGAGGAGCGGCATCGCCTCCTCCAGCGGATACGCCTCCTTCACCGTGAAGTTCAGGTCGCCGACCTGCGGATGCTCGCGGCGCACGTCTTCCTTCGCGTAGACCGTCTTGTGCGCAAGCTCGCCGCAGACGAGGACGAGCGAGTCGACCTTCGTCTCCAGCGCATTGCACTTCTCCCAGACCTTCGCGAACGCCGCACCCTCCGCGTGGCCGCGCCCGTCGTCCAGCCCCAAGATCGCCCACTTCTGCCCGACCGTCCCGTCGGGACGCGGCTTCGGGGTCTTCACCGAACACGACGTGAGGATGCCGACGGCGCGCACGTCAAGCTTCTTCAGCAGGATCTTGTCGACGCTCCTCTTGAGCTTCGCCTTCTCCTTGTTGACGGCCTTGTCGAACGCCGCCTTGTCGCTCCACGCGACTTCGCCCTTCGCGCGGACGATGCCGCGCGCCATCGACTTGAGCGGCCAGTCCTGCTCGTCGGACTGCTTCAGCAGCCCCTCGATCGACATGTCATCCGCCGCCTCTTCCGCGCCGTCCTCGTCGTCCGCCGCCTCCGCATCCGCCGCCGGCGGCGCGGCGTCTTCCGAGACCGGCTCTTCCGCCGCCGCCTCTTCCTCCTCCTTCGTCTTCTTCGCGATCAGGTCGAAGGAGAACGGCAGGTTCTGTGCGTCCTCGCGATCGACGCGCACGACGGAGAGGTCGCCGAGGAAGTGGCGGCACGCGGCCATCGGGTCGCCCGAAATGTAGACGCCGAGGAGGTCGCGCTCGTTCTTGAGGTCCTCGGCCGGCGCGAACGGCGGCGCGTCCGCCAGCTCCGAATCGTCCGCCTTCTCCTCGCCGCCCGACATGAGGTCGAAGAAGCTCGTCTGCGCGCTCGCCTTCTCCTTTGCGCGCTGCTGCGCCTTCTTGAGCGCGTATTCGATGTTGAGGAAGAGCTTCGCGCGGTTCGGCTCCAGCGTCGAGAACGCGCCCGTCCGCGTCAGGTTCTCGAGGACGCGCTTGTTGATGATGTTCGAGCCGCCGAGACGCAGGCAGAAGTCGAGAAAGCCCGTGTACGGCCCGTTCGCCGCGCGCTCGGCGACAATCGCCTCCGCCGCCGCGCTGCCGACGCCCTTGATGCCGCCGAGGCCGTAGCGGATGCCCTTCGAGCCCTTCGCCGGCACGAACCGCGCGCCGGACTCGTTCACGTCCGGGAGCAAAAGCTCCAGCCCGATGTCGCGCGCCTCGGCGACGAAGCCGGGGAGCTTGTCGAAGTTGCCGATTTCGGACGAGATCTGCGCACACATGAACTCGGCCGGATAGTGCGCCTTGAGGTAGCCCGTCTGGTAGGCGACCCAGGCGTAGCACACGGCGTGCGACTTGTTGAACGCATACGAGGCGAACGCCTCCCAGTCCTTCCAGATCTTCTCGATGAGCTTCGTCGCCTCGGCCTCGTCCGCCCACTTGCCGACGCGGAACTTCGGGTTCGCCAGGCACCCCTTCACGAACTTCGCCTTGAGCTCGTTCATGATGTCCATGAGCTTCTTGCCCATCGCCTTGCGGAGCTTGTCGGACTCGCCGCGCGTGAAGCCCGCGAGGTCGCGCGAGAGAAGCATCACCTGCTCCTGGTAGACCGTGACGCCGTACGTGTCCTTCAGGCGACCCTCCATCTCCGGGTGGTCGTACGTGACCGGCTCGTCGCCCTGCTTGCGCGCGACGAACGTCGGGATGTAGTCCATCGGCCCCGGACGGTAGAGCGCGTTCATGGCGACAAGGTCGGTGAGGCGTTCGGGCTGCAGCGCGATGAGCCACTTCTTCATGCCCGGCGACTCGAACTGGAAGAGCCCCGTCGTCTCGCCGCGGCTGAAGAGCGCGTACGTCTCCCGGTCGTCATCCGGTATCTTGTCCGTGTCCAGCTCGCCGTCGGCGTTGCGGATCGCCTCTGGGACGCGCGGATTGTCCTTGCCCAGCAGCGCGACGCACTCCTTCTCGACCGTCAGCGTCTTGAGGCCGAGGAAGTCCATCTTCAGGAGGCCGACCGGCTCGACGAAGTGCCCGTCGTACTGGGTCGTCAGCAGCTTGTCGCCCTGCCCCTCCGCGCCTTTTCCGTCGTCCTTCTTCTTTCCGCCCTTCTCCGGCGTCGGCATGACGGGCAGCGTCTCGGCGATCGGGTCGCGCGAGATGATGACGCCGCAGGCGTGGACGCCCGGCTGGCGGATGCAGCCTTCGAGCCGCCCCGCGCGCTCCATGAGCTTGTGGACGACCGGGTCGTCGGAGTTGAACGCGGCCTCCAGGTCGGGCGACTCCTTGCGCGCCTTCTTGAAGTTGATCTTCGGCGTGTCGGGCACGTAGGAGGCGAGCTTGTTCGTGTCCGCGAGCGGATAGTCCATCACGCGCCCGACGTCCTTGATCGCCGACTTCGCCGCCATCTGGCCGAACGTCACGATGTGCGCGACGTGGTCGGCGCCGTACTTGCGCGTCACGTAGTCAAGCACGCGCTCGCGCCCCGCGTCGTCGAAGTCGACGTCGATATCCGGCATCGAGATGCGGTCGGGGTTGAGGAAGCGCTCGAACAGGAGGTCGTACTTGAGCGGGTCGACGTTCGTGATCCAGAGCGCGTACGCGACGGCCGAGCCGGCCGCCGAGCCACGTCCCGGCCCCACCCAGACGCCGCACTCCTCGCGCGCCGCGCGGATGTAGTCGCGCACGATGAGGAAGTAGCCGGGAAAGCCCATCAGCTTGATCGTGTCGAGCTCGAACTGCACGCGCTCGCGCACGTCGTCCGGGATCTTCCCGTCCTTGTCGCCCCAGCGGATCGCCGCGCCCTTCCAGACGAGCTCGGCGAGGTAGTCCGCCTCGAACTTGATGCGAAGCACCTTCTCGTAGCCGCCGAGGCGGTCGAAGTTGTTCGGCTTCTGGACGTTGAACTCGGCCTTCAGCTTTTCCGCGTCGAACTCCTTCGCGTAGCCCTCCTCCGTGCCGAACGAGACGGGAATCGCGAACTTCGGCATGATCGGCGGCGAGTCGAGCTCGTATTCCTCGATGCGGTCGGCGACCTCCTTCGTGTTCGCGATGAGCTCCGGGTTCTCCGCGAAGAGCGCGCGCATCTCCTCCTCGGTCTTGAAGTACTCCTGGCCCGTGTAGATCATGCGCTTCTCGTCGGACATCTTCTTGCCCGTCGAGAGCGCGAGCAGCACGTCGTGCGCGTCGTCGTCCGCCGCGTCGAGGAAGTGAACGTCGTTCGTCGCGATGACGCGGATGTCGAGCTTCTTGCCCAGCTCCAGCATGCCCTTGACGACCTTCAGCTGCCGCTGGTAGAGGTCGACGAACTCGTTCTGCGCCGAGAGCGGAATGTCCGGCCCCGACTTCACGGCCCTATGCAGCATGACCTCCAGCGAGTAGTTCTCGCCGAAGAGACCCTTGTACCACTTCGCGACGCGCTCAGCCTCGTCCATGCGGCCCTGGTCGATCGCGCGCGCGACCTCGCCGGCGATGCACGCCGCCGAGCAGTGCAGCCCCTCGTGGTACTTCTCGAGGAGCGCGTGGTCGATGCGCGGGCGCATGTAAAAGCCGTTGATGTGCGCCTCGCTGATGAGCTTGACGAGGTTGTGGTAGCCCGTCAGGTTCATCGCGTGGAGACAGAGGTGGTGGCGGTACTCCGACTTGTCGCGCGTGCGGTAGTCGCCCGTCGAGGTGACGTATGCCTCGCAGCCGAGGATCGGCTTGACGTGGACGTCCGCCAGGTCGCCGTAGGTCTTCGTCTTCTTCGAGCGGCACTCGTCGTAGAAGCTCTTGAGGGCGAAGAGGTTGCCGTGGTCGGTGACCGCGAGCGCGGGCATGCCGAGCGCACGCGCCTTCTTCACGAGCGGCACGATCTGGCACTGCCCGTCAAGGAGCGAATAGGTCGTGTGCAGGTGAAGGTGTACGAAGTCGGACATGGCCGCCTTACGCCAGCTTGGCGAGTTTCGCGGCGAGGCCGATGTAGTTCGCGGGCGTCATCTTGAGGAGGCGATCCTTGTCGGCCTTCGGCAGCGGCAGCGCCTTCACGAAGTCGCGCATGATCTCCGCCGTCACGCGGCGGCCGCGCGTCAGCTCCTTCAGCCGCTCGTAGGGACGGTCCATGCCGACCTTGCGCATTACGGTCTGGATTGGCTCGGCGAGGACTTCCCAGTTGCGGTCGAGGTCTTCCGCCAGGCGCGCCTCGTTGAGCTCCAGCTTGCCGAGCCCCTTCTGCGTCGAGCGGATGGCGATCAGCGTGTAGCCGAAGCCGACGCCCATGTTGCGCAGCGTCGTCGAGTCCGTGAGGTCGCGCTGCATCCGCGAGATCGCGAGCTTGCGCGCCATGAAGCCAAGGACGGCGTTCGCGAGGCCGAGGTTGCCCTCCGAGTTCTCAAAGTCGATCGGGTTCACCTTGTGCGGCATCGTCGACGAGCCGATCTCGCCCTTGACCGTGCGCTGCTTGAAGTAGCCCATCGAGACGTACATCCAGACGTCGCGGTCAAAGTCGAGCAGAACCGAGTTCCAGCGTGCGAGCGCGTCGAAGAGCTCGGCGATGCCGTCGTGCGACTCGATCTGCGTCGTGAGGCGGTTCTGGCGGAGGCCGAGCGAGCGAATCACCTTCGCGGACAGCTTCTCCCAGTCGACGTCCGGATAGGCGGAAAGATGCGCATTGAAGTTGCCGACCGCACCGTTCATCTTCGCGGGCATGACGAGGCGGTCGATCTCCGCCGCCTGGCGCTTCAGCCGCGCCGAGACGACCGCAAGCTCCTTGCCGACCGTCGTCGGCGAGGCGGGCTGGCCGTGCGTGTGCGCGAGCATCGGGACCTTCGCGGACGCCTTCGCCATCTGCGCGATCGTCGCCGTCATCTCGTCCTGCGCCGCGCGCAGGATCCGCTGGCCGTCGCGCAGCATGAGCGCGTGGGACATGTTGTTGATGTCCTCCGACGTGCAGCCGAAGTGGATGAACTCCGTGCGCGTCTTGAGGGAGGACTTCGCGACCTGTTCCTTCAGGAAATACTCGACGGCCTTGACGTCGTGGTTCGTCGTCTTCTCGATCTCCTTCACGCGGCGGGCGTCGTCGAGCGAGAAGTCCGCCGCGATCTTGCGGAGCGCGGCGCGCTCCTTCGCGGACAGCGCCTTGCATTCCTTGATGCGCACGTCGTCGCACAGGGCCTCCAGCCACGTGCATTCGACGAGCACACGGCGCTTGATGAGGCCGTACTCGGAGAAGACTTCCTGAAATTCCGCGCACTTGTTCGCGTAACGTCCGTCAATCGGGCTGATCGCCAAAAGGGTATCGAGATTCATGGCGCGTATTATACCAAAAATTGAGTCAGTCCGTCCCCCTTCTAACGAAGGTCAAAAAAGCAAAACGCTTCCGCCAAAAGGCGAAAGCGTCTCATCTGGGAAAAGAAGAAAGCCGGCGGCGCCCTACTCTCGCGCGGGCGAGTCCCGCACTACCCTCGGCGAAGGGG
>CAKTZI010000015.1 GCA_934635385.1 uncultured Kiritimatiellota bacterium | reverse complement strand
CGGAACCGAGGGAGGGACGCCGTTTTGCGTCCGGGGAAATCAGGGGCTAGTCAAAAAAATCGGGATAAGGGTGGAATGCGGGACGGGATAGACGCGCCGCCCCGTCATCGGGGCGTCACCCGACCTTTACCGACCCGCATCTTGTTGCTTTGATGTTGATGGCTATGGCGAAAAGGAACTTTCCGAACAGCGGCAATGTCTGGAGTCGATGGCGCACCTCATCATTCGCTTTGCCAGGAACGGAGGTTTCGAGAATGCTGCAGGTTTTTAGGATGGGTCCGTATGACGCCATCGAGGCGCGGTATGAAGCCGTTCGGATGCGCTGGCTCAGACACTTTGGCGAGATCCTCTTCTATTGCTAAAACAGCCTCAAGGCAAAGCTTTCGCGATTGTGCACATGACAAGCCCGTCCTTGCCGAATTGCGGCGATTTTTTTCGGTTCTACGGCTACCCTCGCATTTATATAAATGCGAGGGTAGGGGCGCGTCCGTTTTTTCGTTGCATATCAGGGGCAAGATGCCGTGCAGGGCGGGGATTTGGTATAATTCGCGGAAAATTGAGGAAGCGATATGGATTCGAAACTGAAGAAGCGCCTTCTGGCCCTGACGTGGGACGAACTGCGCGACTGGTCGGATGCGCGGTCGGTCGAGCGCGGCAGGGGCTACCTGTCGCGCGTCGAGCCGCCCGTCCTGTTCCCGGACGGCGGGCTCGTCGCCGAAGTCCACGGTTCGGACGACTACTTTGCGAAGCTGCGGGTCGATGCGTCCGGCCGGCTGGAGGGCGTCTGCACCTGCCCCGTCGGCGTCCGCTGCAAGCACTGCGTCGCCCTCGCGCTCACGGCGGCGAAGCGGCTGAAGGCGGGCGACGACTTCCCTGAAGCCGATCTCGTTTCGCGCCGCTGGAAGCGCGCGGCGGAGGAGCTTGCGGATCCTGACGGCGATTTCGATTGCGAGGACGACCTCGACGACGAGTGGGAGGACGAAGATGCCGAAGCGCAAAGCGACACGAGGGCGGCGTCTGCGTCCGCAGGGAGCGTTGGCGGACGTGCGGCGGACGCACGGAAGCGGACGGACATCGTGGCCGACCATCTGGCGTCCCTGGACGAGACCGGATTGCGCGCGCTCGCGGACGAGCTGCTGTCGACGTGCCCCGACGTGCGGCCCTACCTGAAGCACAAGCTGGAGATGGCGCGCGCCTCGACGGCGGATCTCGTCCGCCGCGCGCGGCAGGCGATCGAGGACTCCTCGTACGGCTACTACGACCACTGGGACCGCCGCTACGGACACGACGAGGTCCCGGACTATTCGCTTGTGCGGGAATACTTTGGCCGGCTCAGGGACACGGGCGACGTCCGCGCGCTGATGGAGCTGGGCGACCTGCTGAAGCGCCGGGCGCTTGACCAGGAGGAGCGCTCGAACGACGAGGACGGCGAGATCGGCGACCAGGTCGCGGCGTGCATGGACATCGTGGCGGAGGCGGTGATGTCCAGCGACATGGACGTCCGCGAAAAGATCAAATGGGAGGACGCCATCCACGCGGGCGACGACTTCTGCATGCTCGACGACATGGAGGTCTCCTATCGGACGGCGCTCAAGGCGGACAGGAAGACATGGGGCCTCATCGCCGACGACCTGATGAAACGGGCGGCCAGAAAGGACGATGCGGGTTGGAAGTCCCGCGTAGACCGCGTGCGCATCTGCGAGGCACTGGAGCGCGCGGGACGCGCCGAGGAGGCGGTTGCCTGCCTGAAGAAGGCGGCGGAAGGCGATGCGGACGCAAGCGTCGAGCTGGCAGACCTGCTCTGCCGGCTGGGGCGCCGCGCGGAAGCGGAAGACGCGTGCCGGAAGGGGCTTGTCGCACGCGTAAAGGCCACGGACACGTATGGGGGCAATGTCATTCGGAGGAAGCTGCGTGAGCTGCTTGTCCTCGACAAGAACTGGAAGGCGGTCGCGGCGTCCGATCTCGACGACTACCTGTCGAATCCCTACATCGGTACCTACAAGACGCTCAAGGCATCCTGCGAGAAGGCGCGGTGCTGGCCGCGCGTGCGCGCGTTGGTCCTGTCATTCCTGGAGACGGGGTGTGCCGCCGCCAAAACGAAAGCGGACTGGCCGCTGCCGAGGACAGGCGTGCCGCCGCCGAAGAAGGGGACGAAGCCGAACCTGTCCGCGCTACTGGAAATCGCGCTGGAGGAGAAGCGCGGCAAGGACGCCTGGGCGATCTACGGGCAGCTGCGCCGGGAGGCGAAAGGTGCGGCGGGCGGCTACGGGTATGCGTACGATGACTTCGGCTGGCGCGTGGCGGACGCCGTCGCGAAAGAGCTGCCGGAAGAGTCCCTGAAAATCTGGGAGGGGCAGATCCGCGCGAACGTGGCGTCTGCGCACGAGTCCTGCTACCAGACCATCTGCAAGGCACTGGAGAAGATGCGCCCCGTGATGGTTCGGCTTGGCCGGGGGGACGACTGGAAGGCCCGCGTCGCCGGGCTTCGCGAGGAGTACAAGCGCCGTCCCAAGTTCGTGGCGATGCTGGGCACCCTGACATCCGGGCGCGGCGTATCCAGCCGCATCGCCGACTGGTAGGAGATGCCCATGCGCAACACGATTTGCACCGCCGGCGACCACAACTACCTGTGGGGGCTCTTCCTGCTCATCGCCTCGATGCGTGCGGCGGGCATGGACGAGCCGGTGATCGTCGGCACGAAGGGGTTTAAGTCCGCCGATGCCGCCGTTCTCACGCAGTTCGGTGGCGTGCGCCTCGTCTCGATTGACCACGCGGCTCACTCGCTGACCTGCTACAAGGCGGAGATGATGCTGCACGCCGAAACGCCGTTCGTGACATGGGCCGATTCGGATGCGCTCTTCACGGGGAACTGTTCGGACTTGCTCACGCCGCCGAACGTCGCGCAGATTCACGTGCGGCGGCGTGGCGCAGCGGAAATGGAGCTTGCGTTCCCGCCGTCCTACGACCTTGCCCGCATTCTGCCGACGTGGCGCGTCGATGTCGCGTCCGCCGCCGGAATCGACGTCTCGGCGGTTCCCGAGGTGACGGCTGCGGATGTCGCGGCGTTCAGTTCGTGTTCGGCGTGTTTTCTGTCCGTTGCGCGGGCACAGGAACGTTTTCTGCGCGTCTGGCACGAACTGATGATGCGTCTTCCGAAAGGGGACGTGGGCGTGGTGGACAGGTCGCTCGCGTGCTACCATCAGCTCGACGAGTCGTGCCTCAATGCCGCGCTCACGTTTCTGCCGGACGCGCCGCGCGTGACGGCAATGTATGCGCTCGACAAGGATCCGTCCCGCCTCTTCGCGCACTTCATCGGGCGGCCGAAGCCGTGGGAAGGGTGGACTCCGCGTTCGGCGCGTAACATCGAGGCGGTTGTCGCGACGGTGGAATGGGCCGTGTCCGAGGGGCTGGAACTGCCCGGCGACGTGCCGTTTTCGCTTCGCCGCGACCGTCTTGCCTTCAACCGCGCGACCGCCCGCTGGAGCGAACTCTGGTTCAAGGTCAAAAGGCGGCTTCCCCCGTTCTGATGCTCAGTCTGTCGATGCAGAGATTTTGGTATAATGCGCATCATGCTTGACCATGAGATTACGATTTGCCATCTTTGCTTTGCTTCTGACGATGGGAGGGTTCGCCATGCCGATGCTTGAATGGGCGGGGAAGAAGAAGGTCGTCAACACGATTGGAATCTTCGGCTTTGCCCTTTTGGTGTTGGCGCAGTCGACGCTTGCGTCAGATCCGCCCCATGTGTTTTGGGTACATGGGGCGAATGTCACGGCAGAAGGAGCTCATGTCTGGGCGTCCGAGATGTTCAAGCGGCTGTGGCAGGCCGGTGCAAGAATGGAGTTCCATGCCATTTCCTGGGATTCTGATCTCGGTGCGGACTGGGATTATCACATCAACGTTTCAAATGCGTTTGTGACTGCCGCGCGCCTTTCCAGTTATGTTAATGGCTTCAGCGGTCGTCGCGTCGTCATCGCACATAGCCTTGGAACGATGGTGGCCGCAAGCGCCATCCAAGACCATGCCATGCAAGTCGATAAGTTCATCATGCTTGATTCTGCGATTCCGTCTGAGGCGTTCGACGCATCGCTGTCAGACACAAACCCGTCCAATCACCTTGTTCAGGACGAGTGGATGGAATACCGAAGCGAATGCTGGACGTCCCGATGGCATGAACTCTTCCCCACGAATGACGCGCGTCACAACCTGACATGGAAGAATCGCTTCTGCAAGGTTGCGCCAGTTGCCGTCAATTTCTATTCTTCAGGTGATGAGGTTCTGGCCATCTACACAGATTCGCACAATCCGCCTACATTGGCTGGTGTCGGCGACAGCAGTACGAAAGGCCGATGGGCGTGGCATAAGCAGGAGATATTCAAAGGCAGAAAAGGATTCATCGACAGGTTTGGAACGACCGACTGGTCGGGATGGGGATTTGGCAAGACGGCCCTTGGTTTCCGAAAATGGTCGGCGGAGAAGGCGAATGTCGAGTCGGACTTGTCCGTCTTCAGGACGAATACGGTGTTTAGGCTAAGTCCTTCTTCGATGAGCAATCCGAACAGCTCTCGCCTTGAAACGGATTTCCATTTGGCGCAGGGCATCCCGGCTCTCTCGCCGGCGGCTGGCATTACGGACTTGTCGCGCGCCGGCATCACGTCGATTGACATGAACGATCCGGAACTGCTGCCCAATGGCTATGACCTTCAGGGACGTCATCGCGACTTCGCCGGCTGCGTCCTTCATTCCGACGTAAAAGACGTGGCTTATTATTATCTTCATAAGGTCTTCAGCCGAATTGTGAAGGAGGGCGATTTGCGATGAAAAAGGTTTTCTTGTTTTGTGGACTAACGATTGCCGAAGTGTGTTTTGCCGCATACAATCCCTTTGCCGACGGTGCCTTGGCAGAAGTCGAAGTCATTGTGCGGAATGAAGACGGCAGCCCAGTGGCGAACGCCAATGTCTCGATCGCCTTTCTCGTCGCACCGACGAAAGAGGAGATTCAAAAGGGCGTTACGGATGCGATGGGAGCGTTCCGCGCCTCATGTTCCACGTGCATCGGGCGTTCTGTCGTTGAGGTCAGCAAGGACGGCTACTATGATTCGTTCTCTCGTCGATCTGTGCGGGCGCTGTCCGAAGCCGCTGTCTGCAAGACGCGAAAATGGTCTGAGGGGGCAAAGCGGGAAGATGTCGTCCTCCGCCGTGTTCGCAATCCGGCTGCCATGACGTATCATGGCGATGTTGGCCTTTGCTATCCGGCAACGAATGAAGTCCTCAAATTCGACCTTGAGAGATTCGACTGGTGTCCGCCATTTGGGTCTGGGAAGCGCGATGACGTCCATCTGCTTTTTGAGTCTTCTCGTGACCCCAACGACTGGCTTTCGTTTGCGAACAACCTTCATTTGCGATTTCCGCATTGTGCCGATGGATTCTACAAGGCCAAGGTTGAACACGCCGACAGCGTGTTCAGGTATGCCTATCAGGCAGATGTCCAGGCGAAGTACGAACGTGCGCTCGACCTGTTCTTTGGGCGCACGGCTCAAGCCGTCACGAACGATGTTCGACTGGCGAAAGACGAATGCCTGATCTATCGCGTTCGGACGAAGACAAACGAATGGGGGCAGGTGACGTCCGCGAATTACGGAATGGTCTCGGAAGGAATTGGCCATTTGCTGCGACTGAAGATGTCCGCCCTGTTCAACCCAAGGGTCAACGATCCGAATCTTGAAGACGAACGTTATTTCCTTAAGCAGCAACGTCAAAAGGGCAGGGTGCTTCGGACAACGCGGCAGAAATCCCTGTAATGCACATCATGCTTGACCATGAGATTACGATTTGCCATCTTTGCTTCGCTCCTGACGATGGGAGGGTTCGCCATGCCGATGCTTGAATGGGCGGGGAAGAAGAAGGTCGTCAACCACCACAATGCGGTGCCGTATCGCGTGCTGGAGCGGAAGTGGGGGTATGGGGATGAGGCTCACGCGGAGTTGCGGAGAGGCGGAGAAACTGATTCGATATCGGGCGTCGCGTCCGCGTCAATTCCTTCACGCCTCCGCGCCTCCGCGTCTCCGCGTGAGGAAAACGGCGGTGCGGAGATGTCTCACGCGGAGTTGCGGAGAGGCGGAGAAACTGATTCGATATCGGGCGTCGCGTCCGCGTCAATTCCTTCACGCCTCCGCGCCTCCGCGTCTCCGCGTGAGGAAAACGGTGGTGCGGAGATGTCTCACGCGGAGTTGCGGAGAGGCGGAGAGGGGGACGAAGATGAGAACATGATCATCCACGGCGACAATCTCCTGGCGCTGAAGTCGCTTTTGCCGCGCTATGAGGGACGGGTCAAGTGCGTCTACATCGACCCGCCGTACAACACGGGCAACGAGGGCTGGGTCTACAACGACAACGTGAACGATCCGCAGATCAGGGCCTGGCTCAACAAGGTCGTCGGCAAGGAGGGCGAGGATTTCACGCGGCACGACAAGTGGCTCTGCATGATGTATCCGCGTCTCATGCTTCTGCGGAAGCTGCTGGCCGAGGACGGCGCGATCTTCATCTCGATTGACGACAACGAGCTCTACAGCCTGAAGGCCGTCTGCGACGAGATCTTCGGCTCAAGCTGCTTCGTCGCCAACATCTCGTGGCAGCGCACCTACTCCACGCGGAACGACTCGAAAGGGATTGTCAGTGAAGTGGAGCATATCCTCGCCTACTCCAAGAAGCCCGGCTGGCAACCGAACAAACTGCCGCGCACGGCGGAGATGGACAAGAAATACAAAAACCCGGACAACGACGTTGCCCCTTGGAAAAGCACAGATGCCCTGGCGCCAGATTCTGTTGCTCACCAAGGAATGGTGTATGCTATACAAAACCCATTTACGGGGAAGTTGATTTATCCAACGGCTGGACGGCATTGGGCAGTCGATCAGCAAACGATTCTTGACAGTTTGCAGGGCTGGTGTCCGTATGAGCTGCGTGACATTGGGGATGAGGCAAGGCGCGCGGAAATCTGCGGCGTGGGGATGGACGAGGTTCGCAAGGGCGTCAAGGCGATCATGCTGAAAAACATTCACGGCTGTGCGGAAATGTCTCACACGGAGGCACGGAGACACGGAGAAGAGGGGGTGCAAGACCTCCGCGCCTCCGCGTCTCCGCGTGAGAATGTCGGTGTGGGGGATGCTGCTCACGCGGAGTTGCGGAGAGGCGGAGATGGGGACATGGGCGGGGAAGTCTTCTCGGCGTCGTTTGCAGAGTCGAGGCGGATGGCGATGGCGGTCTTGGAGAAAGGGCCGTGGCCGAAGTACTATTTCATGAACAAGGGCAAGGGCGGAATCGCCAAGAAGACCTACATTTCGGATGTGGGCGGGATGCCTCCGACCAACCTTTGGGAATACAGGGACGTGGGGCATACGGACGAGGCGAAGAAGGAACTGATGGTGCTGTTCGGCGGCAAGTCGCCGTTCGACACGCCGAAGCCGGTGCGGCTCATCGAGCGCATCTTGAAGATTGCCACCGACAAGAACGCCCTTGTCCTCGATTCCTTTGCCGGTTCGGGGACGACGGCTCATGCTGTCCTGAACATGAACAAGGCGGACGGCGGCAACAGGCGGTTCATCCTGATCGAGATGATGGACTATGCCGAGAGTGTGACGGCGGAGCGCGTGAAGCGCGTCATTTCGGGGTATGGTCACGCGGGCGCGGGGAAATCGTCTCACGCGGAGTTGCGGAGAGGCGGAGAAGGTGGTGAGGGGGCTGGGACGCGGGGGCTGTCAACCCCTGACCTTTCAAGTCTCCGCGCCTCCGCACCTCCGCGTGAGGAAGCCGTCCGTTCGGAAGCGTCTCCGCGTGAGAAAACCGTCGAGGGCACGGGCGGCGGCTTCGGCTATTACGAGCTGGGGCCAGAACTGATGCGGGATGGCGTCCTGAACGAGGCGGCCGGCGAGGCGGCGATCCGCGAATACGTCTGGTACACCGAGACGAAAGGCGCAGGGGAGTTCTCACACGCGGAGTTGCGGAGAGGCGGAGAAGGGGGTAGGCGAACCCTCCGTGCCTCCGTGGCTCCGTGTGACCCCTATCTGCTGGGTACGGCGTTTGGCGTGGCGTATTACTTCTGCTACGAGCGGGGCGCTGTCGTCACGCTCAACCGGGCGCTCCTCCGCACGATCAGGACGAAGGCCGAGCGCTACGTCATCTACGCCGACGTCTGCACGCTCGGCGCGGCGGAGCTGGAGAAGTACCGCATCACCTTCAAGAAGATTCCCCGCGACATCACGCGGTTCTGACTTGATCACGTGGAGAGGGAAACAGAACATGAAGAGAGACTATCGGTTTTCGCTTGTGTGTCTTGCATTGGCCTCGTCGTTGACGGTTTGGGCAGAAAAGTCAAATGTCATCTTCATTCATGGTGCCAATGTCTCCTTGCAAGAGGAGCGGGTGTGGGCGGCCGAGATGTTCAAGCGGCTGTGGCAGGCCGGGGCGCAGATGAACTTTCTGCCCGTCAGTTGGGAAAGCGACATTGGCGCGCCGTGGAACTATCACGCCAATGCGTCCAATGCATTTGTGACCGCCCAGCGCCTTGCGGCCTGCATCAACGCCGAGCCGGGGCGAAACGTCATCATCGCCCATTCGCTTGGCACTGTGGTTGCGGCGGCGGCAATTCAGGACTATGGGGCTCGTGCGGACAAGCTCATCATGCTCAATTCCGCGATTCCTTCTGAGGCGTTTGACGCAGGTCGGTTCAATCCGGATCCTCAGAACCATCTCGTTCATGACGACTGGATGGTCTACACAAATGCATGTTGGACGGCACGATGGCATGAGCTGTTTGCCGCGAACGATTCCCGCAGCAAGTTGACGTGGCGTGGACGTTTTGCGGCGCTTGCTCCTCTTGTCGTCAATTTCTACTCGTCGGGTGACGAGGTTCTGGAATTGTACATGGCCGAACATAATCCCGCGTTCTATGATGGTGTCAGCCCTTCTGGGAACTGGGGCGACCGCTATGCGTGGCATAAGCAAGAACTTTACAAGGGACGTTACTCGTTGCTCGGTTTCATGGGCACGACCGACTGGGCGGGATGGGGGTTCGCGACAAGGATCGTGACCTATCCGGGATCTACTCAAGTCCATACGGTCAACAAGTTCACGCCCGCACAGGCGGCGGCATTGACGGATGGGGAGATGCGGACAAACACGGTCTTCAGGCTTTTCCCGGAAGGCATGGCGAACCCCGACAATCCGCGGCTGGTCATTGACTTTCATTTGGCGAAGGGCATTCCAGCCCTTTCGCCGCCGGCGGGGGCGACGAGTCTCGTGTCAAAGGGCATCCTGTCGTTCGACATGAACGCGCCGGCATTCAGGCCGAACGGATGGCCGCGTGAGTCAGGAGGATTGAGAAACCGCTGGCTTCATTCGGACATCAAGAATGTCGCCTATTTCTACACGCACAAGGTGTTTGAGAAGATTGTTGAGATTGGAGGCCTAAAATGAGGATCTCATTCTGTGTTCTGTCCTGTCTTGTCGTTCATTCGGGAATGGCGAGGGCGTACAACCCGTACTGCGACAATGCGTTGGCTGACATTCGTCTTCATGTCGCCGATGAAAAGGGAGTCCCGGTTGACGGTGCAATGGTCTCAGCCACTTTCTATGTGGCAGACTCCAAGGTTGAAACGGTTCGGAAGCCGACGAATTCGCAGGGCATATTTGAAGCGCGGCATCAATGCAATTGGGAATTGGGTGTCACGGTTCAGAAGGATGGGTATTATGATGCGGACTTTGAGACAAGGGCATTCATGACGCTGCCCAAGCAAGAGGTTGCAAAGGTGCGCAGGTGGTCGAATGGAACGGTGGACATTCCCGTTGTCATCAAGAAGAAGTGCAGTCCGATCAAGTTGGAACGGCAAGACCGGCAGTATTGGCCGTTCCCGGCGACGAACGAAGTCGTGTCGCTTGATCTCGAAAGTCTGCAGTGGTGCCCTCCCTATGGGAATGGAAAACATCCCGACCTTTCAGTTCGCTATGAAGCCGTGGAGCGACCTGAAGATGGCTGGTATGTCAGCTACTGGCGGCGATTGACCCTTTCAATGCCGAATGCCGCAGACGGTTTCTATCGCGCGCGGAAAGATGCGGGCAGCCAATTCCCCTATGCTCATGTCGCCGACACGAATGCTGTCTTCGTGAAGGAGATTGTCCTTGAGATCGAGCGCAAAAATGACCGAATGACAAAGGATGACGCTCTGCCGAATGACGAGTATCTCGTTTTCCGCACGAGAACGGAGACAAACCATCTGGGGCAAGTGATGCGCGCGAACTACGGGCGCATCGGCGAAGGGCTGAATGCCTACATTGGCCTGAGCGTCAGGACGTGGTTCAACCCGAAGCCCAATGACACGAATCTAGAAGACGCACGGCCGTGGTGAGAACTTTTGGTATAATGCGCGTCATGCTTGACCATGAGATTACGATTTGCCATCTTTGCTTCGCTCCTGACGATGGGAGGGTTCGCCATGCCGATGCTTGAATGGGCGGGGAAGAAGAAGGTCGTCAACCACCACAATGCGGTGCCGTATCACGTGCTGGAGCGGAAGTGGGGGTATGGGGATGAGTCTCACGCGGAGTTGCGGAGAGGCGGAGAATCCGGACTGGGCGTCGCGTCCGCCCAAGCCCCTATCGATCTCCGCGCCTCCGCGTCTCCGCGTGAGGGAAACGGTGGTGCGGAGATGTCTCACGCGGAGTTGCGGAGAGGCGGAGAAGCCGGACTGGGCGTCGCGTCCGCGTCAATCCTTTCAAGCCTCCGCGCCTCCGCGTCTCCGCGTGAGGAAAACGGCGGTGCGGAAACAGAGAACATGATCATCCACGGCGACAACCTCCTGGCGCTGAAGTCGCTTTTGCCGCGCTATGAGGGACGGGTCAAGTGCGTCTACATCGACCCGCCGTACAACACGGGCAACGAGGGCTGGGTCTACAATGACAACGTGAACGATCCGCAGATCAGGGCTTGGCTCAACAAGGTCGTCGGCAAGGAGGGCGAGGACTTCACGCGGCACGACAAGTGGCTGTGCATGATGTATCCGCGCCTCATGCTCCTGCGGAAACTGCTGGCCGAGGACGGCGCGATCTTCATCTCGATTGACGACAACGAGTTTGCGAACTTGCGCCTTGTTTGCGACGAGATATTTGGGAGTCAGAACTTTGTCGCAACCTTCACATGGAAAAGTAGGGCGAAACCATCCAACACAGGAAAGGCAAAGTATAAACCACAAAATGACTCTGAATTCATTTTGTGTTACAAGGGTAGAGGAGAGCCGGAATTTCTCTGTGTAACGTCTGGTAAGCCTCGAAGTTATCCGCATGAAGACAAAGATGGGAGGTATCGCCTTCAAACCATTCTCAAGTCTAATCGTGGAGAAAATAAACGCGAAACGATGACTTTCTCGCTTGCGGGTTACACACCGCCGCCAACTAAACGCTGGCAAGCGGGTGAAGACAAGATCAAGGAACTATACGCCAAGAATCGGATTACCTTTGAGACAGGTGAACCGATGTTGAAATACTACGAGCACGAGGAAAAAGAAGAGGTTGCCCCTTTCTGGTGCCATATTCCGAAAGAGGTGAGCGGAACAGCTGAAGGCGGTAAGATGATGTTGAATCAACTGTTGGGAAACATGCATGGCTTTGACACCGTAAAGCCTGTTGAGTTGATAGAGTACCTTCTGAGGCACACGTTACCCAAGAACGCCCTTGTCCTTGATTCTTTTGCTGGTTCGGGGACAACGGCTCATGCTGTCCTGAACATGAACAGGGCGGACGGCGGCAACAGGCGGTTCATCCTGATCGAGATGATGGACTATGCCGAGAGCGTGACGGCGGAGCGCGTGAAGCGCGTCATTTCGGGGTATGGCCACGCGGGCGCAGGGAAATCGTCTCACGCGGAGTTGCGGAGAGGCGGAGAAACTGATTCGATATCGGGCGTCGTGTCCGCGTCAATTCCTTCAAGTCTCCGCGCCTCCGCGTCTCCGCGTGAGGAAGCCGTCCGTTCGGAAGCGTCTCCGCGTGAGAAAACCGTCGAGGGCACGGGCGGCGGCTTCGGCTATTACGAGCTGGGGCCAGAACTGATGCGGGATGGCGTCCTGAACGAGGCGGCCGGCGAGGCGGCGATCCGCGAATACGTCTGGTACACCGAGACGAAAGGCGCAGGGGAGTTCTCACACGCGGAGTTGCGGAGAGGCGGAGAAGGGGGTAGGCGAACCCTCCGTGCCTCCGTGGCTCCGTGTGACCCCTATCTGCTGGGTACGGCGTTTGGCGTGGCGTATTACTTCTGCTACGAGCGGGGCGCTGTCGTCACGCTCAACCGGGCGCTCCTCCGCACGATCAGGACGAAGGCCGAGCGCTACGTCATCTACGCCGACGTCTGCACGCTCGGCGCGGCGGAGCTGGAGAAGTACCGCATCACCTTCAAGAAGATTCCCCGCGACATCACGCGGTTCTGACTTGATCACGCGGAGTTGCGGAGAGGCGGAGGATCGCAATGACGATAGATGAAATAACGGGGGAGATCCTTGATGCGGCCATCAAGATCCATCGAATCTTTGGCCCCGGCATGCTTGAGTCCGTTTATGAGCGACTGTTGGCGGCGGAATTGCAGAGGCGCGGGATGAGAGTGGAAGTCCAGAAGCCCATCTCGTTTGAATACGAGGGGATGCTCTTCCCCGAGGCGTTTCGACTTGATCTGCTTGTGGAAGGGAAGGTTGTCGTCGAATTGAAGTCAACGGAGAAAAACCTGCCCGTCTATTGCAAACAGGTCAAGACGTATCTGAAGGTCATGCGTCTTCAGGTTGGGCTTCTGGTCAATTTTGGGATGGCGACGTTGCGCGAAGGTTTTGCGAGGGTTGTCAATGACTTCGACGAGTTAGGTTCTGTCTTGCGCGTCAACGCGCTCCGCGCCTCCGCGTCTCCGCGTGAGGAAGCCGTCGGCACGGGGTACAGGTCTCACGCGGAGTTGCGGAGAGGCGGAGAAGGTGTCGGGGCGTCTGTCCCGTGCGGATCGCCAGCCCCAAACCCCTCATGCCTCCGCGCCTCCGCGTCTCCGCGTGAGAATGCCGGTGTGGGGGACGAGGCTCACGCGGAGTTGCGGAGAGGCGGAGAAGCTGGCGGGGGAACTGGAACGAAGGGAGAGAATGATTGATATGGAACTGAAGGGCTATCAGGTTCATGTGATGGACGACATCGGCGCGTACTTGGACGCGCTCGACACGACGAACGGCCTCCATGCCGCGTGGAAAAGGTATTGGGGACAGAAGGGCGTTGCTGTCAATCCCCTTGACGGGATGGGCGTGCCGGGCTACTGCGACGACGTGGGCGGCGCGCCGAACGTGTGCATCAAGGTCCCGACGGGCGGCGGAAAGACGTTCCTCGCGACGTGCGCCGTCCGCAGGATCTTCGACCGCCTGCCGCCCGGCAAGACGAAGTTCGTGCTGTGGCTGGTGCCGAGCGACGCGATCCTGACGCAGACCGTCGCGAACCTGAGCGATCCGGCGCATCCGTACCGCCAGCGGCTCAACGCCGATTTCGGGGGCGCGGTCAACGTCTACACGAAGGAGCAGCTGCTGAACGGGCAGAACTTCTCGCCGGACGCGGTGCAGGGCAACCTGAGCATCTGCGTCTTCTGCTATGCGTCGATCCGGGCGAACCCGAAGAGGCAGGACGACAAGAAGATCTACCAGGAGAACGGTAACCTCCTCCGGTTCGCCGACTGGTTCGACAACAGGGACCTGCTGCTGGCGGACACGCCCGAGACGGCGCTCATCCAGGTCATCCGTCGGCTCAACCCCGTGACGGTCGTGGACGAGAGCCACAACGCGAAAAGCACGCTCTCCCTCGACATGCTCCGGAACGTCAACCCGTCCTTTGTGCTGTCGATGACGGCGACGCCCACCAAACGGTCGAACATCATCTCCTACGTGAACGCGCGGGAGCTGAAGAAGGACAACATGGTGAAGCTGCCGGTCATCGTCTACAACCGTCCGCAGATTCTCGACGTCATCGGCGACGCGGTACACCTGCGCGGCGTGCTGGAGGCGAAGGCCAAGGCCGAAGAGGCGGCGGGCGGCGCGTATGTGCGGCCGATCGTTCTCTTCCAGGCGCAGGCGAACGTGTCGTCCGATTCGGCAACGTTCGACAAGATCAAGGCGAAGCTCGTCGACATGGGCATCCCGGCGCAGGAGATCGCCATCAAGACGGCCCAGAAGGACGAGATCGGCACGACGCGGCTCCTGTCGCCAGACTGCCCGATTCGCTACGTCATTACGGTGAACGCGCTGAAGGAGGGATGGGACTGCCCGTTTGCCTATGTCCTCGCGTCGCTCGCGAACAAGACGTCCAAGATCGACGTGGAGCAGATCGTCGGGCGCATCCTCCGCCAGCCCTACGCGCGGCGGCATGCGGCGAAGCTGCTCAACATGTCCTATGTGCTGGCGTCGAGCAACGACTTCAACGCGACGGTGGCGAGCGTCGTCGCCGGACTGAACGGAGCCGGGTTCAGCGCTGCCGACTACCGTGTGGCGGAGGTTTCCGAAGCGGACGCGACAAGCGCGTCCCTCCCGAATGCGGACGCGCCGGCGCTCGCCCCGCCCGAACAGCCGGACTTGCCAGGAAAGGCGGCCTCTGTGTCGTCCGCAGCGGACGAAACGGGAACAGGACTTGACGGCCTGCCGGAGACGGCGCGGATTTCGCCCGTGGAGGGCGGCATGGAGGCGTCGGCGACGGAATGCGGTTCGATCACGAGCCTGACGGACGACGCGGAGAGACAGGGGGACGCCTACGACGACGCCCTTGCGCAAGACGACGACCCCTTGGCGGACATGGGAGTTCCAATGATGAAATCATACAAGATGGAAGATGGTTTTCGCGACGAGGCACTGGCGTTGGCGGTTCCGCAGTTCGTCGTCACGTCAGACGCCGGCCTGTTCGGTTCGGAGAACGTACTTCTTGATGCGGACACGCTGCTGGACGGGTTCAAGCTGTCGGCGCAAGACGCGACCGTTGATTTCAATCCGGCTCTTTCGGGGGCCGTGAGCGTCGATCTCGCCGAGTCGGGGGACGTGCGCCCCAAGAGCAAGATGCTGTCGAAGGCGGAGATGGACTTCTTCACGGGGCAGCTTTCGGGCAAGACGACGGAAGAGCGGCTGAAGAAGCTGGCGGACGCGGCGGCGTCTCTGATCGACAAGACCAAACGGCATGACAGCTCGACGAGCCAGGAGATTCGCGCCTATGTGTTGCGCGTGATGGACGGCTTGCCCTCCGCCGTTCGGGATCAGCTCGTGCCGGAGATGCTGACGCCGTTCGCGGCGTGTGTCCGGCGGAAGGTCGAGACGCTGGAGAAGGCGTATCGGCGCGAGCGGTTCGACAAGATGCTCGAAGCGAACGAGATCTCGTGCGCGCCGATGTACAGGCTGCCGCCGTCGATCGCGCCCGGCGAGGCGATCACCTTCCTTGACAAGTCGCTTTACGCGGGCGAATATGCCGACATGAACCCGGAGGAGCAGGACGTCATCGCGAAGGTCGCGGCGAAGCCGAATGTCCGTTGGTGGCACCGCATCCGCGACCGGAAGGGGTTTGGCCTCAACGGCTTCATCACGCACTACCCGGACTTCATGGTGATGACGGACAAGGGAACGCTCGTGCTGGTTGAGGTCAAGGGGGCGCACCTGGACGGCACGGACAGCCGGGAGAAGCTCGGCCTCGGCAAGGCCTGGGCAAATGCGGCGGGGACGAAGTACAAGTATTTCATGGTGTTCAGGGAGAAGGGCGACGGCGTGCCGGGGGCGGACAGGCTCGACGAGTTCTTGAATGTCATGGATAAGCTGTGAGGGCGGTTTCCATCATGAGCGTACCGCGCGTGAGCGTCATTGTCCCGGTCTACAACACGGCGGCGCGACTGCCCGCCTGTCTGGAATCGTTGCGGACACAAGACCTGGCGGATGTCGAGTTCATTCTCGTCGATGACGGCTCGACGGACGGCTCGCTCGCGATCTGCCGCAACTATGCGGCACGGGACGCGCGTTTTCGTGTCCTCACGGGCTCGAACGGCGGCGTGTGCGTCGCACGGAACAGGGGGCTCGACGTGGCGCGGGGCGACTGGATCGCGTTCTGCGATTCCGATGACCGCGTCGACCCTGCGATCTACACGACGCTGCTTGCGCTGGCCGAACGCGAACGGGCCGATCTCGCGAGTTGTGCCCTGCGGGACATCGGCCCGACGGAGACGAAGCCCTGTGTCCTCGATTTCCCGATTGCGGGTGCGGCGGAGACGCTGCGCGGACGCGAACAGATTCTCTCGCGCGTCTTCTATCCGCTTCTGAACGACAGCCGTGCGGTGCATGGCTATCTCTTCGTCTGCCTCTTCCGGCGCGACTTGATCGAGGCGCGGAAGATCCGTTTCCGTCCCGGCATCACGATGTGCGAGGATGAGATGTTTATCCTCGACTATCTCCTGTCGGTGACGACACTTGCGGTCGTGCGGAAGCCGCTCTACGACTATCTGCGGTTCGAGACGTCCGCCTGTACGACGTATTACCGTCGGGAAGGGGATTGGAAGCGCGAACGCAACTGGTTTTTGCGGGCCCGGGAGAAGCGGCGCATCTTCACGGCGGGTGGCTTGGCGGATGCCGATCACGCGACGGCGCAGAGGCTCGCGTTCCTTGTCTTCTATCATGAGGCCCAGGCCATCTGCTGCGATCCTAATCTGTCGTGTGGACAACGCCGACGTGCCCTTGCCGACCTGCGCACGCATTTCCGCCGCGAAGGGATATCGGCAGTGGGGCGTGGTGCAAAACTGTTCGCAGGGACGCTGACGTGGGCGCGGCCGCTTCTGCCGCTTCTCCTCTGGGCCAAGCGCCGCGCAGACGAGATCAAAAGAAGAATTGAACATGTCGGCCGCTAATGTAGATGCTTGTGTTGATGCCGATAGAACACTGTGCGGTCATCATGCCAACTTACCTTTCTTCGTCGGAGGCGATGAGACAGGAAATGATATAATACGGGCATGAAGCCAAGTGAGCGACAGACCCAAGAAGACAAGCACATGACACCTCCGAAGAACGAGATTGTCGTCTATCAGCCGGACGACATTATGCGTATTGAAGTTCGGTTTGAAGACGAGACTGTCTGGCTTCAACAACCGCGTATAGCAGAACTGTTCGCATGTTCCCTTGAGAATGTGCGCTTGCATTTGAAGAACATCTATGCGAATGGTGAACTCGATAAGGCCGCAACTTCCAAGGAATCCTTGGAAGTTCGCCAAGAGGGAACCAGGCGCGTGACTCGTCGTGTTGTTTATTACAATCTTGATGCCATCATTTCAATTGGCTATCGTGTCAATTCCATCGTTGGTGTCCGTTTTCGCCAATGGGCGACGAAAGTCATCAAAGAGCGGATGTTCGCGGGCGCAATGCAAACCGCACAATTTGCGGTGATTGATCGTAGATTGCTGGGGCATGACAAGGACATTGCCGAATTGAAGGAGAAGGTTGACTTTTTCGTCCAGACGCAGACGCCGCCGATTCAGGGTGTGTTCTACGACGGACAGTTGTGGGACGCCTGTTCGCTTGTGGAGAAGCTGGTGGCACGTGCGAAGATGTCGATTCTGCTGATCGACAACTGGGTGGGGGCAGAAACGCTTGATATGCTCGCGAAAAAGCGGAAAGGCGTGGCGGTGACGGTCGTCACGTCTGAACACGAAGACCGAAACGGCAAGCCTCGTCCCACGCTTGCGACAACGGACATTGCTAAGTTCAATGCACAATACCCGACCCTCACGGTTCGGTACAGCGAAAAATTCCATGACCGCTTCCTTATTCTTGATGACAAGGAAATTTACCTGATTGGGGCGTCGCTGAAAGACCTTGGCAAGAAGTGCTTCGCCTTTACGAAGCTCGACGCGGGCGAAATCGCCGGGCTGAAGGCGAGGGTGTAGTGGGTTCCCGTCTGAGATCGGAATATCTGGTCTTTGTGAGTACGCGAGCCACGATTCTGTGCAGTTGTCGGTCGCCTGTGAACGCGGTGCGCTCAAATGCCCGAGATGCGGAGCGAAGATGGTTCTCCGGCATCGGAAATCGGATGGGGCGGCGTTTTACGGCTGCTCCCAATATCCGCAATGCCGTGGCACGCGACAGGCATAGCGGTTTCTTCGCGTTGCAGGGAATGAACAAGCAGAGTTCATTTCATGGTCTGTTCCGTGACGCGGGGGTGTCGGCTGGTTTTGTTATAATACGGACATGAAGCCAAGAGGGCGAAAGACCAAGAAAAGGCAAGACAGTGCGCGGAGAACATATGACACCTCAGAAAAACGAGATTGTCGTCTATCAGCCGAATGAAACCATTCGGTTGGATGTGCGGCTTGAGAACGAGACGGTGTGGCTGACACAGGCGCAGCTGTGTCAGCTGTTTAAGCGCGACGTGTCGGTTATAAGCCGTCACATCAAGAACATCTTCGCGGAAGGAGAACTTGAGAAGGAAAGCAATTTGCATTTTTTGCAAATTGCAAATTCGGATCGTCCTGTTGCCTTGTATAGCTTGGACGTGATCATTTCAGTTGGCTATCGTGTGAAATCCGTTATTGGCACAAGGTTTCGGCAATGGGCGAACAAGATCCTGATGGAGTATATCTTGCGTGGATATGCCATCAATGAACGGATTGAGCGGTTGGAACGAAAAGTCTTCAAGCATGATGAACAAATAAATCTCGTGTTGCAGACAGCCTTGCCGCCGATTCAGGGTGTGTTCTACGACGGGCAACTATGGGACGCCTGTTCGCTCGTGGAGAAGCTGGTGGCGCGGGCGAAGTCGTCGATTCTGCTGATCGACAACTGGGTGGGGACGGAAACGCTCGACATGCTTGCGAAGAAGCGGAAGGGCGTGCAGGTGACGGTCGTCACGTCCGAACACAAGGATCGCAAGGGCCATTCGCGTCCCACGCTCGCGGTAACGGACATTGCGAAGTTCAATGCGCAGTATCCGACCCTCATGGTTCGGTACAGCGAGAAGTTCCATGACCGCTTCCTTATCCTCGATGACAAGGAAATATATCTGATCGGGGCGTCACTGAAAGACCTCGGCAAGAAGTGCTTCGCATTCACGAATCTCGACGCAGGCGAGATCGACGGGCTGAAGGCGAGGGTGTAATTCTCACTTTTAGGCAAAAGTGAGAATTGATGGCGGTACGAACGTGACGCAAGAAGGGTAGAACCGAAATTTGTCATGCATGACAAGGCGGGTGACAGATTGCACGAACAATATCGCGGACGGGGAAGGCGATGCGTGTTACAGGCACAGCCCACTTATTATAATATGTGGACTGTGCAGGGCGAATCATTTCTATGCATCAAGAGCTTCCGCCTGAATCGAAAGAATTGGCCTTTGTGAGAGGATAGGGTATGCTGATCGTTGTCTGTTTCGTGGTGGTGCTTGTCTGCTTGCTTGTGGTTGCCGTCTCGTCGTCTGGGCGCGACGGCAGCGGCGGCGAGGGCCGGGTGGCGCGAAGACTCGCGAAGTTGCCGCCAGAGGACTACAAGACCGTCAATGACATCATGTTTCCGACAGTGGATGGGGCGACGACACAGATCGATCATGTTGTCGTCAGCCGCTATGGCATTTTCGTGATTGAGACGAAGGATTACAGTGGTTGGATATTCGGCGGAGAGAACCAGCGCATCTGGACGCAATCGTTCAGGGGCGGACGTTGGAGCGGCCCGCAGAAGTTTCCTTTCCAGAACCCCATCCGGCAGAACTGGCGGCACATCTATGCGCTGTCCGATTGCCTCGAATTGCCGCGTCGCTATTTCTACAACGTGGTGGCGTTCTGCGGAGAGGGTGAGTTCATGACGGAAATGCCGGGGAACGTCATGTACAGTGCTGACCTTTGCTCTTACATCCAATCCTTCAGTGTGCCGATCATGAGCGATGCCAAGGTCGAACAAGTCCTATCGAAACTCGTGAAGATCGATGCGGGGATATCGGAAGAGGTGCGGCAGGCCCATGTTTCAAGGCTTCACGCTAACCACGATTCTGTGCAGTTGTCGGTCGCCTGCGAGCGCGGCGAGCTCAAATGCCCGAAATGCGGTGCGAAGATGGTTCTTCGGCATCGGAAGTCGGACGGGGCGGCGTTCTACGGCTGTTCCAAATATCCGCAATGCCGTGGTACGCGACAGGCATAACGTGACATGTGCATTGCAGGGAATGAACATAGAACGGACTTTAAGCCCTTTCAAGTCCGAGTACGGTTCAGGGGGCGAGGATTGATTTTGGTATAATACGGACATGAAGCCAAGCGGGCGCCAGGTCAAGAAAAGACAAAACATCACACGAGAACACATGACTCCTCAGAAAAACGAGATTGTCGTCTATCAACCGAATGACATTATGCGTATTGAAGTTCGGTTTGAAGACGAGACTGTCTGGCTTACGCAAAGTCAGATGGCGGAATTGTTTGGCTGTACGGTTCGCAATGTGAGAATGCATCTGGCGAACATCTATTCATGCGGCGAACTTGACGAGGACTCAACTAGGAAGGATTTCTTCCTAGTTCGAATGGAAGGGACTCGTAGGGTCTCACGGACAGTCACGTGCTACGATTTGGATGCCATCATTTCAGTTGGCTACCGCGTCAACTCAGTTCAAGGTGTTCGCTTTCGGAAATGGGCAACGGGAGTCTTACGGGAATATCTTCTGCGGGGCTATTCGGTCAATGCAAGATTGAATCAGCTTGAAGACAAGATGGATCGGCGGCTTGCCCAGCACGACGCTGAGATTGTCGAACTGAAAGACAAGGTTGACTTCTTCGTCCAGACGCAGACACCGCCGATTCAGGGCGTGTTCTACGACGGGCAGCTGTGGGACGCCTGTTCGCTCGTGGAGAAGCTGGTGGCGCGGGCGAAGACGTCGATTCTGCTGATCGACAACTGGGTTGGTGCGGAAACGCTCGACATGCTTGCGAAGAAGCGCAAGGGCGTGTCGGTGACGGTCGTCACGTCCGAACATAAGGATCGCAACGGTCGTCCGCGTCCCACGCTTGCGGCAACGGACATCGTGAAGTTCAATGCGCAATACCCGACCCTCACGGTTCGGTACAGCGAGAAGTTCCATGACCGTTTCCTCATTCTCGATGATAAAGAAATTTACCTGATTGGGGCGTCACTGAAAGACCTCGGCAAGAAGTGCTTCGCCTTCACGAAGCTTGATTCGGGCGAAGTAGCCGGGCTGAAGGTGAGGGTGTAGTGGTTTCCCGTCTGAGATCGGAATATCTGGTCTTTGAGAGGAAAGAATGACATGCTGATCGTTGTCTGTGTTGTGGCGGCGCTTGTCTGGCTGCTTGTGGTCACTGTCTTATCGTCTGGACGCGGCGGTAGCGGCGGCGAGGGGCGTGTGGCGCGAAAACTTGCGAAGCTGCCGTCAGAGGACTACACGACCGTCAACGACATCATGCTGCCGACGGTGGATGGGGCGACGACACAGGTCGATCATGTTGTCGTCAGCCGCTATGGCATTTTCGTGATTGAGACGAAGGATTACGGCGGCTGGATATTCGGCGGAGAGAACCAACGGCGACAGGCATGGCGGGGCATGTGCATTGCAGGGAATGGACGCGGGGTACGAATTCCAAGTCCGTGTACGGTTCAGGGGGCGAGGGGCGATTTTGGTATAATACGGGCATGAAACCAAGTTGCCGGTAGCCCAAGAAGAGCAAATGTGGACAAGGAACGTATGACACCTCAGAAAAACGAGATTGTCGTCTATCAGCCGAATGAGACCATTCGGTTGGATGTGCGGCTTGAGAACGAGACGGTGTGGCTGACACAGGCGCAGCTGTGTGAGCTGTTTAAACGCGACGTGTCGGTCATAAGCCGTCACATAAAGAACATCTTCGCGGAGGGGGAACTGGAGAAGGAAAGCAATTTGCATTTTCTGCAAATTGCAAATTCGGATCGTCCTGTTGCCTTGTATAGCTTGGACGTGATCATTTCCGTTGGCTATCGTGTGAAATCCGTTATCGGCACAAGATTTCGGCAATGGGCGAACAAGATCCTGAAGGAGTATATCTTGCGTGGATATGCCATCAATGAAAGGATTGAGCGGTTGGAGCGAAAAGTCTTCAAGCATGATGAACAAATAAGTCTCGTGTTGCAGACGGCCTTGCCGCCGATTCAGGGCGTGTTCTACGACGGACAGTTGTGGGACGCCTGTTCGCTCGTGGAGAAGTTGGTGGCGCGGGCGAAGACGTCGATTCTGCTGATCGACAACTGGGTTGGTGCGGAAACGCTCGACATGCTCGCGAAGAAGCGGAAGGGCGTGTCGGTGACGGTTGTCACGTCCGAACATAAGGATCGCAAGGGCAAGACGCTCCTCACCCTTGCGGCGATGTGTCAGGCAAATGGCAATGACGGCGATGAGATTTGGTATAATACAAGCATATGTTCGACAGTTCAACAGGTTCAATCAGAGAATAATGAATTGAAGTTGTCGGCGTAATGCTTTTTGACTTAATGATAGATGTGGAGCGGTCTATGGTGACACGAAAAGAGTTCTGCGCAGGGATGGCGGTGACGGCCGTTTCCGTGCTTGTTCCAAACGATGGTTTCCCAGCTGTCGTTGATTCAAAGAAACGTGCCTTGGGACAATTTTACACACAAAAAAATTGTTGGCTTCATCCGCACATCAAGGATTTCATTTCTTCATGTGGATGCCGTGTCGTGTATGACCCATTTGCAGGAATTGGATGCCTCATTAAGGCTGTCAAAGATGAGGTTCCGTCGATTACAGAATCAAAAGGACTAGACATAGATCGCTCGCTAGGGTGGGATTTCAATGATTCTCTGATTAGCATCCCGCATATACCAAATGCCATTATTGTCACCAATCCCCCTTATATATCGAACTATTCAGCACGTAGGAAGAAGATTAACGTTGAACTTGATAAGTATTTTGATTCAACGTGCTATGATGATGTCTATTTGCTTGCCCTTGACAAGATGCTGGAAGCCCAACGTCACGTTGTCGCCATTGTGCCAGAGACGTTTATTAACTCGTCCTACAAACAGAAGGACAAACTGACTTCAATTACGATTTTGGAGGAAAACCCTTTCAAAGATACAGATGCCCCTGTTGTCGTTTTGTGCTTTGATTCTGTTTGTAAGCCTTTGCAGAAAATCAAAGTGTATAAAAATGCGCAATATGTATGTTCGTTAGGTGAGGTCGAGAATAGTCGGTTAGTCCCAAAGAATTCCGTTAAGATGAAATTCAACGATCCAAGCGGATGGCTTGCTGTTCGTTGTGTTGACAATACAAGTCCAGATGACCGTTTACGTTTCGCTTTCAAAAGTGACATAAACTATAATTGGGAGGAGAAAATAAAGGTTTCGTCCAGATTGTTGACGCTCATTGCGATTGATGTTCCAGATGAACAACGTTCTGCTTTTATCTTGGAATGTAATAGGGTGTTGGAGGAAATCCGTCAGAAGTCTCACGATATCATATTAAGTCCATTTAAGGGGAACGCACGGAATGGCATCCGTCGCCGCCGATTGGATTTCCTGACGTGCAGGGCTATCATTGAATGTGCCTATCACAAAGTTGTAAAGGCAGGGCAACTTTCTCAACCAGAATTCTTTTAGAAAGATTGAACCATGACAAACCTTGAACTACTCGAATACTCGGCCAGGCATCCGAATCCGTTAATCGATCCCTATTACAATAAGGGAGAGTTGGTCATAACCCCTTCAAGGGAAACACGGAATCAGTTCATGGTTTCAAATGCTCGACTGATCGAGCTGATAACTGTCTTCAATTATCTCATCGGAGACGGAAAGGATGAACGGTCGCCTGAAGTCGTGAAAGTTGTACAGCAGGTCATTGAGATACTGGACAATGTTGACGGTATCAATTTCTCTGCTTTTTCACAGTTCTTCATGGTATACAATTCTGCGCATTCGTCTTACAAAGCATTCCCGATGGAAAAGAAGCGTCAGTTCATTTATCGGATGCTACAGTTGTATTGCAAGGAACGCCATGCAATGTACCAAAGTCATGGCTATTCTGATTCGATATTGCAGGTCATGTCTGACAATTATTCTCATAAGCGAAACTCAAAGACAAGCATTGTGAAAATTACCGATGTTCTTCACCGATTCGCGGTTGAGCATATGAAATCGGCATTTTGTTCTAATGAATCTCACAATGCCTATTTGCTCCCTGACAAGGGCGATAGGTGCGAGTTCGATCAGTTTAAGCGAATGTTCGCCATTGAAATGAGATCATCAGAGGCTGAACAGGGAAAACTCCCTGATATTGTCATCAGGATTAACAGGGAGTATTATATTGTTGAAGCCAAGATGATGAAGGGATCTGGTGGAGGTCAGGACAAGCAACTTGTTGAAATCATTAACTTCATTCGATTTGCGGAGCCGGACAAACGAATTCATTACCTGACATATCTGGATGGCGAATATGCTGATATGTTGTTCGCCGCAAAGCGGACACCAAAGATCCAAAGGCAGTATGATGACCTTGTTGGTTGCCTGACGGCAAATCCATGTAATTATTTTGTGAATCCGGCTGGCTTTGAGAGATTGATGAGTACGCTTTTGGGGTAGCCGATTTCTGCTTTTGACACTGTCATCAAGTCAGGGGGTGTCAAAACTGGGAATTATGGAATCATAAAATCTTTTGTAAGATGAAGCTATATCCCATTGTGGCAATGGACAAGTCGAAGGAATCCCTTTAAACTTACAATGGAAGCGGTACTTGCAAAATCTTCACGATTGCGGACGGGACATGTCAGGAAATCTCGGAAACAGGCAAGTTTTCGCAGTTTTGCGAAGATAAGAGAGGGACGCGCTTGTCGTGTCCGAAGTTCTGCAAGTGCCTTGGAAGACAGGAGTTTTTGTCTGGCGAACGCACTCATCCATGCCGACTACCACGGGCGGCGCGGCATCGTGATCGACAAGTACCCGAAACGTCTTGAGGTGTCGAATCCGGGAACGTTGCGTATGAGCAAGTCCGTTGCCATTGCCGGCGGTACGAGTGATGCGCGAAACGGAAAGATATTCAACATCTTCTCGCTTGTCCGCATCGGCGAGCGTTCCGGCATAGGGCTTTCGAGCCTCTATGGAGTTTGGGAGAAGAAGGGCTTTGTCAGCCCCTCCATCGTCGAGAGCTACGAGCCCGACCGTACCAAAGTGATGGTTGAATTCGAGATTGGTGACTCTGAAGTGGGGGAGAAAATGCTTATAAGTGACGATGAAAGTGCGGAAGTGAAGATGGAGAACGCCATAAGTGAAGATGTTGCCCTGATAAGTGAAAATGAAAAGCAAAGAAGTGAAGGTGAAACAGGCGATTTCGACATTCTGATGGGCGCCTATCGAACAGACTTCCGCGAAAACGCCCGACAGGTTCTTTTGGCCTTTGCTGAAGACCCTGAAACCGATATTCCTTCCGTCGCCAAGAGGTTGGGCTTTTCTGCAATCAGTGTTTGGCGCGCCATACGTGCGATGAAGGCGGTGGGGCTCCTTGTGCGCGAAGGTGGGGACAAAGGCGGTCGGTGGATCGTCAAGAATTGCCGACATTCTGAAGAAAGGATTTAACCTGTGTCAAACGTCAATTGGATGACGGTCGGGCTTCTGTGTGTGTCGAATCTCGTGATGCTCTACGCCTGGTACGGGCATTTGCGCAGCCTGTCGGGTGCGCCGGCCTGGGTGGCGATTCTCGTCTCGTGGCTGATCGCGTTCGTCGAATACTGCGTGGCCGTGCCCGCCAACCGGATCGGCTCGAAGACGATGACGCTGGAGCAGCTGAAGATCACGCAGGAGGCGGTCACGCTGCTCGTCTTCATGCCGTTCTCCGTGCTGGTGATGCGCCAGCCCGTCTCATGGAACTACCTGGCCGCAGCCGTCTGCATCTTCGCGGCGGTCTTCTTCATCTTCAGGGGGTGACAGGTGAAAAAAGAAAGGCAATAAGATGAGAGCAGAAGACAATCCAATTGTTTTGTTTTCAACGCCTGATGGCGATGTGCGCGTCAATGCAGTGTTGGCAGACCAGACGATGTGGTTGACGCAAAAGGCGATGGCTGGGTTGTTCGGCGTCAAAAGCCAGGCTATTACCAAGCACTTGAAGAACATCTATCATTCGCACGAACTATCGGTCAATGCAACATGTTCCAAAATGGAACAAGTTCAAAACGAGGGTGGGCGTGAGGTGTCTCGTGAGGTCATTTTCTACAATCTGGATGCCATTATCGCGGTCGGATATCGCGTCAATTCGTTTCGGGCGACTCAGTTCCGCATTTGGGCGACAAAAGTCCTTAAAGAGTACATCATCAAGGGGTTTGTGCTTGATGACAATCGCCTCAAGAGAGGCGGCAATCCATTCGGAGAGGATTATTTTCGCGAATTGCTGGAGCGCGTCCGTTCCATCCGCGCCAGCGAGCGTCGCATTTGGCAGCAGCTTACTGACATTTATGCCGAGTGTTCGACGGACTATAGTCGAGAAGCAGAGATCACCAAGTCTTTTTATGCGTCGATACAGAATAAGTTCCATTATGCGATTACGGGCGAGACGGCGGCTGAAATAGTTTATCGCCGAGCGGATTCGTCGAAGGATCACATGGGATTGGCGACATGGCGGAATGCTCCGGATGGGCGTGTCCTCAAGAGCGACTCCAACATCGCCAAGAATTACTTGACGGCAGAACAGGTTCGAAGCCTTGAACGTGCGGTTGTTGGTTATTTTGATTACATTGAGGGGCTTATTCAGCGGCATGTGACGTTCACAATGGAAGAGTTTGCAAAGAGCGTTGACGCTTTCCTCTCGTTCAACCGATATGATGTCTTGATGGGTGCTGGTTCAGTCTCGCGGGAACGGGCCGATGCAAAGGCGTTCGCTGAATATGAAGCGTTTAATAGGCACCAGAAGATTGAGTCTGATTTTGATCGGCAGCTGAAACTGCTTTTGGACGGAAGGGATCAATGAGAAGATGGGAGGCTGTCGGCTCGTGGACGGACCGGCGAGATGGATGAGAAGGAGAGGCGCATGAAGCTCGACATGGTCGGCAACGCGAAGCGGAACGTCGTCGCGGGGGTGATCAACCGCGGGTTGACGCTCTTTCTGCCGTTCGTCAACCGTACGCTCTTCATCTGGTGGATGGGCGCAGAATACCTTGGCCTGAACGGGCTCTTCGCATCCTTGCTCGGCGTCCTGTCGCTTGCGGAACTTGGCTTCGGACAGGCCATTGTCTGTGCGCTCTACAAGCCGGTCGCCGAGGACGACCGCGAGACGGTCTGCGCCTACTTCAGCTTCTACCGCACGGTCTTCCGCCTCGTCGGCTGCTTCATCCTCGTCAGCGGACTGGCGCTCCTGCCGTTCCTGCCGAAGCTCGTGCATGGCACGGCGCCCGCCGACATCGACTTGCGGCTCGTCTATCTCATCCATCTCGCGAACGCCGTCCTGAGCTATTTCCTCTTCGCCTACAAGGGCGTTCTCCTCACGGTCCACCAGCGGCAGGACGTGCAGACCCACATCCACACGGGCGTGACGATCGCGCAGTATGCGGCCTCGCTCGGCGTCCTTTGCCTGACGCGCAACTATTACCATTACGTGCTGACGACTGTCGTCTTCACGGTGCTGACGAACCTGCTCGTGGCGCGTGCGACGAGCCGGCTTTTCCCCGACATCGTGTGCGCGGGACGGCTCTCGCGCGAACGGCGGCGGAAGGTTTTGTCGGACGTCGGTTCGCTTTTCCTGCACCGCGTGGGGACGGTCATCTCGTATTCGAGCGACAACCTCGTCATCTCGTCGTGCCTCGGCCTCGTCGCCGTCGCGGCCTACGGGAACTACTACACGATCTACAAGTCCGTCTGCGGCTTCATCTACGTCATCTACGACTCGCTGACGGCGGGGTTCGGGAACGCCGTCCACACGGAGCCGAAGCGGGCCGTCTGGGAGAAGTTCCGCAAGCTGAACGTCCTCTCGCTCATCGTCGTCTCGTGGAGCGCGGCGATGATGCTGGCCCTGTATCAGCCGTTCATGCGCCTCTGGACGGCGAAGCGTCCAGAGCTGATGCAGCCGTTCTCCACGGCCCTGCTGATGGTCGTCTTCTTCTACGTCAACTATTCGCGGCAGGTCCTGCAGATGTTCAAGTCGGCTCTGGGGCTGTGGCGCGAAGACCGCTTCAAGCCGGTCGTCTCGGGCGTCGCGAACCTCGCGCTGAACGTCGCGCTCATTTCCGTGTGGGGGCTGAACGGCGCCATCGTCTCGACCGTCCTCGCGTTTCTCGTCATCGAGATTCCGTGGGAAGGGGCGGTCGTCTTCCGCCACTACCTGACGGGGACGGATGCGGAAGGGCGGAGTTTCCTGAGCCGCTACGTGCGCCTTCAGCTGTCGTTCGCCGCGTTCGCGGTCGGCCTGTGCGCCGTCACGTGGGGGGCGAGCGTGGCACTGCTCGGCGACGGTTTCCTCGGTTTGGCCGCGCGCGGCCTCGTCGCCGCCCTTGTCGCGAGCGGCGGCGTCCTCGCGTTCTTCCGCCGCGATCTCCATGAAGTCTTGGTTAAGCTGAAAGCCCGTGGCGGCCAGTCTGGCGGCGGTCGGCCTTGACACGCGAATTTTGGTATACTTTGCGGTGATGGGACAGAAGGTGGCGAAAGGCTGATGAGATTGCGGAGAACGGCATGCTGAAAGACGAAATCAGGAAAGGCGAAACGTCGTCTCTTGAATTCAAGAGGGACGTTCCGAAGGATCATCTGAAATTTCTCAAGACGGTCGTGGCGTTTGCGAATTGCCATGGCGGTCGGCTTGTCTTCGGCGTGGACGACGACCGAACCGTTGTCGGCGTGGACGCGCTTGAAGCGTTCAAGATGGCCGACAGCGTCATGGATGCGATCTCGAACGGGTGCATGCCGCTCGTCGCCGTCGATTCGGAGGTCGCGACCGTTGACGGCAAGACGGTCGTCATCGTCGAGGTCGCGGGCGGACGGCATTGCCCGTATTACGTTCGGGCTCTTGGGCGTGAGAGGGGAACGTTCGTGCGTGTCGGAGCGACATCCCGACTGGCAGACGAGGATCGCATTCGCGACCTGGAGTTTTCGGGGAGCGGACAGTCGTTCGATTCGCAGATCTGCCCGGACATGGCGGTCGTGCCGACAGAACTCAAGCGTCTGTGTGCAACGATGTACAGGATGGCGCGCGCGAACTGTGAGGATGCGGCCGAGCGGAAGGCAATCAAGAAGGTCACGCCTGCGCAACTGGAGGACTGGGGCGTACTGGTCCGAAGCGGACGGAAACTGTGTCCGACCTATGCCTACGCGCTCTTGGTCGGTTCGCGCAGGTTCTGGGCAGAGGTCAAGTGCGGCGTGTTCCGTGGCGCGTCCCGTGCGTTCTTCACGTCCAAGCGTGAGTATACGGGATCGATCATCAGGCAGATCGACGATGCCTATCAGTTTGTCATGGAGAAGATCGACGTCGGCTTGAAGGTCGTTGGCGTGCAGGGGCGCCCCGACTACGAATTGCCGCCAAGCGCGATTCGCGAACTGATCGTCAACGCCATTGTTCATCGCAGTTACGTCAACCCGTTGGCAATGTCCGTACAGGTCGCCCTGTTTGACGATCGGCTGGAGATTACGTCTCCCGGCGGATTGCCGCACGGCATGTCGGTGGAGATGATGCGCGAGGGCCATTCGATTGCCCGGAATCGCGCCTTGGCGCTGGCATGCAAGTACATGCGCATCATTGAGGCTTGGGGCAGCGGTGTGCCGCGCATCAACGAGATGTTGGCGGAAATGCGATTGAAGCCGCTGGAGATTAAGGACAACGGCATTGATATGCGGTTTGTGATCTGGCGTCCGAGTCAACCGCCACGATGGGTGGATGCGGATTCAAGGGCCGCGAGAAATGAGCCAGTAAATGAGCCAGTAAATGAGCCAGTAAATGAGCCTGTAAAACGATTCGACATCCTTGAGGCCGTTCGGGCCAACCCCGGCATTCGCGTCCCGGCCCTTGTGCGGCTGATGGGGGTCAGCCGGGCGACGATCAGGCGGCATCTTGCCGCCGTTGGCGGTGCGATTGTCTTCCGTGGTGCGCCCAAGACGGGCGGGTATTTTGCCGTAGATATTGGTCAAGGCGGCGCATCCATCGGAAACGGCTGACGCGAAAGAACGGGATTTGTCAATGAAAAGTGAAAACCGTCCTTTCTTCTCGATCATCGTGCCGTGCTGTCAGGTGGCGCGGTACGTGGACGACATGGCCGCGTCCGTGCGCGGGCAGTCGTTCGACGACTGGGAGTGCATTCTCTCCGTCGAGGCGTCGTCCGATGCGACGGAGGCGACGTGCCGCGCCGTGGCGTCGGCGGATGCGCGGTTTCGGGTCATTACAGGCCCGAGAAGCGGGTCACCGGCGACGCCGCGCAACCGGGGCCTGTCCCTTGCGAAGGGCCGGTATGTCCTCTGGCTGGACGGCGACGACTGGCTGGCGGACGGGGCGTTGGCGCAATTGGCCGCCGCGATCCGAGCCCACGGCGAGCCGGACGTCGTGCAGGGCACGGCGACCGAGTATCGGGAGGACGCGCAGGGCGGGCGGACGTTCGTCGCGCGGCACGTCAATTTCCGTCCTACGGACATGGGCCGCATCCGCACGGGCGAGGAGGCGATGGTCTGGTTCTCGGAATCGCCGCGCTACATCCAGCCGATGGCCGCGCTTAGCGTCTGCCGCCGCGACTTCCTGCTTGCGCAGGGTCTCACGTTCCGCCCCGGCCTCAAGTACGAGGACAACGAATGGACGGCGCGTGTCCTGACGTTCGCCCGTCGGCTGCTGCCGGTCGATTTCGACGTCTTCGTCTACCGCCATCGTCCGGGATCCATCACGACCGTGACGGGGACGGACTTCGTCCAGTACGCGGAAGTCGTGCGCCACCTCTTTTCCTTCTTCGCCGCGCAACGTCCCTCCGAGCGCCTCGCCCGCGCCTGGGCACGGCGCTACCTGTCCTTCTTCTTCGACCTCTATTTCACGGACCGCTATCCCGTCGGCCCCGCCGGCTTTCCCGCGACTGTGCGGACGGCCTGTCTGCGGCGGGTTCTGGAAAAGGGTGGACGGCGCGCGTATCTGAAGCTGACGCGCCACGCGGGCTTCCCGAAAAAGCTGGCCGCACCGCTCGTGCTCATCTGCGGCATCAATCCGCTGCTCGATCTCCCCGCACGGGCGTATTTCAAGTATCTCTACTACCCGCTGGTCCTCTGGCGCATCCGGCGACGGAGAGGGCTGTCCGACGGCTGATTTTGGTATAATGCGGACATGAAGCCAAGAGGGTGCTCTATCCAAAGAAGAACAAATGAGGACGGTAAATATGACTTCACAGAAAAACGAGATCGTCGTCTATCAGCCGAATGAAACCTTGCGCCTTGAAGTGCGGTTGCAGGGTGAGAGTATTTGGCTACCGCAGCAGAGGATTGCGGATTTGTTTGGCGTTCAGAAAGCCGCGATCAGCAAGCACTTGAAGAACATCTTTGCCACCGGTGAGTTGGTTGAGTCGGCAACAGTTTCCAAAATGGAAACAGTTCAAGTTGAGGGCTCTCGGCGCGTGACTCGTCAGATTGACCTTTACAATCTTGATGCGATCATTGCGGTTGGCTATCGTGTGAACTCTCACATGGCGACACAGTTCCGCATTTGGGCTACACAGGTTCTTAAAGCGTATCTGCTGAAAGGATATGCGTTTGATGCTCGGCTGAATCAGCTTGAAGACAAGCTGGATAGGCGGCTTGCCCAGCACGATGCAGAGATTGTCGAACTGAAAGATAAGGTTGACTTTTTCGTCCAGACGCAGACGCCGCCGATTCAAGGTGTGTTCTATGATGGGCAACTGTGGGACGCCTGTTCACTTGTGGAGAAGTTGATGGCACGTGCGAAGACGTCGATTCTGCTGATCGACAATTGGGTGGGGGCAGAAACGCTCGACATTGGGGCGTCACTGAAAGACCTCGGCAAGAAGTGCTTCGCCTTCACGAAGCTCGATGCAGGCGAAATCGCCGGGTTAAAGGCGAGGGTGTGAGCGAGGTGAATTCTCACGGCTTTCGCGTGACGATTATTGCAAGGTCTTTGAAAGTGGCCAAATAAAGAGCAGAAGTGGCCACATAAAACCAGAAAGTGGCCTAATAAATGTTGAAAGTGGTCCGATAAACGCAAAGAGTGGCCTGATAAAGATCGGAAGTGGCCAGATAAAAGGTGAATGTGGCCAGATAAACTTGAAAGTGGCCAAATAAAGAATATGGCTCGAAACGGGCTTCTCCGCGCCAACATTGAGACGAGGACCCTCGATGTGAGCGGGGCTGATTTTTGGTATAATGCAAAGAAATTTCTTGCGACAAAGAAGACTGATGAAGACGAGAAAGCAAGTAGTCGGCACTGGTTTGCCAACCAATGCCGTTAAAGGTGACATTGCACAAAGGGAAATCCCTTTGTGTTGCCGTCTCTTGCAATGTATATGGAGGGCCTGAACCATGTTAAAACACGGAGATACCCTGACATACATATCGCTTTTCAGCTCTGCGGGCGTTGGTTGCTATGGCTTCAAGATGGAAGATTTTGAATGCGTAGCCACTAATGAGATCATTGGGCGGCGTCTTGATGTCCAAAAAGCAAATAACAAGTGCCGTTTCGAAACAGGCTATGTTGCTGGTGATATATCAACCGACGAGGTAAAGGGCAAGATATACGCGGAAGTTGACAGATGGGCTAAACTTGGAAATGATAGGGTTGATGTGGTTATGGCTACTCCGCCCTGTCAGGGTATTAGTGTCATCAATCACAAAAAGAACTCAGGAGAGATAAAACGAAACAGCCTAGTCATTGAGTCGGCGGAGATTATTCGGCGCATACGTCCGCGTGTCTTCATATTCGAGAATGTAATGGCATTTCAGAAGACCTTGTGCGTGACGCGCGAGGGCGAAACCCTGCCGATCGGGATGTACATCCAGAGATGTCTTGGCGAAGACTATATTATCTCTGCCAGAGTTCTTAATTTCATGAACTATGGTGCCAATTCGTCGCGTACCCGCACACTCGTGATCGGTGTTGACAAGAGTTATCGCAATCAATTTGTTCCGTATGATTTATTCCCAGCCTATCGCCACGAACCAACATTACGCGAAGTCATTGGAGGGTTTGAGAAACTTGAATGGGGCGAGATTTCCGCTACCGATTTTTATCATGCATTTAGGACATATGGCGAAAGGATGCGTCCGTGGATTCACGATTTACGCGAGGGTGAATCTGCGTTTGACAATGTAGATCCTGACCGGCGACCACACAAGATGGTTGATGGTGTTCGCATAGAGAACATTAAGAAGAACCGTGACAAATATACTCGTCAGAAGTGGGATCGGTTTGTTCAATGTGTTCACACGCGGAATGATCAGCTTGCTGCGCAGAACACGCTACACCCTGAGGAAGATCGGGTGTTTTCCATTCGCGAATTAATGGAGATGATGACTGTCCCGCGTGAGTTCAGATGGGTGGCGGTTGGATTGAGAGAGTTGAATGCGTTGCCAGATAATGAAAAACGACGCATTTACAGGGCACATGAGACAAACATTCGACAGTGCCTCGGTGAAGCTGTTCCGACCGAGATCGTCCGTCAGATTGCGGCAGGCGTGAAAGCACAGTTTCGCGACAAAAAGCAGTCACCTTCTCAGCTGAACAGGATAATCGAGAAACATTCGTTGACTGAATGCAACCGCTTGTCTGATTTTGTGTTGAACAACCCGCTCGGCTTGTCCGTGCCGTCCTTGATGCGCATCGCAGAACTGTGCAACGCAAAGCGAGAGGAAAACGAGGCGTTCTATACGAACAAGTTCATCGTCAATGACGTGATGAACTATCTGCCAGACTTCGGAAAGCCGAGCGTTCGTATTCTTGAACCTTCTGTTGGCGTTGGCAATTTTCTGCCGTTTCTGTTCAAACGATATGCGACCGTTCCTCATGTTGAACTTGATGTACTTGATATAGATTCTGATAGTGTGAAGCTTCTTCGCCTGTTGCTTGACAAAATGGAGATTCCGAACAACTTCAAAATCAATATCGTTTGCGACGATTTCCTGACTCATGACTTTGACGTTAAATATGATCTTGTGATTGGCAATCCACCCTTTTCAAAGTTGCGTGGAGATCTGGTGCGCTATGAAGTCGTGCTGTCACGTAATGTCAATCAAGCCACCAAGGACATTGCCGAGTTGTTTCTAGAGAAGTGTATGTCCATAGGCGGTTATGTTGCTCTTGTCCTAAACAAGACCTTGTTGACAACAGATGAATATGCGGCGACTCGGGAGTTGTTGCGGCGGAATCGCATAGCAGCGATCCTTGATTTTGGTCGATATGGTTTTACCGGTGTTTCGATTGAGACGATGTGCTTGATGGTTGAGCCAAGAAAATCACCCCAAAAGACGTTTGTCTACAATATGAAGTTCAACTGGGTTGCAACGGTCGAGCAACACCATATTACAGATCGCAAGTTTCCGTACTTCATCATCTACAGGGACGAGGCGTTCGATGCAGTTGCAGATAAAATGCAATTTGGCATCTTTACCGTCGTGCGTGATCGGCAGATAACAAAGCGGCTATTGAAATCCAAGCCGGGAAAAGGTCAAATAAGGGTACTTAAGGCGCGGAACATCACAGACGATGGACGGGTTGTAGACATTGACGGCTACGATGCGTTTATGGACATCGAAGATGCGAAGCGGTGCGCAATCTACAAGTATGTCGGTGACCATTCTGTCTATCTATCCCCGAACATGACATATAACCCAAGGGTTATTGAGAATAACGGAGACTGGATTCCTGATGGGTCGGTAGCTGTTCTTGTGCCCACAAAAGGGGTGAGGTTGTCGGTCGAGCAGATGGCATACTTTGCGACAGATGAATTTCGTCGTTTTTATGCAGTCGCTCGAAATCATTCCACACAGTCGATTAACATTGACAAGAATAGCGTTTTCTTCTTTGGAGCATTGAGCCATGACTGTAAATCTGCTGAAGCAATTTCTTGACGCTCACTCGTATGACATTCGCCAATCGAGGAACGGCAGGTGGATAGATCAGAAATGTGCCCCTGATGAGGTTAGTTTTGTTTCCGAATGCGTTCTTGAGTATGTCCGAGAAACAGACCGTAAGGTTTTTCAGTCTCCTGATGTCTGGAAGAGCAGTTTTGCCGTCTCCAAGGTGCAGCAGTTTTTCGGCAAGCCAGACCCTCGTATTCGATCGACGCTCGATGAATACAACAAATTCTTTCGGCAACCGTTGAAAATGCTTGCGGCAGCTGGAGTTCTTAGAGAAAATGGCAAAGTAAACAATACGATTCAGTTTGAGGTTGTTAACACAGATGTATTGGCATTTCTTGCGCGTAATGATTGGAACGCCTATATCTTTCTTTACCTCTACATTGAGAAGTCGTTGCGCGACAGCGGGATTTGGGATTTGTTCGCAACATTCTTTGATCAGCAAACGAAGAAAAACTTCAATGAAATGAAGGATGGATTTGCGGCGTTTTGCAAGAATTACACGCCTATCCGCACCAATGTCGAGGCCAATCGAATTTTTGCAAAGGTGTTGAACCCTCTTGCGTGTCGTTATCATAAGGCCGGAACCATTGCCGGTCGAATGTCTCCGATAAACATCACTTTCAATCTGCTGAGTTATAATCGTGAAAACTGGCGCGACGTGAGCAAACCAAAGGATGTCGCACGTCGCGATTATAGCGAGGCGAAGCCCCAGCCCTCAACTATGTATTTTGCCGCGAAAGCGATGGATGAGGTTAAGAAGTTTAATAAACAATACAATGATGGGCATTCAGAAGTTCTTGGTAAGCATTCTGGAGGTGAGGCTACGCAAATGCATCACATTTTCCCGCGCAGTGGATTCCAGGAAATTTCCGCATTTGTTGAAAATATCATAGCCCTCACTCCAACGCAGCATTTTACCATGGCACACCCAAACAACAATACGTCAAGGGTGGATGCTGATTTCCAATATTCCTGCCTGCTCTCAAAGAATGAGACTGTGCGCAAAAATGTCATGATGGGGTTCGGTACGCCGGGATTCTACTCATTTGACAAGTTGGCGTTCGTGTTGGATGTAGGTTTTGACGTTGATTATTTCCAAAGTATTCCACAGAATGATTTTGCGTCAATTCGGAATGGTATAGATGCTCGGTTTGAATAATAGAGGAAAAACGGAGAAGCCGTGGAAATGCAGTGTCGTCGATATCACATCAGACGTATCCCAAAATCTTGACAGTCCTGTTAATCCTGTCAAAGACCCCATCTACGCCGTCACGAAGATGCGCTTTGCGAATGTCGGCTCGCTTCCTGAAACTTGGACGGTTGAGACGTTGATGAAGAAGCATGTTTCTCGCCCATCAAATCCTACAGTTGCCGGATGTGTCTATCTGACGGGTAAGATTGAGACATGGGGACGTGGCATTGAAAAGGTCATGCAGGAATGCCGTAAGCACGGATGCCCGAAACCACACTATACGGTCAATCCTGGCGAGCCAGGGGATCTAATGGTTTGTGTCCGCGCGGCGCCCGATGCGATAATAGAGGATGCAAAGTCGGTTGAACATGGTGTTGATGCGATAAGTGATGCGATAAGTGATGCGATAAATGATGCGATAAAATCCACCCCCGGAATCAACAAACCGAAGTTGGTGGTACTGACGGGTAAGAGCAAGGCGACGGTTGAACGGGCTCTTGCAAAACTGATTGCCGACGGTTCGATTGAGCATCGCGGCAGTAAGAAAACGGGTGGGTATTATTTCAGATGAAACCTGAAATTGAAGTGTTTGTCTTTCTGGATGCCTTGGGATGGGATCTGGTCGGGGCGGGGGATTGGCTGAAGGATCTGCTGCCGCATCGGCGGGCGGTCGAGATGCAGTTCGGCTACTCCTGCACGGCCATTCCGACGATTCTCTCAGGGACAACGCCCGCTGAACACGGGCACCTGAGCCTCTTTCGCTTCGATCCGAAAGGGTCGCCGTTCAAAAGCGTCGCACGACTGATGCGGTGTCTGCGTCCCACGTCGTTCTGGGCTCGCGGACGAGTCCGCAACCAGCTCTCGAAGCTCGTCAAGCGTCTACTCGGATTCACCGGCTACTTCCAGCTCTACCAGGTGTCGGCGGATCGTCTCGGCTTCATGGACTACGGCGAAAAGCGCAATCTCTTCGTCCCCGGCGGCATGGCGCCCCTCGCGAACCTGGCGGACGTGTGCGCCCGGAGCGGCGTCCCGTACCACATCACCGACTGGCGGCAGGGCGAGGCGGCGGCGTTTCCGGCGGCCGAGGCAGCCATTCGTGCGGGCGTACGCTTCCTGTTCGTCTACGCCGCCGACTTGGACGCCATCCGTCACGACGAGGCCCTGACACCGAATAGCCCGCGTGTCGCGGCGAAGCTCGCCGACTATCGCCATCGCCTCGAATCGCTCGTCGCGACGCTGTCGGCAACCGGGCGGACTTGGCGGCTCACGGTCTTCTCCGACCACGGCATGACGCCGCTCGTCCGGACGATTGACCTGAAGTCCGCCGTCGAGCGGACGGGGCTTGCCTTTGGCGTGGACTACGGCTGCAACTACGATTCGACGCTCTTCCGCGTCACCTACCTGAAGCCCGCCGCGCGGGCGCGGATCGAACAGGCCCTCGCGCCGTTCGCCGGAGACGGCCATTGGCTCACGGAAGACGAGGAGCGGCGGTACGGCCTCTATCGCGCCGACCGCTTTTTCGGCGACGCAATCTTCCTCGTGAACCCCGGTGTGCAGATCGTCCCGTCCGACATGGCCCTGAAGCCGCTCAACGGCATGCACGGCTACGAGCCGACGGAGGCGCATTCCCTCGCCGCGATTCTCTCCACGGACGCGATTCCGGCAAACGTCGCGCGCGTGCGCGACTTCTTCGGACTGATGACCGCCGCGCTGAAACGGCTGCGGGAGACGGCGTGATGCGCATCGCCCACATCGTCCGCCGCTACAGCCGCGCCGAGTGGGGCGGCACGGAAACGGTCGTCGCCGCGACGGTCGCCGAGCAGCGGCGGCGCGGCGACGAGCCGTGCGTCTTCTGCACGTCGGCGCTTCAGCCGCCGGAGGGGACGCAGGAGGCTCGGACGTTCTCATACTTCTATCCGTATTTCCCGCTCTCGGCGTCCGCACGCGATGCGCTTGACCGAAAGGGCGGCAATCCGTTTGCGTTCGGGCTCTTCCGCGCCGTGCGGGCGTTCCGCGCGGACGTGATCCACATTCACGCGGGCGGCCGTCTCGCCTGCGGCGCGATCCGGCTCGCCGAACGCCTTGGCGTACCGTCCGTCCTGTCCCTGCATGGCGGTGCGGCGGTCGTGCCGCCCCGGGAGCGTGCGCAGATGCTCGCGCCCCTGCGTGGCACGGTGCGGTACGGTGGCGTGTTGGATCGCTTGCTTGGGTTTCGATTTGATCCGCTCGCGCGGGCGTCCGTGCTCGTCTGCATTTCGCGCGCGGAACAGGACGCGCTTGCGCGGCGCTATCCCAGGAAATGCATCCGCTATCTGCCGAACGGCGTAGTGCCGAACGAGTTTGCGCATCGTCCCTTCGCGCAGGCGGCGCGTGTGCTGTGCCTCTCGCGCATCGACTACCAGAAGAACCAGCTCGCGCTCGTGGATCTCCTCGCGGCGCGTCCCGACGTCACCGTGGAACTGGTCGGGCCCGTGACGGCCCCGTGGTATTGCGACGAGATCGTGGCGCGCGCACAGGCGTTGGGCGTAGCCGACCGCCTGACGATCCTTGGCGGACTGCCGCCGGGTTCGGACGAACTGAATGCGGCGTTTGCGCGGGCGGACGTGTTCGTGTTGCCGTCCGTCCACGAGCCGTTCGGCATCGTCGCGCTGGAGGCGATGCAGCACGGCGTGCCGCTCGTCGCCTCGGCGGTCGGCGGACTCGTCGACTTCGTGCGCGACGGCGAGAACGGACTTCTGTTCAATCCGTCCGAGAAGGGTTCTCTCACCGCCGCGTTCGACCGCCTGATGCCGCTGCTCGCCGCACGGCTGGTGACGGGCGGCTACCAAACGGCCCGATCCTACGCTTGGCCGCGCCTGATCGACGATCTCGCGCATATTTACGCGGAAGCGCGGACATGAAGATGGCGAATGCCGCGTTTTCAGCCCGTAGAGGTTAAATTTGGTATAATACGAACCAATAGTTGAAAGTCATGATTGAGAAACTCGTCCTAAATGGCCTGGAGATTGGCGTCGAACGCAAGGGGATCAAGAACCTTCACCTCTCCGTCTATCCGCCTGACGGTCGCGTCCATGTGTCCGCTCCGCATGAATGTTCCGACGAGCGGGTGCGGCTGTATGTGCTGGAGAAGTGGGTGTGGATTGCCGAAAAACGCCGCGCCGTCACCGAATACAGCCGCCAGGAGGCTCGCGCCTACGTGTCGGGGGAAGCCCATTATTTCCGGGGTGGTCTCTATAGGCTCAAGGTCGAAGAGGATAACAACGCCCGACAGGGTGTGCGAATCAATGGCGATTATCTCGTCCTGACCATACATGAGAAATCAACCGTCGCCCGCCGCGCGGCGGCCCTGTCGGCGTGGTACAAGGAGCAGTTGGCGCCCGTTGTCGGGGATTACGTGAGGAAATGGGAAGACGTGCTGAACGTGAAACTGGCGACCTTCGAGATCAGGGTTCTGTCCGCCAAGTGGGGAACCTGTTCAAAGTCGAAAGGCAAGGCCATCTTCAATGTCGAACTCGCCAAGAAACCGCTTAAGTGCGTGGAATATGTGGTCGCCCATGAACTCGCCCATCTCATCGAGCGTACGCACAACTCGGACTTCAGGAGAATTCTCGACCGCCATTTCCACGACTGGCGGGAGATCAAGGACAGTCTCAACCATTTCCCTGTTTAAGGAGTAGGCATGGCAAATTTCATGGAAGAGAAGGAACGCGCGTACCAGAACTCCATCGTTGAAATGATGAGGGATCCGAACGGACTTTCCTACACCTACCTTGGAAACTTCCAGTATGCGAGGGGCGAAGCGTCCAGATCGGGAGGTTTGCGAAACTCGAACATTATCGAGGACGAGATGCGCGCGTATCTCAAGGATTCGGGCTATACGCGGATGCAGATAGAGGCCGCGCTGTACAAACTGCGGGAGAAGGCGGCACTTTCGTCCGAGAAATTCGCCGTTCTCCTTGAATGCAATGCTGCATTCTATAACCTTCTTGTCGTTGGGACAAAGGCGAGGCCAAGCGCGGACAAGCCTGAAGAGGATGTGGTGTTCATCGATTTCGCACACCCGGAGCGGAATCGATTTGCGTTTGCGGAGGAGGTGAGCTACATTGATCCGATGACCGGTTGCCATTCCCGACCGGACATCGTTGTCTACGTGAACGGAATCGCCCTCTGCGTGATTGAGCTGAAGCGGTCACTTGTGACGATAGACGAGGGCATCCGCCAGTGCCTCTCGAACGAGCGCGATCTGATACCGTCGTTCTTCACGACCGTGCAGTTCACCGTCGCGGCGAATCCGAAGAAGAGCAACGGCAAAAGCGAGAACACGGGCTTCAAGTATGCGACTGTCGGAACGCCGCAGAAGTTCTGGTGCAACTGGAAGGACGATGGTCAGAAAGTCGGGACGCAGCTCACGGACGCGGAGAGCTTTCTGCGATTCTTCGACAAGGAGACGTTTCTGTTTCTTGTGCGTTACGGCGTAGTGTCCGATGCCGGCGTAAAGAAGGTCATGCGCCCCCACCAGTTCCACGCCCTCCGCGTCTGCCGCGACCGTCTTGCGGACAAGGCGAGCGGCGTCATTTGGCATTCGCAGGGTAGTGGCAAGTCGCTTACGATGGTGTGGCTTGCCAACTACATCCGCAGCAGCTTTTCAGATCCTCGCGTCTTGATCATTACGGACCGAACCGAACTCGACGAACAGATCAAGCGCAATTTCCAGCACACGAACAATTCCCTTTATCAGGCCAAGTCGAAGTCTGACCTTTTGAAGGTTCTGAATAACGGTACCGAGTGGCTGATATGCTCGCTTATCCACAAGTTCGGCATCCATCCCGAAACCGAAGCGCGCGACCGCAGCAGCGTGAAGATTCCGCTCGACAAGTACCTTGAGGAACTGAAGGAGATCATCCACAAGGAGTATCCGCATGGTTTCTCCGTCAAAGGCAAAAACCTCTTCGTGTTCGTGGACGAATGCCATCGGACGCAAGGTGGTTCGCTCCATGCCGCCATGCGCGAGATCATGGGCGAGGACGTGATGCTGATCGGCTTCACGGGAACTCCGCTCCTCAAGGACGAGAAGAAACGCGGTTACGAAGCATACAAGAACGCAAGCGAAACACGGTTCGGGCCGTTCATCCACACCTATCTCCACAAGGAGGCCGTCGCTGATGGCGTGATCCTCGACTTGCAATACGAAGCCCGCGACGCCGAGCAGCGACTCGACAGCAAAGACCTGCTTGATGCGAAGTTTGCCGCACTCTCGACCGGCCTTGCGCCGGAGCGCGTCCAGGAGCTGAAAGACCGATGGGCGACGCTGGAGAAGGTCTATTCCGCCAACGAACGCATTGAGCGCATCGGCTACAGCGTCCTCGATGACTTGACGGCGAACGCGCTCCTGCGCGAGGACTGGTGCAATGCCATGCTTGTCGCCGACAGCATCTATTCCGCCTACAAGTACTACGATTTCTTCCAGAACCGGTGCAGTAACACGGCGCTCAGGAACAGATGCGCCGTCGTGACGAGTTTCAGTCCGTCCGACGACGATCTGCGCAAGCATGCGTCCGATCCGACCGAAGAGGACGAACAGAAGTTCAAGCACGACATGGCACTCAAGTCGTTTGCCGATCTCGGCGTGGGCTGCGTTGAGGAGTACGAGAAGAAGGCTAAGGATCGCTTTCTGAACAGCCCCTCGCAGATGAAGCTTCTCATCGTCGTGGACAAACTGCTGACGGGCTTTGATGCGCCAACGGCGACCGTTCTCTACATCGACCGCGATATGCGCGACCACACGCTCTTTCAGGCAATCTGCCGTGTGAACCGTCTCGGCGCGGACGTGAAAAACAAGGATGGCAACATTGTCGCCCGTACGCACAAGGAGTTTGGTCTTGTCGTTGACTTCAAGCATCTTTTCGACAAGATCGAGGATGCGGTTACGCGGTTCAACTCTGGCGCTTTCTCTGGTTTTGACGAGGTAGACATCGACGGTCTGCTGTGCGACGCCCTCGCTCGAAACAAGACGAAACTTGACGCGGCCCGTTCCGCATGGTCAGCGTTGCGTTCGGATTGGATTGCGCGCGGGCTGACGGGCAATGACCTGCTTGTCGAATACTACAAGACCGACTTCCCTCCGGACGACATCGCCAAGATTCGTCGACAGATGATGTATCGCATTACGCAGAATTTCGTCGTCGCCTACGCCAACCTCGCTGATCACATGGGCAAGGCCGGATATTCGGGCGAAGAGGCGGCGCAAATACACAAGGAGGCTTGCGAGGCACGTCACGTCAACCTCTACGTGAAACAGAACACGGATGACTTTTTCGATCCGCGTCAATACGATCCCGGCATGAGGGCATTGCTCGACCGGTTCGTCCGCGCCAATGAAATCGAGACCATCATCCCCGCCACCGCCGACTTCTCGTTCCTCGATCTCATCGAGACGGACAGTGACATCGGCGATGCGGCAAAGAAGGCGACGCGCGAGGCGGGGAGCGCAAGGTCTGCGGCGGAGGTCATCGAGGCCAAGGCCCGCAGCGTGATCAACTCCTTCAAGGACAGCGACCCCGCCGCGTTTCGCACCTACGGCGAACAGCTGCAGGACATTCTCGCCACCATGCGTGCGGGAACGCTCACGTTCCAGGAGCAGATGAAGCACCTCCTCGAACTCATCAAGAAGATGAAGACGGGTGAAGGCAGTTATCCCGAAAGCATCACGACGAAGCGCCAGAAGGTTCTTTGGAACAATCGCTGCGACTGGATGATGGACGGCGAAAGCGAGGACTCCGCCGTGTCCACGGCGTGCGTGGCGGAAGAGGCGGCGGAATACGATGCCGGCGTCAACTGGCGCGATTCCAGTTCCAAGGACGCGTTCCTGTTCCAGGAAGAACTGAAAGATCGCTTCCCCGGACGCACCGAGGAGCAGATTTACAATCTCTACAAGTATCTCGCGCAGAATTCGTAACGGAGATAAGAAAATGGCACTCAAGAAATCGCAGCTCTACAGCACACTCTGGGACTCGTGCAACGCGCTTCGCGGTTCAATGGACGCAAGCCAGTACAAGGACTACGTGTTGATGATGCTTTTCGTGAAGTATCTTTCGGATAAGGCGAAACAACACCAGACGAGACTGGCCATCCCCGAAGGATGCAGGTTCGACGATTTCGTCGCCTTGAAACAGAACTCGCACATCGGCGAGGAGATCAACAAGCGGCTTGAATCGATAAAGAAGGCAAACAGCCGCATCATTGGTGATTTGACCCTGCCCAATTTCAACGACCCGACGAAGTTCGGCGAGGGGAAGACGATGGTCAACACCCTCTCGAAACTGATTGGCGTGTTTCAGGCGGATGCACTTGACTTCTCAAAGAACCGGGCCGCCGATGATGACCTCCTTGGCGATGCATACGAATACTTGATGAAGAACTTTGCCGCCGAAAGCGGCAAGTCCAAGGGGCAGTTCTACACCCCAGCCGAAGTGAGCCGTATCATCGCGATGGTTCTGGAGATGGGCGAGTTTGAACGGGCGTCCAATACGATATACGATCCGGCCTGCGGTTCGGGTTCTCTTCTCCTTCGCGCGCTCGGCGAGACGCCACGCCAGAATCTGAGCATTCGCGGACAGGAAAAGGACGCCACGACGGCCTCGCTCGCGAAACTGAATATGCTTCTCCATGGCATTCTCAATGCCAAGATCGAAATCGGCGACACGCTGAACGACCCGAAGTTCAAGTCCTCCACTCACCTTGAGACGTTCGACATCGGCGTTGCCAATCCCCCGTTCTCGATGAAGAACTGGCTGGGGGATGCCGGAGAGAGCGACATCTACAACCGGTGGAATCCGAATCTTCTGCCGCCAGAGAAGAACGGCGACTACGCTTTTCTCCTGCATCTGATACGATCCCTGAAGGACGATCCCGGCCATGAGGGACGCTGTGCCTGCATTCTTCCGCATGGGGTCCTCTTTCGCGGCAACGCCGAGTATGTCATACGGCGTGACCTGATCGAAAAGCACCTCATCAAGGGCATCATCGGGCTTCCGCCCAATCTCTTCTTCGGAACCGGCATCCCTGCGTCGATCATCCTGATCGACAAGCGCGGCACAAAGGAGCGCAAGGGCATTTTCTTCATCGACGCCAAGGGGGGCTTCATGAAGGATGGGGCGAAGAACCGCCTCCGCGAACAGGACATCCGCCGCATCGTCGATACATGGCGTGGACAGAAGGAGGTTCCACACTATTCCCGTTTGGCGACATGGGACGAGATCGCGCTCAACGACTACAATCTCAACATTCCCCGGTACGTAGAAGCGCGAGATTCGTCGGTGAAACACAACCTCGACGGACATCTGCGCGGCGGCATTTCGGACGAGGAAATAGACGCATTCGAGTCCGAATGGCAGAGTTTCCCGGAAATGAGAGATCGGCTCTTCAAGCCCCTGCGCAAGGGTTTCTCGGCCCTCAAAATCGATTCCGCCGAGATTGCCACGTTCTTGGAGGCGTCGGAATCCGCTGCGAAGATTCGCGCGGCCCTTGCCGCTTCGTTCGCGAAATGGACGGCATTCGCCCGCTCCAGCATCATGCAGGATCTTGCCCGAAAGCCGAAGACGACAATCGAACTCCTTGGCACGGCCATGCTGAAGGATTCGGGTTTCGTCTCCGCCGTCATCGATCCCTACGATGTCTATGGCGTCTTCATGGACTACGCCAATGAGACGATGCGAGACGACCTCTACATCCTCAATTCCGACGGTTGGCTGGCGGGGCGGGAAACTGTCGTCACAAAGAAGACTAAGGCAGCGAAAGAATGGGACGGACTCCTCATCCCAAAATCTCTCGTCTCGAACCGCTACTTCCCCGAACTCGTTGAATCGGTCAAAACGGCAGCCGAAGCGTCGGAAACGGCTTCCGCCGCATTCGACCAATTCATCGAATCCGAGACGGAGAAGGGTGAAGATTCGGATGTCGTGGAGGCGGACGGCGACGATTGGAAGGTGCCGTCGGACAAGGAACTCAAGAAGCGACTCAAGGCGAGCGCGTCCGTGCGCAAGTATTTCTCGCTGAAAAAGGAAAAGTCGGATGCCGCCGCCAAGCTGAAAGCCGAAGAGCGGAAACTCGATGCCGCGACCGAGGCGAAATTCGCAGAACTCTCGGAAACCGAGATCCAGGCGCTGCTCTTTGACGACAAGTGGTTTGCCGCGCTCAACGTGTCGATCATGGGACTCTTCGATTCCGCTCTGCGCAAGTTCGCCACAGAACTCGCGGCTCTCGCCCAGCGCTACAGCGAGACGCTTTCGGAACTTGAAACGAAGGTCGCTCAGTCGCAGCGCGAAGTACACGATGTCCTCCGAGAGATGGGGTTCGACTGGTAGGACGGAGGAACTTGTGATGCAGAAGGTTTCAATCCGCTTCTTCACTGACCGAAAAGTTCGTGCCGTATGGGACGATGCTACATCCAAATGGTTCTTCTCAGTCTTGGATATCATAGGCGTCCTTAATGCGCAAGGCGACTATGCCAAGAATCGCAATTATTGGAAGTGGCTCAAAGCCAAGCTCAAGCGCGAGGGCAGTCAGTTGGTTAGTGCCACTACCCAACTGAAACTGACGGCGGCGGACGGGAAACGGTATCTGTCAGACGCCCTTGATGCCTCTGGCATCGTCGATCTTGTGAAAGCGTTTCCGAACAGCAAGGCATCGGGCTTCCTTGATTGGTTCCTCTACTCCGACAACACGATTGACGGCAAGTCACGACAGAAAGCATACGAGCTTTTTGGGAGTGGTCTTCTCGACAGTCTGGAACCCGGCAGCGTCAAGTGCCTTCAGCAGATTCACGGTTATATCTTCGGTGGGCTTTATGACTTTGCCGGACAGATCCGCACAAAGAACATCTCAAAGGGTGGCTTCACGTTCGCCAACTGTCTGCATTTCCCCGCAACGCTTCGGACAATCGAATCCATGCCGGAAACGACCTTTGATGAAATCGTGGACAAATACGTGGAGATGAACGTGGCGCATCCGTTTATGGAGGGCAACGGGCGTTCCACGCGAATCTGGCTTGACTTGATTTTGAAGCGTTCCATTAGGCGTTGCATCGACTGGAGTCAAGTGGACAAGAACGCCTACCTTGCCGCCATGCGAACGAGCGTGACGGATACCAAGCCGCTGAAAGACCTTCTGCGCCCTGCGCTCACGGCGAAAATCAACGACCGCGAGACCTTTATGAAGGGCATCGATTACTCGTATTATTACGAACAGAATGACGGAGGGGGCGGCGAATGAAATCAGCTGACAAAAATACGAGCGTTTTCCCGCAGGGAGACTTGTCTCACGCGGAGTCGCGGAGACGCGGAGCGGGAGGGCCGCGCTCTGTCGCGGCCGTCCTCGACCGCAAAGGCTGGAAGCGCGTCAGGCTGGGGGATGTGTTAAAGAATGTTGGATGGTGTAATTCCTCTCATCCACAATCAAGACAAGTCCGCCAAATCACCCAAGGGGATTATACTGGTGAAATTTCGATAACAACAGTTTACTATCATCCAACACATCCGGTCATACTTTTCGGAGATCATACTTGCAATGTAAAATACATAGATTTTGATTGCCTGATATTGGGGGATGGTGTAAAACTGTTAGCACCCAAACGTGAAGTGTTTAGCATGCGTTTTTTGTATTACTTGGTACAGCATATGGCCTGTAAAGTCCCACAGGGGTATGCAAGACACCTGGCGGCGCTTAAAGCGTTAGAATGCGCTTTACCTTGTTATGAAGACCAGCTTAGAATCGCCACCGCTATAACATCCATCGACACCCACATCTCTGCCCTTGAATCCCTTATTGCGAAATACGAGGCAATCAAAAAAGCGACCGTTAATTTGCTGCTGAAGCCGAGGGATGGGTGGAGAATTGTTCCGCTCGGTGAAATCTGTGAAGTTTGCTCCACTCGTCGGGTTCATGAATCCGATTGGACTGATTCGGGCGTACCGTTCTATCGCGCACGAGAACTTGTTGCCCTAAATGAAGGACGTCCGATAACGCCCTTGCATATTTCTGAGAAATTGTACGCGGAACTGGCAGCCTCAAGCGGCGCAATTAGTTCTGGCGATTTGCTTGTAACTGGGGTCGGAAGTATAGGTGTCCCTTATCTTGTGAAGGGAAGGGACAAATTCTACTTCAAGGACGGGAACATTATTTGGTTCAAGAATCGTGGAAAAATCTGGCCAGACTATTTCCTCCACGCTTTCAGGAGTGACCACATTCAAAAACAAATCGAAGAAATGGCGTGTGTTGGTACGGTTGGCTCTTACACTATTACCAATGGCAAGCGAACATTGATATCATTACCGCCATTGCCCGAACAAAAGCGCATTGTCGCAATTCTTGATTCAATTGATGGCACAATAAGAGGTCTGAAAGCTCAACTGTCAAAAACAAAGGATATCAAGAAGGGCATGATGTCACACTTCTTCGGCTGATTATCCAAAGAAGTACGGCATCATCCCATATTTCAGGTTCTGCGCTTTGTTGAGTTGCTTCTTGCAATTATTCAACACAGCATCGATTGCCGAGATTTGCGCGGCAACCTTGTGCTGCTCGCTCATCTTCGGAATGCAAAACTCAAAGTCTTTGCATTGATTGATGTTCAGTCCAGGTTGCCCGCTCCGCATAGATTCTTCTGCGACCCATTGCCGATATTTATCTGTCAGCGTTTGCAGAAAAACAAAATACGGATCGGCGACATCAAGATTTATTGTCGCCCGTATCAAGAATCCGGCAAAAATCAGTTTGCCATCATTAGGATGATAGATATACGACTTGCCAACGCTTGCTCCTGTCCTCGCAATAAGAATGTCGCCTTCGTTTACAATGTGGTCGTGATTGAAATGGCTTGGCGAAGAAAGCGGGCTTGGACTAAATTCATGAGAATCATCGTCAATATCCGTAATACGAATGTACCTATTTGTTCCGTCGTATGGGATTGCAGATGCCCCCACTCCATATGAAAAAGACAAGCAAACATCCCCCAATTTCACCCGCTGCCACCCCTCCTTTGGCTTCAGCAGCAAATTAACGGTCGCTTTTTTGATTGCCTCGTATTTCGCAATAAGGGATTCGAGGGCAGAGATGTGGGTGTCGATGGATGAGAGTGCCGAAACGATTCGCTTTTGTTCGCCTTTTGAAGGATAGAAAACTTCTGTGTTCGCAAGGTTTGACTTTGAGAGTGACAAGACCTTTATGCCTGTCATATACGGCAGCAACTGATCATGATAGGCACTTGAATTCATCCAGTAACCAAGCCAGCCACGAACAAACAGCCCAGTCGGAGGTCGAAGAAAGATCGTGTGCAATCCCGCTACGGCTTTTCGTTCTGTCACATCCTGGATTTCAACAACTTTCCCAGCTGTTTCATCTTCAGCAGTGTCAGCAATGACAATGTCACCATCTTGAAGGTAATCTTTGGGCGAATGCGCTTCTCCTTCTTCCGTCAGGAAATCTACTTGGTGTTGTTTTAGTGAGACGATCTCACCAAACCTTACCAAGATGTCGCCATAGTGAATGTTTTGGGTTTCCCCTCCAACCACTGAAGTGAGTGACCGAGGGCAAGTGTTGTTTCTATGTTGCTCAAAGTCTCCCAGCCTGACGCGCTTCCAGCCTTTGCGGTCGATGGCGGCCGCGACAGAGCGCGGCCCTCCCGCTCCGCGTCTCCGCGACTCCGCGTGAGACAAGTCCCCTTGCGGGAAAACGCTCGTATTTTTGTGTATCCTCTGCCTCCCACTGGAAAAGGACACACAAATGAACTACGGATACATTCGCGTCAGCACCGACAGACAGACGGTCGAGAACCAGCGTTTCGAGATTCTGCGTTTTTGCAAAAGCGAGGGAATCGGCATCGACTGCTGGATAGAGGAAACCATCTCCGGCACGAAGGAGCCGGAAAAGAGGAAGCTCGGCAAGTTCCTCAAGAAAATGCGCAAGGACGACATCCTCATTTGCGCGGAACTCTCACGCCTCGGCCGTAGCCTCCTGATGATCATGGCAATCCTCAACGAATGCCTCAAGCGCGAGGCGCAGGTCTGGACGATCAAGGACAATTATCGCCTCGGTTCGGACATCTCCTCAAAGGTTCTGGCGTTCGCCTTTGGCCTTTCCGCCGAAATCGAACGCAACCTCATCTCGCAGCGCACAAAGGAAGCGCTCGCCCGCAAACGTGCGGAAGGCGTCGTCCTCGGCCATCCCAAAGGCGTGAAGAATTCACACACAAAACTCTCTGGTCATGAAGACGCCATCCGCATCATGCGCCGGAGCGGCTTGTCCTATTCCGCCATCGCCAAGTGCTTTCACGTCCATCCCGTCACGATCAATCGATTCTTCAGGCAGATGCGACAGGGAGTTGTGTGAGGCAATTGCAAAACCGTAGGTTTTCGACGGTTTACTTGTCGTTGCTGACGCGGATGTAGCCGTATGTCATCTGTTTCTCCGCGGTTTCTCCGATTTCTGTAATCTATGTGAGTTGGGGATATGATATAATACGTGCTGAAAGCAGGATGGAGAACGGAATATGAAACACGCAGAAGTGCCAGAGGCGCTTGATCTTGTTGTCGATGAAGTCGGCAAGGAGTCGCAACGTATTCGCGATGCGGGGAGCGATGCGTTGCGAAAGAACAATCTAGACCCTGCGCTGAAGGCGATTGAGTATGCCAAGAAGTTGGAGGCATTCGTTGGCAAGGTCCATGCCTTGGGAGAAGAGTGGAAGACTCTTCAGAAAGAGATTGAGGACGCTGAGCCCGAAGTGAAGGAAATCGTGTTGCCGACGAAAGTTCGTTCACATAAGACGGGGTACATGCGCAAGGTGGGGACAATTGCGCCGAAGACAAACTTCACGGTGACATTCGCGGATGGCACGTTGATCGCCGACAAAAAGGCAAAGGTCGTATTTGCCAAGGTGATTGAGAAGATTGGCCCAGATGCCGTAGCCGCACTGAATATTGTTTGGGGTGGAGAACCGTTGCTTTCGCGCCGTAGGGCGGACTTCAAGAAGGAACCGACGCAGATTCATCCGATTGCTGGTGGCTGGTATGTGAAGACACATAGCTCCACTGCCGGAAAAATGCGGTTGCTTGAGAAGATCGCCAAGGTACAAAAGGTCAAGCTTCGCATTCAGCTCTGCAAGTGAAACGCTTCTGCGATAGGTGGTGGCAAGGTGGTTGTAGTAAATGAATGTTATGTGAGGAAAATATATGGCATATGCCTCGTTATTCCCAGAAGACTACGAGCGAATCGTCAAAATGAACTCGTGTGACGGCCCGTGTTGGCAGATTTCGCATTTGGCCAATTGTGCCTTGAAGGGGATATTGTCTAAGGTTGTTTCACGTCTTAATGAGCAGTGCGGGCAGATCCTCGATGACGGCTGGGATTATTCGGATTGCGGGTATGAGTTTCGCAATGGCTTCGAGTGTGCATGTTGGCTTAAGCATGATTGTGCGCAGGGGCACTTGTTTGGCCCCGAATTGGATATTGGCGAAGAAATTGAGTCGGCGGTTCGTCATGTATTGATAGCAGAATCTGATCACTTGGCTGTGCGGCTGATTTTGGCATGGTATTGGACAGACGAGGCCTTGGATAAGCCTATACAAACGATGCCGGTGACTGACTTGACCGATAATGAGGTCGAAGAGATCCTTGCGCCCTTTATCATTTCCTATATTGACGAGCAGATGGCAAGTACCAGCTCGTATGTCGACAAGCAGATCGCGCTCTTGCGCATTGAGACGGAGCGATTGCGCAAAGCCCAGTTTGAATACAACGATGAGGATTATTATTGCGAGCATGCGTTATCCGAGCTTTATGACGAGAGTCATGGTAACAAACTGATCGAAAAAGCGTTGGCCTACGCAAAAAAGTTCATGGCGAAGGAACTCACAGACGAGGATTTCTCGAATGGCTTCACGTTGGTATATCGCGACGGTGGCGAGTGTCGCTATGTCGAGTTCGATCTTGACGAGGAGGCCCTGCGAATCCGTGAAGGTGGCTACGCGCAGTCCGAGGCGGGCGGCGATTCTTATGGGGATGAAGTCTGGCGACTCGACGCCTATTCTCACACGGAGGATTCTTGTGATGTAGTGCCACGCGCCATTGAGTTGTTGAACATGGGCGGAACGATAGAGGAACTGTAGAGGCTGGCGGAATTTAAATTCACATTGCCATCCATAGGGTGGGCAGGGACTCCACAATGTCCAGATCAATCTACACCGCCGAACGTCCGAATTGTCACACACTGTGTGACAAATTGAGCTGGTCGCATTAACGTCTGCTGTCGGCGGTGGAAAATGGGAACTGCTGCAAATCGTTCAGCAGATTGCTGAACAATTGCTTTTCGGTCACAGGATCATCTAACGGGACAGGATCGTCCAAGGTGGACAAAACTGTTTCGCCTACCATTCCGTCCAAGTCATGTCGGTTTCAACCTCCCAAAAGGTCCTGCCGTCCCAGACTGGCGCGGCAGTCATCCTCTTGACACATTCGGCGTGAGTTGGGGCTTCAATGTGCAGGATGTCTCGTTCCCATAGGTTCTTGTCGGTCCAGCGCTCGATGTCCAATCGTGCTTGGCCTTCGCTTTCGTTACCTGTTGGATTGAAGAAGTACTTTCGCCCCCTGTAGAGAACGGCTTCCTCTTGGTAGGTGATTTTTTCGAGAAATTCGTTTACATTCCCGGCTTCCATCTGAGGTCTCCTTTGAAGAATTTTCTGTAGAGGGCGTATTCCTGTTCCGAAATCGCTGCGTATTATAGAGCAAGTCGTGCGGAAATGGCAAGGCCGTAGGCCGCTCTGTGTTGGGGTGCGATGGGGAGGAACGGGACTACGCGCTTTTTGGTATAATCTCGCGCCAAGGAGATCATGATGGCCAATGCAAACCTGAGCGCCGCGAAGAAGGCGAAGAAGGACGAGTTCTACACGCAGTACGCCGACATTGCGCGGGAGATGGAGGCGTATCTAGACTATGATGCGGATGCCTTTCGAGGCAAGACCGTGCTGCTCCCGTGCGACGACCCGGAGTGGAGCAACTTCACGCGGTACTTCGCCGAGAACTTCGAGCGCATCGGACTGAAGAAGCTCATCTCGACGAGCTACGCCTTTGACGCGAAGAAGATCGAGGCCTCCTATCTGCCGGGCTTCGAGAGCCTGACGGCCGAGGCGATCCGCGCCTCGCCGAAGTTCGACCAGAAGAAGGAACGCAAGCGCGGCAAAATCTTCGTCCTCGACGAGGACACGAATCGGAGCGGGCGCATCGACATCGCCGACCTGAAGTGGGACTACCTGGACGGCGACGGCGATTTCCGTTCCGACGAGGTGAAGGCCCTGCGAGACGAGGCGGACATCATCGTGACGAATCCGCCGTTCTCGCTCTTCCGCGAGTTCCTGGCCTGGATCTTGGCCGCAAAGAACGCAAAGGAGGGTGGCGCAAAGAAGTTCGCCATCATCGGGAATCAGAACGCCATCAAGTACAAAGAGGTGTTCCCGCTGATCCGAACGGGGCGGATGTGGCTCGGCAAGGGATTCCCCGGTGGTGCGGGGCATTTCATCTCCCAGTATGAGGACGTCGCGACGGCCGGCGACCACCGTGCGGGCATGATCCGCGTTTCGGGCGTCGTCTGGTTCACGAATCTCGAACACGGTAGGCGTCATACGCCGTTGAACCTGATGACGTTGCGCGACAACGTGAAGTATTCGAAGCACAAGGAGATCAAGGGGATAGGCTATCGGAAGTACGTGAACTATGACGCGATCGAGGTGCCGTACACGGACGCGATTCCGGCGGACTTCGACGGCGTGATGGGCGTGCCGATCACGTTCCTCGACAAGTACTGCCCCGAGCAGTTCGAGATCCTGGGTTCGAGCCTGGAGCTGGCGAAGCCGATGGCGGAGTATGCGCCGGAGGGGACGTATCAGGCGGGCGGGCCGTGCCTGTATCTCGAAGAGCCGAACGGGCCGTATGCCTACCGCCGGCTCTATGACCGCCTGCTCATCCGTGCAAGGATGGGGTAAATGGGGTAATGAGAATGGCCGCAAAGAACGCAAAGTGCGCAAAGATCGCAAAGCGAGGAGATGAATATGACTGACGAAGAGGCGAAATCCATTTGTGACCGCATAAGGCAAGTCGCATACGACCTTCATGTGTACCTTGGGACTGGGTATCTTGAAAAGGTCTACGAAAACGGTCTCGCGCATCGTCTGGCGAAGTCAGGCATGGAGGTCTCATGCCAAGTCCCGATTCAGGTGACGGACGAGGACGGTTTCGTCATCGGAGAGTATTTCGCTGACATGGTAGTCGACGGAATCGTTGTGGAACTGAAGGCTGTTGGGACGCTGCTCCCAGTTCACGTTGCCCAGGCGATCAACTATCTGAAGGCCATGAACCTCGAACACGGAATGCTGATAAACTTCGGATCGGAGAGATTCCAGTGCAAGAAACTTGCGAAAAGTCTTTAGTTTCTCTGCGGCTAAAGACATGGACGGGTAATGAGAATAGCCGCAAAGAACGCAAAGTGCGCAGAGATCGGAGGCTGGGGTCTGTCGGCCTTTGCGATCTCTGCGTTCTTTGCGGCTAAAAGCGAAAATGGAATGCGAGACAAGTGCAACGCACCGTTGCACTTGTCTCGTGGCGCGTGAACATCTGAAAGCATTGCAAAAGGAACTAAACCCATGAAACTGACGCTACGCACGGACTTGACGGTTGAAGACCTCTGCAAGGGGTTCGTCTACAACGAGGTCGAGGGCAAGGGCCTCTACGGTTGGGAGGGGAGGCTCACGATTCAGCCCGAATACCAGCGCAACTACATCTACGGCGATGGGCGACGTGATGTCGAGGTCGTGCGCTCGCTCCTGAAGGACTACCCGCTGGGGCTTCTCTATTTCGTGAAGACGGGCGACGACCGCTACGAGGTTCTGGACGGCCAGCAGCGCATCACGAGCTTCGGGCGCTTCGTGACTGGTAAGCTCTCCTTCGACGACGGCCCGGTCGCGAGGTCGATGGCCGGGCTTGCCGAAGACGAGCGCCGCCGCATCCTCTCGGCTCCGCTGACGATCTACATCTGCGAGGGCGCGGAGAGCGAGATCAAGGAATGGTTCAGGACGATCAACATCGTCGGCGTGCCGCTCAACGAGCAGGAACTCCTGAACGCCGTCTGCTCCGGCCCGTTCGTGGCGTGCGCACGGGAGATCTTCTCCAACTCGACCAATCCGCAGATGCAGAAGTGGAGCGCGTACGTGCGCGGCAACCCGAAGCGGCAGGACGTCCTCGCGACGGCGTTGTCGTGGGTGTCAAAGGGGGACGTGAAGGGCTACATGTCCCGTCACCGCCACGATACGGACTGCGCCGAACTCGTCCGCTATTTCACGAGCGTCATTGACTGGGCGGATTCTGTTTTCACGGAGACGCATGACGAAATGTGCGGACTGGACTGGGGACGGCTCTACGAGACGTACCACCGCACGGCCTACAACGCGGCGAAGGTGTCCGAACGGGTCGCGGCGCTGCTGGCGGACGATGCGGTGACGGATCGGCGCGGCGTCTTCGAGTATGTCCTCGGCGGCGAGAGGGACGCGCGGCTTCTCAACGTGCGGATGTTCGACGAGCGGACGAAAAAGGCCGTCTACGCGAAGCAGACGGCCGCCGCCGAGAAGAGGGGCGTCTCGAACTGTCCGCTCTGCGCGCTCGGCCACGAGGCGAACGCGAAACGGATCTGGAAACTCAACGAGATGGACGCGGATCATGTCGCGGCGTGGTCGAAGGGCGGCGCGACGGACGCGGCGAACTGTCAGATGCTCTGCCGGACGCACAACCGCGCGAAGGGCAACCGGTGAGGGGTTGTTCGCATAGGGCTTGAGAACGTAATGGCAAAAGTAAACCAGAGTACTGCGAAGAAGGATGAAACCTACGATGTGTAAATGTCTTATGGTGCCATGTCTCATTCTTCTCGCGGCATGCGTCTGTCGCGCCGAGAAGACGAACGTCTTCTTTGTCCATGGCGCGAACGTGAGTGAACAGGATGCCCGCGTTTGGGCGTCCGAGATGTTCAAGCGCCTTTGGCAGGCAGGGGCGCAGATGGAGTTTTGCCCGGTTGCATGGGAGTCGGACATCGGCCCCGCCTACAACTATCAGGTCAACGCCTCCAACGCTTTCGTCACGGCACGTCGTCTGGCTCCGTTCATCAATCAGACGGAAGGGCGCAAGGTCGTCATCGCCCACAGCCTCGGAACGATGGTCGTCGCGGCGGCGATTCAGGACTACGGCCTGAAGGTCGACAAGTTCATCATGCTGAACTCGGCGATTCCGTCCGAGGCGTTCGAGCCTTCGCTATCCGACTATTCTCCAGGCAATCATCTTGTGCATACGGATTGGACTGCCTACCCTTCCCAATGCTGGGCGGCACGGTGGCATGAGTTCTATCAGTCGAATCCGAACGATGCGCGAGGAAAGATGACATGGCGCGGACGCTTTTCGGACGTGAAGCCTCTTGCCGTCAACTTCTATTCGTCGGGAGACGAGGTTTTGGAACTCTACACGAACGGCCAAAACCCTTCATGGTACAACGGGTTTTCGCCATCGGGGAACTGGGGCGACCGCTACTCCTGGCATAAGCAGGAGATTTGGAAGGGACGCAAGTCGCTTCTTGGCTTTATGGGGACGACGGACTGGTCTGGTTGGGGCTTCCGCACTGCGGGATTGCTGAACAGGCGCGTATGGTCGGCAGAAGCGGCACAGGCAGTCACGGATTCTCGTGTCTTCGCCACGAACACCGTGTTTGTCCTTTCACCCGCATCGCTGACAAATGCGGTCAATTCGCGTCTCGTGATCGATTCGCATCTGACGCAGGGAATCCCAGCCCTGTCACCGCCGACGGGGCGGACTGATTTGACGGCGTACGGCCTGCTGTCGTTCGACATGAACCACATGAAGCCAAATGGTTGGCCGCGGGCGACCGACAGTGTTCAGGGTGACGGATTCTTGCATTCGGACATCAAGAATGTCGCCTATTTCTTCAGTCATGAAGTCTTCAAAAAGATTGTCGAACTCGGAGGATTGAAATGAAGAGGTCAATTGTTCTTCTGGGCGTTGGAGTCGCGCTTGCCATTACGGCTTTGGCGGCGTTTAACCCTTTTGTCGATGGTGCGATGGCGGATGTTCGCGTCTGTGTGGTTGATGATGCGGGTGCGCCGGTTTCAGAGGCTGCGGTTTCCCTTGTTTTCTACACGGCACCGCAAAAGGCCGATGTCATAAAGGGGATGACAGACAAGAATGGCGTTTTTTGTTCGCGGCATCGTTGTACAGAAGAACTGCGTGTCGTTGTCCGCAAGGCAGAACACTACGAAACCGTCAGGTCCGCACCCGAATATCGCCAGAACACGGTAGAAGAAGCGGCTCGCACCAAGCGATGGTCAAAGGGGACGGTGGACATTCCGATTGTGCTGAAGCGACGGCTCCAGCCGTTGAAGATGGCGTTTCATGCGGTTGACTTCAAGCCATTTCCCAACACAAATGAAATCGTGAAGCTCGATTTGGAACTATTGGATTGGTGTCCTCCTTATGGGAACGGCAAGCGAGACGATCTGCATCTTGTGTTTGACGGTTGGCGGAATCCACAGGACTGGGACGACTACCACGAGCATTTAAAGGTTGCATTCCCGAATTGCGTGGATGGCTTCTATCCGCTTTCCGTGGAGCCGACAAGCGCGTTCAGGTATGCCTACCGCGCTCAGACGAATGCCGTCTACCAGAAGAGTTTTGAGCTTCGTCATGTCCATACGGCAGAAGGCATCAAGGAGTCCGAGAGGCTTCCGCCCGATACCTATCTCATGTACCGTGTCCGCACCCAGACGAACGAACTTGGCCAGGTCACACATGCCCACTACGGGCGCATCGGTGAGAAAATTACCCAGTATTTTGGGCTGACGATGAAAAGTTGGTTCAATTCCACGGACAACGACACCAATCTTGAAGACTCGCGGACAAAATGAAGAATCGTCTCCAGATCTCCGCCACTTCCGCGTTGAACGAAAGCAATCGTGTGACTGTTTTGATTTTTGACACACTGTGCCCAAAATTATGTATCAGATGAGTTCGACAAACGAGATTCGATTGGTTTCTGTTCTTGTGCGGTGTCGGAACGAGGCGGCGTTTGCGCGGGCGGATGTCTTCGTGTTGCCGTCCGTCCACGAGCCGTTCGGCATCGTTGCCCAGGAAGCGATGCCGCATGGAGTGCTGCTCATCGCTTCGGCCGGTTGGTGGACTCGTCGACTTCGTTCGCGACAGGGAGAACGGGTTGCTCTTCAATCCGTTCGAGAAGGGGGCACTCGCCGCCGCGTTCAACCGCCTGACGCCACCGCTCGTCGTACAACTGGTGGCGGGAGACTACGCGACGGCATGCGTCTACGCATGGCCACGCATGATCGATGACTTCGCGCATATCTATGCGGCGCTTGTGTCGCGGCGCTTGATACCCTTCCGATGGGAATATGATATAATACCTTTGAATTCTTGGTGTATAAAAATGGCAGTATCATACAAGGAGAAGAAACACTGGAAACTACCAATTGACAAGGACATAACAAGATTAATTTACGAAAGGGGTGATCGGCACTTCCTCGTTTGCCTTTGCCTGTATGGCGCACGGAGACGATGAACTTGACGCGGATTTGCGATGTGTTGGATTTTATCCCAGGCGTAGCAGTTAGTTAAAAATCGGGAAAGAATGAAACTTCGAGGTATACGGCATCGTCTAAAAGGCTGGAAACTCCACAGATACGTGGAGCGTTGTCTTTATGCAAAAAGATTGCGTAATAGACGCAAAGGTCGACACTGTGTAAAAGCACACTCGGTTTTGTGGAGCATTAAATTTGAACTCAATTCGGGTGATGAACGGTTTGCGTATGTCGTGCAAGATTCAAGATATGTTATTAGCGCAGGGATAAAGAATGTGTTTTGCCCAAAGTATTCATTAGTTATAACTTTGCCATCTCTAATGGATTTTGACGCGAATTATGAGGATTCTGCAAGGGTGATTTCAATCTTTCGCCGTGCATTGGAATCTGGCCGCCGAATATCCTACATCGATTTTTCAAAGTTAAAGGTAATATCGCCAGCTTGTATCATGGTCTTTTCGTCCTACATAGACATTTGGAAACGAAGAATGCCCGCTGTACATGCGCGATGCGAGACTTGGGAGCCGTCTGTTGAAGATGCATTTACTCAATTAGGAGTCTTTGATATGCTCGCGATGAGACATATTAGGACAACAGAAGGCTCTCGAACTACAAGAAAATACATGCCTTTATTGACCCGTGGTATTCTTGCCTCAAAAGGATACGATGTAGGAACTGAAACTAAACGAATTCGTGAATCAATCGAAAAGTTTGTTGGAAAGTCGCTCTCCAAAGTACGAATGTACGATTCTGTTACGGAAGCCATTTTCAATGTTCGAAATCATGCCTACAAGGACATGAAACCAGGGCGATTGCCATTTCGATGGTGGTTTTCCGTTTCGTATGATGCGCAACTAAATGAATTGGGTATCATTCTCTTTGATCATGGGTTCGGCATACCTGCTACGATGAACACTTCTACCAAATTTTCTCGAATTAAGAAGTTTTTGAGCGCAAAAGAAGGTGGATGGAGCGAATCTTCCCGCCTGTATGTGGCTTTTGAACGAGATCGACGTAAGATACAGTCCGCCAAGTCGTTTGTAGAAGGAAGAGGACACGGATGCCAAGATATTGCACGCCTCATTTTTCGACAAGATCAGAATCTTGTTGGTGATGGGAGTTGCCTCTCTGTTATAAGTGGTAGGGCACGATACGATCTTTCTGGTAATGAGGATGTCGGTCGCGGAGTCTCAACATCTCTAAAGCAGAAACTTCAAGGAACTCTTATTGAGTGGAGGATAAGACTATGAGTACAATGACAATAGTGATAGGCACGGATTTCTCAGATACGCCCGGAGGGCGGTATCTTGATGATGGGCCTTTCAGTGGGCAACGATTCCGAGAGGACTTCCTTATTCCCGCGCTGAAGAACAACGATAATGTTATTGTTGATATCAGCGGTGTTGAGGGATATGGGTCTTCATTTTTGGAAGAGGTGTTTGGTGGGCTTGTGCGCTCCAATGCCTTTACAAAGGAAGAACTTGATGCGAAATTGTCCTGTGTGGCATCTGATACATCAAAGAGTTGCTACCTTGACAGAATATCTGCTTACATGAACGAGGCATGGGGGAGGACAAAATGACACTCTCATGCATACAACTGATTGATATTTGGAAATGGCTAAATAATTCTCAGTTGGTTTCTACTTTGATAATCTTGCTGTTCGGAACTTTTGCGTTTGAGTCGTGGCTTAAACGCAAAGAGGCTAATCGCGAAATGATTTGGTGGCTCATTAACCATGTCGAGGAGTACGCTGTCCTTGCTAATGAATATTGGAGTGAACATCCATCAAAAGAGACGAAGCAATTAGTTCGTGCAGCAAGACTAAAGAACGAGTATAGTGTTTTACTGACCAGTGTGGATAATGTTGGCGGAGTGAGTAAGAGAGTGAAAAAAGAAGTACGTGATTCCATTACGGCTCTTTATGAGGCATCTACAGGCGGTGAATTTGAGACGGGAAATAAACTTTCAAAAGGCGACTTGACAAAAATCATCGTCGATATAACCAAGCATTCCGCTACGTTGCGAAGAGTCCTTAGGACAACGGTAGCCTAAATCTCATGGAGAGAGGAATGGGGAAAAAACAGAATAGAAATGTCACGGCAGAAGACGTAAAATCGTCATTCGCCAAGAATGTTAGAGTTGTCCTCGTTGGCACCTACAAGGGTAATCAGTTGACAAAGTGGCATGGTTGGTATAACTATCCGCTTTTGGTCAATGACAAAATTACCGGAACAGACGCCTCGTCGATTACGGAATTATGGCTTTTCAAAGGTACAGAGGCTCTGAAAACATACAGGGCGGATTTTGTCGGCATCAAAACACGCCAAGAACTTGTACGCGACTATGGGTATCCAGCAAAAGGCAAGGCTCACAGCGACAAGTATCTTCTGTTTAAGACGGAGTTCAAGTATCAGCACAAACTTGACAATCCGCTTGACGCTGACCGCGTTATCATCCGTACGGCGGATTTTACGACCTCGCCAAAGGTTCGCAAGCAGCTCAAGGCTTATCTCGAATCGCCCGACCGCAAAGACCCAGATCTTGCGAAACGCTTGCCGAAAATCATCACGGAACTACACCCCGAACAACTCCGCGTGTGCGAGGCGGCGTATCAGATGAGATTCTGGGATATGCCGAGCATGCAGATTGTCGGTCCAACAGTTCCCTTTCCCCCGCCTGAGAATCCAAAGTTTACGTTCATAGATTTGTTTGCTGGGATTGGAGGTTTCCATCTTGCGATGCATGAATTGGGTGGAAAATGTGTGTTCGCCTCGGAATGGGACAAGGACGCACAAGAGACTTATGAGACAAACTATGGGATTGCACCATTTGGCGACATAACCAAGATTGATGAAAATGATATTCCTCCGCACGATGTCCTTTGTGCAGGGTTCCCTTGTCAACCATTCTCAAAAGCGGGTAAGCAAGAGGGATTTGACGATGAGACGAAAGGGACGCTTTTCTTTGACATTGAACGAATATTGCGTCATCACCATACCAAATATATCATTTTGGAGAATGTTAGAAATCTAGTGGCACATGACAATGGTAATACTTGGAGGACTATTCATACCCATTTGGTAAAACTTGGTTATCGTCTCACGACAGAACCGTTGATTGTCAGTCCTCATTATCTTGGTGTTCCTCAATTGCGAGAGCGGGTAGTAATCCTTGGAATATATGATCCTGACAACGCAAATCAACCTCTAACAATTGACTTGCCGAAACAGATGTCAAAGAGGGATTGTAGTCTCGATTCCATACTTGAACGAAACAATGAGGATTCGGAGTACAAGTTAACGTCCGAAGAAACCGAGGCAATTGAAGTTTGGGACGAGTTCTATCACGGAATTAAAGAAAAGGTGATAGGCTTTCCGATATGGCTCGATTGGTTTACCACACCACCGCCTACCGACCCCAAGATAATGCCAGAGTGGAAGCAGACATTTGTTAGGAAGAATAATGAATTGTACAAAAACAACAAGGCGTTTATAGACGGCTGGTTGACGAGGCACAATCATTTGCGCCATTTCACCCCAACGATGCGTAAGATGGAATGGCAGTGCGGTGAGTCTGTGACATCGGCTTGGGATGCTTTCATGCAAATGCGACCATCTGGGTTGAGGATAAAACGTCCCGACTGTGCGCCTGCCCTCGTCGCAATTGTGCAAGTGCCTATAATAGGTAAATACAAACGTCGAATGACGGTAAGGGAAGCCGCAAGATTACAGAGTTTTGATGATCGCTTTATTCCTAACCCCAACAAACATCAGGCGTATAAGCAGTTCGGCAATGCTGTAAACGTCAAAGTAATCAAGGAGTGTGCAAGGAGGTTATTTAACTATGAATGAAGAAAGCGAACAAATAGATTCGAGGCTTAACATAGAGATCGGTCGAGACCAGCCACTTTCGCCCGCAAAACTTGATGCGGCCATTCTTGCTGCATTGCCGGATGGTGTTGGTAACCGAACGACCGTAAGATTGAATGGGAAAGACTACCCGTTCATAGATTGTTCTTCTTTGCACAGAAAACATGCCCTTCTCTCTGCTGCTGTGACATTCCTTGGTGGCACTGGAAATCACCCGATATTTAAAAAACGCATCCAATTAAAATCTTGGTTCAAGCCCGTTCATCACGAATTAACGAAACAAGGGTATCAGGTTCATTTCCTAGGGGTGTATCATTACAGGGGCAACATAGTCTTTGTCGATTTTGCCACTGCTACATATATGCTACGCAAGATGCACAACTCATCGGCATTTGTTTATGTCAATGATCTATTTCGAGCGATGAAAGATGGTGTTGCCACCAGAATGGACTTTCACTGCAATCAAATCACAACGATTAGACGAAATGCGTTTGCCAGTTATCTTTCAGGCGTAGAGGATGATCTTTCTGATTCTGTTCTCTTTAATGCATTTAGAGATTTCAATTGTGAAATGCCGTTTGCCAGTTGGATTCGCGGCGATTCTGCGATAAAGGAAATGCAGCAGAATAAATGGGCGAAGTGGAGAGAAACCGAATGGCCGGGTTGGTATCTTGAATTTAAGTTTGCGACATTCCTAGAACAGTATAATGTAAAGGCTGTTGTGTACCATGGAAACGAAGGCAAAAAGAAAGGCAATCTAGACTTCGATTTGTTATTTCCATTTCATAAGTTTTACGGTGACTTGAAGTCTAGTGACATCGGTGAGAAGCATTCGCCTGGTAATGATAGGGGTAACTTGATGGCTGCAATTGACAGGTGCGACCGTTTCTGGTACGTCATATATGAACATGAAACCATCAAAGACAAAGACTGTGGGAACGAGATAACAAGATTCCGTTACGAGTTTATGACCAGCCTCAACGATTCAAAGGCAAAAGATCCATTCAGTTACGCCTCACGGATGAAGAACAAAGTCAATTTCCGTAGGATGATGATATTGGAACTCAACCGTGCCAATTGTGGTGACTTGTTATCGGCGTTCCATCAGGGACATCAACCTAATGGTAGTGCGCGAGCGGAGAAAGTCCTAATCAACAAGCACAATGTTGAGAATTATCAGGTGTTCCACTATGAAGCGTAGAGATTCAGTGGAAAAGTGTCGCGTTGAAACGGCCGTGCAAGTTGCTGCGGTTTTCCGTGCGGCGTTGCCAAATGAACAGAAGGAGGAGCGCGTGTTCGTTCTGCCGCTGGACGGTAACGGCAATATGCTTGCAAATCCGATTCTCGTTTCGGTCGGACATCAAGACGGTACAACTGCGATAGACGTAGGCGCGATCTTCCGTGAAGCGTTGAAAGTCGGCGCGGAAGAAATTATCGTTGCGCACAATCATCCATCGGGCGATGTGACGCCGAGCAGAGCGGACATGGCTGCAACGAAGGAACTGAAAGCACTGGCCGTGCGACTCGGCGTAGAGTTGATTGACCATATCATTCTTGGCGGTTCTAATCTTGACTACGTTTCGTTTTTGGAGGAAGGCTTTTTATGAGACGTTACTTCTGCCCTTGCAGATGACCAGAAACAAAGTCAGGCTTGAGAGACACAGAAAACAACTATACGTTTTAATGCAAACATTGCGATGAGAGCTTCTACGCCATTGAATGCCCTGAAGTGTGCGTTGTATTCTCAAAGAGCGACAGTGACAACATGGAGCATTGTGAAGCTTAAGGATAATCAATGTTAACGGAATACGACATAAAGGCCTTGTGCCTTGCCGGTGAGGCGGCTTTACTTGACTACAAGAGCGAGCAATACAAACTTGATGACGAAGGGAACAAGAGCAAGTTTGTAAAAGACATACTCGCGTTCGCTAACACATATCGACCAAGTGGTGAATCCGGATACATTTTGATTGGTATCAAAGAGACAGAACGTCATACGGGTGAAGTTGTAGGTATCGACAACTTGTTTGACGGAAACATTTATCAACAACTGGTAGATGGCAAGGCGAACAAGCATATCCCGTTGAATGTCGCTACCGTTGAAGTAGATGGAAAGCAAATTCAGGTCATAGAGATTCCTTGCTATAACGAAGAACGACCATTCTATGCAAAAAAGCAAATTGGTGTTGTCAAGGCATCGGAAGTGTATTTGAGGATTGGTTCATCAACGATAGTCGCTACGCCCGATGAAATCCGTCAAATGGGAGTTGTCGCAGTAACAGAGGCGAAACCCGTTCTTGATGTTTCGGTTTTCTCAATAACGGGTATTCTTGATGATGGGAAAGTTCACTCGTTCTATCTTGAATCGGATATTGACCCTTCGTATGGTACAAATCCTTATGGTGTGCTGCGGTGGGGTGAATCTCATTGGGAAGTGTTCAAGTGGTATCAAGAAGAAGTGGCAAAGTTACAGTTTCATGTGTCGCTCTCAAATCCAACTTCTGTTCAAGCTGATAATGTGAAAGTTAAAGTACGGATATTGAACAATGAATGCGGCGCAAAAATCGTTGATGCTCCAGAATGGGAAAATCATCCGTCCGTACATGGATTTCGCCGCACGACGAAGAAGAAAGACGCGACAGAATCGCCACGTTCGCTTTGTCCCGGTGAGAAATGCAAGAGTTTCAAGGCAATCCACATTGCTGTCGACAAGTCATGCGAAATTAGGCTTGCGATTACCATTTTGGGGCGAAATCTGAAACCGATAGAAAAAGAGTTTACCTTTCAAGTTGTTCGCCATGTTGTAAATGTTGAAGAGGATGATCTTCAAGAGATTGAAAATAATGTTTCAAATGAGGCGTCGTACTGCGAACTTCTTGCACGCCTGTTGGGAACCGTGCAAACTGCGGAAGAAAATTCTGAGCAAACGCCAAACTGGGATGTAGCGATGAGACTTTATCGCCAAGCAATGTGGGACAAGATGGAACGCAGACTCGGCATCGTACAAGACAAGAAAATGTGAACTTTTGAAATTGTGCGGGAGATGGAGGCAGTGGAGAAGAGCGGGTTGTATGGAGGCCTTTTCGAGCGATTTGAGATTTTGGATTCGCTGAGTCCAAAAACAGGAAGGCATTCGTTCTTGAATAATGTTGATCAGCATCGCAACGTTGACCTTCGATGAGTCAGACAAGCGAGATTCGATTGGTTTCCGTTCTTGTGCGGAGCCGGAACGAGGCGGCGTTCCTTGTTCGGACGCTCGATGCCCTCGCCGCGCAGGAATGTCCGTTTGCGCACGAGGTGCTGGTGTGCGACGACGGCTCGACCGACGGAACGGACGAAATCCTCCGCGCCCGGACGGAGGTGCGGCTGGTGGCGCGTCCGGCGGGCGTATACCGTCCGGGGCGGACGCTGAACGCGCTCGTGCGCGCGGCGCGGGGCGAGATCGTCGTCTTCAACAACGCGGACGCCGTGCCGCTCGACCGTCATTGGCTCGCGAATCTCGTCGCGCCGCTCGCGGACGGTTCGGCGGACGCGACGTTCGCCAACCAGCTGCCGCGTCCGGACGCAACGCCGCTTGTGCGCAAGGATTCCGAACGCGCCTTTGGGGACGGCTCCGTTTCCGCCCAGTGGACACGCTTCTTCTCGCTCGCATCGTCTGCCGCCCGGTGCGATGACCTGCTGGCGCATCCCTTCGACGAAGACCTCCTCTACAGCGAGGACGTGGAATGGGCCAACCGCCGCGCGGACTTCCGCCGCCGCTACGTCCCCACGGCGCGCGTCGAGCATTCGCACAACTACACGTCCGCGCAGCTGGCACGGCGGTTCTATGGCGAAGGCTACGCCGAGGCGCAGATCTTCGGCGAGCCCGTGCCGAGCCTGTTGCGCGTTCTGGGCGGGGCGTGCGCGGAGGCCCTGCGGGACGGCGCGTATCTCCGCCGCGTACGGGCGTTTTCGCTGCGCACGTTCGGCGCGGCCCTGCGCCGCCGGTTCGTCCAGCGCGTCGCCGCGTGGCGGGGGCTGCGCGACGCGGCGGCCGGACGTCCGCCGCGCGTCGTTTCGACGGACGCACGGGCGGTGCTGGCGGACGCGGCGGCGTCCGTGTCGTCGACGGAATCGCCGCGTCCGCGCCGCATTCTCTTCACAGGCGTTTCGCCTGACCGCCACGGTGGTCTCGAACGCTTTGCCGCGCGCGCGGTGGAAACCCTGCGGGCGGTGGGCTGTACGGTCGACTGCGTGGACGATGTGCCGCGTCGGCTCGGCTTCTACGACCGCGTCGTGATGCAGAAGGTGCCGCGCCGTCTCGCCGACCTGCGGCGGCTGAAGCTGCGCTATGGCGACCGTCTGCGCTTCTATGCGCACGACCATGAACTCACCTGTCTGCGCCGCCACGGCTACAATCCGCTGCGGCGTCCCTGTTCGCGAACGTTCGCGCCGCTTCCCTGTCGACTCTGTGCGCTCGTCACGCGCCCGCCGGGAATGCTCCGTGCGCTGACGCGCGACCTAGCGGGATTCCTGTGCGAAATGCGCGGCGTGACGACGTTCGTGCAGGGCGACTACATGCGCGGGCGTCTGCGTGCGAACGGCTTCGCGGCGGAACGGCTCGTGTGCGTCGCGCCGTTCTGGACGGATCAGGTGCGCGTGCGGACGGACTTCTTGACCCGACGCTTGCGCGTCGGGCACGGGACAGAGAAGGGCCGCGTGCGGGCGAAGAAGGGCTTTCGGCCCGTTGCCGCCGACGGGGTGCGGCCTCTGCGTCTTCTCTACGTCGGGCAGCTTGTCGCTGGGAAGGGCGTGCGCGTCTTGCTGGAAGCCGTTGCCCGTCTGCGCGTTCCCTTCACGCTGACGATTGTCGGGGCGGGACGCGACGAGCGGCTTCTGCGCCGCCGCGCCGCGTCGCTCGCGCCGGGGGCCGTCCGCTTCGCGGGCTGGCAGACGGACGTCGCGCCGTTCTTCGCGGCGGCGGATGTCGTCGTCGTGCCGTCCCTCTGGAACGAGCCGTTCTGCCTCGTGGGCGTGGAGGCGTTGGCGGCGGGCGTGCCCGTCGTCGCGTTCGACCGAGGCGGCATCGGCGACTGGCTCAAGCCGGACGAGACGGGCGTCTTCGCGCCGCCGACGGCGGAGGGGCTGGCGCGGACGCTGGAGGGGCTGTCCGCCGATCCGGCGCGTCTCGTGCGCCTCTCGCGGACGGGCGCGGCGTTTGTGCGCGCACATTATTCGACGGGCGCGTTCGTGAAGGGGATTTTGTCATGAATGGCAATTGCAGAAACCCGGCCGCGACAAGCGCGGCCCTCCCGCATCTTCAGACGATTCTCGTGCCCTGCATTCCGTTCGACGGCGGCAAGTCCGGCATCTCGGTCTACATCCGCGAAGTCGTGCGCGCCCTGCGGGCGGACGGACATCGTGTCCTCTGCGTCTTCGAGGACACACCGCCCGCCGAGGACTGGGTGGGTGAGCGGCCGGTTGTCGTGCCCCGACGTGGTGCGCTCTTCTCGATGCTGTACCACCTCTTCGTTCTGCCGTTTCGCATTCGGCGGCTGCGTCCCGACCTCTGCCTCCTGCCGGCGGCGAACCGCCGGGCGCTCGCGTGGTACCCCGTGCCGACGGTTGCCGTCGTCCATGACCTCTCACAATACCACGTCGCGGCGAAATACGACGCTTTCCGCCTGTTCTACGTGAAGCGTCTGCTGCCGTTCTTCGTGCGTCGGGCGACGTCGGTCGTCGCGATTTCGCAGTCCACGGCCCGCGACCTCGTGCGGTTCTGGCGAATGCCCGAGAAGAAGCTCTCGGTCGTCCACAACGGCTTCACGCCGCCGATGGGGACGGTAGGCGCAGAAGGACGCATGGGACGCATGGGACGAATAGGACAAGGACGCAGAGGACAAGAGCAAGACGGTCGAGCGGGGAGCCTCTTGTACATTTCGCGGCTGGAGCATCCCGGCAAGAACCATGTCGGGCTGATCGAAGCCTACGGCAAACTGCCGCGCGAACTGGCCGAGCGGCATCCGCTCGTGCTGGTGGGCGGCGACTGGAACGGCGCGGAGGCCGTGCATGCGGCGGCGGAGGCGTCGCCATTTCGCGACCTCATCCAGATTCGGGGCTTTGTCGCGGATGCGGATCTGCCGGCGATCTGGGCGGACGCGGCGGCCTATGTCTTCCCGTCCCGCTTCGAGGGATTCGGTCTGTCGCTTTTGGAGGCGATGTCCGCCGGAATCCCCTGCGCCTGCTCGCAGACCTCCTCGCTCGGCGAACTCGGTGTGGGCGTCGCGGAACTGTTCGATCCGGAGAACCCCGACGACATTGCCCGCGCGCTGAAGACCGTTCTCACGACGCGGAACGAGGCGCGTCTCGCGGCGGGACGGGCACGTGCGGCGGCGTTCTCGTGGACGCGCTGTGCGCGGGGGCTGCTCGCGGCGCTGCCGCCGGCGCGCGTCTTCGGCGTCCCGATCGACTGCACGACGCGGGCGGATGCCGTCCGCGACCTTGTGGCGGCCGCGACGGCGACCGAACGGCCGATGCGCCCGGCCTTCTTCGCGTTCGTGAACGCCCACTGCCTGAACGTCGCCTATTCGGACGCCGCCTACGCCGACGTGCTGCGCACGGCGACGTGCGTCTGGCCGGACGGCACGGGCGTGCGGATGGCGGGGCGGCGGCTGGGGTTCCCCGTGCCGGAGAACGTGAACGGCACGGATCTCTTTCCGCTCATCTGCGCGGCGGCGGAGCGGGAGGGCTTCTCGCTTTTCTTCTACGGGGCGCGTCCGCCGGTCGTCGAGCAGGTCGTCGCGCACGTGCGGCGGGATTATCCGTGTGCGCGGATCGCGGGCTTCTGCGACGGCTACGGGGACGACGCGGCGGTTGTGGCGCAGATCAACGCCGCGCGGCCCGCCCTCCTCTTTGTTGCCAAGGGCGTGCCGCTTCAGGAGAAGTGGATCGCCGCCCACCGCGACGCGCTCGCGTGCCGGGCGGCCGTGGCGGTCGGCGGACTCTTCGACTTCGTTTCGGGCCGCATCCCGCGCGCCCCGGCGTGGATGCGGCGGCTCGGCGTCGAATGGCTGTTCCGGCTCTATCAGGAGCCTGTGCGCCTGTTCCGGCGCTACGTCGTCGGCAACCCGCTCTTCCTCTGGCGCCTCGCGCGGACAGGGCGTTAAAACGCGAAGGGGCAATTTTGATATACTATGGCGCATGAAACGTCTTATCCTTGACAGGGCTTGTCGATGAAGCGGCTCAACGTTCTCGCCGCCGGGCTTGGCTGGAATCTTCTGGAACGCAACGGGCTGACCGAGATTGCGGGCCTGAAGTTCGCGCCGCAGCCGAGCGTCTTCCCAGCCGTCACGTGCGTCGCGCAGGCGACGCTGCGGACGGGCCTTTCGCCCACTGCGCACGGCATGGTCTCGAACGGCTATTGGTCGGAGACGCTGCGGAAGCCCCTCTTCTGGGAGCAGAGCGCGCGGCTCGTGAAGGGGCGGCGCGTCTGGGCCGACCGCCGTGCGGCGGGCGAGAGGTTCGGGATGTTCTTCTTCCAGCAGTCGCTCGGCGAAAACCTCGACCTCATCCTCTCCCCCGCGCCGATCCACAAGCACGGCGGCGGCATGGTCATGAGCTGCTACACGCAGCCGACGGGGCTGGCGGACGTCCTGCGCAAGCTCTGCGGGGCGTTCCCGCTCTGGCGCTACTGGGGGCCGCTCGCCTCGCCGAAGGTTGGGCGGACGTGCATCTCCTATTTCGAGGAGATGACGAACGTGCAGGACGTGGACGAGGCGTACCTCTACCTGCCGACGCTCGATTACGCCGCGCAGAAGTGCGGCCCCGACTCGCCGGCGGCGAAAGCCGCGCTGCGGGAGTTCCGCCGCCAGCTCGAGCGTCTCGCGGACATCTGCCAGCGGCGCGGCTGCGACCTGAAGGTGTCGGGCGACTACGAGATCTCGGACGTCACGGACGCGCCCGTCCAGCCGAACGTGACGCTGCGCCGCGAGGGGCTGTTCAGGACGCGGACGGTCGGCGGCCGCTCCTATCCCGACTTCTACCAGTCGACGGCATTCGCGCTCTGCGACCACGAGTTCTGCCTCGTCTACGGTTCGGCGCGCGAACAGGCGGCGAAGGCCCTGCTCGCGACGGGCGGCTACGACGTGCCGGGCGACGGCCTGCTGCGCGCGACGGACGATGCGCTACTCCTCCTCGCGAAGCCGGGAAGCTGGTGCGGCTACGAGTGGTGGACGGATCGGCGCGAGGCGCCGGACTTCGCGACCCACGTCGACATCCACAACAAGCCCGGCTACGACCCGAAGGAACTCTTCTTCTTCAATCGCGGCGTCGTGAAGGGCACACATGGCCGGGCCTGTTCCGTCGCGGCATCGATTTGACATGGAACGCAAAAATCTCGCAGTCGGATACTTCTTCAACGGCGACTTCACGGGCGTCTGCGCGGCGCATCTGCCGCGCATCCGGGAGGTCTTCTTCGCGTGGCCGGGCGTCCTCTCGTGCCGCGAGGCCCCCGATTTCACTCCGGAGGTGCGCGCGCGTCTCCTGTCCGACCTCACGTGGGCGCGGGCGCACGGGATCGAGCTCGACACGCTCTTCAACTGCAACTGCTACGGCGACTTGGCGATTTCGCCCGACCTGGCGGACTTCGTCGATCGCACCCTGCGCGAGATGGACGCGGAAGGGCTCTTCCCCGAGACGGTGACGACGACCTCGCCGTTCATCGCGACCGTGCTGCGTCAGCGGTTCCCGTCCGTGAAGATCCGCATCAGCGTCAACCAGCGCGTCCACGGCTCCGTCGGCTTCGAGCCGATCCTGCCTCTCTTCGACTCGTTCTATGCGTCGCGCGAGCGGCACCGAGAGACGGCGTGGCTCAAGGGGATGTCCGACTGGGCGCACGCCCACGGCAAGACGATCGGCCTCCAGGCGAACTCCGGGTGCCTGCGCCAGTGCCCGTACCAGCAGTTTCACGACAACCTGCACGGGCACGACCGCATCGCGCAGGGCATCGTCGGCGAGCGGTTCGGCTTCACGCCGATGCTCTGCCTTCGGCATTACGCAAAGGGCCATGCGGAGGATTTCCTGCGCGCGACGTGGATTCGTCCCGAAGACCTGCCGCTGTACGAGCCGCACGTCGACGTCATCAAGCTCGCGACGCGGCGGCACGCGTTTCCCGAGAAGATCGTCGCGGCCTATGCGACGCGCGCCTACGACGGCAACCTCGCCGACCTGATGGACGCGCGGCCGACGCTGCCCGGAACCGTCGACAACAAGGCGTTCGCCGCCGCCGCGCCGCTCTGGTCGGCCGTGCGCGAATGCCCGACGGCGAACGACTGCACGCATTGCGGAAAGTGCGCGGCACTGCTGAAGGCCGTCTACCGTGCGCCGGCGAACGTCCGTGCGCGCGGCGCGGATATGCTATAATACGTCCCATCATGAAGACATACGGAATCATTCCCAGCCGGTTCGGGTCGAGCCGATTTCCCGGCAAGCCGCTCGCGCTTCTCGCGGGCCAGCCGCTCGTCACGTGGGTCGTCGCGGCGGTGAAGCAGGCGAAGGGCCTCGACGAGGTGCTGGTCGCGACGGACGACGAGCGCATCGTGAAGGCCGTCGAACAGCACGGCGGCACGGCCGTGATGACGCCGAGCGACCTGCCGAGCGGCACGGACCGCATCGCCTGCGCCGCGCGGAACTTCCTGGGGCGCGACTTTGCGGACGACGACATCCTCGTCAACGTCCAGGGCGACGAACCGCTCATCGACCCGGCGCTCATCGAGCGGCTCGCGACGAAGCTGAAGGACGATCCGCGCTGGTCGATGGCGACGGCCGTCACGCCGATCCGGAACGCGGCGGACTTCGCGGCGAAGACGGTCGTGAAGGTCGTCCTCGACCGCGACGACGGAGCGCTCTACTTCTCGCGCGCCCCGATCCCCTGCGACCGCGACCACGCCCCAACCTTCCAAACCACCTCAACCTTCCAAACCTCCCAAACCTCCCTCTACGTCCGCCACCTCGGCATCTACGCCTATCGCGGCGCGTTCCTGAAGAGGTACATCGCCGAGCCGCCGTGCGAACTGGAGAGGACGGAGAAGCTGGAGCAGCTGCGCGCGCTCTGGATGGGCGCGAAGATTGCGGTCGTGCGGACGGACGACGAGGGCGTCGGCGTGGACACGCCCGAAGACGCCGCGCGCGTCGAAAAGCTCCTCTTGGCGCGCCATGCCTGAGACAGCCGCCATTCCGCCGCGCGAGCGCCGCGCGATCCTGCGCCGGGCGTTCATCGACTCGCTGCCCGTGCTGATGGGCTACTCGACGATGGGGTTCGTCGCGGGCGTCCTGCTCGCGGCGAAGGGCGACGTTATCCTGTCGCCGCTCTGGGCGTTCCTGTCCGCCGCCCTCTGGGTGACGGGCACGATGTCCATCGCCGGTGTGCCGGAGATCGCCGCGCGCGTCTCGCTCGCGTCCTTCGCGCTCATGACGCTCGCCGTCAACTTCCGCTACGCCTTCTACGGCTTCACGCTGCTGAAGCGGTGGAAGGACGTGCCGCTCTTCCGCAAGGCGTATCTCATTCTCATGCTGGCGGACGAGAACTACGCGCTGGAGGCGGCGTGCGCGTACCGCGACCCGGCGAAGAACCTGCGCTACTGCACGGTGCTGTCGGTGCTGAACCACACGTACTGGATCGGCGGGCTCACGGCCGGCGCGGTCGTCGTGTGCGTCCTCGGCCACCTGGTCGACCCGGCGGTCATCCGCCGCTACACGAACGGCATGGAGTTCTCGATGGCGGCGCTGTTCATCGTGATCCTGACGGATCAGGTTCGGGGGATGGTGAAGAAATGAAAGACGAAATCCTCTACATGCTCGGCATCGTCGCGGTGGGCTTCGCGGTCAACTTCGGCCTGCGCGCGCTGCCGTTCCTCCTGTTCGCCGGACGCGACCGCGAACTGCCGCCGTGGGTCGAGCGGTTCGGCAACCTGATTTCGCCCGTCATCATCGCCTGCCTCGTCGTCTATTCGTATTCGGGGCTTGCGTGGAAGACGGCGTATCCGTATCTCGCGGGCGCGCTCACGATCGGCCTGCAGCTCTGGAAGCGCAATCCGCTCGCGTCCATCGTCGCCGGCACGGTTCTCTACATGTGTCTGCTGACGTGCGGCTGCGCGACGCAGCGGACGCTGGAACTGGACGCGCAGAATCCGGCGGTGCGCGTCTCGACGCAGGGCTTCCTTTTCGGCGACCGCTACGTGGCGCCCGCCCAGGTGCCGGCGATTCTGGCGGACTACGACGTGCCGCACGACCGCGTCATCCACATCCTGCTGGATCCGGGCGTGCGCGACCTCCGTCCGGCGCGCCTGCTGATGGCGCATCTCCGCAAGGCGGGCTACACGCGCCCCGTGCTCGTGACGAAGCGCCATGCCGAGTCGTTCGTGACGGACAGGAAGCCGAAAGGCGCGTCTGCCGCGTCCGTCGGCGGCGCGCGGGGCGAGTCGCCGGCGCCGCGTCCGAAGACGATCCGCTACAAGAGGGCGAGCGAATGACGAAGACGGAAATCAAGGCGCGGATCGACGAGCTGCGCCGGCTCATCGAAAAGGCGAACCACGACTACTACGACCTCCACCAGCCGACGGTCGGCGACCGCGACTATGACCTGTGGGAGGCGGAGCTGTTGCGGCTCGAAGACGAGAACCCGGAGTTCCGGGACGCGGCCTCGCCCGTGCGTACCGTCGCCGGCGGCGTGTCAGAAGGGTTCGCGAAGGTCACGCACCATCCGCCGATGCAGTCGCTCGACAAGACGCACGCGAAGTCGGAGCTTGTCGAGTTCGATTCCTTCATTCGCAAGACGGTTGAGGGCTTCACCTACGTCGTCGAGCCGAAGATCGATGGCGTGTCGCTCGCGCTGCGTTATGCGGACGGACGGCTCGTCTGCGCGGCGACGCGCGGCAACGGCACGGTCGGGGACGACATCACGGCGAACGCGCGGACGATCCGCACGATTCCGCAGGTGCTGCCGCCGGACGCGCCGCGCGAGCTGGAAGTGCGCGGCGAGGCGTACATGACGCGCGAGGGCTTCGTCGAGCTGAACCGCCGTCAGGCCGAGGCGGGACAGGAGGAGTTCGCGAACCCCCGTAACGCCTGCGCGGGCTCGCTGAAGCAGCTCGATCCGAAGGTCACGGCGTCGCGTCCGCTCGACGTCGTCATCTACAACGCGGGCGGCGTCGGCTGCGACGGCTTCGCGTCCCATTCGGACATGATCGCCGCATTCAGGGCGTGGGGCTTCCCCGTCGCGCCGTGGTCGCGCCGCTGCCGGACGCTGGACGAGGTCTTTGCCGCGATTGACGAGCTTCAGGCGAAACGCCACACGTTTCGCTTCGAGATCGACGGCGCGGTCGTCAAGATCGACGAGCGCGGGCTCTACGGACCGCTCGGCGCGACGGCGCACGGCCCGCGCTGGGCGCGCGCCTACAAGTACGCGCCTGAGCGCGCGGAGACCGTCGTCGAGTCGATTACCGTGCAGGTGGGGCGGACGGGCATCCTGACGCCGGTCGCGGAGCTGCGTCCGACGGAACTGGCGGGCTCGACGATCGCGCGCGCGACGCTGCACAACGCCGACCAGATCGCGCGGCAGGACATCCGCATCGGCGACCACGTCTGGCTCGTGAAGGCGGGGGACGTCATTCCGGCGGTCGATTCCGTCATCGTCGAAAAGCGCACGGGCGCGGAACGGGTCTTCACGATGCCGACGGCGTGTCCCGTCTGCGGCGGCGCGGTCGTGCGCGAGCCGGGCGAGGTCGCGGTGCGCTGCGTGAATCCGGCGTGTCCCGCCCAGCTCTGCCGCCGGCTGGAGCACTTTGCGAGCCGGAACGCGCTCGACATCAAGGCGCTCGGCGAGAAGGTCGCGGACGCGCTGGTGGCGAAAGGGCTCGTGAAAGACGTCCTCGACCTCTTTGACCTCACGGAAGACGCGGTTGTCAACCTCGATTTGGCGGACGAGACGCCGCCGTCGGCCGCTGAGGGCGCACAGGGAACGCTCTTCGACCTCAAGCCCGTCCGCAAGTTCGGCAAGAACGGGCAGAGCATGCTGAAGGCCATCGACGCGGCGAAGACGCAGCCGCTCCATCGTTGGCTCTTCGCGATCGGCATCCCGAACGTCGGCGTGACGGTCGCGAAGGACATTGCCGCCGCGCACGCGAAGTTCTCCGACCTCGCCGACTCGCCCGTGCTGAAGGACGTGCTGGCGAACGACGCGCTGAAGGGGAAGGAGCGGAAGATCCTGAAGATCAAGGTCGAGGCGGCGCGGGCCGTTCTCGGCTTCTTCGCGAGCGACTACGGTCGCGCCTTTGCCGCGCGGATGGCCGCGCTTGGCATCGATCCCGTCTCCGAGCGCCCGGCGGCCGTGCGGACGGACGGGCCGCTTGCGGGCGCGGGGTGCGTCCTGACCGGCTCGCTGTCGCGTCCGCGCGGCGAATTCGCGGCGCTCATCGAGGCGGCGGGCGGCATCGTGCAGAGCGCGGTCACGTCGAAGACGCGCTATCTCGTCGCCGGCGCGAACGTCGGCGCGACGAAGACGGAGAAGGCGCGCGCGCTTAGGACGGAAGTCATCGACGAGGCGCGTCTCATGGAACTGCTGGGCGGTGCGGTTGCGGGGACGGGCGAACTTATGCTATAATACGCGCCACTGACAAAAACAAAGAAAGTGTCAAATATGAAGAAACTGCTTCTGGGCCTGTCTGCGGCTCTTTCGATTGGTGCGGCTTATTCGGCTGGTTTTGGCCTTTATGAGGCATCTGCGCGAGGCAATGCGCTCGGCGGCACACTCGTCGGCTCGACGAAAGACGCCTCGGCCGTCTACTACAACCCGGCAAACATGACAGAAATGACGAATGTGTCGGTCATGGTCGGCGGGACGATGGTGTGGCTCTATTCGGACGTGACCGTTGATCGGCACAGCGAGCGGAACATGAATCCCGGCATCTTCTGCATTCCGAGCTTCTACGTGACGACGCCCGTGTGGGGCGACCTCCACTTCGGCCTCGGCACCTACTGCGAGAACGGCCTCGGCACGAAGTACGGGACGGACTGGACGCTCGCGGGCGACACGGTCGAGACGACGCTGATGCAGTTCACGCTCAACCCGAACCTCGCCTACAGGATCACGGACTGGTGGTCGGTCGCGGCGGGCCTCAAGATGAGCTACATCACCTTCAACAACAAGAAGCGTCCGCATCACGGGGCGACGGGCTACGACCTGATGAGCGAGCTGGACGGCGACGACATCTCGATGGGCTACAACTTCGGCACGACGTTCCGGCTGTTCGAGAGCCCGGACTTCGGCCGCCTGAACCTCGGCGTCGTCTACCGTTCGCAGATCAAGCACAACATCAAGGGCGACTTCGACATCGGCGGCACGGTCATGGGCTTCCCCTACCAGTCGGTGCCGGGGGCGTATCCCGCCGACACGCACAGCGACGCGAGCGCGCGTCTCACGCTGCCGCAGTCCCTTACGGCCGGCCTCAACTGGGACTCGCCGAACGAGAAGTGGCACGCGGGCTTCGCGACGACCTGGACGCAGTGGTCGAGCGTGGACACGATCAGCTTCAAGATCCCGGCGCGCACGCCGACCGGCGGGCGGAGCTCGTTCGACCTGCCGCTCGAATGGGATGACGTCTGGCGCTTCTCGGTCGGTCTCGAATACGACGTCACGAAAGACCTTTCGCTGCGCTGCGGCTATGTCTACGACATGGATCCGTCGTCCTCCGAACGCGGCACGACGATGCTGCCGGGCGGGCATCGCAACATCGTCGGCCTCGGCGCGGGCTACTACATCTGGCGTTCGCTGCGCCTGGACCTCGGCTACAACCTGGTCAAGATGGATTCGGGCGAGCGTGACATCACCGTCAACGGCGTCCGCCACGCCTTCGGGACGCGCAACTCGTATTCGCACATGCTGGCGGCCTCGCTGTCCTACACCTTCTGAACCGACGCCCCGGATGCGACTTTCTGTTCTGCCGCGTTCGGGGTTCGCAATTGACAGTTTCGGCGTCGATTTGATATACTACACAGACTTTCGCCTTTCGTGGTGAAGCCACAAGGAAGGCGAAGCCCGCTGAGGCATGAGGCTTCGGCGGCGAAAGCACAAGGAAAGAAAAATGGAAGCATACGCAGTACTCGAAACCGGCGGCAAGCAGACGCTTGTCAAGGTCGGCGACAAGATCGAGATTGAAAAGATCGCGGTCGAAGCGGGTCAGGATGCCGAGCTCACGACCGTTCTCGCGGTCTCCGACGGCACGACCCTCAAGGTTGGAACGCCCTATGTCGAAGGCGCGAAGGTCGTCCTCTCGGTCGCCGGCGTCATCAAGGGCAAGAAAGTCCTCAACTTCAAGGCGAAGCGCCGCAAAGGCAGCCGCCGCCTCGTCGGTCACCGCCAGCAGCTGACGGTCGCCACGGTCAAGTCCATCGCCTAAGCAGAAAGGAAATCAGAAAATGGCTACTTCCGCATCTGCCCGCAACGGTCGCGACTCCAATCCGCAGTACCTCGGCGTCAAGGCCTACGACGGCCAGTTCCTCAAGACCGGCTCGATCATCGTCCGCCAGCGCGGCACGAAGATCCACCCCGGCAAGAACGTCGGCCAGGGCCGCGACTTCACGCTCTTCGCCCTCAAGGACGGCAAGGTGAAGTTCATCAAGGACGGCAAGGTCGTCACGATCATCGAAGAGGCCAAGTAAACCGGTCTTCATTCGTACCTAGGAAAGCGAGCTGCGGACGTGGGTCTGCGGCTCGCTTTTGTCGTGCGCCGTCCGTGCGGGGCGGATTTTGGTATAATACGCGGCAATGAACGTCTTTAACTCACTCACGCGCCGCGTCGAGCCGCTTAAACCGCTCGCCGACAACACGATCCGCCTCTACACGTGCGGACCGACCGTCTACAATTTCGCCCACATCGGGAACTTCCGCGCCTACACGTTCGAGGACGTCCTGCGCCGCGTCATCCAGTTCAACGGGATGAAGGTGAAGCAGGTGATGAACCTCACGGACGTCGACGACAAGACGATCCGGGGCGCGAACGCGGCGGGCGTCGCCCTCACGGACTACACGAAGACCTACAAGGACGCGTTCTTCGCCGACCTGAAGAAGCTCAACGTCCAGCCGGCCGAGGTCTACCCGGCGGCGACGGACCACATCCCGGAAATGATCGCGCTCGTCGAGAAGCTGATGGCGAAGGGCGTCGCCTACCAGAGCGACGACAAGTCCGTCTACTTCAAGGTGCGCGAGTTCCCCGGCTACGGCAAGCTCGCGCACATCGACTTCGACAACCAGCGCACGGGCCTCCGCTGCGCGGCCGACGAGTACGACAAGGAGAACGTCGGCGACTTCGCGCTCTGGAAGGCGTGGGAGCCGTCCGACGGCCCCGTGGGCTGGGACTCGCCGTGGGGGCGCGGACGCCCCGGCTGGCACATCGAGTGCTCGGCGATGTCGATGAAGTACCTTGGGCCGACGTTCGACCTTCACACGGGCGGCATCGACAACCTCTTCCCGCACCACGAGAACGAGATCGCCCAGGCCGAGGCCGCGACGGGCAAGCCGTTCGTGAAGACGTGGATGCACTGCGCGCACCTGCGCGTGAACGGCGAGAAGATGTCCAAGTCGCTCGGCAACTTCTTCACGCTGCGCGACCTGCTCGAGAAGGGCTACACGGGCCGCGAGATCCGCTACGTGCTCATCAACGCGCACTACCGCAGCGGCCTCAACTTCGCGTTCTCCGCGCTGGACGACGCGCGCAAGTCGCTCGCGCGCATCGACGCGTGCGTGGAGAAGGTTGAGAAGTTGAGAGGGGTTGAGAAGTTGAGAACGGTGGAAGGGGGCGTGGCTTGTACTGTGGCGAGTGCGCAAACGCTCACTTCCGCTCCCGACTTTGCACAGAAGTGCCTTGACGACTTCACGGCGGCGGTGAACGACGACCTGAACCTCCCGAAGGCGTTCGCCGCGCTGTTCGAGCTTGTCCGCCAGACGAACGCGGCACTCTCAACCTCACAACCTCTCAACTTCTCAACCTCTCGACTTCTCGCCGTCTTCAAGCGCATGGACGAGGTGCTGGGCGTCATCTTCTTCGAGAACGAGAAAAAGGCGGTCGAGGTTCCGGCGGCGGTGCAGGCGCTCCTGGATCAGCGGGCGGCGGCGCGCAAGGCGAAGGACTGGGCCGCGTCCGACCGGCTGCGCGACGAGATCGCGGCGGCGGGCTGGCTCGTCAAGGACTCGAAGGAAGGTCAGTCGGTTTCACCCAAACGATAGTCACAAGGAGGTTCGTTATGGACATCAAGACGAAAGCGGAGCTGGACGAGGCGGTCAAGGCGGGCAAGGTGCTCGTCGATTTCTGGGCGACGTGGTGCGGCCCGTGCCAGATGATGGGGCAGAAGATCGAGCGCGAGCTTCTGCCGCAGATGCCGGAGCTGAAGGTCGTGAAGGTCAACGTCGACGAGGCGCCGGAACTCGCGGCGCAGTTCGGCATCATGTCCATCCCCGCGCTCTTCTGCTACTGGGACGGCGCGAAGGTCGCCGAGTTCATCGGCGTGACGGACGCCGCGACGATTCGGAGCGCCCTTGGCTGAGCCGATCTCAATTGTCGCGCTTGATCTCGACGGCACGCTGCTCGATTCGCAGAAGCGGCTCTCGGACCGCAGTCGCGCGGCCCTCGCGCACGCGGCGGAGACGGGCGCGCTCATCGTGCCGACGACGGGACGGTTCTTCGGCATGATGCCGCCCGCCGTGCGCGATTTGCCGTTCGTGCGCTACGCAATCACGATCAACGGCGCGCAGGTCTACGACCGCGCGACCGACACGGCGATCGTCCGCGAGGAGATTCCGCTCGATGCGGCGGTCGCGATCCTGGAGATTCTCGACCGGCATGACGTCGTCTACGACTGCTATCGGCAGAACTGGGGCTGGATGACCGCCGCGCTGCAGGAGAAGGCGGCCGCCTACGCGACGGACGACCACTACCTGCGGATGATCCGCGAATTCCGCAAGCCCGTGCCCGAGCTGAAGGCGCACCTGCGCGCGACGGCGGCGGACGGCGACGTGCAGAAGGTGATGCTCTTCGCGCGCCGCGACGACGAAGCGGCCGCGCAGGCCGAGCTTGCGGCGATTGCGCGCGAGGTGACGGCGGCGTTCCCGGCCGTCAAGATCACGTCCTCGACGCGGAACAACCTGGAGATCAACAGCGCGGCGGCACACAAGGGGCGCGCGCTTGCGCGGTTCGCCGACCACCTCGGCTTCACGCTTGCGAACTGCGCGGCGTTCGGGGACGGGATGAACGACTTCACGATGGTGGAGGCGGCGGGACTTGGCGTCGCGATGGCGAACGCCGTACCGGAGGTGAAGCGCGTCGCGAAGCTCGTCACGCGGTCGAACGACGACGACGGCGTCGCCCGCGTCCTGGAGGCGGTCTTCTGAGTCCAGAAAAAAGTGGATATGTCTTTTGTGTCGGCGCGTGGATTTTATGATATAATTCCCTGCGTCAAGGACGAATCACATCCACTCAACCTAACAGGAGGCCAATCAGATGATGACATTCGCGCGTGAGCAGTCGAAGAAGACGGCTTGTAATTTTTGGGGGGGGGGGGGGTTGGGGGG